>NZ_JAYLVW010000001.1:0-619836 GCF_035818715.1 Nocardiopsis sp. LDBS1602 | reverse complement strand
CGGTTGGTTTGACCTGTGGGGTGTGCGGGGGCTTCCCCGTGGGTTATGGGGGGGGGGGGGGCGCCGTGGGCCCCCCCGCCCCCGTGGTGTCTCCGTGGTCTCCCTCAGGAGCGCGGGTGGTCGGGGTCCCGCTCCAGCAGGTGGACCAGGGTGCGCCGGGCCGAGTCCACGTGCTCCTCGGCGGCGCGGGCCAACTCCTCGCTGGGGCCGCGGCTCATCAACCGGAGCAGGTCGTGGTGTTCGGGGACCAGCCGGTCGCGGTAGTCGACCTGATCACGCTCTATCCGGATGAGCTGGAAGAGACGGACCTGAGAGCGCACCCCGTGCCAGGCGTCGGTGAGTCGGCCGTTGGCGGCGGTCTCGTAGATCCGGTCGTGGAAGGCCATGTCCAACGCGAGCAGTGTGGAGCCGTCGGCGTCGCCCTCCAGGGCCCGGCCCATGGCCTGCACCAGGGATTCCAGATCGGCCAGCCGGGCGGCGTTCATGCGGGCCGCGGCGCTGATGGTGGCCAGGCGTTCCAGGGCCGCGCGCACCGTGTAGACCTCGTTGACGTCGCTCGGGCTGAGTTCGATGACGCGGGCGCCGCGATGCCACTCGCTGCGGACCAGCCCCTCGCGTTCGAGGATCGCCAGCCCTTCACGCACCGACCCGCGGCTCACGTCCAGGGACGCGGCGAGTTCGACCTCGCGCAGCGCGGAACCCGGGGCGGCCCGTCCGTCGAAGATGGATTCGCGGATGTGGTCGGCGGCCTCGTGGGCCAACCCTCGCCTGCGGACTCTGCGCATTCCGCTGTTCTTGCCGTCATCGTGTGCCACGACGCAAAAGTGTACGTCGTACACCGGTACGGGTGAGGCGTCTCCCGGGTCTCGGTACCACATGGATGTTCGAATGTTGACATTTCGACAACCGCTGAACGAGTATGGGGCATCGTGTGGTGTTCGGAGTCCGGGTCCCGTCCTGACCCGGACCCCGAACACCGCGCACCACCGTAGCGTGCCCGAGGTCTTGCGCACTCCGTGTTCTCCGCGCAACGAGGGTCAGACCGTCGCCGTCCCCTCCACCCCGTCCAGGGCGTCGCGCTCGCGCAGGAGCGCACGGGCGTACCCGATCGCCTCGGACGTGTTCTCGAACACCCGGCCCCGTTCTTGGAGCCCGGCCACCACCTCCAGCGCGTTCAACGCGCGACGGTGCTCTTCCCGGATCCCCGACATCAGCACGACGATGCCCCGCCGCCCGAGCCTCTCGACCGCCTCGCCCAACACCCGGGCACCGGTGGCGTCCACCGCGCTCACCCGCGACATGCGCAGGATCACCACCGCCACGTCGGAGCCCTCGGCGGGCTCCAACGGGAACCGGTGCGCGGCGGCGAAGAACAGGGGACCGTCGAGTCGATAGGCCACGACGCGCTCGTCCACCAGGTCCGGCTCCCGAGCCTCATGTCCCTCGGGAAGGTCCTCGGTCAACTCGACCCGCTCCACACGCGCGTCACGCGAGACCGCCCGCAACGCCAGGACCGCGGTGACCGCCATCCCCGCCAACACCGCCATCACCAGATCCAGGGCCACGGTCGCCACCGCGGTCAACACCAGGACCGCCGCGTCACCACGGGTGAAACGCATCATCGAGCGCAGCGAGGAGATCTCCACCATGCGCACGGCCGTGGCCAGTAGCACCCCGCCCAGGGCGGCCAAGGGCACCAGCCCCACCAGGGGGGCGGCCACCAGAACCACCAGGGCCAGCACCAGGGCGTGGGTGATGGCGGCCAGTCGGCTCCGGGCCCCCGAGCGCACGTTCACCGCGGTCCGCGCGATCGCGGCGGTGGCGGGCACCCCGCCGAAGACCGGGGCGACCAGGTTGGCCACACCCTGACCGAACAGCTCACGGTCGGGGTCGTGGCGCTCGTCCGAACGCATCCCGTCGGCGACGGTGGCCGACAACAACGACTCCAACGCGGCCAGGGCGGCGACCGCGAACGCCGCCCCCATCAACGGCCCCAGGGCCGCCGGATCCAGGAAGGACGACGACGGGGCGGGCAGGCTCGCGGGCAACGCCCCGATGGTGGGGGCCGACAGCGGGGACAGTTGGATCAGGAGGGTGGCGGCGACCACCGCCACCAGGGAGAAGGGCACCGCCGGGTACATCCGGGCGCCGATCAGCATCACGGCGGCCACACCCAGGGCGATCAGCGGCGGGGTCCAATCCGGGGCCGCCGCGAAGTCGCGGACCAGGGAGACCGCGCCCACGAGCACGTCGTGCCCCTCCGGCTGAGGCAGACCCAACACGAACGGCGCCTGTTGCAGGGCGATGACGGCGGCGATGCCCAGGGTGAAGCCCTCGATCACCGGAGCGGGCACGTAGCGCATGTACCGGCCGCCCCGGGCCCAGGCCAGGACGATCAGGATCAGCCCCGCCATCACGCCGACCATGAGCACGCCGGAGGGGCCGTGCAGGGCGACGATGGGCACCAACACCACCGTCATCGCCCCGGTGGGCCCCGAGACCTGGAGGTTGGAGCCGCCGAACACCGCCGCCAGGAACCCGGCGACGATCGCGGTGACCAGCCCGGCCTGGGCGCCCAGACCGGAGGAGATACCGAAGCCCAGCGCCAACGGCAGCGCGACGATCGCCACGGTGACGCCGGCCAGGAGGTCGCGGCCGGGGGAGCGGCGCATCGCGGTCAGATCCGAGGCGCGCGGTAGCAGCGCGCGCACGCGCCCCCACGCTCCCCGGCCCGTTCGGGTGGAGGAGGTCGTCGTCATGTCAGTCCTCGCGCAGTTCGGAGAGGAGCTCCTCACGCCCGGTGCTCAGTTCGGTGAGGATGCGTCGGGCGGCGCGCAGCAGGTCGGCGACGTCGGCGCCGGCCAGTTCGTAGACGACGGTGGAGCCCTCCCGGCGTGAGGTGACGATGCCCGAACGGCGCAGGACGGACAGTTGCTGGGAGAGGTTGGAGGGTTCCACGTCCACGTCGGCCAGGAGGTCGCGGACGGCCTTGGGGCCGTCCTGGAGCAGCTCCAGGACACGGATGCGGACGGGGTGGCCGAGCATGCGGAAGAACTCCGCCTTGGCCTGGTACAGGGGTCGATGCACGGTGGACCTCGGTAGGACGCGACTGGTTCGGCCACCACCATATGTTGAATTGAAGAAATCTTCATGTCGGAATGACGTGAAGGCGATCCTCCACGTCCCCGGGCTCAACCGGTCAGGTCGGGGATGACCCGAGGCCCCACCCGGCACACGTAATCGCGAAAGAGCGCCACGGCCGGCGGCTCGTACCCGCCTCCGGAACCCTCCCGATGCCACACCACGCCGACGGGACGCTCGGCCGGCCCTCCGACGATGGGCACCTCCACCGTGCCCTTCAGCGGCCCCCTGGGGCGCGCGGGCAGGATCGACACCCCCAACCCCGCCGCGACCAGACCGCGGGCGGTGGCGATGTCGTCGGCCTCGAAGGCCACCTTGGGGGTGAAGTCGACCTGGTCGTTGAGGCGATCGGTCAGATGCCGCACCCCGCGCCCCGGTTTGAGCAGGATGAACTCGTCCACCACCGAGGCCGGGGAGAGCGACCCCCGACGGGCCAGCGGGTGGTGTTCGGGAAGCACCAGACGCAGATGCTGGGTGTGCAGGACCTGCGAGGCCAACCCCCGGCCCGTGGGCAGGGGAGAGGTCAACGCCAGATCCGCGCCCCCGGCCGACAACCGCTGGAGGGACTCGGCCCAGGCCTCCTGGGTCAGGGTGAAGCGCACACCCGGATACAGCGAACGGAACCCGCCCAGAAGAGTCGGGACCACCTCCACCCCCAGCGTCGGTAGGAAGGTGAGGGCGACGCGCCCCTCCTCGGTCCCGGTGAGTTCGGCCACTCCCCGGCTCAGATCGTCCAGGGCCCGCTCCACGTGGGGCAGGAGCACGCGTCCGGCCCGGGTGAGCCGGATCCCGCGCCCGGTGCGCTCGACCAGGGCCATCCCCAACTCGTCCTGGAGTCGGGCCAAAGCCCTGCTCAACGTGGGTTGGGGCGTGTCCAGGGCGGCGGCCGCGTGCGTGACGTGCTCGGTGCGGGCGACCTCGGAGATCATCCGCAGGCGAGGCGCGAGCACCCGGGTCAGCGCCTCCACATCAGGACTATCCATACATTTCAGTATGCAACAACGTGAAACCATGCATTGGACGTATGAAAAGGCGCTTTCTAGCGTTGACACATGACCGTGACCAGCGTGCCCTCCGAGACCCACGACCCGCGCCCCCGCGCGGGGACCGCCGCCTACCGGCGCACGGTCATCGCCCTGGTGGCCGCCGCGGTGGCCACCTTCGCCCAACTCTGGGCGGTCCAGCCGATCCTGCCCGCCATCGCCGAGGGCTTCGACACCTCCGCCGGGCAGGCCGCGCTCACCGTCTCCCTGGCCACCGGCGGACTGGCCGGGTTCACCCTGATCTGGAGCGGGATCGCCGACCGGGTCGGCCGCGCGCGCGTCATCGCGATCTCCCTCCTCCTGGCCACCCTGCTGGGCTTCGCGGCGCCCTTCTCCGCCGAACTGTGGACGCTCCTGCTGCTGCGCACCCTTCAAGGGGCCGCCCTGGGCGGGGTCTCGGCCGCGGCCGTCGCCTACCTGGCCGAGGAGATCCACCCCGCCGACGCCCCCAAGGCCACCGGCCTCTACATCGCGGGCAACCCCCTGGGCGGTATGGGAGGGCGCCTCCTGGCCGGTTTCGCCGCCGACCTGGGCGGCTGGCAGTGGGGTGTGGCCGCCAACACCCTGCTGGGTCTGGTCTCCCTGGCCGTGTTCGTGCTGGTCCTGCCCCGCTCGTCGAGGACCGCCCCCGCGCCTCGCGCCGCGGGCGACCCCGGGCCCCTGAGCCTGGGTCGGCGGCTGCGCGCGGCGGCCACCACCCGTGGGCTGCTGCCCATGTACGCCCAGGCGCTGCTGCTGATGGGCGCCTTCATGGCCGTGTACAACGTGCTCGGCTTCCGGTTGACGGACGAGCCCTTCGGCCTGTCCCAGGCGATGGCCTCGTTGTTGTTCCTGTCCTACACGGCCGGGATGGTGGGGTCGGCCGTGGCCGGATCGGCCACCCTGCGCTGGGGCCGCTACCGGGTGCTCACCCTGGCCACCCTGCTGCTGCTCGTGGGGATCGGCGGGCTGTTCACGACCTCGCTGCCGCTGCTGTTCCTGGCCCTGTTGCTGTTGACCTTCGCCTTCTTCTCCGCCCATGCCACCGCCTCGGCCTGGGTGGGTTTCCACGCCGTCACCGGGCGGGCCCAGGCGGCGGCGGTCTACACGCTCGCCTACTACCTGGGCGCCGGTCTCTTCGGCTGGCTGGGCGGGGTGGTCTACGACGCGGTGGGCTGGAACGGCACCGTGGTCCTGGCCTTGACGCTGACGGTCCTGGCCGGACTCGTGGCCCTGCGCCTGCGTCGCCTGCCCACCCCGGCCCAGCCCTGAGTCCACGTTTCTCACGGAGAGTAGTTGCCCGCCCGTGGAGATCGGCCACTTTCCTCTACGGAGAGTGACGATTCGGGGGTCTCGTGGCTAGAGCGGGCGGACGGTGAGGCTCTGCTCGGCGCGCCCCAGCTCCCCCCGGCGGTCGTGCAGCACCGAGGCGGTCAGCCCCAGGCCGGTCGGACCGAAGGCCACCGAGGTGTCCAGCCCCACCCAGGGCCCCTCCGGGCGTCGGTACAGGTGCACCGTCAGGTCCACGTTGGGGAACATCCACTCGCGGGGCGACTCGCGGACCGCGATGCCGTTGGCGGTGTCCACCAGCGCGACGTAGGAGGCGACGGGGCCGACCTTCTCGCCCTGGACCAGCTCCAGCCCGGTCCCGATCCACGCCGTGCCGCGCCCGGGCGCGGGGGTCCCGACCGGGCGCACGTCGATGGAGGAGATGTAGCCGCCGGGCCACAGCGAGGAGATGTCGGCGGTTTCGAGCCCCTCGGGATCGGGGAGGGGGTCGGCGGTGCTCCCGGCGACGGCCTCGGTGTCCCCGGAGATCAGCAGCCAGGCCCTGGCCCGCACGACGGTACGGTCCCCGATCCGGGCCCGGGCCTCGACCAGTTCGATGGTGCGCCCCGGCCGTAGGACCTCCACCTCGATCTCGCACTCCTCACGGGGGAGACGGCCCAGGATGTCGAAGCCGATCCGGGAGATCTGGAGCTTACGTCGGTCGGCGTGGGTCTCGATGGCGTGGGCGATCAGGCCGCCCAAGGGGCTGAAGTGCTGTTCGGCTTCGTTCCAGGCGCCTCCGGTGTGCTCGGTGGGGCGGTATCGGCCCTCTCCGGTGCGGACGTAGTAGGCGTCGGGGACGGGGCTGGTCATGGTCTTCTCCCGGAGTGGCGGACGGGGCGAGACGGGGTGCCTCGTGGTGAGGTTTTCACGTGGGGAAGGTGAGCGCTTCGGGGAGGGGGGATCGTTTCATGGCCGAGACCAGGGAGATTTTTTCCAGGAAGTAGTTTAAGATTCAACATATTGGTGTCGACCCGCACGGCGAGGAAAGGACGAGGACATGGATGTGCGCCCCTCGGGGATCCACCACGTGACGGCGATCGCGAGCGATCCCCAGGCCAACGCCGACTTCTACCTCAACGCGCTGGGCATGCGCATGGTCAAGCGCACGGTGAACTTCGACGCCCCGCAGACCTACCACTTCTACTACGGCGACCGCGCGGGCAACCCCGGCACGATCATGACCTTCTTCCCCTGGCCCGACGCGCCCAAGGGCAAGATCGGCGCCGGTCAGGCGACCACCACGACCTTCTCCGTGCCCGAGGGCTCCCTGGGCTGGTGGGCCGACCACCTGGCGTCGCTGAACGTGCCGACCACGCGCCCGGCCGAACGAGGTCAGGAGGACGTGCTCGCCCTGCGCGACCCCGACGGTCTGCTCATCGAACTGGCCGCCTCCGCCGACTTCCACGACACCGACCCCTGGGACGGGGGAGGGGTCCCGGCCGAGCACGCGATCCGCGGCATCCGCGCGGTCACCCTCACCGAGCAGGACCTGGACGGCACCGCCGCGATGCTCGGCGACACGCTGGGCTTCCGTCTGGAGAGCGAGGGCGGTGGCCGGATGCGTTTTCGGACCGACGAGTCCGGCCAGGGCGTGGGCACGATCGTGGACGTGGTCGGCGACCCCTCGGCCGAACGCGGCGTGGTCGCGGCCGGTACGGTCCACCACGTGGCCTACAGGGCCCCCGACACCCCCGTGCAGGACGCCTGGCGCCGCAGCCTGGCCGAGGACGGGGTGGGGGTCACCGAGATCCGCGACCGTACCTACTTCACCTCGATCTACTTCCGTGAGCCCGGCGGCGTCCTGTTGGAGATCGCCACCGACGGCCCCGGGTTCGACTACGACGAGCCGCTGCTGGATCTGGGGCGTTCGCTCAAGCTGCCGCCGTGGCTGGAGCCCGACCACGAGCGGATCGCCGCGAACCTGCCGAACGTGCGGGTGGGCGGATGAGCGCGGTGGAGGACTTCGTCCACGTCTTCGAACCGGCGACCCGTCCGGACGCGCCGACTCTGCTGCTGCTCCACGGCACGGGCGCCGACGAGTACGACCTGTTGCCCTTGGGGCGGGCTCTGGCGCCCGGCGCGGCCCTGCTCTCGCCGCGCGGCAGGGTCGACGAGAACGGGATGAACCGTTGGTTCCGTCGGCTGCGTGAGGGCGTCTTCGACGTCGAGGACCTGATCGCGCGCACCGCCGAGCTGGCCGGGTTCGTCGAGGCCGCCGTCAGGGCCTATGACCTGGACCCGAAGCGGATCGTGGTGAGCGGTTTCTCCAACGGGGCCAACACGGGCGCGGGGCTGCTCCTGCTCCACCCGGGGCTGGTCGCGGGGGCGGTGCTGCTCGCGGCCGGGGCCCCGTTGCAGGGTCGTGAGCCCGACCCGGTCGATCTGTCGGGGACCCGGGTGTTCCTGGGCAATGGGACGGCCGATCCGATCACCACGGTGGACCAGGGGAGGCTGCTGGCCGAGCAGTTGCGGGGCAGAGGGGCCTCGGTGCGTCGGGAGGAGCATCCCGGGGGACACCAGGTGCCGGCCCCGGTTCTGGACCGGGCGAGGGAGTGGTTCGCGGGCTCGGACTTCTGAGCCCCTTCGAGACCGCGGTGGTGTCCCGTGCCCCCGGGCGCCACCGCCTTCTTTCGAATCGGTACGAATCTACAATATCAAGGTGAAGCTCTTGTAAGGGGATCAAAATACCGGTCCCCTGACAAAACGGGCATTCGATGGTCGATACGTTGGCTCGCGTCCCTTTCCCCACCTCGGAGAAGAGCCCATGATCCCCTCTATCGATGGACCGTTCCGGTAATGGCCCCCGAGATCCTCGGCCTGCTGCTGACGGCCGCCGTCGCCGCCGGTTGGGTCGACGCCGTCGTCGGGGGAGGGGGCCTGCTCCTGCTGCCCGCCCTGATGGTCGCCGCCCCCACGACCCCCCTGGCCACCCTGCTGGGCACCAACAAGCTCGGCGCCGTCTTCGGCACCGCCTCCGCCGCCATCGCCTACGCGCGCAAGGTGCGCGTGGACCGGAGCGTGGTCCTTCCCACGGCCGGACTGGCGCTGCTCGGCTCTGGTCTGGGCGCCGCCCTGGCCACCGCCCTCACCGCCGACGTGCTCAAACCCATCATCATGGTCGTCCTGGCCGGGGTGGCCCTGATGGTGGTCCTGCGCCCCTCCATGGGGGCCTCTCCCGATCCGCGTCCCCGTAGTCGCAACCGTCTCCTGGCGACGCTGGCGCTGGCCGGGGTGGCGATCTCCTTCTACGACGGCGTGGTGGGGCCCGGAACCGGGGTGTTCCTCATCATCGCCTTCACCGCGGTGCTGGGCATGGACTTCCTCCAGGCCTCGGCCTCGGCCAAGATCGTGAACGTGTGCACCAACCTCGGGGCGCTGACGGTCTTCGCGTTCGGCGGTCATGTCGATTGGCTGTTGGGTCTGGGGCTGGCGGTGTGCACCACGCTGGGGGCGCAGATCGGCGCCCGCATGGCCCTGCGGCGGGGCGCGGGGTTCATCCGCGCCGTGCTGTTGGTGGTGGTGCTGGCGCTGCTGGTCCGGATGGGCTGGGACGTCTTCGCCTGAGGTCCGCGCCGTGGCCGCTCATACGGCCGGTTCGGTCCGGCCGGTCAGGGCGTCGGTGACGTCCTGGATCACACGGAGCGCGGCGTGGTGATTGGCCGCGCCCCACACGTCCTGGTCGACCCGGTACAGGTTCCGCTCTCGGACCGCCTCCAGGTGGGACCAGACCCCGTCGGAGAAGGTGTCGGGGGCGTCCGGGAAGCCGGAGCCGACCAGGACGAACACAGCGTCGCCGTCGCCTCGTTCGAGGTGTTCGTAGCCCAGGGGGACGAAGTCGGTGTTGCCCTCGCCCTCCAGTTGTGCGTCGGGGCGGGCGAAGCCGAGGTCGTCGACGACCTGTCCGGCGAAGGAGTCGGGGGTCTCCAGGCGGATCTCGGTCTCGCTCTGGAGGCGGATCAGGGAGAGCTCGGTCTCCTCGGGGACCACCCCGGCCTCCCGGAGTTCGGCGCGGGCCCGCTCGAGGGCGGTGTCGTAGGCCTCGACGGTCTCGTCGGCGGCGTCGGCGGCGTTCAGGATCTCGGCGACCTCCTCCAGGTGTCGGCGCCAGGAGCCGGTGCCCTCCCATTCCAGGAGGACGGTGGGGGCGATGACCTCCAGGGGGTCGAGGAGGGCGGTCTGGGCGCCGACCGGGGTGCTCACGCCGATGATCAGGTCCGGGTCGCTCGTGGCGAGCGCCTCGATGTCGACGTCGTCCTCGGCGGGGGAGGAGGTGACGGGTCGTAGGTCGGCGCCGTCGATGTGGTCGGGTAGGAAGGGGGTCAGGCCCTGGTCGGGGGAGCCGGGTGAGGCCATGGTGGCGACGGGTTCGTGGCCCAGCGCGGTGGCGGCGGCCAGGGTGGGGCGCCATAGGACGGCGACGCGTTCGGGCGCGGTGGGGATGGTCACGGTGCCGTTGGCGGCCTGGACGGTGCGGGTCGGGCCTTCGGGGGCGGCGGTGGGTGTTCCGTCGGTGGCGCAGCCGGTCAGGGTGAGTGCTCCCGCCAGGGTGAACACGGTGGCGGCCTGGAGCGGGCCGAGGGGGTGGGGCATCGTGTCGGGACCCTTCCGTGCGAACATGATGTAGGTAAGGCTAACCTGGCTCGGTGGTGTTCGTCGGGTAGATGGCCGAAAAGCATGATCCGTCCCCCATCGTCACCACCCATAACCGTCCTCGCACAACGAACGGGAAAGCCGTGGTCCTGCGCGCTCCCACACCGACACGCCCCACACGAACCAGACGTGCCCTACGCCCCGTGGGCCTGCTCCTCGCCCTGGGGGCCCTGCTCGTCTGCGCTCTGCTGAGCATCACCGTGGGAGCCAAACCGATCCCCGTGGCCGAGGTCTGGGCCGCCCTGACCGCCCACGACGGCGGCTACGACCACAACGTCATCCTCACCCTGCGCGTCCCCCGCACCATCATCGGGATCTTCGTCGGTGCCGCCCTGGGGCTGGCCGGCGCCCTCATGCAGGCGCTCACCCGCAACCCGCTGGCCGAACCCGGCATCCTGGGCGTCAACTCCGGGGCGGCCGCCGCCGTGGTCATCGCGGTGTTCCTCTTCGGCATGGGCGGGGCCGGTCTGGTCTGGCCCGCGTTCATCGGCGCGGCGGTGGCGGCCGTGGCCGTCTACGCGTTGGGTTCGCGCGGCCGCTCCGCCGCCACCCCGGTCCGTCTGGCCCTGGCCGGAACGGCGATGGCCGCGGTCCTGCAAGGGCTCGTCCACGGCGTGATCGTCCTCAACGACTTCGTCTTCGACCGCATCCGCTTCTGGCAGGTGGGCTCGTTGACCGGACGCGACCTGGACGTGTTCTGGCAGGTGATGCCCTTCCTGGTCCTGGGCATCGTCCTCACCCTGGCCCTGGGCCCCTCGCTCAACACGATCGCCCTGGGCGACGACCTGGCGGCCACCCTGGGCGCCCGCATCCCCTTGATCAGGACCGCCACCGCCGTGGCCGTCATCCTGCTGTGCGGGGCGGCCACCGCCGCGGCCGGACCGATCTGGTTCGTGGGGCTGATCATCCCGCACGTGGCCCGGATCATCACCGGCCCCGACCAACGCTGGCTGCTGCCCTACTCCGCCGTCCTGGGGGCCGTCCTGCTCACCGCCGCCGACACGGTCGGACGCGTGGTCCTGCCGGGCGCGGAGTTGGAGGTCGGCATCATCACCGCTCTGGTCGGGGCGCCGCTGTTCATCGCCCTGGTCCGCACGAAGAGGATGGCCCAGCTGTGAACGAGACCCTGACCTCCGCACGTCCCGACACGGCCGCGCCGTTCCGGCCTCGTGACACCCTGGCCTGGCGCAGCCCCAAGGGGCGGCTGTCGTTCCTGATGCGGCCGCGCACCCTCGTGGTCTGTCTGGCCCTGGTCGCGGTCACCTTCGTCACCCTGGTGGTGTCGGTGTCGGTGGGCGACTACGAGATCCCCCTGCCGGTGGTGCCCGGCGCCCTGATCGGTCAGGGTGAACGTCTGGACGTGTTCTTCGTCCAAGGGGTGCGCCTGCCCCGCGCGTTGACCGCGATCGGTGTGGGCGCGGCCCTGGGCATCGCCGGAGCCGTCTTCCAGAGCCTGTCGCGTAACGCCCTGGGCAGCCCCGACATCATCGGGTTCACCTCGGGGGCGGCGACCGGGGCGGTCTTCGCCATCCTGGTGGTGGGCGCGAGCCGGGTGGTGGTCTCTCTGGGGGCGATCGCCGGGGGGTTGGTGACCGCCGCGGTCGTCTATCTGTTGGCGATGCGCAACGGGGTCCAGGGCTACCGGTTGGTGCTGGTCGGTATCGGTGTCTCGGCGATGTTGGCGTCGGTGCGCGACTACATGATGACCCGCGCCGATCTGACCGACGCCCTGGGCGCTCAGATCTGGATGATCGGCAGCCTCAACAACCGGGGTTGGGGCGAGGCGGCCGCGGTGTGGATCGGTGTTGCGTTGTTGGCGCCGGTCCTGTTGGCGTTGGGTCGGCGGATGCGGTTCATGGAGTTGGGCGAGGACACCGCCCGCGGGTTGGGCGTGCCCACCCGTTCCACGCAGGTGATCGCGCTGGCCGTGGCCAGCGCCCTGACGGGGGCCGCCATCGCCGTGGCCGGTCCGATCGGTTTCGTGGCCCTGGCCGCGCCCCAGTTGGCGCGTCGTCTCACCCGTACCGGCGGTACCACTCTGGTGGGTTCGGCGCTGATGGGCGCCACTCTGCTGGTGGTGGCCGATCTGGTGGCGTTGCGCGCTCTGGCGCCCACGCAGTTGCCGGTGGGTGTGGTGACCGCCGTGATCGGCGGCGGCTACCTCATCTGGTTGTTGTACACCGAGTGGCGTGGTGGACGCGCCTGAGACGTCCGGTGTTCCCGCCCCTTCGATCCGCATCCGAAAGAGAACGATGACCCAAGACGCCCGTCTCAGCGGCCGTGACCTGACACTCGCCTACGACCAGCGTGTGATCTCCCGGGATCTGGCCGTCACCATCCCCGACAACTCCTTCACCGTGATCGTGGGCCCCAACGCCTGCGGTAAGTCGACGCTGTTGCGCGCCCTGTCGCGCACCCTCAAACCGGCCGAGGGCAGTGTGCTGTTGGACGGTCAGGTCATCGGTTCCTATCCGGCCAAGGAGGTGGCGCGCCGGTTGGGGTTGTTGCCGCAGACCTCCATCGCCCCGGACGGGATCGGTGTGGCCGATCTGGTGGCGCGCGGTCGTTTCCCGCATCAGAGTTTCCTGCGCCAGTGGTCGGCCCAGGACGAGGCGGTGGTGGCCGAGGCGATGGAGTCGACGGGGGTGTCGGCGTTGGCCGACCGGTCGGTGGACGAGTTGTCGGGCGGTCAACGTCAGCGGGTGTGGTTGGCGATGGTGTTGGCCCAGCAGACGCCGTTGCTGTTGTTGGACGAGCCCACCACCTATCTGGACATCGCCCACCAGATGGACATGCTCGATCTGTGCGCCGATCTGCACGCCGAGCGCGGTCACACCCTGGTGGCGGTGTTGCACGACCTCAACCACGCCTGCCGTTACGCCACCCATCTGATCGTGATGAAGGACGGGACGATCGTGGCCGAGGGCGAGCCGGCCACGATCGTCACCGCCGATCTGGTGGAGAAGGTGTTCGGGTTGCCGGTGCGGGTCATCGAGGACCCGGAGACGGCCACCCCGATGATCGTGCCGGTGGACCGGCGCGGGGTGCGCCGGGTCCACGACTGACCGTCGGGGCGGGCCGGGTTCAGCGGCGCAGCAGGTCCCGGAGTTCCTTCACGATCAGGGCCGGGTCCTCCTCGGCCATGAAGTGGCCGCTGTCGACGGTGGCGTGCCGCAGGTCTCGGGCCCAGGGCCGCCACAGGGCGGTGGCGTCGTAGCCCAGGGCGGCGCCCCAGTCCTGTTGGAGGACGGTCACCGGCATCGACAGCCGGTGTCCGGCCTCCTGGTCGGCCAGATCGTGTTCGAGGTCGATGCCGGCCGAGGCCCGGTAGTCGGCGACGATGGAGGGCACGTTGCGGCGGCAGGCGTCCAGGTAGGCCCGGCGTACGGGGGCCGGGATCGCCTCGGGGTCGCGGCCCCACAGGTCCAGGAAGTGGCCGAAGAAGGTGTCGGGCGCGGCCTGGATCATCCGTTCGGGCAGGTCCGGTTCCTGGGCCATCAGGTACAGGTGGAAGCCGACCGCGCCTTGGACGCCGCGCAGCGCCTCCCACATCTGGGGGACGGGCAGCACGTCCAGGATCCCCAGGTGGGTGATGGTCTCGGGGTGGTCGAGGCCGGCGCGGATCGCCACCAGCGCGCCCCGGTCGTGTCCGACCAGGGCGAAGCGCTCGTGGCCCAGGGCGCGTGCCAGGGCCACGACGTCTGCGGCCATGGTGCGCTTGGAGTAGGTGTGGGGTCCGGTGGCCTCGGGGGCGTCGCTGTCCCCGTAGCCGCGCAGGTCGGGGCAGATCACGGTGTGGTCCGCGGTCAGGTCGGCGGCCACGTGGCGCCACATCAGGTGGGTCTGGGGGAAGCCGTGCAGCAGGACGAGGGCGGGTCCGTGGCCGCCGACGGCCACGTTCAGCTCCACGCCCTCGGCGACGCTCACGCGTCGTGTGGTGGTGCCGGGGATGACGGTGTCCATGATGGAACCCCTCTGGTCGTTCGAATGGGTGTGCGATCAGTGTGTCGAGCGTCGATGAGCGTTCGATGAGCAAGCGGTACGGTGACCGTGTCCGCCACCGGGGGAGGGAGAGGGGGAGCCCGTGACGGTGCGCTTCGGTGTCCTTGGGCCGCTACGGGCCTGGGACGAGCGGGGGCGGAGCCTGCCGTTGAAGGGGCCGCGCCACCGCGCGGTCCTGGCCCGTCTTCTGGTGGCCCACGGTCGTCTGGTCCCCTTGGACACGCTCATCGAGGACCTGTGGGAGGAGGAGGGCCCTCCTGCGGGGGCGGCGAGCGCGGTACGCACCTTCGTGGCGGCCCTGCGCCGCGCCCTGGAGCCCGAACGGGCGCCTCGTGCCCCCGCGCGTCTGCTCGTGACCGAGGGCCCCGGCTACGCCCTGCGCGCCGATCCGGAGGCGGTCGACGCCCTGGTGTTCGAACGCACCGTCACCGGTGTCCAGGGCCCGCCCGACGAGGGCGCCCTGGAGCGGGCCCTGGACGCCTGGCGCGGCCCCGCCTACGCCGACGTCGCCCACACCGGTTGGGCCCGCGCCGAACGGGCCCGGCTGGAGGAGTCGCGTTCGGGTGCGGTGGAGGAGTTGGCCCGGCTGCGTCTGGCCCGGGGCGCCACCGGCCGGGTGATCGCCGACCTGGACGCCCACGTCACCGATCACCCCTGGCGGGAGGAGGCCTGGCACCTGTTGGCCTCGGCCCTGTACCGCGCCGACCGTCAGGCCGAGGCTCTGGCCGTCCTACGACGTGCCCGTACCCTGCTCGCCGACCGGCTGGGCCTGGATCCGGGACGGGCGTTGGGCCGGTTGGAGCAGGACATCCTCCGACAGAGCGAACACCACGACCCCCGTCTCTCCTCCACCGGGACGGCGCCGGTCGAGGACGAACGCGTCGACCGGCTCTGGCACAGCACGGCCCGCGCCTATGAGAAGGGGCCCGGTACGCGGGCACGTCTGGAATCGACGGTGGGGCTGCTGCGTTCCCTGGCGTTGACCGGCGCCGACGGGCTGCGCGCCGCCCGCGATCGACGCTCCCAGACCATCGACGCCGCCCTGGCCTCCGGTGACGTCGACCTGACCGCGCGGATCATCGGCGCCTACGACGTGCCCGCCGTCTGGACCGGTTCGGACGATCCCGAGCAGGCCGCCCGGGTGGTCCGCGCCGCCGAACACGCCCTGGCCGAGGCGGGCTCGGCCGTCCACCCCACCGTGCGGGCGCGTCTGCTGGCCACCGTGGCCCTGGAGTCCCGGGGAAGCCGTGGTGAACGTCCGGCGAGGGCCGCCGCCGAGGCCGAACGGATCGCCCGCGACCTCGCCGACCCGGCGCTGACGGTCTTCGCGCTCAACGCCCGCTGGATGCAGACCTTCTCCCGTCCGGGGCTGTCGCGGCGGCGCGGCCGGATCGGGACGGAACTGGTGGAGCTGTCCGAACGCCACGGCCTGGACTCCTTCGAGATCCTGGGCCACCTGATCGGCGTCCAGACCCACGCCGCCCACGCCGACGTCGAAGGGGCCGACCATCACGCCCACCGGGCCGATGCGCTGGCCCGACGGCACGAACGCCCGCTGGTGGGGGTCTTCACCGACTGGTATCGGGCCCTGCGGCTGGATCTGACCGGACAGGACCCCGAACGTGTCGCCCGCGCCTACCGGGCCGCCGCCGAACGCACCAAGGGGGCGGGCATGCCCGGCCTGGAACGCGGTCTGGCCCCCTTGGCCCTGCTGTGTCTGCGTGTGCGCCATGGTCTTCCCTGGCGGAGAGAGGCGGGGAGGGTCGACGACTGGGGGCCGCACCTGCCCTGGGTCCATCCGCTCCTGCTCGCCTCCGAACAGCCGGAACGGGCCTCCTCGGTTCTGGACCGGACCCCCGACCCCGCCCCGGGGCTGCTCATGGAGGCCCACTGGGGACTGCTCGCCCACGCCGCCCTGACCCTGGGGGAACGGCCGACACTGCTGCGTGCCCGCACGGCGCTGGAGGCGGCCCGCGGCGAGCACGCCGGGGCCGCCTCGGGCCTGTTCACCCTCGGACCCGTCGACGACCTGCTCGACCGCCTACAGCGGGCCCTGGGCGCCGGCTAGCTCCAGCCGCAGCACCAACTCCACCAGTTCCACCAGCACGCCCTTGACCGACTCCCGGTCCCGGGCGTCGCACAACGACAACGGCACCTCCTCGGCCAGGTCCAACGCCACACGCACGTCCTCGGCGCGATGGGTGCGCTGACCGTCGAAACAGTTCACCGCCACCACGAACGGCAACCGACGCGACTCGAAGAAGTCGATGGAATCGAAGGAGTCCGCCAACCGTCGGGTGTCGGCGATCACGATCGCGCCCAGAGCGCCCTGGGAGAGCTCCTCCCACATGTAGGAGAACCTGCGCTGGCCCGGGGTCCCGAACAGGTACACCACGGTCGAGGCGTCCAACGTGATCCGCCCGAAGTCCAGGGCCACGGTCGTGGTGGTCTTGTCCTCCACCCCGGCCAGATCGTCCACGCCCACACTCCGCGAGGTCATGATCTCCTCGGTGTGCAACGACTCGACCTCGCTCAACGTCGAGACCAGGGTGGTCTTGCCCGCCCCGAACCCGCCGGCGACCACGATCTTCAAGGTGTCGGGAACCGGCGGGTCCCCCTCCACCACCGTCCAGGGACCTGCCATCGTCCACCCCTCACAGTCGTCGGATTCCATCGAGTACCGAACGCAGGGTGTCCGCGTCCGGTCGCCGGTGCTCCCAGGGCGAGGTGTGCGCCACCACCCGCCCCTGGTCCAGCAGGTCCGACAGCAGGACCCGCAACACCCCCAGAGGGAGCCCGGCACGCGAGGCCACCTCGGCCACCGACACCGGACGCGCGCACACCGACAGGATCAGCTCCAGCTCGGGGTCCAGATCCGCCGAACCCATCGAGGGGACCGCCACCACCTGGGAGGTCACCGTCAGATCGCCGCGCGAGGGGCGGGTACGCCCACCGGTGAGCGAATAGGGGCGGATCAGGTTCGATTCCACCGACCGGTCGTCCTCCTCGTAGGCGGACACGTTCACGCCTCGCCCACGCGGCCGCGTGGCAGCGCCGACAGATGCGGCCCCACCTGACGCACCAGACGGTTCACCTCGAACGCCGCCTGTCCCATGTCGCAGTCGGCGTCGGTGATCAACGCCAACTGCGTGCCCTGACCGGCGGAGAGCACGAAGAAGAACGCGCTGTCCATCTCCACCACGCTCTGGCGGACCTCCTCTGCCCCCAGCTCCGAGCGCGCGCCTCGCGCCAGGCTGGCGAACCCGGCCGCGATGGCGGCCAGGCGTTCGGCGCCGTCCCGGTCCAGTTCGGGGGAGCGGGACAGTACCAGGCCGTCCGCGGACGACAACAGGGCGTTGCGGGCACCGGCGACCCGGGCCACCAGGTCGCCCATCAGCCAGTCCAGTCTCCGGATCGCCGAACCCGCGTCCGGGTTCTGCGCGGCGGTGTTCACCGACATCGAGATCACCTCTCCGTGTTCTGCTCGTGTTGATCGTGTGTCTGTTCGACGGGGTCGGCGCCTTCGCGGTCCGATAGGGCGCGGGCCCGTTCGGTACCGGTCTGGAAGGCGCCCATCATCGTGCGGATCTGGTCCAGGGATCGGCGGGGGACGGTAGCGGTGTCGGAGGCGGGCGGGGGGTCGGCGACGACGCGGCGGCGTCGTCGGGGCAGACCCATGTGGGTGTCGGGCCCCTCCTCCAAGGGGGGTAGGGCCTGTGGTTCGGGGACCTCGTCCTCGACCCGGACGGGGGCCGGGGCGGGGGCGACGTCGCGGTCGGAGGGCGGAGCGGGCGCGGCCCCCAGGTGGCCCACCCGCATCGGCCCGGTGGTGTGGGCGGGTTCGACCACCGTGTCGGCGGGAATCTCCACCATGGCCACGGTGCCCTTCCCGGGGGCCGAGTCCACCCGCACCCGGAAGCCGTGGCGGGCGGCGATCACGGCCACCACGTACAACCCCAGCTGGGAGTCGTCCCGCACCCGGGCCAGATCGAACCGGGGCGGGTCGGCCAGCAGCGTGTTGGCCGCCTCCGCGCGCTCCCCGGTCATGCCCAGCCCCTGGTCGCGGACCAGGATCCGGTACCTTCCACGCTCGTCGACGTCGCCCTCCACGATCACCGGGGTGTCGGGAGGGGAGAAGGAGGTCGCGTTCTCCAACAGTTCGGCCAACAGCCGCACCAGATCGGCGCCGGCGCCGCCGCGCAGGGCCACCGGGGGCAGGGCGCGCGCCTGGACACGCGTGTAGTCCTCGATCTCACCGGCCGAGGCCCGCACCGCCTCGTGCAGGCCCACGGGGGCGGCGCCGTGCCGGGTGGGCCGGTCGCCGCTCAGCAACATCAGGTTCTCGGCGTTACGCCGCATCTGGGTGCTCAGGTGGTCGATGCGGAACAGCGCCTCCAATACCTGGGGGTCGGTCTCCTCGCGTTCGACCCGGTCCAGGAGGGAGAGCTGGCGGTGCACCAACGACTGGGTGCGTCGGGCGAGGTTGCGGAACATGTACCGCACCCCGGCGCGTACCCGGGCCTCCTCCACCGCCGCGGTCACGGCGGCGCGGCGGGCGTCGTCGAAGGCCGACGCGACCTGGCCGATCTCGTCGTGGTGGGTCGCGTTCAACGGGGGGACCTCGGCGTCCACGTCGACCTCCTGGCCGGCGCGGAGTCGGGCGGTGACCCGGGGGAGACGGTCACGGGCGTGTTCCAGGGTCCGGGTGCGCAGTTCCTGAAGGCGCGCTCCCAGGCGTTGGGTGCCGACCACGGCCACACCGACGGAGGCCAGGGCCACCAGCAGGGTCGGCACGGTGATGATCAGGGCACGGTCGCGCAGGTCGGCGGCGTGTCGGTGCCCCAACGCGACCACGTGGTCGCGGCGTTCCCGTTCGACCTCGCTCATGCGCCGGTCCAGGGCCTCGGCCGCGCCCTGCCAGGTCTGGGCGTTGACGGGCACTCCGGAGCCGTGTTCTCGGCCGGGGGTGGCGATGACGGTGTCCTGGAGGAGTTCGACGGTCTCCATCTGGGCGGAGCCGTCCAGGCGTACGAAGTCGCGTCCGGCCTCTTCTCCGGCTTCGGCGTCGACCCGGGACCAGGTGTGGCGTTGGGCGCCCACGGCCGCGGCGAATTCGGCGTGGGCCTGGGCGGTGAACTCGTTGGTGGCCACGGCGTGGGCCAGGATCGTGTCCTGCCGGTTGAGGAGTTCGCGGGTGCGGGTGAGGGAGGTCAGGGAGCGCAGGTGGGGGGAGAGGGTGGCGTCGGCGCGTTCGACCAGGGTGCCCCATACGCGTAGGCCGGTTTCGATGAGTTCGGTGTAGGGGCCGGCCGCCAGGGTGAGGGTGTCGGCGTCGTGGGGGAGGGCGTCGACCTCGGCTCGGTGGTTCTCCAGCGAGGTCAGGTGGTTCTGGAAGGCGGTGGCCTGACGGGGCAGGGTGGCGCCTTCCTGGGCGTTCAGGGAGCGGTCCAGGGTGAGGACGGCCTGGTCGGTGGCGGCGCGGGCCTCGTCGAGTCGGCCGTGGGTGCTGCTGGTGGGGGAGTTGAGGGCGGCCAGGGTGGCGCGGCGTTCGCTTTGGAGCCGGTCGATGACGTCGGTGGTGGGGGAGCCGACCTCCTCGATGAGGGTCGCGGTGGTGCGCAGGTCGCCGATGTCGCCTGCGAGGGTGGTGGTGAGCAGTGCCCACAGGGCCAGCAGGGCGGTGCTGGGGATGAGCACCAGGGTGATCATGCGGGCGCGAAGCGATCGGCGCTTCTCGTGGGGCATGGGCTCGCTCTTCGAGGGGAGGCGGGGGGTCCGCCGAGGGGGGTGGGGCGGGGGTGGGACCGAGCTAACCGCCGTGGTGGGGGTTTTGGCAAGACCGAGTGGGGGCCGGGGTGCGGGGTGGGACGGAGGTTCCAGGCATCCCGAAAGCTCCTAAAATAGGACATGTATAGAATCTACGTCGTACAGGCGGCGGTGCTTTTGTTCCAAAAGCGCACCTCAAAACATAAGGAGCGGCTCCGCCGCACCGACCACACCAGGGTCCGCTCGGGGGAGCGGTCGGGTGAGGGACGGCCTCCGACCGGGTAGGTATCGGCCGGAACCGGCCAATCGCGGATTGGCACCACAAGCGGCACCGACAAGGGGGCGGAAACATGCTCCGGCTCAGCGAAGAGCAGATCCGGGACGGTCTGGAACGGCTCACCGACTGGGAATGGGATCCTGACGCGGTCCTGATCCACCGCACCGTACGCCTGGCCGACTTCCCGACCGCCATCTCCCTGGTCCAAGAGGTGGCCCAGGCGGCCGAACAGGCCGACCACCACCCCGACATCGACATCCGCTACGACACGGTCCGGCTCACCCTGAGCACGCACTCCGAAGGCGCCGTGACCGACCAGGACATGGCCCTGGCCGCGCGAGTGGACGAACTGGTCGAGGTCGTCACCGGCCAGGGCTGAACACGACAGGGGCCACGGCGGATCCGACGGCTCTCACCGGGGGCGATCACGGACCCGGTGCGGGCGGGGCTAGGGTCGTGGTCCATGGCGGTACACGAGACGGGCGCGGCCCGTTCCTATGGCATGATCTCCGAGCTCTACGCGGACTTCGCGGCGGGGGCCTTCGAGTCCGACCCGTTGGGGCGGTCGATGATCGACGTTCTGGCGAAGTCGGTGGCGGCCTCCGGGGGTGGGCCGGTGTTGGACGCCGGTTGCGGTCCGGGTCATGTGACGGCGTATCTGCGCGGTTCGGGCGTGGAGGCCTTCGGGGTGGATCTGTCGGAGGGGCTGGTGGAGCTGGCCCGGACGCGGCATGGGGGGATTCGCTTCGAGGTGGGCGATATCGGGGCCCTGGAGGTCGAGGGGGGCTCGTTGGCGGGGGTGGTGTCGAACTATTCGATCATCCATTCTCCGCCGGAGCGGTTGGCGGTGATCATGGCGGAGTTCGCGCGGGTGTTGGCTCCGGAGGGGTATCTGATGGTGGCCTTCCAGAGTCATGAGGATCCGGGTGCGGGGGTGGAGACCTTCGATCATCAGGTGGCGATGGCGTATCGGTACGGGGTGGATCACGTGCTGGCCGAGGCCGTCGCTGTGGGGTTGGTGGAGCAGGCGCGTCTGGTGATGGCTCCGGGGTTGGATGCTCGGCGTGGGTTCTCGCAGGCGCATCTGTTGTTGCGGAAGGCCGGGGTGGGCCTCTAGAGGGCTGTTCCGGGGCGGGTCCGGTGTGTGCCGGGCCCGCTCTTCGTGTGCGGGCGGGTGTCGTGGGGATACGACAGCATGTCCGGCATGGATGATTTCGAGGCTTATCGTGCTGCGGCTCGTGCGGGTGGTGTTCCCGATGAGGCGGTGGAGCTGGCTCTGGGGTTGGCGCGTCCCCAGGTGGAGTTGAGTTCCTCACCGGGGCCGGACGCGGTCCTGGCCGGCCGTTATGGCGGGTGGCCGTCTCTTCCGGCGGAGGTGGAGTGGGAGGGCTATCCGGACTTCGTGGCGTCGGTGGACTGCGCCGCTCTGCCGCGGGTGTTCGATTTCCCGTTTCCGGCGGAGGGGAGTCTGTTGTTCTTCGCCGATCGGCGTGACACGGAGGGGCCCGAGTCGGAGCGGGGCTCGGGGTTCGTGGTGTACGTGGGCGCGGACGCGGTGGTGGAGGAGCGGGTGCCCGAGGACGGGGAGGCGGTGTACGGCGAGCCGGTGCCTTTGTTCGCCCGGTCGTTGTGGAGTCTGCCGATGGCGTGTGATGACGTGGTGGCGGCGGATGAGCGTGTGCGTGGGGTCTATGGGCGGTATCGGTTGGATCAGTGGGATGAGAGGAGGGGTGTGGCGCAGGTGGAGCTTCTGTTGGGGGGTTACGCGTATTCGCCGCAGGATCCTCCTTCGACGGAGGGCGGGGAGTGGGTGTTGTTGGCGCAGGGCCAGTACGGGTTCCGGGATGAGCCGGATTTCGTGGGGTGTCCGTTCTGGTCGGTGCGGCGTGGGGATCTGGAGGTGGGGGATTTCTCGTCGGCGTGGATGGTGATGTGGTCGTACCACTGAGGTGGTGTGTACACGTTGGAGGGACCCCCGGGGTGTGGCCCGGGGGTTTCGTGGTGTCGGGGGTGGGTGGTGTCGGTGTGGATCGTCGTGAGGCGTCCACGGGAGACGGCCTAGGGGAGTCGGGCTCTGCGCATCTTGCCGGAGGCGGTGCGGGGGAGTTCGTCGACGAAGTCGATGGTGTGGGGTGCGGCGTGGGGTGCCAGGTGGGTGCTGACCCAGTCGCGGAGTTCGTCGGCCAGGTGGGGGTCGCCGGTGTGGTCGGGTGCCAGGACGACGCGGGCGCCGACGAGGTGTCCGGCGATGGGGTCGGGGATGGCGTAGACGCCGCATTCGTCGACGGCGGGGTGTGAGGTGAGGATGGTCTCGACCTCGGTGGGGCCGATGCGGTAGCTGCGGGTGATGATGGCGCCGTCGTCGCGGGTGGAGAAGTGGAGGTTGCCTTGGCGGTCCATGATGCCGGTGTCGCCGGTGAGGTGGTGGGTGTGGTCGGGTGTGCGGCGGATGTCGAGGGTGTCGTCGTAGCCGTGGTAGCCCTCGAACCAGTCGAGGGGGCTGGTGGTGTGGTCGATGGCGATGCGGCCGTAGACGCCCAGGGGTGCGGGTTGGTCGTCGATGGGGTCGAGGACGTGGATGTTCCAGCCGGGGAGGGCGGGGCCGATGGCGCCGGGGGGTAGGGGGGCGTCGGCTTGGGGGAGTTCGGGGTTGTTGGGGATGCCGGCGCACCAGCCGAGTTCGGTCTGTCCGTAGTGGTCGCGGATGGGGATGCCGAAGAGGTCGGTGGCCCAGTCGATGACGTCGGGGGCGAGGGGTTCTCCGGCGCTGGCGAGGCGTTGGACGATGATCTCGGGTGGGAGGGTCTTGGTGGCGGCGCGGATGGTGCGGTAGGTGGTGGGGTCGGAGGCGAAGTTGGTGACCTGGTACATGCCCAGGACGTCGAGGGTGAGTTCGGGGTCGAAGAAGCCGGCTTGGAGGGCGAGGGAGGTGTGGCCGGCGAGGAGGGGTGAGATGAGGCCGTGGTAGAGGCCGTAGGCGGTGCCGGGGTCGGCGGTGTTCCAGTAGGTGTCGTCGTCGGTGACGCCGAGGCCGTAGTGGTGGTAGGCGTGCATGGCGGCCAGGGCGCGGACGGGGACGCGTGCGCCGCGGGGTGGGCCGATGAGGTTGGAGACGTAGACGAGGGCGAGGGTGGTGTCGCCGGTGGTGGGGGGTGTGGGGGGAGGTGTGTGGTCGCTGGTGGTGAGGGTGTGGAGGGTGTGGTCGCCGTCGCGGAGTGGGTGGGTTCCGGTGGTGGCGGTGTGCCAGGTGGGTGGGGTGGTCTGGTGGGGGCCGGGGTCGAGTTTGGTGCGGTAGTCGTCTTGGGCGATGACGAGGGTGGTGCCTGAGTCGGTGAGGCGTTGGTGGATGGCGGAGGGGGCCAGGGAGGTGAGGAGGGGGACGAGGGTGGCGCCGAGTCTCCAGGTGGCCAGGGCGGTGATGGTGAGGTCGATGCCTTTGGGGATGAGGGTGGCGATGCGGTCGCCGGGTCGGATGCCGAGGTGGTGGAGGCCTGCGGCGAGGGTGGTGGATTTTTGGTGGAGTTGTCCGTAGGTGAGGGTGGTGGGTTCGAGGGTGGGGCCGATCTGGGTGGTGGCGGTGGTGTGGGGGTCGTGGCGGTCGCAGAGGAGGTGGGCCACCGACGTGGTGGGGGTGTGGTAGGTGGCGATCCAGTCGCGTAGGAGTTGCGCCGGGTCGGACATCGGTGGTGTTCCTCGTTTTCGGTGGTGGTGGTCGTGGGGGGTGCTTTCCACACTATGCCCTTCTGTGGGACGGGTCTCACTTGTGGTGGGTGGGCTCTTCCGTCGGGTGTGGGGTGGGGGCCAGGATGTGGGGATGGATAGTGCTCGTGTGGTGGAACGTTTCGGTTTGGATGAGGGTGCGCGGTCGTGGTTGGAGGCGGCGGAGGGGTTGCCGGAGTCGGGGTTGAGGGTGCCGTCGGGTGTGGAGGCGGCGCGGGTGTTGGACATGTTCGTGTTGGAGGGGCGCGATCGTGTCGAGGTGGAGGGGTTGTGGCCGGGTGAGGGTTGTCCGGTGGAGTTGTGGTGGTTGGTGGAGTTGATGTGTCGGAGGTTGTGCGCCGATGCCGATCTGCCGGTGGGTGTGTGGCGTGGGTGGCCTTCGTTGGTGGAGGTGGAGGATGCGCGGGCGCGGGTGGCGTCGTTGTTCGCGTTCGCGGCGTGGGTGCCGGTGCAGTTGGCGCGGCATGGGGCGTTGGGTGTGGATCGGTCGGTGACGGTGGCGACGTTGGCCGATGTGGGTGTGCAGGTGCGGCGGTCGCGGTGGTTGTTCGGGCGGTTGTCGTTGGAGACGGCGGCGTGGGTGGCGGCGCAGTTTCGGGGGCGGTTGTTCTGGGTGGGTGGTTTGCAGTTGGAGCCCGCGGTGTTGGGTTCTCAGGGGGTGGTGGAGTGGTATTCGCCGGAGGAGGCTTCGGGGTTGGGTCCGGGGTTGGGTGTGGGGGATCCGGTGTTGAGGTTGCATATTCCGACGGGTGGGTTGGATCCGTCGGTGGTGGATGAGGCGTTGGGGCGGGCGCGGGGGTTCGCTCGGGATCATTTGGGGATCGATCCGGTGGTGGCGACGTGTACGTCGTGGTTGTTGGATCCGTTCTGGGCGGAGGTGTTGGGGGAGGGGTCGAATATCGTGCGGTTCCAGCGGCGGTTCAGGTTGGTGGGTGAGGGGGTTCCGGGGGAGTCGGATGTGTTCCGGTTCGTGTTCGGGTCTCCTCGGGTGGATGTGGGGGCCGTGTCGGCTGGGACGCGGTTGGAGCGGGCGGCGTTGGAGCGGTTGGGGTCGGGTGCGGGTTTGAGGGTGTGTACGGGGTGGTTGCGGTTGCCGTGAGGGGCCGGTCCGTGTGTTTCGGTGGCCCTCTGGGTGTGTTCTTCGTGGACGTGTCCGGGGGGCTTCGTCGTGTCCGGGTGGGGAGGGTGAACTCGGGGGTGGTGGGGGGCATCGCACGGGGGTGAGATGCCCTTTTCGTGTTCTGCGGAGGTTCCCCCGATGAGTGATGTCCTCGACCGGTCCGATCCGGCTCTTTCGGTGCCGGGGCGGGTGTGGTTCCTGTTCCTCTACCCCTTGTTGGTGGGGGTGGTGATGATGGTGTCGGGTTTCTTCGCGTTTTTGGGGTTGTTGTACGAGGACACTTCCTTTGCGGCGTTGTTCTTGTTGGTGATGGCGGTGCTCATCGGTGGTGGTTCGGCGGCGCGGTCGTGGGTCGCGCGTCGTCGTGGGGTGGTGGTGCGTCCTTGGGAGGGGGCGGTGGTGTCGGCGGTGGCGTTGTCCGCGGCGACGGTGGGTGTGTGTTTTCAGGCTGTGGCGGGTGTGGCCTGGTCGTGGTCGATGCCGGTGTTGTGGTGTGTGGGGTTGTCGGTGGTGGGGGAGACGGTGTGGGCTCGGTTCGCGGGGCGGTCGTGGTGGTGGTTGTCGTTGGTGGCGGTTCTGGTGGTGGCCGCTGTGGGGGTGGGGGCGGTGTGGTGGGCCGATGCGGTCGGGTAGGGCCGGCGGGTGCGGGGCTCGCACTGGAGGGGCCCACCGATGCGTTGGAGGGAGGCGGGGGTCCGGGGTCGACCGGGTGGAGCCTGTGGGGTGGGTGTGGGTCGGGGGCGTGTGGAGGAGAGTCGGGGTGCCGCGTCTGTTCGGTGCGGGCGTGGGGGAGTCGGGACGAGCGGTGGTCGCTGATTGTTCTCGCGTCATCGCTCTGTGTGTTCGTCGGGGGTGTGGAGTCCGGGTGGTGTCCGGAGGGGCCCTGGGCGGCGTGGGGGTCCTCGGTCGGCGTGGGTCGGGGTCGGGGGTGTGGAGTGGTGGGGGTCATGGGGGGTGAAGGGTCGGAAAAGGCGGCCGTTGGGGGCGTGTCGGTGGTGGCGGAGGGCCTTCCACACCTTCTACTTGACATAATGTGCATTATCGGCGATGTGGAAACGCCTGTGGGGAAGGGGTTTTCGTGTTCTGCGGGCCGTCCGGGGCCTTCGAGGGCTTCGGCGGCGGCTCGCCGCTCGGCGCGGGTCGTGTCGAGTCCCTGCCCGGCGGCCGGATCGACGCACGGTTCGTCCACAGGGAGATCGCACGGGCCGGCGCCGGTCGGCCGCGGCGCGGTAGCGTCGATACGGGGGCACTGTGCGCGTTCGGTGGCCGGGCGTGATGCCCCCGAAGTCGAGTCTGGTCTCTGAGCGGCCTCTGGGGCAAGGTCGGATCTTCGGCCTGTGGACGGTGAGCGCGTGGCGTGAACGCGTGCACCCGCTCTGACGTGGTTCTTCGTCGGTGGGGTCGTCGTGCAGGCGGTGGTATGTCGACGAGCGTCCTCTGGTGTCCGGTGGGCTCTGTGGGGCGCTCTGGGAACGCGCTCCTGGGCGAAGGGCTCGAGCGGGTCGGCCTCGGTGGGTGTCTTCCCGGCGGCCGGGTTTCGCCGGGGCGTTCTCGTCTCGGTGGCTCTCCCTGTGCGCCCCGAGTCCGCCCCGGCGTTCGCCATGGTGTTCGTGAGGCGCCCGACCTGCGTTTTCGTGCTCTTCGTGCCCGCTCGGCGGCTGTCCCGGGTCTGGGGTGGGTGTGCCCTCCAGGGCGCGGCTCGGGTGGGTTCGAGGGGGTGGTGTTCGGTGTCGAGGGGCCTGTGCGGGTGTTCTCGGTGGGCGCGGTCCCCTCTCGGTGGCCCGGTATCTCCATGTTTCATGCATAAACTGTGTTATGCAGCATTTTGCACTCTTTGAGCGACACGTGACCGATATGGCGCGCGCGTCCCTTTTCTTCCATTCTTGACCCCCACTCCCCGCTCTCGCGCCGGCCCGTCCCGACCTCGCATCGAACGTGTGTGCCCATGGCCGCGATCGCGCCCATCGGGGTCGTGTACATCTGTACGAATCCACCCCTCCCCCGTCCTTCATCCCCCAGAGCTCCCCGCGCCGGCGCCACTCACCAGGGAAAAGGGGAGAAATCGCAGGTCACAAGGGGTGTCGAAGATGTTCCCTCGCCCCCCTCTCCCCTATCGGGCGGGTGCCTCACACCCCCAGAACGGCGCGCACGTCGGCTCGTTCGAACGTGCGTACACACCAGAGGAAGTGGCCGTCCGCCCCCGTGTCGGAGTAGGCGTTGGCGCTGATCAGGGCGTAGGCGGCCCGGTACAGCAGCGCTCGTTCGCGTTCGGGGCCCGAGGTGCCGGTCCAGCGGGTGAGCAGGGCGTCGTCGTGTTCTCGGGCGTGGGGTCCGTACATGTCGTGGAAGCCGGCCGCGGTGGCGGTGTCGAAGAGGGGGTCCGCGGCGGTGGTGAGGAAGCCCCAGTCGAGTACGGCGGTGGGGGCGCCCTGGTCGGTGGCCAGGATGTTGGGCGGGCACAGGTCGCCGTGGACGATGCGGGGCGGTTCGGTGGGCAGGTGTGACAGGCGTCGTCGTAGGGCGTCGTGGAGGGTGTCCAGGTCGGGTAGGGCGGCGCGCAGTGGGTGTGCGAAGCGGGTGGTGCGGCGGTCGATGAGGGCGGTCAGGGCCTGGGGCCAGGTGGTGTGGTCTCGCCAGAGGGGGTGGGGTTCGTCGAGGGCGGTCAGGGCTTTGGTGGCGGGGCCCGCGGTGGTGTGGGCCAGGGCGTTCAGGACGTGGGTGGTGGCGTCCTGGACCTGGGTGCGGGTGAGGGTTCCTTGTCGGTGGAGGGTGTCCAGGGGTGTGCCGGGCAGGTGGGGTTCGAGGGTGATGGTGGTGTCGTGGTGGTGGCGGATATGGAGGATGCGCGGGGTGGCGAAGGGCGGGTGTTGGGCGGCGAGTTCGTCGTGGAAGGCCTGGAGGGGGCGTAGGTCGGTCTCGGTGCGGTGGTGCCAGGCCTTGGCGATGAGGTGGTCGCCCAGGGGGCCGGGGCCCAGGGCGTGGACGGTGCCTTCCATTCCTCGGCCCAGGAGGTGGTGGCGGGGGTGGCCCCAGGCGGTGTAGGCGGTGGTGGGGGCGGTGGTCATGGGGGGCAGGTTAGTGGCCGCGACACGGGTTCGTGGGGTGTCCGGGGGGTTCGGGGGTGGACGGTTACGGTGGCCTGGATCGGGCGTACGCGTCGGCCTCGGGGTGGGGTGGGCGGGGTCCGGTCCTCCCCCACCGTGAACACCTCGTCCTGGGAGGGTCGATGGTCGTGGAGCACGAGGACGATCTGGCGGGGCTGGACGCCTATTGGCGGGCGGCGAACTATCTGTCGGTCGGGCAGATCTATCTGTTGGACAATCCGTTGTTGCGGGAGCCGTTGGCTCCTGAGCACATCAAGCCGCGGTTGTTGGGGCATTGGGGTACGACGCCGGGGTTGAACTTCTGTTATGCGCATCTGAACCGGGTGATCCGGCGGCGTGATCTGAACATGATCTATGTGATGGGTCCGGGTCATGGTGGGCCGGCGGCGGTGGCCAACGCGTGGTTGGAGGGCACCTATAGCGAGGTGTACCGGGAGGTGACGTGGGACGAGGAGGGGATGCGGCGGTTGTTCCGTCGGTTCTCGTTTCCCGGTGGGATCCCTTCGCATGTGGCGCCTGAGACGCCGGGGTCGATCCATGAGGGTGGGGAGCTGGGGTATTCGTTGGCGCACGCGTTCGGGGCGGTGTTGGACAACCCCGATCTGGTGGTGGCGTGTGTGGTGGGTGATGGTGAGGCCGAGACGGGGCCGTTGGCGGCGTCGTGGCATTCGAACAAGTTCTTGGATCCGGTGGGCGATGGGGCGGTGTTGCCGATCCTGCATTTGAACGGGTACAAGATCGCCAATCCGACGGTGTTGGCGCGGATCGGTGAGGAGGAGCTGCTCAAGCAGTTGGAGGGGTTCGGGTATCGGCCGTTGGTGGTGTCGGGGTCGGATCCTGAGGTGATGCATCGGCGGATGGCGTCGGTGTTGGACGAGGCGTTGGAGGAGATCGCGCGGATTCAGCGGGAGGCGCGTGAGGGTGGTGTGGGGGGTCGGCCGGTGTGGCCGATGGTGGTGTTGCGTTCGCCCAAGGGGTGGACGGGTCCGGTGGAGGTGGACGGGCTGGCGGTGGAGGGGACGTGGCGGTCCCATCAGGTGCCGTTGGCGGGGGTGCGGTCGAATCCGGAGCATCTGCGGCTGTTGGAGGGGTGGATGCGCTCCTATGGTCCGGAGGGGTTGTTCGACGCTCAGGGCGCGCCGGTGGAGGGGTTGCGGGCGTTGGCGCCGCGGGGTGGTCGGCGGATGAGCGCGAATCCGCACGCCAATGGCGGGTTGTTGTTGCGGCCGTTGGTGTTGCCGGATTTTCGGGACTACGCGGTGGAGTTCGAGGGGCACGGGGTGCGGTCGAGTGAGGCCACGCGTGTGTTGGGCGGGTTTCTACGGGACGTGGTGCGGGCCAATCCGGATCGTTTTCGGATCGTGGGGCCGGATGAGACGGCGTCGAATCGGTTGTCGGCGGTGTACGAGGCGACGGACAAGGTGTGGCGGGGTCGGTTGGAGCCGGGTGATGAGCATCTGGGGCCTCGGGGTCGGGTGATGGAGGTGCTGAGTGAGCATCTGTGTCAGGGCTGGTTGGAGGGGTATCTGCTGACGGGTCGGCATGGGTTGTTCGACTGCTATGAGGCGTTCGTGCACATTGTGGATTCGATGTTCAATCAGCATGCGAAGTGGTTGAAGGTGACGCGGGGGTTGGAGTGGCGGGCTCCGATCGCGTCGTTGAACTATCTGTTGTCGTCGCATGTGTGGCGGCAGGATCACAATGGGTTCACGCATCAGGATCCGGGGTTCTTGGATGTGGTGTTGAACAAGCCGGCGGAGTTGGTGCGGGTGTATCTGCCGCCGGACGCGAACACGTTGTTGTCGGTGGCCGATCATTGTCTGCGTTCGCGTGACTATGTGAACGTGGTGGTGGCGGGTAAGCAGCCGGCGTTGGACTATCTGCCGATGGACGAGGCGGTGGCGCACTGTACGCGGGGTATCGGGATCTGGGAGTGGGCCGGTACCGATGGTGGTGTGGAGCCGGATGTGGTGTTGGCGTGCGCGGGTGATGTGCCGACGTTGGAGACGTTGGCGGCGGTGGATCTGTTGCGGTGTCATTTCCCGGAGTTGCGGGTGCGGGTGGTGAACGTGGTGGATCTGATGCGGTTGTTGCCGGCGGGTGAGCATCCGCATGGGTTGCCCGAGGCCGAGTACGAGGCGTTGTTCACGACGCGGCGTCCGGTGATCTTCGCTTTTCACGGGTATCCGTGGCTGGTGCATCGGTTGACGTATCGGCGTCGGGGTCACGAGAACCTGCATGTGCGGGGGTTCAAGGAGCGGGGTACCACGACGACGCCGTTCGACATGGTGATGTTGAACGATCTGGATCGGTTCCATCTGGTGATCGATGTGATCGATCGGGTTCCGGGGTTGGCGGAGCGGGCGGCGCATGTGCGTCAGCGGATGGTGGACGAGCGGTTGTGGGCGCGGGCCTATACGCGGGAGTTCGGGGAGGATCCGGGGTCGGTGCGGGAGTGGGTGTGGCCGTACTGATGCGGGTTCTGGTGGTGAACGCGGGGTCCAGCAGTGTGAAGTTGAGTGTGGTGGGCTCCGATGGGGTGGTGGAGTGGTCGGAGTCGGTGCCGGTGGAGGCCGGTGTGTGGGATGAGCGTCGGGTGGAGCGGGCGCTGGCCGGTGCGGGGCGTGTGGACGCGGTGGGTCATCGTGTGGTGCACGGGGGTGGGGAGTTCACGGCTCCGGTGAGGTTGGAGGGGTGGGTGGTGGAGCGGTTGCGGGAGTTGGGGTCGTTGGCGCCGTTGCATCAGTCCAAGTCGTTGGCGGGGATCGAGGTGGTGGGGCGGGTGTTGCCGGGGGTGCCGGCGGTGGCGTGTTTCGATACGGCGTTTCACGCGTCGTTGCCGGTGGAGGCGTCGACGTATGCGGTGCCCGAGGAGTGGCGGGCGCGGTGGGGGGTGCGTCGGTTCGGTTTTCATGGGCTTTCGCATGCTTATGCGTCGCGGCGGGTGCGTGAGTGGTCGGGTGCGGAGCGGGTGGTGGTGGCGCATTTGGGGGCGGGTGCGTCGTTGGCGGCGGTGCGGGCCGGTCGGTCGGTGGATACCACGATGGGGTTCACGCCGTTGGAGGGGTTGGTGATGGCGACGCGTTCGGGGAGTGTGGATCCGGGGTTGGTGTTGTGGTTGCAGCAGCACGCGGGGGTGGGGGTGGATCGGATCGCGTGGGTGTTGGAGCACGAGTCGGGGTTGTCGGCGTTGGCGGGGTCGGCGGATATGCGGCGGGTGTTGGAGGCGGAGCGAAGGGGTGAGGCGCGGGCGGTGAGGGCGGTGGGGGTGTATCTGCATCGGTTGCGTGGGGCGGTGGCGTCGATGGTGGCGTCGTTGGGTGGTGTGGACGCGTTGGTGTTCACCGGTGGGGTCGGTGAGGGTTCGTCTCAGGTGCGGGGGCGGTGTGCGGAGGGGTTGGGTTTTCTGGGTGTGGGGGTGGATGAGGTGGCCAACGCCGGGTTGGTGGGTGAGGGTGAGATTTCGGCGGTGGGGGCCGAGGTGAGGTGTTGGGTGGTGCTGGCGCGGGAGGATGTGGAGATCGTGCGGGGGGTGCGTGCGGTGTTGGGGTGAGCGCGGTGGTGGTGCGTGTGGGGTTCGGCCTTGGGGTCGGGCCCTTTTCTTTGTGGTGCCCGTGGGGTCGGGGTGGGGTGGGCAGGGGGCAGGATATGGGGTATGAGTGGCGATGCTGTGGTGGTGGAGCTGGCGATCGAGCGGTATCTGGTGGCGCGGCGGGCGGCCAAGCCCTCTCCGCATACGGTGGCGGCCTATCGGCGGGATCTGGTGGGTGTGGCGGGGTGTGCGGCGCGGGTGTTGGGTGTGGATCCGGGTGGGGTGGTGTTGTCGGATCTGACGTCGCGGGTGTTGCGGGAGGCGTTCGCGGATTTCGGTGAGGAGCGGGCGGCGTCGAGTGTGGTGCGGGCCTGGTCGACGTGGAACGGGTTCTTCGGGTTCTGGGTGGCCGAGCAGGTGGTGGCGGGCAATCCGATGTCGGCGGTGCCGCGGCCTCGGGTGCGGCCTTCGACGCCTAAGCCGTTGATGGGTGAGGATACGCCGGAGCGGTTGTTGGAGGCGTTGGCGCGGGGTGCGCGTCGGGCGCGGGATCCGTGGCCGGAGCGGGATCTGGCGGTGTTGGCGTTGGCTTTGTTGACGGGGATGCGGTCGGCGGAGATGTTGTCGTTGCGGGTGGATTCGTTGGGTGGGCGTTCGGGTGAGCGGCGGATCCGGGTGGTGGGTAAGGGCGGCGGTGAGCGGGTGTTGCCGATCGAGGTGCCGTTGGAGGTGTTGTTGGAGGGGTATTTGGAGTCGCGTCGGGTGCGGTTCGGGGTGGTGCGGGGTGGGGATCCGTTGTTGGTGGACAACCGGGGTGAGGGGTTGCGTCGGGGTGGGTTGCAGTATCTGGTGAAGCAGTGTTATCGGCATGCGGGTGTGCATGATCGGGTGGCGCGGGGGACGTTGGTGCATGCTCTGCGGCATACGTTCGCGACGCGGTTGGCCGAGGATGGGGCGTCGGTCACCGAGATCATGCATTTGTTGGGGCATGCGTCGGTGACGTCGTCGCAGGCCTATATCGAGGTGACGGCGCGGGCGCAGCGGGAGGCGGCGGGTTCGAATCGGACCTATGGGGTGTTGCGTCGGTTGGCGGGGTCGGAGTCGCCGGTGGAGGGGGGTTGAGGGGGTGGGGGTGGTGGCTACTCTGTTGGCGTGAGCCAGTCGAGTTTTGTTGTGTCCAGCGTCAATGTCAATGGTCTGCGCGCGGCGTCGCGTAAGGAGCCGGGGTTCGTTTCGTGGTTGGCGGCCACGGACGCGGATGTGGTGTGTTTGCAGGAGACGCGTGCGGAGGCGGACCAGTTGCCGGCGCATGTGGTGGCGCCCGAGGGTTGGCGTGTGGTGTTGTGTCCGGCGGCGGCGAAGGGTCGTGCGGGGGTGGCGATCTATGCGCGGCGTGAGCCGGACGCGGTGCGGGTGGGTTTTCCGGGGACGGAGTTCGAGGACGCGGGTCGGTATGTGGAGGCCGATCTGGGTGGGGTGACGGTGGCGAGTCTGTATCTGCCTTCGGGTGAGGTGGGGACCGAGCGTCAGGAGGAGAAGGAGCGGTTCCTGGAGATGTTCCTGCCGTATCTGGTGAAGCGTCGCGCTCAGGTGGAGGGTGCGGGGCGGGAGTTGGTGGTGTGCGGGGATTGGAACATCGCGCACACGGAGGCGGATTTGAAGAACTGGCGTGGTAATCGGAGGAATTCGGGGTTCTTGCCCGAGGAGCGGGCGTGGTTGTCGCGGGTCTTCGATGAGGCCGGTTATGTGGATGTGGTGCGGTCGTTGTATCCGGGGCAGGAGGGGCCGTATTCGTGGTGGTCCTATCGTGGGCGGGCCTTCGATAACGACACGGGGTGGCGGATCGACTATCAGGTGGCCACGCCGGGGTTGGCGGCGCGGGCGGTCGAGGGTGGTGTGGAGCGGTATCGGGATCGTGAGAGTCGTTGGTCCGACCATGCTCCGGTGACGGTGCGTTATCGGGTGGAAGGGTGAGGGGTCGGGGTATGGACGTGCCGATCGTGTTGGTGCACGGGTTGCGGTTGTCGTCGAGTATGTGGCGGCCGCAGGTGGAGTTGTTGCGGGCTCAGGGGCGTACGGTGGTGACGCCGGATCTGCCGGGGCATGGTTCGCGGCGGGGTGAGGAGTTCTCGCTGGGGCGTGCGGTGGACAGTGTGTTGGCGGCGATCGATCAGGTGGGTGGTCGGGCGTTGTTGACGGGGTTGAGTCTGGGCGGGTTCGTGTCGATCGCGGTGGCGGGTGCGGCGCCGGGTCGGGTGGCGGGGTTGGTGGCGGCCAGTTGTACGGCCAAGCCGGCGCAGTCGTTGGCTCAGGTGTATCGGATTCCGGCGGTGTTGATGGATCGGTTGCCGGATCGGGGTGCGGCGGTCAATGAGCGTTTTCATCGGTTGACGTTGCGTGATGGTGCGGCCGAGGCGGTGTTGGACGGCGGGTTGGCGGTGGAGGCGGCGACGTCGGTGATCGATGAGATCTCGAATATGGACGCGATCGCGTCGTTGTCGGCGTATGAGGGTCCGGTGTGGTTGATCAATGGGGCGCGGGATCATTTCCGGATCCATGAGAAGCATTTCTTCGACGCGTGCGCGGATGGCCGGTTGGTGAACGTGCCTCGGGCGGGGCACATGGTGAGTTTGGATCAGCCGGTGAATTTCGCGCGGATCGTGGGTGATGCCGCTGATGTGGTGTCGGTGCGTGAGGGGCGTGCGGCGTTGGAGGCTCAGGCGGAGGCTGAGGCGGGTGGGGCTTCGTTGGAGGCCGATGGGGTGTGACCTCGTGTAGGGGTGTGTGCTCTTTGGGGGTGGTGGGGCCGGTGGGGTCCCGCCACCCCCTTTTTTTTGTGTGGTTTCAGGTGCGGGGGGCGGGGTCGGGGTCGCTTGTGTGGCGGGGTCGGGGTGGGGCGATGGTGGCGGCGGGTCGGGGTCGGGCGGGCATGCGGAAGAAGATCATGGGGTTGTGGAGGGATTCGCGGACGGGGGTGTCCAGGCCGAGTTCGGTTTTGAGGTCGTTGAGCATCTGGTGGTGGTGGGGTGCGCGGGCGGCTGAGGCGGTGAAGTAGTCGGTGGTGTTGTTGGTGAGCCATTTGAGGACGACGGCGCCTTCGGTGAAGGGCAGGGCGTAGCGCTGGTGGAAGACGTCGTGGACGCTGATGGGGATGTGGGCGGGCAGGGTGGGCAGGAGGTGGTGGATGTACCAGCGGGCGAACCAGCCGTTGTGGGCGGCGTCGATGAACAGGTAGTCGGTGTGGGAGGGCATGTGGGCGATCTTGGCGCGGACGTCGCCTTTGGTGAAGGTCCAGCGGTCTTGGGCCAGGTGTTCGGGGACGTGGCGGGGGGCGTGGTCGACGATGTCGAAGGAGTGCAGGTGGCCGGTGTCGTTGTCGCGTAGGGCGGACAGGATCCAGGAGGTGGACCAGCCGTAGTAGGTGCCGATCTCGACGACGTTGTGGGGGCGGTGGTGGCGTAGGAGGAGGTAGGTGATCTCGGCTTCGAGGTCGTCGAGTTGGGGGGTCATGGCGGGGTCGGCGTTGGCGTGTTGTTCGCGTTGTTGGTCGCGGACGCGGGCGAGGTCGTCTCGGTGGGTTCGGTACAGGTGGGTGATGAGGTCGAGGTCGATGGCCGGTGGCGTGGTCATGGTGGTCTCCCCCGCGGTGTGTGCGACCGTTCGATTGCCGAACGTAGCACTGTCGTGACTTTGTGTTGGGCGTGTCGTGGGGTGTGTCGTGGGCTCATGTGTGGTGGCGGGGGTGGATGAGTCCGGCGTCGTAGGCGGCGATGACGGCTTGGGTGCGGTCGCGGACGCCGAGTTTGGTGAGGGTGTGGGAGACGTGGGTCTTGATGGTCTGGACGCCCAGGTGGAGGTGGGTGGCGATCTCGGCGTTGGTGAGGCCTTGGGCGATGAGGGTGAGGGTCTGGGCTTCGCGTTCGGTGAGGGTGGCCACGGCGCGGGCGGCGGGGGTGGGTGCGTGGTGGGGGGTTCGGGTGGCGGCGAGGGTGCGCAGGGTGGTGGGGAACAGGAGGGTGTCGCCGCGGTGGACGATGCGGATGGCGGCGAGGATGTCCTCGGGCGGGGTGCGTTTGAGGAGGAAGCCTTGGGCTCCGGCGCGTAGGGCGTCCCAGACGTGGTCGTCGTTGTCGAAGGTGGTGATGACGATGACGCGGGGTGGGCGGGGGGTGCGTTGGAGGGTGTGGGTGGCCTGGATGCCGTCGAGGCCGGGCATGCGCACGTCCATGAGGACGATGTGGGGTCGGGTGCGTTCGACGAGGTCGGGGACGTCGGCTCCGTCGGCGGCCTGGCCGGTGACCTCCATGTCGGGTTCGGCGTCGATGAGGGCGGCCAGGCCGGTGCGGATGAGGTGTTCGTCGTCGATGAGGTTGATCCGGATCATCGGGTGTCTTTCCAGGTCAGGTGGAGTGTGGTGGTCCATTGGTCGTGGTGGGGGCCGTGGGTGAGGGTGGCGCCGATCAGGTGGGCGCGTTCGCGCATGCCGTGGAGTCCGTGTCCTCCGCGGGTGGGGTGGCGTCGTCGGGGTCGGTGGGGTGTGGGCAGGGGGTTGGTGAGTGTGAGGGTGAGTGAGGTGGGGGTGGTTTTGAGGGTGAGGGTGAGGGGTTGGTGGGGTGCGTGGCGTAGGGCGTTGGTGAGGGCTTCTTGGGTGATGCGGTAGGTCTCGCGGGAGAGCAGGGTGGGGATGTGGTCGAGGGGTCCGTCGATGTGGCTGGTCAGGTCGGTTCCGGTGTGGCGGGTGGCCTGGGTCAGGTGGGGTAGGTGGGTCAGGTCGGGGGGTGGGGTGCGTGGGGTGGGGGTGTCCTGGCGTAGGAGTCCGAGGGCGTGGTCGAGGTCGGCGGTGGCGGTGCGGGCGGTGTCGGCGATGTGGGTGAGGGCTTGGCGGGCGAAGTCGGGGTCGGTGTCCAGGAGGCGGGCGGCGGTGGCGGCTTGGAGGGTGACCACGGACAGGGCGTGGCCGAGGCCGTCGTGGAGTTCGCGGGCCAGGCGGTTGCGTTCGGCGAGGCGGTGGGCGTGGGCTTGGGCCGCGGCGAGTCGGTCGGTGGGGGTGGGGCCGAGGAGGTGGGGTGCGATTTTGGTGAGGAGTCGGCCGGTGAGGGCGATGGTGTGGATGAGTGCGAGGAGCCAGAGCAGGGCCAGGGGTGGGCCCAGGTAGGGGTGGGTGGGGGTGAGGGGGGTGGCGGTGCCGTGGTCGAGGGGGGCCAGGGTCAGGAGGGCGGCTTCGGTGAGGGCGACCATGGTGGCGACGCAGGCGAGGAGGCCGATGGTGAGGTGGAGGTGGAGCCAGAGGGTGGGGCGTAGGCGGCCGCTGGTGGGGGTGGTGTCGTGGAGGATGCCCAGGGCGTGGGCGAGGTGGTGTTGTCCGGTGCGGGTGGCGGGGATGAGGGCGGTGGCGGTGATGAGGGTGAGGCCGATGGCCAGGGCGAGGGTGAGGGTGAGTCCGGTGGGGGTGGGTGGGGTGGTGGTGTCGGTGATGAGGGAGGCCAGGACGAGGGAGGCCATGAGGTAGGGGGTGGCCAGGGCGCCGCCGATGATGAGGTGGGCCCAGTGTCGGTAGGTGCGCGGGCTGGTCAGGGCGCCCAGGGGTGGGATGGGGGCGGTCATGGTGTGGATGGTGGCATGTTCGGGTGGGGTGTGGGGGTTCGGTGTGGGGTTTAGGGTGGTGTGACCCCCCGTGCGGATGTGTTGCGCCGAGTCACGTTTGTTGATTTCTGGTCTGTGGCGCACCCCTTTGTGAAGTGTGACCGATCTTTCGTCCTATGGTGGGGCTCGTGACAGGCAGTGAGACGTCGCCCGGTGAGGCGGCACAGAAGAAGGACGGGTCGGGGCTGGCGCACGGGTTGCGCCGCCGGCACATGACGTTGATCGCGATCGGCGGTTCGGTGGGTGCCGGGCTGTTCGTGGGTTCGGGCGCGGTGATCCAGACCGCGGGGCCGGCGGCGGTGTTGTCCTACGCGTTGGCGGGCGCCCTGGTGTTCTTGACCCTGCGGGCCTTGGGCGAGATGGTCGTGTCGGTTCCGGCCGGTGGGAGTTTCTCCGACTACGCGCGGTTGGCGTTCGGGCCCAGGGCGGGTTTCGCCATCGGGTGGGTCTATTGGTGGATGTACGCGGTGTTGGTGGCGGCCGAGTCGGTGGCCGGGGCCACGATCCTGGCCCAGTGGGTGGATCTGCCCGGTTGGGTTTTGGCGTTGACGGTTCTGTTGGCGATGACGGTGGCCAATTTGATCTCGGTGCGGGTCTTCGCTGAGACGGAGTCGTTGTTCTCGCTGATCAAGGTCGCCACGATCGTGGCGTTCTTGCTGGTGGGCGGCTTGTACGCGTTGGGTCTGTGGAGTGGTTCGCAAGGGTCGACGGTGTCGAACCTGTGGGATCTGGGCGGGTTCGCCCCCAATGGCTGGGTCGCGGTGTTGGGTGCCACGGTGGTGGTGTTGTTCGCCTTCGGTGGGGTGGAGATCATCACGATCGCGGCGGGTGAGAGTTCCGAGCCCGAGCGGGGGGTGGCCTCGGCGGTCACCAACGTGCTGTGGCGGATCGGGTTGTTCTACGTGGCCTCCATCCTGGTGGTGGTGATGGTGGTGCCGTGGAACTCCTCCGATCTGGATCGGAGTCCGTTCGTGGTGGTCATGGAGACGGTGGGTATCCCGGGCGCGGCGTTGATCATGGAGATCGTGGTGTTGATCGCGGTGTTGAGCGTGTTGAACGCCGCGATGTACACCTCGTCGCGGATGTTGTTCATGCTCACCCGTCAGGGTGACGCTCCGGCGGTGTTGCGGGGCACGAATCGGCGTGGTGTGCCGGTGCGGGCGATCCTGTTGGGCACCGTGGTGGGGTACGCGGCGGTGGTCGCCGACTATGTGGCGCCGGGCCAGGTGTTCCATTTCCTGGTGGCCTCGATCGGCGCGATCCTGTTGGTGTTGTTCTTGACGATCTGCGCTTCGCAGTTGGTGGTGGGTGCGCGGGTGCGTCGTCGGGCGCCGGAGCGGTTGACGTTGCGGATGTGGGCGTTCCCGTATCTGACGTGGGCGACGTTGTTGGGTCTGGTGGGGATCTTCGTGGCGATGGCGACGTTGCCGCAGCATCGTGAGGCGCTGTGGGCGTCGGTGGGTGCCGTGGTGGTGGCGTTGGTGGCCTATGAGGGGCGTCGTCGTTGGGGTCGGAGCGCGCCGAGTCGTTTGGTGTTGGGTGTGCGTGAGCGTGCCACGCCCGAGGAGTTGGAGCGGATCGCGGGTAAGGGGGGCTCCTCCCCCGCCGGTGGGTGAGTCGTTCGTGGTGTTCGGTGGCGTCGTGTCCGGTGCGGGTGCGGCGCCACCGGTGTGTGGTATCACCGGCGCGGTACACCCTTTTGTGGTGGTTTGTCTAGGTGGTGTCGATGGTGCCGAAGCGGGGTTTTGTCGCTAGGGTGCTGCGCAACCCTTGAGAGGAGCACCCCCGTGCGACATTTCGTCGGCTTCCTGTCGGGCCTGATCCTTGGTCCGGTCCTGTTGTTGTTGACCGGCTGGGCCTTCTCCCACCTGCGCGGTCTGCACGCGGTCGGTACCGCCGTGCTTCAGGGCACCGGTCCGGTCGCCCTGGCCGGTCTGGTGGGCGTGGGATTGTTGGTGGCCCTGGTCGCGGTCCCCCCGCGGCTGACCCCGATGCTGCCCTTCGGTGCCGCCCTGGTCCTGGGCGGTCTGAGCGCCGTGGCCCTGACCCGTATGCATCTGGTGGAGCGTCTGCCGGTGCTGCCCGGGAGCGAGGGCGCCCTGGTGCTGTTGCCCCTGGGCGTGTTCGTGCCCTTGGCGTTGCTGTTGGCGGCGCCGGTGTTCGTGGGCGGGCGTTGGGTCCGTGACGATGACGAGGGGCCCACCAAAGAGGAGTACTTCGACGGCCTCTATGAGGACGATGATGAAGAGGAGCGTTCGGCGCGCGCCGAGCCGGTGCCCGCGCGCTCCGCTGCCCGACATCGGGCGCGGGACTGACCCGTCGGGGCGGCCCCGTTCTCGGACCGTGAGGTCCGGGGGCGGGGCCGTCTCGTGTGTTCGGGGGGCTTCAGCGCCAGGCGGGTCCCCAGCCGCTGCTCTGGGAGACGCCCTTGGGCAGGGGCGGCAGTGAGGGGCCGGTGTCGGCGGTGGGCGAGGGGGTGGCCCGGGTGCCGTCGGGGGGTGTGGCGTCGGGGTCCGGGGCGGGTTCGGGTCGGTGCGGGTCGGTGGGGGGTTCGAGTGTGGCCGGGGCGGTGGGGGGCGTGGTCGCCTCCTCCTCGTCCTGGTGGGTGGTGGGCGGGTTCTCGGCGGGGGCGACCCGGCTCCACCATCGGTGGGCCTCCTCGGCGCTCAGTTCCGATTCGACCTCCAGCCAGCCGCGGACCTGGGGGTGGCGTCGTCCGGCCTTCCAGGAGCGGGGGTGGGTGGGGGTCTCCAGGATCAGGACGTGTTCGCCGTCGATGGTGGGGATCTCCGCGGGCAGGCCTTCGTTCCATACCCAGGAGCCGTCGTGGGCGACCAGGTTCCACCAGCCGTGTACGAGGTCGGCTTCGGGATCGACGGGGGCGTGGCGGTAGGAGGCGCTCCAGCGCGGGTCGGGGGTGTGTCCGGCCAGGCCTTGGCCGTGGGGGCCGATGAGGGCGTCGGCGAGCAGGGTGTGGAGTTGGAGGTTGTCGCCGATGCCGTCGAACAGGACGCGGAAGCCGCGTTCGGAGGCTCGGTCCAGGACCAGGGCGGAGGTGGCCTCGGCCATGCGCAGCAGGGTGCGGATCTGGTCGAATTCGGTGAGCAGGTCGCTGAGCTGGTTGGTGATGGCGACCAGTTCGGCGTGCAGGGAGGGGTCGCGGCGGATGTGGGCGCGGACCTCGGAGTGGGCGAGCATGGTCTTGGCGGCCAGGCCGTGGCGTTGGATGGTCCACCAGCACATGGTGGCGGCGGGGGCGTCGGGGCCCAGGTCGGCGGCCACGCGGGTCTCGGCGTCGGCGGTGACGGCCTCGGGGGCGGGTGGGGTGCCGCCTCCGGTGCGTTCCCAGGCGCGGGCGAAGGCGATGGCGCCCTTGCCCATGGTGCGCAGTAGGTGGAGGATCTCGATTCCGGCGGGTCCGGGGTCGGTGCCGGTCTCGACGAGGGCTCCGGCGATCACGGCCAGGTCGGCGACGATGCCGGGGGCGGCGTGGTCGGTGGCCAGGAGGGGGGCCAGGGCCTCCAGGGCCAGTTCGCGTTCGGCGACGGGGATCTGTGGGGCCAGGAGGTAGACCTTGTGGACGGCCGGTGGGAACTGGTGGGGGTCTGTGGCGACGGAGGCGTCGATCAGTGCTTGGAACGCTGCGCGAAACTCGTCGACCATAGGTCCGTCCCCTTTCTCACGCGACCAACCTAATGCCTCATCAGGGCAGGTTCGCACGTTAACGGGCTATATCGGGTGTTGCGGGTGTGTTTGTTGGTGTTTCGAGATGAGGTCGGTCGGGCCGGTGAAGGGGGGTCACAGGCCCAGTCGGGTGACCGCGTTGTCCTCGAGCGGGTTGGCGGTGCGGATGTAGTCGTGCACCGTGCCCGGGTTGGTCCATCGGCCCTGGCGCATGATCTCGCGGTCCGCGGCCCCGCCCAGGGCGGCCTGGGTGGCGAACCCGGCGCGCAGGGAGTGGCCGCCGAAGTCGTCGGGGTCCAGGCCCGCGCGTTGAGCGTAGCGTTTGACCAGGTCACCGATGGCGCGGGGGGACATGGAGCGTTCGGCGACGCGTCCGTGTCGGTCCACCGAGGGCAGTAGTGGGCGTCCGGTGCCGTCGGCCGGGGTGAGGCGTTCCAGCCCGGAGCAGGAGTGCGCTCCGGTGGGCGGGGTGGGGGGCGTGTGCTCCAGGTGGTTGCGCAGGGCGTGGGCGCCGTGGTCGCGCAGCAGCTCGATCAGACGCGTCCAGTCGGTCAGGGCGCAGATCGGGCAGGTGGCGCGGTGGCGGCCGCGCGGGAGGGCGACCTGTTGGTTCTTGCGGCCCTCCTGGTCGGTCTTGGTGGTGTGCAGGGACACCACCAGGGTGGGGGCGCCGTCGACGGGGTCCTTGACCAGGGTCAGGTCGTCGAAGGTCAGGGCGGCCAGTTCGGAGCGGCGTAGCGCTCCGGCGAAGCCGGTCAGCAGTAGGACGGCGTCGCGTCGGCGGGCCACTCCCCCGGGGTGTCCGTCCTGGGGGCGTACCGCGAGCAGGGCCTCCAGGGTCGAGAGCAGGACGGGGGCCTTGCGGCGGGGGCGGGCCTTGTGGGTGCGGCGGATTCCGCGCAGGGTCATGCGCACCACTTCGGCGCGGGTGGGCGAGTCCAGGCCGTGGGCGCCGTGGACGGCGGCGATGGCGGCGGCGCGTCGTTCCAGGGTGGAGGGGGCCAGGGGGCGTCCGGTCCCCTCTCCGTTCTGGGCGCATGCGGCCAGGTAGACGGCCACGTCCACGGGGTCGGCCGGTAGCGAGGTGCGGCCTTCGGTCAGGCACCAGGCGCCGAAGGCGGTCCAGTCGGCGCGGTAGGCACGCAGGGTGGCCGGTGATTGGGCGTTGGCCAGGAAGCGGCCCAGGAGTCGGGCCTGTTCGGTGTCGAAGCGTTCGCGGACCCGTTCCAGGGCGCGGGTGTCGACCAGGACGTTGTGGTCCAGATGACTCAGGCGGCTGCGTACGGGGACCGGGAGCGGGCTGTCGGTGTCGGTGGTGTCCACGGGGTCCATTGTGGCCTGGGGCGGGTCGGGGCGCGTGAAGGCGTGCGGGTGGGTCGGGGCGCTCAGCCGAACAGGTGGGCGATGACGGCGTCCCAGAGTTCGTTGGGCGGGGCGACCAGCAGTAGGAGGGTCACCGACAGGGCCAGGGCCACACCGAAGGCGATGGCGGCCATGCGTCGGCGTAGCGCCAGGGCGCACACGGTGCCCAGGGCGGGGACGCCCCAGGCGAAGACCAGGAGCCAGATGAGGGCGTTGCCGATGGAGCGCATGGTCCGGTCGGTGTGTTCGGCGATCACCTCTTGTGCGGTCTGGGGGTCCTCCAGGCGCGGGTCCATGGGGTCCACGCCGGTGTCCAGGCCGGCGAAGAGCAGCGCGGCCAGGGCCAGGGGGGTGCCCAGGGCCCACAGGATCCACAGCAGGACCCACAGCGCGGTCACTCTGCGGTCGGGTGGTGAGGCGATCACCGCCGGGGTGCGTTTGAGCGGCCGCTTGTCGGGTGTGGTGCCCGGGGCCACACGGCCGGCCTCGGTGGGCGCGGGTGTGGTCCGGGCGCGGTCCTGGCGGGTGCGGCGGCTCTTGCGTTTCTTGGGTGACACGCCCGGGAGCCTACCCGGCCGAGCGCAGGAGGTGGATAACCACCACGAACACCACGGGCCACAGGAGTAGGGCCAGGGACCACAGGGCGGCGCGGCGGTCGCCGGCGACGGTGGCCACGGCGGCGGCCAGGAAGGGGATGCCGACGGCGGCGCCGAAGGCGAGGGTGAACCATTCGGCGGCCGAGCCGGCGTGGGAGTCGGCGTCCAATCCCATCAGGTATCCGAAGGGGCCCGCGGCCAGGGCGAACAGGGCCAGGAGGCACAGGACGACGCGGATACCGGTGGGGTGGCGGGTGTTGCGGCCGCCGCCGGGGGCGGAGGGACGTTCAGACACGGGGGCCGTGGGGCCTTTCGACGAATACGGGTGGTGGGCCGGATCGTTGGGGCGCGGCGGGGTGCGCCGCGCGGGTGTCGTGGCGCACACCAGAACGAGGTCCCGTTCGTGGGGCGGGACGGCGTGGTGTGCCACGTAAAACGTACTCCACCGGGCAGGTGTCCGAAACCGTGGAGCGGGGTGTCCTCAAGTGTGGTTCCAGGGGCGGGCGTGGTGGGTCAGTCCGGTGAAGGAGGCCAGGAGGCGGAGTTCGTCCACGGTGCGGGGCGCGGTGGTGAGCAGGTCGGGCGAGTAGACGACCAGGGCCAGGAGTTGGGCGCGGGAGAGGGCGACGTTGAGTCGGTTGCGGTCCAGGACGAAGGAGGGGCCTCGGCTGGTCTCGGCGGCGTTGGAGACGGTCATGGAGCAGATGACGGCGGCGGCCTCCTGGCCTTGGAAGCGGTCGACGGTGCCCACGCGTACGCCTTCGAGGGCGGGGTGGTCCTGGGCGGCGTGGGCCAGGGCCTGGCGCAGGGAGCGCACTTGGAGGTTGTAGGGGGCCACGACGAGGATGTCGGCGCCGGTGAGGGGGCGTGGGTCCTGGTCGGGGTCGAGGGTGAGGTGTTCCTCGGTCAGGCGTAGTGCGGCGGCCACGACCGCCTCGACCTCTTCGGGGCTGTGGGTGGTGCGGCCGGTGTGGTGGACGGGGTGGGCGTACACGCCCGCCTCCAGGTGGTGGAGGCGGCGTCGGGCGGTGGTGGGGTGGGCTTGGAGTCGGCCTTGGTAGGACAGGGTGGAGACGGGGGCGCACACGTTCGGGTGCATGCGTCGGGTCTGGTCGAGGAAGTAGCCCAGGGCGGGGTCGATGATGGCCTGGCCGTCCATGAGGTGTTGCAGGGCCGAGGCGTCGGCGCCGTCGGTGTGCACTCCTTGGACGACCTGGGGCAGTTGGCGGGGGTCGCCGAGCAGGACGAGGTCGTGGGCGGAGGCGGACACGGCCAGGGTATCGGCGAGGGCGAACTGGCCGGCCTCGTCGATGATCATCACGTCCAGGGGGTCGGCGATGGTGTCGGCGCCGGACATGCCCCAGGCGGTGCCGCCGATGAGGACGGGCTGTCCTTGGGCGGCGCGTTTGGTGCGCCAGTTGGCCAGGACCTGTTGGCTCGAGGGCTGGTACCAGGGGGCGTCGGGGTCCTTCTTGCCGCCGCGGGGGCGTTTGGCGGCCTCGATGGCCAGGCCTTGTTCGTTCGCGGCGCGCAGGGCGGCGCTCATGACGTTCTCGACGGCCTTGTGGCCGGTGGAGCAGACGCCGACGCTGCGGCCCTTGGCGATCAGGTGGGTGATCAGGCGTGCGGCCAGGTAGGTCTTGCCGGCTCCGGGTGGGCCTTGGACGGCGAGGTAGGAGTGGTCGAGGCGGTCCACGGCGGTGATGGCGGCGTCGATGAGGTCGTCGTGGTGGGCGGGGTCGGGCAGGGGGCCCGGGGGGTCCAGGCGGGGCGGGGTGCGGCGTAGGACGTCCAGGCCGGCGTGGTGGGGCCAGTCGGGCAGGGTGTGGGCGGCGGTGTGGGCGACCGTCTCCAGGGCGCCGTCCTTGGGTTTGGGGTCGACCGGGGAGCCGGGCAGGACGGCGATGGGGGCGCTGGAGGTGATCTGTTCGGGTGGGGCGGTCTCGATGAGGGTGAGGGCGTCGGGTTCGGCCTTGAGGACCTTGGCGGGGCGGGTGGTGGCGCTCTGTCCGGGGGCGGCCGGGTGCAGTAGGTGGACGCTCTCGCCGGTGGTGAAGGGGTTGGGGTGGGCGCGGTCCAGGCGCATGGCGACCTCGCGGCGGGCGTTGCGGCGTTTGCCGGTGGGGTGTTCCCACTCCCCCACGTGGGCCTGCCAAGGGACGGCGCAGTTGCCGTCGGTCTCCAGTTCGTGCAGGGGTGCGTTGGAGCGTTGGAAGTGTTCGCGCCAGGGCGGGCTGTTCTCGCGCCGGTAGTAGCCGACCAGGGCGGCCAGGGTGGCGCGGGGGTGGTCGGCGTCGGTGCGCTGTTCGGGTTGTTCGGGCACGCCGTCGAGGAGGGGTTCGGTCAGGGCGGCGTGGCGGGCGTCCCTTTCGGCGCGTTTGCGGGCGCGTTCGGCCTCTTCCTCGGTGATCTCGATCTGGAGGAGGGGGCGTGTGGTGATGCCCTGGTCGGCGCGGTGGCCTTCCAGCCAGTCGCGTAGGCGTGCGGTGGAGTGGCAGTCGTCGCGATTGTAGGCGGCGATGTCGTCCAGGACGCGGGCGGCGGTGTCGGTGTCGCCGTCCTGGTGGGCGCGCAGGTAGGCGGCGTAGGCGTCGATGCTGGAGGCGGCGGTGGTGACGCCTCCGTCGCGGGCGGTGTCCAGGTAGAGGGGTTCGAGGTACTTGATGGAGTAGGAGCGTTGGGATACGCGCAGGCTCTTGCGGACCACGGTGTACAGGTCGATGAGCCGGTTCTGGCGTAGGAGCCGGTCGACCTCCTCTTCGCGGGTGGCGTAGGCGGAGCTGAGGTGTTTGAGCCGGTCCACCTCGTAGGAGGCGTAGTGGTAGATGTGGGCGCCCTCGTCCGTGTCGATGCGGGCGGTGACGAAGTCGACGAAGTCCTCCAGGGCCTTCTTCTCCTGGGCGCGGTCGTGGGCCCAGAAGGTGTGGAAGGTCTCGTGTCCGTCGGGGTCCTCGGTGGTGGCGCCGAAGAGGTATTCGAGGCCGCGTCCGTCCTGGTGGGAGTGGTAGGGGTAGCCCTCCATGTCGAAGAAGACGTCGCCGGTGGAGGGGGCGGGCAGGGAGGCGAGTCCGTCGGGTGAGAACACTTCGGCGCTGACCCGCCCTTGGGGGTCGTGGGCGGTGCGGGTGGTGTCCTGGCGGACCTGGAGGGCGGCCTGGGCGCGGAGTTGTTCGAAGGAGCGTCGGGGCAGGGTGGTGGGGCGGTCCTGGTCGGGGACGCGGGCCAGGGCGTCGATGGTGGTGATGCCGGCGTCGGTGAGTTTGGCGGCCTGGTCGGTGCGCAGGCCGGCGACCAGGGACAGGTGGCGGGCGGCGACGCGGCCTTGGGAGCACCAGGTGGTGTAGCCGCAGCCGTCGCAGGCGGGTCGGGGTTCGCCCCAGGTGGGGGTGGGCAGGGCGGGTTCGCGTGCCAGGCGTTCCAGGAGGCGGGTGGTGATGGTGGCCAGGATGGGGGTGAATTCGGCGGTGGGCAGGGTGCGGGTGTGCCGGTCGCCGGTGATCAGGTGCATGTTGTGGGGGGTGTGGCCGGACAGGGTGGCGACGGCGTCGGCGTAGGCGGCGAGTTGGACGACGGCGGCGGGTCCGGGGTCGCGGGCGAGTTTGGTGTCCCAGGGTTCGTAGGTGGCGGGCCCGGTGTGGTCGGGTCGGGGTTCGCCGGTGGCGGGGTCCAGGTCGGAGCGGATGAGGAAGTCGGCGCGTCCGTGGAAGGCGACCCGGTCGGTGAGGGGGTGGTGGAAGCTGGCCTGGTAGATGACGGGGACGCGGGCGTCCATGGCGCGGGCGGTGGCGTGCGCGGCCTCGGCCAGGGAGTGGTCGTCGGGGGCGGGGTCGTCGATGGTGGTGACGTCGCCGAACAGGTCGGTGAGGCGGTCGAGTTCGTCGGTCTCGTGGGTGTGGCCGTGGTGGGCGACGAGGGGGTCGACGGGTTCGGGGCGGGGGGCTCCGGGCAGGTGTGCGGCCAGGGCGGTCTTGAGGGCGCTGCGGTGGTCGCATTCGAGGGTGTCGACCAGGTCGGTGGGTGAGACGACCCATCCGGTCGTGGTGCGGAACAAGGTCCGGGCTCCCCTGGGTTCGGTTGTGGTGGCGTACGGGGGTCGTGCCACGTGGGGGTGGCGTCGCGGCTCTCACCTGCGGTGGGGGTGGGGCCTTGGGCGGGATTGTACGCGTCGAGGGGCCCGGGGGTGGTGGTTCTGGGCGGGGGTGGCGGGAAACGACGCGCGCCCCGGACCGTGGTGGTCCGGGGCGCGCGTGGTGGAGCGGTGGCAGGGGCGGGTGTCAGCCCACGACCTCCCAGTCGACGGTGCCGACGCCGGCTCCGGTGCCGATGATCTCGTCGAAGGCGGCCGTGGACAGGTCCAGGCAGCGTCCGGAGATGTAGGGTCCGCGGTCGTTGATGCGGACCGTCACCGACTTGCCGTTGGAGGGGTTGGTGACCCGCACCATGGTGTCGAAGGGCAGGGTCTTGTGGGCGGCCGTCATGCCGTAGGTGTCGAAGGTCTCTCCGTTGGCGGTGGTGGCTCCGTGGAAGCCGTCGCCGTAGAAGGAGGCCTGGCAGGTGCCGCCCTCGCCGGTGCCCTGTCCGCCGCCGGAGGAGGCGGAGGTGTCCGAGCCGCCGGTGTCGGTGGACTCGGTGCTCTGGGTCTCGGGTTCGGGGTCGGGCTCTTCCCGGATGGCCGGGCCCGAGGCGCTCTGGCTGGTGGTGGCCTGGGCGCGGGCCTGTTCGGCGCGTTCCAGGAGTTCGGGGTCGCGTTCGGTGTCGCCCTCGGCGGCCACGAGCGGGTCGGGCTGGGCCTGGGGGATGGTCACCGTGCTGGTGGCGTCGCCCGGGTCCGCGCCGGAGACGATGACGGCGGTCGCGGCGCCGCCGCCCACGACCAGGGTCAGTCCGGCGGCCGAGGCCACGATCATCGCGCGTTTGCGGCGCGAGCGTTTTGCGGCGCGGCGGGGGCCCAGGGGTGTCTCGGCCGGGCCTGTGGCGGCGGCGAGGTCGTCCATGGGGTCGTCCACCGGTGGGTTCTGGGGCTCGTGTTTGCCCACAACGCAGTCCTTCGAACGGGAACAGGGCAGGGCGGCCGCCTCCTGGCGCGTGTCCCCTTCGGGGGGTCGAAGGGTGTCGACGCTCCTGGGGGTGCGGGGTCCACGGGTGTGGGCCGGGCACGGGCGGAGCCGGGACCGCCGGCGTTTGGCGTTGCACGGGGTCTGGGCGCAGAGCTTAGGGGTAACGCGAGAGTAACGGTACCGGAAAGAGGGGGTTTGTGGAACTTATCACCCGGTGGGCGTGCGTCGCGGGGGGAGATGGCCGTTGAACAGGGACTTCGCCGGATCGGGGAGTTCTCGGCCGTCGAGTTCGGCCACGGCGCGGGACAGGGAGGGGTTGTCCAGGTGGCCTCCGACGGTGCGGATCATGTCGGCCATGGTGGGCAGGAGTGGGGCTCCGAGGGCGGTGACGGCGTAGCGGGTGGCCACGGCGGGGGTGCGTGAGGCGCCGGCCCAGCAGTGCAGGAGGACGCGTCGGCCTTGGGCGCGCAGGTCGGTGACGGCCGCGGCGGCCTCGTTCAGGGTGAAGTGGAGGTTGGCGTTGGCGGCGGAGGAGTCGTGCAGCCAGAAGCGGAGCCAGTCGTGGTGGGGCAGGTGGGGCGCGTCGTCGGGGTGGGTGCGGCACAGGGAGACGACCGTGTCCACTGCGTGGGGGTTGTTTCTGAGGTATTCCATGTCGCCGAGCAGGACGTGGGGGTCCAGGGGGTGGGGGACGGCGAAGGAGGGGAAGGTGTGTCCGTCCTCGCTGTTCAGGGGCGCGAGCGGCCAGCGCTCTTCGTCGGGGGTGGGGCCGGCCAGGCGTAGCGCCTCGGTGGTGGGGGTGTGGGGGTCGGTGTGCGCGCCGATGCCGCGCAGGGCCCGGGCGGGCAGGGCGGAGGCGCCCCAGAGCGCTCCGGCCAGCGCCCCGGTGTAGAGGGCGGTGGGCAGGTCGTGGGCGTGGTGGGCGGCGCGGACGGCCTGGACGAGGTGGTCGCAGGCGAAGAAGCCGTGAGCGGGGTCGTGCGGGGGGGGGGGTGTGCGGGTCAGGGCCTTCCAGGAGGCGCCGCGCGGGTCGTGGTGGGGGGCGTCGTCGAGTTCGGGGAGGTGTTCGGGCGGGGTTCCGGTGCGGGCCAGGGCTCGTAGGGCCCGGACCCAGGCCCGGTCGGTGGGGTCGGTGGGCGGGTGGGGTGTCTCCTCTCTGGTGGTGAGTTCCTCCAGGGCGGCGTGGGTGAGCCGTTCCAGGGCGGGGGGCGGGTGTGGTTTCGCGTGGGGGGCCTCCAGGGCGGCCGCGGCGGGTGCGCCCAGTAGGGCTCCGACGGCGCGGTCGTGGCGGGGGCGTTCGTGGGGGCGTGGGGTCATGGGTGCTCCTGGGTGCGGGGTGGGTCCGAGGGGGTCTCTACCCGGTGGTGGTGAGGAGGGCACACGGGTCGCCTTTTGTGGTCAAGCGTGTACATATCGTGGTGGTGTGCTGTGGACAGGCAGGGTCGGGTCGGTGAGGATGTGGAGGATGGTCACCTTCGATCTTTCTCCTTCGGCGCGTGCCCTGGCCGCTCTGTCGGCTCTGGCTGTGGGGGACGCCTTCGGTTCTCGGCTGGCCGACCCCGACCATGGGGGTTCGATCCCCGATCGGATCCCGCCCTGGGGCCCATGGCGGTGGAGCGACGACACCGAGATGGCGGCGTCGGTCCACGCCGAGGTGGTGCGCGGCCAGGGGGTGGACCCGGACCGGTTGGCCGCCTCCTTCGTGCGTCGTCACGACTCCGGGCGTGGCTATGGGGCCGGGACCGAACGTCTGTTGCGTGAGGCCGCCGGGGGCCGTGAGCTGCGTGAGGCGGCGGCGCGGGCCTTCGACGGCGCCGGTTCGTGGGGCAACGGGGCGGCGATGCGGGTGGCGCCGTTGGGCGCCTACTTCGCCGACGATCTGGAGCGGGTGGTGGAGCAGGCGCGGGTGAGCGCGCGTGTCACCCACACCCACCCCGAGGCGGTGGAGGGCGCGGTGGCGGTCGCGGTGGCCGCGGCTCTGATGGCCCGACACGAGTGGTGGGGGCCGGGCCGGTTCCTGGACCGGGTGGCCGAGGCGCTCGAGCCGGGCCCGGTGCGCGAGGGTGTGCGCGACGCGCGTGCGTTGCTGGTCTCCTCCGACCCGTTGGGCGCGGCCACGGAGTTGGGGTCGGGGGCATCGGCGCGGGCGGTGGACACGGTGCCCTTCGCGTTGTGGGTGGTGGCCCGCTATCGGGGCGGGCTCGAGTCGGCGTTGTGGGCGACGGTGGCGCCGGGCGGGGACATGGACACCACGTGCGCGATCGTGGCGGGGGTGCTGGGGGCGGGTTCCTCGGGCGCTCCGGCCTCGCGTGAGTGGTCCTCTCGGGTGGAGGCGTTGCCGTCCTGGGCCCTGGCCGGTGAGGGCGTGGGGCTCTAGGGTCGGCGGGGGCGCCGGCGGGCGGGGTTCATCGGCGTGGTCGTGGGGTGGGGGCTCGTTCCAGGCGGGAGCAGTCCGCCTCGGGGTCGCGGGTGAGGGCGATCACCAGGTCGAGCCGGTCGCGTACGGCGAGCAGGTCGTCGATGCGCTCGTCGACGCGTTCGCGTTCGTCGACCAGTAGTCCCAGGAGCGCCGGGTCGGGTTCTCCGGAGTCCACGCACGGTAGGACCTCGCGGATCACCCTGCTGGGCAGGCCCGCGGAGTACAGCTGTTGGATCAGTTCGACCCGTGCCACGGCGGTGTCGGGGTAGTGCCGTTGGCCTCCGGGGCCGCGTTCGGCGGGGAGCAGTTCCTGTTCCTCGTAGTAGCGCAGTGCCCGAACGCTCACTCCCGCCTTCTCGGCGACCTCTCCGATGCGCACGGGTCCTCCTTCGTCGGGGTGTCCGGCACGACTTGCACCTGACGTTGACGTCAGGTTCTAGGTTAGCCGGCGTCGGCGTCCGCCGACCATTCCTCCCATCGGCCCGTTCGGGTCGTACGGAAAGGCGGAGAACATCATGCGGGCGGTTCGTTATCACGAGTACGGCGGTGTGGACACCCTCGTGGTCGAGGAGGCGCCGGAGCCCTCTCCGGGGCCCGGCGAGATTCGTGTCCGGGTCGCGGCGGCCGGGGTCAACCCCATCGACTGGAAGGTGCGTTCGGGGGCGTTGCGCGGGCTCTTGCCCGTGGAGCTGCCGGCGATCCCCGGGCGTGACGCCGTGGGTGTGGTCGATCGGATCGGTGCCGGGGTGCGCGGTGTGGGTCCGGGCGAGCGTGTCTTCGGGTTGGGCGGTGTCACCGGAGCGACGGCGGAGTTGGCGGTGTTCTCGGCCTGGGCTCGGGTTCCCGAGGCCTGGACCGACGAGGAGGCCGCGGGAGCGGGGCTGGCGTCGGTGACCGCGCTGGGCGGGTTGAACGCGCTGGGCCCCTTGAAGGGGCGCACCCTGTTGGTGGAGGGGGCGGCCGGAGGCGTGGGCGGCGCGGCCGTGGAGATCGCGCGGGCCTTGGGGGCGACCGTGATCGGGACGGCGAGCGAGCGCAATCACGGTTTCCTCGCCTCGTTGGGGGCCGTTCCCACCACCTATGGGCCGGGCCTGGCCGAGCGTGTGGCCGCTCTGGCGCCGGAGGGGGTCGACGTCGCGTTGGACACCGCGGCCTCCGGTTCGTTGGCCGATCTCGTCGCGATCGTGGGCGGTCCCGATCGTGTCTCGACGGTGGCCGATCACGCCGGCGCGCGGCGTCTGGGGGTGCGCGTGGCCGACGCGGAGAACGATTCCGCGCTCTTGGCGCGGGCGGGCGAGCTCGGTCGGCGGGGTCTCTATACGCCGCGTATCGAGAGGGCCTATCCCTTGGAGCGGGTCGGGTGGGCGCACGCCCGTTCCGAGAGCGGGCGTGTGCGGGGCAAGGTCGTGGTCCTGGTCCGAGCGGACCGGGCTCCTTCTCCGACGGGATCGTGACCTCCTGATTTGAGGGTTGGAACGGTGTAGGCGCCTGTTATCAGGGGTTTCCTCCGCTCAGGTCTCATAAAGCGGTTCGATGACACACTTGAAGTACGGGGAGGGGCCGGTCCGTGGGTCGGCCCCTCGTTCTTCGATGTGTCGAAGGGGTGGGACGTGGACCAAGAGGAGATCATCGCGTTCGTGGCGGCGTCGGGGCCGGTACGGGTGGATCGGGCGAGTGAGGAGAGCGGGGCGCCCCCGGTGGCCTGGGGCGACACCTTCTTCACCTACGATCCCGGCGGCCAGGGCGGGGAGCGGGGGTTCGGGCCCTTCGCGACCATCGTGACCAAGGACTATCCGGGGTTCGACACCGCCTCGGATCTGGATCGGCCCGGGGTGTTCCGGGTCAACATGGCGGTGGGGCGGGTCGCGTTCACCGAACGGATGGGCCGCTCCCCCGCCGAGTACTCGGTCGAGGGCGGCGACGTCGACCACGCCGAGATCGACCGGTTGCTGCCGCATCCGGTCTACGCCGCCCAAGGGTGGGTGTCGGTGGTCTCGCCCGGGCCGCGTACCGCCGAGGCGACCCGTGAGCTGTTGCGGCTGGCCTTGGATCGGGCGGTCTCCCGACACCGGGGGTGAGGGGCGCGGCCCTCCCCCGCCCGGGAGGGCGCTCTCCCCCATGGGAGGGAGACGAAACCCTCCCTGTGGGGAGGCGGCGGTGCGGGTGCGAGGGCCACAGTGGGCTCCAGGATCCGTTCCGATGGTGAGGGAGCAAGGCCATGACCGTTTCGAATGCCGAGAGAGCACATCCGCCGGGGGTCCTGGCGTCGGCGCCCTGGGCCGCGTTGGCCTGGTCCGCCGTCGCCCTGGGGCTGGGGATCGGGTGGGGCGCGGGCCTGTTGCCGGTGGGTGTGCCCACCGAGGACGGGTTCGGGTCGTTGTTCGTCGCGGCCGGCTCCGGGGCGGCGGTCGCGGCGTCTCTGGTGATGGGCGGGCTGGGGGTGGTGTTGTCCCTGGTCGTCCTGTCCGGTCGGGCCCGGTGGGGGCGTGCGGTGGAGTTCGCCTCCTGGGCCATGGCGGGGGTGGCGTTCCTGGTGTTCGTCGACGGGCAGCTGTTGGCCTGGCTCGGTTACACGATGATCCTTCCCGTGGTGGGTTGGACGGTGCCGGGTCTGGCCGGGGCCTGGTTGGAGGCCACCTTGCGGCCCACCCACCTGACCGTGCTGTTCTTCGCGCTGGGGGTGCTGGTGTGGGGTGTGGCGGCCCTGTATCGGCGGCGTGCGGTGGGCGGGGCGTGTCCGCGCTGTGGACGTGACGGTCATTGGACGCCGCGGGTGGAGGCGCGGGTGCGTGAGCGGGCCCGGCGCACGGGGGTGGTCGCGGTGACGGCGGGGTCGGCGGTCGCCCTGGTCTATCCGGCGCTGCGGCTGCCCTGGCTCTTCGGGATCCCGATGGGGATGGATCCGGAGGTGTTCGAGGAGATGACCCGTACCGGTGAGCACATCGTCGTCGGTGTGGGGTTGGGGTCTGCGGCGTTGGCGGGGGTGGCGCTGATGAGCGGGCTCGTGCTGCGCTGGGGTGTGCGTCTGCCCTGGTGGACCCTGGGTCTGGCGGGGCGTCGGGTTCCGGTGTCGTTGGCGGTGGTGCCCGCCACGGTGGTGTCGCTGGCGCTGCTCGCCATGGGGCGTTCCTGGCTGGTGATGCTGGGAGAGGCCGATCCCACGCGGTGGAGCGACCCGAACACGTTCGCGCTCTTGTCCATGGGCGTGTGGGGTGTGGCCCTGGCGGTGGCGACCGTCGCCTACGCGGTGCGTCGTCGCTCCGAGTGCGGTCGTTGCGGTCGTGGCCTGGCCGAGGGCGGTACGGCCCCGGTCGGACTCGGCGAGGAGGCGGCCGCGATGGAGCGGTGAGCGGCTTCCGGCGTGAACACGCGCGCCCCGCCCTTCTCGTGGATCGAGGAGGCGGGGCGCGCGTGAGGCGGGTGGTGCGTGGGGGTCAGCGGATCGGGACGCCGGGGATCTCTCCGAAGGCGCCCGCGTACAGGGTCATCTCGTTCACGTCCGCGGCCGGGGCGGGGAAGACCGCCAGGGCCAGGTACTCCTCGCCCGGGCTGAGGGTGTGGATCTGGTCGGCGAAGTCCTCGTACTCGTCCTCGGCGGTGCGGATACGGATGACGTAGCGGATCAGGCCGCTGTCGGGTTCCTCCAGACGGAAACCGCCCATGGTGCCCTCGGCGTACTGGGCGGGGCTGCCGGGCAGCGCCGACTCGTCACCGTCCAGGTCCGCCTCCAGGTCGTTCAGGGTGGAGTTCTGGAAGCCCACCATCTGGAACAGGTAGGCGCCGTCGCGTACCAGCGGGTAGACGTTCAGGTCGATGTCGTCGTCGGAGACGGTGGTGTGGGGCTCCATCTCCTCGAAGTAGGCGGCCGGTCCGGCGACGTGGCGCTGGGCGGAGTCCAGGCCCTCTCCCTCGCTGTCCCGGGCGTCCAGGGGGACCTCGTAGAAGAGTTCGACGCGGCGGTTGCGGGCGCGCGCCTCCTCGTCGTCGTCCCCGCCCTCCTCGGCGAGCAGTTCGTCGCTGCCGCGTCCCTCGGTGGACAGGGAGAATCCGTCACCGAGTTCGGATTCGAGCAGCTCCAGGGCGGCCTGGGCCCGCTCTTGGGACAGGTTCTGGTTGTAGGCGTCGTCGCCGGTGCCGTCGGTGTGGCCGATGACGGTGATCTCGGTGCCCTCGGCCAGGTTCTCCCGCAGGGAGGCGGCGGCCTGGCGGATGGTCTCGGCGGCCTCGTCGGTGGGTTCGGCCTCGTCGACCTCGAACATGTTGTCCGAGTGCAGGGCGATGGTCTCCTGGTCGCCGGCGCGGGTGGTGGAGGAGACGGGGCTGTCCACGAAGCTCTCCATGGACTGCCGCTCCGCGGTCACGTCCAGGCCCGATTCGGGGACGTCGTCGGGGTAGAAGATCTCGTCGGGCAGCTCTTGGCGTTCCCACGTCTCGGGGTCGATGTAGTCGTAGACGTTGGGTTCGGGGGCCTCGGTGAACTCGTCGACGTAGGTGACGGGGACTCCGGGGACGTATCCGAGGCCGGCGCCGGTGAAGGTGAGGGTCTCCACCTCCTCACTGGGGGCGGGGAAGTAGCGGCGCATGGGGGTGGCCAGCCCCTCGTGGGTGGGCATGAAGGGGTCGCCCTCGACGAAGTAGGTGCCGTAGGGCTCGCCGTTGTTGTCCTCGTTCTCCAGGACCCGCAGGACCTCGCCGGAGAGCGGGTCGACCATGCGGATGGGGGCGCTGGTGCTGGTGACGGCGCCCGGGAGCGGTTCGAGGATGTTGTGGGTGACGTCGATCATCAGGTATTCGCCGTCGGATTCCAGGGCGTTGATGACGACCTCGAAGGCGACGTCGTTGCCGTCTTCGACGAAGAGGCGTCCCTGGCGGGTGAAGGGCAGATCCTGGGCGACGGTCTCCTGGGCCTGGTCGGCGGTCTCCTCGGGGGCGGGGTCGGGGTCGCCGTTGTCGGGGAGCAGGCCGCAGGAGCTCAGACTCAGGGCCAGGGCCAGTGCCGCTGCGGACGTGCCGAGGGCTCGTGAGGACATGTGCGGGGGCTTTCTCGTGTGTCCGACGCGGGCCGTCGGAGATGGTCACTCGGCTGCTCAGACGCATCGGGTCGGATTCTGGTTTCGGGTGAGGGGGGATGCTTTCGGCCCGTTCGCGCGGTCGGACCGTGGTGTTCGGGGTAGGGCGGTGTTTCGATGAGGGGCGGGTGCGGTGGTGGGGCGCTCGGACTCGTTCGGGATCGGGAGGGCGCGCCCGACGTGAGAGGGGACAAGGGTGGCGCCGTTGTGAAACGGTGAAGGTGATGAGCCCTCATGTGGAGATCTTCGACCCCGTAGCGGCCTCCGAGGCCGATCTGGAGTCCTGGAGCGCGACCTTCTGTCAGGGACGCGAAGAGCTGTCGGGTGGTGCTCCCCTGCCGGAGGAGTTGGCGGCGCGGCTGCGTGCGAATCGGGCGGGGACGGCCTGGAGGTGGGCGGCGCGCGACGATGCCGAGGGGCCGGTGACGGGTGTGGCCGAACTGCGCCGTCAACACCACGATCCCGGGATCGGGTTCATGCGGCTGTTCGTGATCGACGGTGCCCGTCGCCGGGGCGCCGGCCGCGAGTTGCGCGAGGCGGTGATCGAGCGGGCCCGGTCCCTGGGGATGGAGCGGCTGCGCAGTCTCGTCTCGGCGGGTCCTCCCGGGGAGTCCTTCGCCCGGGCCGGCCCCTATCCGCGGACCCTGTCGCGGTTGGAGTTGCAGGAGCAGCGTCTGGACGCGGAGACGTTGGGGCGTTGTACGAGTCTGGCGGCCACGCCCGGTCGCGGGTATCGGCTCACCCATTGGGAGGGCGAGGCGCCGGCGTCCCTACTGTCCTCCTTCGGAGGGGTGATGGCGCACCTGATGGACGCTCCGGGTGTCGCTCTGGCGATGGGGTCGCGGGCCTGGGGGCCCGACCAGGTGCGGGAGTGGGAGCGTTCGATCACCGAGGACGGGTCCCGTCTGGTGGTCGGCGCCGCGTTGGAGAGCACCTCGGGTCGGGTGGTGGCGGCGACGGTGAGCACGGTGACCGGTGGTCGGGTGGCCGACCAGCACGACACCGCGGTGATGCCCGCCCATCGTCGTAAGGGGTTGGCGAGCCGGGTCAAGGCGACCCAGGCGTTGCGTGTGCACGACCTGTTCCCTCACGTGCGGGCGTTGGCGGTGACGATCGACCTGGAGAACACGGCGATGTTGACGGTCAACCGGTCGCTGCGCTATCGGCGGGTGGGCGAGCGTCTGTTGGTGGAGGAGAGCCTGTCCCACCTCTGACCGCGGGGCGGTGTCCCCGCCGCGGACGGCGGCGGGGACACCGCTCGGGAGCGGGTCAGACGCCGAAGGCGTCGGGGTAGCGGATGGTTCCGCGCGGGGTGGGCCGGTCGGGGTCCAGGGGCAGGGCCATCATGGCCTCGTCGGGTACCTCGAACGGGGCGCGTACGCCGAACCCGGAGGCGGGTGTGAACCCGAACCGGGGGTAGTAGTCGGCGTGGCCCAGGACCAGGACCAGGTTCTCGCCCATGGCTCGGGCGGCGTCCAGTCCGGCGCGGATGGCGGCGGAACCGGCCCCGGTGCGCTGATGCTCGGGCAGGACCGAGCACGGGGCCAGGGCCAGCGCGGGCTGTTCGTCGACGTGGCATCGGGTGAACAGGGCGTGTCCGACCGGGTCGCCGTCGGGGGTCAGGGCGAGGATCGAGAGTCCTTCGATCCAGGCCTCGGGGTCGGCGCGCAGGGCGTCGACGATGTCGGCCTCGGCCTCGGTGTCGAAGGCTGCGGCGGTGAGCGCGCGGATCGGACCGATGTCGGCGGTGGTCTCGGGGCGTGTGGCCCAGGTGCGTGTGGTGTTCGGCAAGGTGTGCGGACCTTCGTCTTCAGGGGTCCCGTGGTGTGTTCAGCCGGGGACCCGGTTTCGGGGAACGTCGTGGGCGCCGTCGAGGGTGGCGCCGGTTCGCGCGCTCATCGGTTTGTTGGGCGTGGACACCCCGTCCTTCAGGGCGGGGAGGAAACACCCTTCTCCTTTCGGTTAAGTGCTCACAAGCTAACCGGTAATATGTGAGACATGGCGAGGAAGGCTGTGAAGCGGGCGTTCAAGTACCGCTTCTACCCCACGGATGCGCAGGCAGCGGAACTGTCTCGCACGTTCGGGTGTGTCCGCCTCGTCTACAACAAGGCCCTGGCCGCGCGCACAGAGGCGTGGTACCGGCGCCAGGAGCGAGTGAACTACAACGCCACATCGGCGATGCTCACCGGGTGGAAGAAGGAAGACGACCTCGCGTTCCTGTCCGAGGTGTCGTCGGTCCCGCTTCAACAGACACTCCGCCACCTGCAAAGCGCGTTCTCGAACTTCTTCGCGGGACGCGCCCGGTATCCGCGTTTCAAGTCGCGAAAGAAGTCGCGGGCCGGCGCCGAGTACACCCCCAGCGCGTTCCGTTTCCGGGACGGGCGGCTCACGCTGGCGAAGATGTCCGAACCGCTCGGCATCGTATGGTCGCGACCCCTGCCCGAGGACGTGAAACCGTCCACGGTGACGGTGTCGCGCGACAGCGCGGGACGCTGGTTCGTGTCCATCCTGTGCGAGGACACCATAGAGACCGCCCCCGCGCCGAACGACGCGGTCGGTATCGATGCCGGACTCACCTCGCTTCTGACCCTGTCCACGGGTGAGAAGGTGACCAACCCCAAGTATGAGCGGCGCGACCGCGCTCGCCTGGCCAAGGCCCAGCGGGAGCTGTCCCGCAAGGCCGAAGGATCGGCCAACCGGGACAAGGCCCGCCGGAAGGTGGCCCGCGTGCACGCGCGGATCACCGACCGCAGGAAGGATTTCCTGCACAAGCTCACCACTCGTCTCGTCCGCGAAAACCAAGTGGTCGTGATCGAGGACCTTCCCGTGCGCAACATGGTCAAGAACCACACCCTCGCCCGAGCCATCTCGGATGCGGCGTGGCGGCAGATGCGCACCATGCTGGAGTACAAGTGCGAGTGGTACGGGCGGGAGCTGGTCGCGGTGGACCGGTTCTTCCCCTCCTCGAAGCTGTGCTCGGCGTGTGGGGAACTCCAAGAGAGGATGCCGCTGAACGTCCGGGAATGGACGTGCTCCTGTGGCGTCACGCATGACCGCGACGTGAACGCGGCGATCAACGTTCGAGCCGCCGGGCTGGCGGCTGCTGCCTGTGGAGCCGGTGTAAGACCTCAACGGGAGTCCTCCCGGACGGGGCGGTTGGTGCCGAAGCAGGAAGGCCACGGAGCGATCCGTGACGGGGCGAAAGCCCCGAACCATCGTTAGATGGTTCCGGAGTCCCCCTCGTTCACGAGAGGGAGGAAGTCAACCGCTTCACCTTCTCCTGTGTATCGGGGGCGGGTGGCCCCGGCGGTTCAACGTCGGTGGGGTGCGGGATGTTCCCCGCGGCGGGGTTCTCCGTGGGGTGGGGAAACCATGGCGCGGGTCGGAGCGTCCCATCGTCAGGGCCTTTCCAGGGTGGGAGGGGCGGGTTCGATGGATGTGGAGGTCGACGCGGTGGAGCTGTTCGAGGAAGGCGCCAAGGTCCTGACGCAGGAGATGGTCAAGGGCGGTTGGACGGTGGTGCGGGGGTGGCTCGCCCGGGTGTTCGAGGGTGATGAGGCCAAGCGGGGTCGGGCTCTGGCCGAGTTGGAGGAGTCCCGTGAGGAGCTGAGCGAGGATCCGACCCTGGTCTCGGAGGTGGAGGAGGCCTGGAAGGTGCGGCTGCGTCGTCTGCTGCGCGAGGACGCCGGGGCGGCGGAGGAGCTGCGGGCTCTGCTGGACGAGGTGGCGCCGCGTGAGAGTGGCGGGACGACGGTGATCAACACCGCTCGTGACGTGCGGGGGAACGCTATTCTGATCCAGGCTGGCAGCATCGGCAGGGTGGTGGGGCCGGAGCGGGGGTCTTCTTCCTCCACGTGAACCGAATGAGATTCGGTCGGGTGTGGTCAAGCTTTCTACTGGCCGGTAACATCGCCCTATGAGCCTTGACCACCCCACCGAAGGCCACGAGTTCGACCGGGACACCCGCGTCGACAAGCGTGCCGACGGCGAGTTCACCGCCACCTTCACCGACGGCTGGACCACCTTCACCTCGCACCCCAACGGCGGATACGTCCTGGGGACGGCCCTGAACGCCCTGCGACAGACCCTCTCCCAGCCCGACCCGATCGCGGTCTCCGCCTTCTACCTGCGCCCGGCCGCGCCGGGGCCCGCGCTGCTGCGCACCGAGACCGTTCGCGAGGGGCGCCGCACGGCCACCGGCGCCGTCGTGGTCGAGCAGGGCGGCAAGGAGATCCTGCGCGCCACCGCCACCTACGGCGACCTGAGCGCCGAGGGGCGTGAGCTCCACCTGGAGGGCGCCCCCGAGCTCCCCTCCCCCGAGGACTGCCACGTGCCGGCCGAGTTCGCGGACAAGCCCGAGGGCGTGACCATCGCGCACCGGATCGAGTACCGCTACCCGGAGCGTCCGGGCTGGTTGGACGGGAAGAAGGACGGCACGCCCCGGGTCGACTTCTGGATGCGCTTCGCCGACGGCCGCGACGCCGACGTGCACTCCCTGCCCGCCATGGTCGACTTCGCGGTCCCGGCGGTGCTGGAGATCGGCGAGTTCACCACCATCACGGTGGAGTTGAGCACCCACGTCCGGGCCAGACCCGCCCCCGGCTGGCTGGCCTGCCGGGTCTTCACCAAGCACCTCTCCCATGGCCTGCACGAGGAGGACATGGAGATCTGGGACAGCGAGGGCACGCTGGTGGCCCAGGCCCGCCAGCTCGCGATGCTCCTCTGAGAGGGTCTCGCCCGGGGCCGCCCCGTCAGGGGACGGCCCCGCAACGTGTTCCGAGCACGGTCGAGGGTCAGCGCCGCATCAGGGCGAAGACCCCCCACCCCAGGTATTCGCGCGTGTAACGCGTATAGCGCGCGGGTTCGGTGGTCAACTCCTCCCGCACCTGGGCGGCCATCTCGTCTTCGGGATTCTCGTCGAGCCAGCGGCGCATGGTGAGCCATTGGGCGGCGCTGTAGCGGTCCCAGCTGTCCTGGTCGGCCAGGGTCATCTCCACGACGTCGTAGCCGAGGTCGCCGAACGATTCGATCAGTCCTGGCAGCGACAGGAAGTCGTCCGGGCCGGTGGCGTGGCAGGCCTTGGCGGTCTCCTCGTCCGGCGGGGTCAGCCGCCAGTAGGGTTCACCGATCAGCATCAGGCCTCCGGGGCGCAGACTGCGTTGGAGCAGCTCGACCGTGCCGGCCACACCGCCGCCGATCCAGGTGGCGCCGACGCAGGCGGCCAGGTCGACCGGGGTGTCGGAGACGTGGCCGGCGGCGTCGCCGTGGACGAACTCCACCCGGTCGGCGACGTCGAGTTCGACGGCTCGGGCCCGCGCCTGTTCGGTGAACAGGGTGCTGATGTCCACCCCGGTACCGGTGAAGCCCAGGTCGCGGGCCCAGGTACACAGCATCTCTCCCGAGCCACCGGCCAGATCGAGCACCCGTGTTCCGGCGGGTAGGCGGAGCGAACGGCCCAGGGCGGCGAGCTTGTCCGGGGTGAACGGGTTGTGGATGCGGTGTTCGCTCTCGCGGATGGTGAAGATGCGGGGAAGGTCCATGGTGGCCTCCTTGTCGTCGGTTCCGGCGGGCGCGGGGCCAGTCGGTGGTCGGTCGTGGGCGTTCAGGTCAGGGAACGGAGCGAAAGTGCGTGGTCAGGGAGGCGTCCTCGGCCAGGACGTGGAAGGCGATCCCGGGCGGCCGAGTGCGCACGGCGCGCGCCTCCTCGGTCTCCCAGGGCATGCTCAGCGTGGAGGTGACGCCGGGGGCGACCAGGACGGGGCGGCCGGCCAGGGTGGCGGCGGCCCCGGTGTGGGCGTGCCCGGCCAGGACGCCGACGACACGCGGGTACTCCTCCAGCAGGGCGACCAGGTCCTCGACGTTGTCGAGCGCCAACCTGTCGGGGAGCGGGTGGTGCAGGCGCACCGGGGGGTGGTGCATGGCCAGGAGGACCGGGATGTCCTCGGGGAGTTCGTCGAGGGTGCGGCGCACGCGCTCCAGGGTCTCGGTCCCCAGGTGTCCGTCGTCGCGCCCGGGGATGGAGGTGTCACAGGCCAGGACGGTGAAGCCAGTACCGCGGTGTTCGGTGTCGACCGGGCCGTCGGAGGGGTCCTGTCCCAGGAGGCCGGAGCGCAGGGCCGCCCGGTCGTCGTGGTTGCCGGGGCAGACCAGGACGGGGAAGGGCAGGTCGAGCAGGGCGGCGGCCTGCTCGTACTCCTCGGGGGCGCCATGGTCGGCGATGTCGCCGCTGACCACGAGCAGATCCGGGCTCCGGTGCAGGGACCGCAGGTGGTCGACGGTGCGGGTGGCGCGTCGGGTGGTCTCCTCGGTTCCGTCCAGGTGCAGGTCGCTGATGTGGGCGATCAGAGCGCTCAAGGGTTCGCTTTCTCCCGGGGGTGGGGTCGTGGCGGGAGGGCCCGGTCGACCCGGCGGGGCCGGATCGACCGGGGGTCGGAGGCGTTCGTGGCGCCGAAAGGGGGCTCAGAGGGTCACGACGACCTTGCCTCGGACCCCGCCTCGTTCGAGCCTACGGTGGGCGCGGACGATGTCGTCCACGCCCAGGACCGTGTCGATCACCGGCACGATCGTCCCCTGTTCGACCAGGGAGGTGAGCTCCTCCAGCTCTCGCGGGGTGGGGTCGTTGCTGAACGCGCCCAGACGGGTGCGCCGGTGGAGGTGGCCCGCCACCACCCACAGGGCCGATCGGATCGGTCGGCTCGGGTCCAGCGCGAGCGGGAACAGCGTGCCGCCGGGGACGAGCCGGGCGCGGAGCGCGGGCAGGTGGGTGCCGACCAGGTCGACGATCGCGTCGAAGCGCCCCAGGTCGTGGAGGGGTGTCCGGCGGTGGTCGAGGGCCTCGGAGGCGCCCAGTTCCCTCAGCCGGGAGAGGTGGTCGGCGCCGGCCAGGGCGGTGACGTGCGCGCCCAGGGAGGCGCCGAGTTGCACCGCGACCACGCCCACTCCCCCGGCGGCTCCGCGGATCAGGAGCCGCTGTCCCGGTCGAAGACGGATCCGGCGGGTCAGGGCGTGCAGGGCCGTGGTGCCCGAGGCGGGGAGCGCGGCGGCCTCGTGGGGCGAGAGCGTGCGCGGGGCCGGGGCGACGCGTTCCTGGGGGACGACGATCGTCTCGGCTATGGAGCCGAAGGTGCCGTGCGGCATCACCCCCCACACGTGGTCGCCGACGTTCGCCCGGGTGACGGCCGTCCCCGTGCGTTCGACGGTTCCCACGAAGTCGACGCCCGTCCCGGCGGGGAGGCGTTGGCGTAGGACGTGGCGCAGCCGTCCGGCGCGGATGGGGATCTCACCGCCGCCGACGGCGGCGGCGCTCACCCGTACCCGCACGTCGGTCTCGCCCACCGGGGGCGTGGGGAGTCCGTCGACGACGGTGAGGACCTCGGGTCCTCCGTAGCGGTCGTAGCGAACCGCGCGCATGGTTCCTCCTGGTGCGGGGAAGTCCCCGCCGTGTTCGTGGGTTCTCACCGGTGGTCGCCGGTGTCGATGGGGGTAACCCGTGCCCCGCCGGCGGGCCATCCCGATGGAGGACAAGTGAGACGAGAAGTGGTCGAGGACGCGCGGTTCCGGTCCGATTCCGAGCCTGGGGGGCTTCGGCGGGACGCCCGGCGTAACCGGCTCGGTGTGCTGAGGGCGGCGCGGGAGGTCTTTCGTGAGCGGGGGCTGGAGGCGACGGTGCGGAACGTGGCCCATCGGGCCGGGGTCTCCACCGCCACGGTCCATCGGCGTTTCTCCGGTCGTGACGCGATCGTCGCGGATCTGGCCGAACAGGTCGCCGGGGAGTGGGACGAACGGTGGGAGGCGCTGGCGCGCGGGTTTCCGGCCGAGGTGGCTCTGGAGCGGGCGCTGCGGCTCGTCGCCTCCGAGACGGTCGCCACGCGCGCGTGTTCCCCGGACCATCGGGAGCTCTTTCCCGAGCGGGCGCGGGAGTTGGAGGAGCGGGTCCATCGGGGGCTGTGCCGGCTGCTGGCGGACGCGAGGGAGACGGGAGGGATCTCGGCGGCGGTCGGTGCCGAGGATCTACGTCTGGTCATGATCTCGGTGGCGGCGGTGGTGGCCGTCGAGTCGGACGAGGAGCGGGCCGAGCGGGCGGCCCAGCGGGTGGTGACGCACTTTCTGAGGTCGTTCCGCGGTACGGGCTGACCGGGGGCGGTGCGTCCGGGCCGGTCCGGTCGGAGCCGGACCGGCCCGGGGTCAGGGTCGTTCGTCCTCGCCTCGTGCCTGGAGGCGTTCGTGACGCTGGCGGGCGGCCTGGGCGGTGCCCAGTCCGAGGCCGAAGGCGATCTCCTGCCAGGTCATCTCGCGTCCCCTGGCCATGGTGAGAAGGCCCGATTCCATCTGGTCGAACTCCGCGCGGGCCAGGGGTACCAGGGTCAGCGCGGCGGTCAGGTCGGCCTGGTCGACGGCCGGCGCGCCTTCGTCGGGAAGGGCGCTGCCGGCGGCCAGGTCGGCGATGCGGCGGACGGCGTCGTGCGGGGCCATGGGCATGCGCCGTTCCTCCCAGCGGGCGCGGTCGGTGCCGGTGGCGTGGCGTTCGGTGATGCGGAACAGGGCCTCGTAGGCGCGAGCGCGTCGGGCCTGTTCGGGGTCGGGTCGGGTGAAGGGGTCCGGTTCGGTGCTCATGGCGTCAACTATGCGTTGTTCACGGATAGTTGTCAACAGAATATGTTGAACATTTTGTTCAATCGATGACGAGCGGCCCGCCTCGATGGTCGGGGCGGGCCGCGAGGGTGGTCGTTTCGACCCTCAGCCCTCGACACGGGCCGGGCTTCGCCGTGCCCGTCCACGTCGCAGGAGGCCGTGGCGGGGCGAGAACAGGTAGGCCAGGGCGAAGGCGCAGGTCTGGGCGAGAACGATGCAGCCACCGGTGGAGGCGTTCAGGTGGAAGCTGCCCAGGACGCCCACGATCGCGGCGAGCACCGCCACGGCGGCGGAGATGAGCAGCATCCTCTCGAAACGGTCGGTGAGCAGGTAGGCGGTGGCGCCCGGAACGATCACCATGGCCACCACCAGGATGATGCCCACCGCCTGGAGGGCGACCACCACGGTCACCGACAGCAGCCCCAGGAGCAGGGTCTCCAGCAGGCGCGGGTTGACGCCGATGGCGTGGGCGTGCACGGGGTCGAAGGCGTACATGGTCAGGTCGCGGTGCTTGTACCAGACCACCGCCAGGACCACGGCGGCCAACAGCAGCACCTGCACGATGTCGGAGTCGGACACGCCCAGGACGTTGCCGAACAGGATGTGGCCCAGATCGGTCTGGCTGGGCACGCGGGAGATCATCACCAGCCCCAGGGCGAACATGGCGGTGAAGACCACGCCGATCACCGCGTCCTCCTTGACCCGGGAGGTGCGGTTGACCACCCCGATCAGCGCCACCGAACCGGCGCCGAACACCAGGGCGCCCAAGGCGAAGGGCAGCCCGAACATGAAGGACAGCACCACCCCGGGCAGGACGGCGTGGGAGACCGCGTCGCCCATCAGCGACCAGCCCACCAGCGTCATCCAGCAGGACAGGACGGCGCAGACCACCCCGGCGACCACGCTCACCAGCAGGGCCCGCTGGACGAACTCGAACTGCAACGGCACCGTGAACCACTCCACGAACCCGATCAACGCGTCCACGAGTTCTCCTCTCCGGGGTGCATACCGAACGCCTCCAGCAGCGTGTCCGGTTCGAGTACCTTCTCCGGCGGCCCGTGGGCGATGACGCGGCGCTGAAGCAGGATCGCCTCGTCGCACAGGGTGGGCACCTGGGCCAGGTCGTGGGTGGACACCAGCAGGGTGCGTCCGGCCCGGCGCAGCTCCAGGAGCAGTTCGACGATGGTGGCCTCGGAGCGCTTGTCCACCCCGGCGAAGGGTTCGTCCAGCAGGAGCACGTCGGCGTTCTGGGCGATGGCGCGGGCCACGAAGGCGCGTTTGCGCTGCCCGCCGGACAGGGCCCCGATCTGGCGGTCGGCCAGGTCGGTCAGGTCGGTGCGGGCCAGGGCCCGATCGACCGCCTCACGGTCGGCGGCGCGGGCGCGGCGGCGGCCGCCCATGTGTCCGTAGCGGCCCATCATGACCACGTCGCGCACCCGGACGGGGAAGGCCCAGTCGACCTGTTCGGACTGGGGCACGTAGCCGACGAGCCCCGCTCGGCGGGCGGCCAGACCGTCCCTGCCCAGGACGCGTACCCGTCCCCGGTCGGCGGGCACCAGGCCCAACACGGTCTTGAACAGGGTGGACTTGCCCGATCCGTTCATGCCGAGCAGCCCGCAGATCCGTCCGGGCTCCAGGGACAGGCTCACCCGGTCCAGGGCCAGGACGTCGCCGTAGTGGACGGTGACGTCGTCGACCTCGATGGCGGCCGTCATGGACGCCTCCCTTCCTCGAAAGCGCTCGTGGTGTGCGGTCTCATGTTCCGGTGAGGCCGTCGACGATGGCCTCGGCGTCGTGGCGGAGCAGGTCGAGGTAGGTGGGGACGGGGCCGTCGGCGGTGGAGAGCGAGTCGACGTAGAGCGTCTCCCCCATGCGTGCGCCGGTCTCGCGTATCACCGAGCGTTGGGCGCTGTCGTTGACGGTGCTCTCGCAGAACACGGTGGGGACGTCGTTGTCCCGGACGAAGTCCGCGACGGCGGCGATCTGGCGGGGGGTGCCCTCGCGTTCGGCGTTGACCGGCCACAGGTACCTCTCGGTGAGGTCGGCGTCGCGGGCCAGGTAGGAGAAGGCCCCCTCGCAGGTGACCAGGGCCCGGGAGGAGGAGGGGACCTCGGCGAGTTCGGTGTCCAGGTAGTCGGCGATCTCGGCGATCTCGGCCTTGTAGGCCTCGGCGGCCTCGGCGAACTCGTCGGCGCCCTCGGGGTCGAGTTCGGTGAGGGCGTCGCGGATGTTGTCGACGTAGATCGGGGCGTTGGCGGGTGACATCCAGGCGTGGGGGTTGGGTTCGCCCTCGTAGCCGCCGGAGGTGATGGGGATGGTCTCGACGCCGTCGGCGAGTACGGCGGTGGGGGCCTGGACGCGTTCGGTGAACTGGGCGAACCAGGCCTCCAGCCCCAGGCCGTTCTCCAGGATCAGGTCGGCGTCGCGGCCGCGGACCAGGTCGTCGGGGGTGGGTTCGTAGCCGTGGATCTCGGCGCCGGGGCGGGTCAGGGAGGCCACGTCGACGCGGTCGGCGGCGACGTTCTCGGTCATGTCGGCCAGGACCGTGAACGTGGTGAGCACGAGGGGGCGATCCCCCGGGCGCTCGGGTGGGGTCGTGGTGCAGGAGCTGAGTACAAGTGCTGACATACCGGCACAGAAAATGACCGACCAGGCTTTTGAAGACAACCCATCTCTAAAGTTCGGCACGCCTAACTTTTACCACAGTCGGGGCGAACCCACACACGTCGCTAGTGATCCGCTGAGGCGGAGTGTGCTCTTGGAGCGCATGGCGACCTTTGCAGTAATTACAGTCATTGCAGTCATGACTGCAATGACTGTAATGTGGCCGCATGAGCGAACCCACAGAGAGGGAACTGGCCTTCGTCGACGAGGTCGCGGTGTTCTTCGAGGACGAAGGGCTGCCCCTGATCGCAGGCCGTGTCATCGGATGGCTCCTGATCAGCGACCCGCCCGAACAGAGCGCCGCCCGGCTCGCCGAGGTACTCCAGGTCAGCCGCAGCTCCATCGGCACCGCCACCCGCATGCTCACCCCCAGCGGCCTGGTCGAGGGCGTACGCAAGCGCGGCCACCGCCAGGAGTACTTCCGCATCGCCGACGACGGCTGGAGCCGGATGCTGGAGCGCCGCTACGCGTTGGCCACGAGCTTTCGCCGGGTCACCGAACGAGGGCTGGCGGCTCTGGAGGACGCCTCCCCCGAACGGCGCGAACGTCTGGCCGGCGTCCACGAGCTCTACGGGTTCCTGGAGAGGGAACTGCCCGCCATGCTCCGACGCTGGCGGGAAAGAGACGAGGAGGACACCCCGTGAACGAGAACACGACCGACCCCCGAGACCGTGTCTTCCACCGCGAACGGGTCTCGATGCCCGAGGGCGACCTGAGCGTGATCGTCGAGGGCCCCGAACAGGCTCCGCCGGTGCTGCTGCTCAGCGGCGGCGGGGTGGACAGCGCCACCCTGAGCTGGCGCCACCTCATCCCCGACCTGGCCCGGGACCACCGGGTCATCGCCCTCGACTGGCCCAAACAGGGCAGGAGCATCCCCTGGGAGGGGATCGCCGACCACGCGACGCTGCGCCGCTGCGTCCTGGCGGTCCTGGACCGCTTCGCCTCCGGACCGGCCCGTGTCGTGGGGCTCTCCCAGGGCGGGGCGATGACCCTGGACACCGCCATCGAACACCCCGACCGGGTGGAACGCCTGGTGGCGATGTGCCCCGCCGGCATCCTGGAGTTCCCACCGGTGGTGCACCAGGCCCTGTGGCTGATGGCGCGCAGCACCCTGCTGGGATCCACCCTGCCGGGGATGATGATCGGCGACCGGCGCAAGGTCGAGGCCTTCGTCCGGCGGAGCCTGTTCGCCGGCCCCGTCGCCGACTTCGACCAGGTCATCGACGAGGTCATGGCCGAGATGGAGGTCAACGGCGCCTCCGCCTCCGACTGGCAGAACACCTCCATCGGCCCCTGGCGCATGAACGTGGACCTGCGGCCGCGCCTGCGCGAGATCACCTGCCCGGCGCTGTTCGTCCAAGGGGCCAAGGACGTGGGCGTGCCCCCGGCCCGCACCATCGCCGCCGCCAAGGCGGTCCCCCACGCCCGCCTGGAACTGCTGGCGGGACACGGTCACTGGCTCGGCCGCCAGTCCCCCGAAAGGGTGGGGCGCCTGGTGCGCGACTTCCTCACCGAGCCCGCCCCCTGAGGACCCCGAAGCGTCCGCCCCGGGAGGACGGCCCCGGCCGGGCGCTTCGGTCGGGGGTTTCGTTTCCCGGCCGCTCAGGGGACCAGGCCGTACAGGGGTTCCCGATCGCCGCCGGGAAGGCCACCGTTCTCGATGTAGGAGACCACCGAGCCCGGAACGACCACGAGACGATGACCTCCCTCGTCGTTCCAACGATCGACGGGGTCGGACATGGGTTCATCGTCGAAGTCCAGCCGTTCCCATACGCTCCGCTCGTCCTCGGTGGCGGCGATGGCCAGTTCTCTGGTCACGCGGCCGTCTCCGGCATCGGAGAGGTACGGCACGAGGAGAGCCGAACGCAGGATGCCCGCGTGCTCGGTCTCTCTCCAGATATCGAAGTCCCGCTCGACCTCGGTGCGGTCGACGATCGCCCCTCCGGCGTCGGTGCGCAGGATCATGGCGCTCTCCTCGCCGATGATCTCGCGTGCCATCACGGCCCCCGTGGAGTCCACTCCCAGGGGGCGGTCCTCGACGTCGCTCGGAGCGTCGGGTTCGAACTCGACCGGTTCGCCCTCGGCCAGGGTGAACGCCCCGCCCGAGGTGAGGACCACGGTCGCGTCCTCGTCCTCCATCAGAGCACCGCTGCCCACGGGCCGCTCGCCCGCGAACAGGTGCTTCGGAGACCACTCCCGGCTCCACACCGGTTCGCCGGTGGCGACGTCCAGGACGATCACCCTCTCGACCGCGTCGTCGGGCACGGCCATCCGGTCGAGGAGCTCCCTCAACTCTTGCGTGCTCGATGTCTCGGGCTCGTCCAGGCACAGGTTATGGATCAGTACCCGATCCGCGTACCCGGCGATCCCGTCACGGGGAACCCACAGACACAGACGCCCCTCGCGCCCCTCGTCCAGAGGGAACTCCCATATCCGCTCGGTGGAGGTCGTGGAGTGGGCGACCGCCCATGGTCGACCCTCCTCCACCATGCCGGACACACGCACCTCCGGAGTGAGATGGCCGGCGCGGGGTTCCTCCTCGGCGTCCAGAGGGGGCATGGGGGCCTCGCGCACGATCTCACCGGTCGCGGTGTCCAGCACGACCATCGTCGGCACCTCGGTCTCCTCCTCCGTTCCGGGTTCGGCCACATGCCTCAGGTAGGCGTACTCCGTCGACCCCGGGAACAGCCCGGTCTCCACCTGTCGGGCGTACGGCAGGCGGTAGGACCACAGTTCCTCGCCGGTGGCCCCGTCCAACGCGACGAAGCCGTCGGGATGCAGCACGATCGGCCCCGACGGTCCGCGTTCCACGCCCACGACCCGCTGCTCGGGCCGCCAACTCCACCCCACCCGTGTCACGATCGTGGGCACAGGCCCGGCCTCTTGCACACCGTCGGCGACGGTGTGCTCGACGGTCAGAGCGTGGACGACCATCGGGGTGAGAGAACAGGTCGGGAGGAGGATGATCAGACCCGCCACGCCACCGGTCGATGCGCGCACCCACCGTTGTGGGCAGAGGGAACCGCGTGAGAACAGCACCAGAACCAGGCCCACGGCCAGGCCACAGACGCCCACCCACAGCCCGACCACCTGCTCGGGGAAGATGTCCTGCCTCGCGTTGGAGGCCGTGCGCAGCAGGTGACGGGTGGGGAACGAGGCCCACACCAAGGCGACCCCCGCCAGAACGGCCGCTCCCCGTACGAGGACGTCCCCCATCCTCGGGAGTCTCCCCTCCGATCCCGAGATGGACCGGGCCCCGGTGAAGAAGAGGAGGCCCATGGCCAGGAACAGGGCACACCACACCAAGGGGGACAGGTCCTCGCCGATGGACTCCGTCGTCGCCCGGAAATCGGAGAGGCGGAGCCAGGTGAGGAGCAGCGCTCCCGTCACCACCGTGGCCCCGGCCCAACCGAGCACCTCCCCGAAAACCCCTGGGGTCGCCTGCGTGCTTCGGCCCTCTGATCGGGGGCGACTCCGGATTCTTGATGTGCGCCGCACTCGTGTCCTTGTCCTCACTACCGTTCCGAGCCGGCGAACACGTCCAAAAGAGGAGGTATGCCGGATTCAGCGGTCGACAACCTAACAGTGCCCGTGCGCTTCGGCTCCCACGTGGCCGGAACCGCCCCGGGAGGACGGCCCGGTGGGCGCTTCGGTCGGGGGTTTCCCGGCTTCGGGTCGTCCCGGTGGGCGCCCGTGGGTAGGCTCGATCCGTTCGGACGGGACCGTAAGGGAGGCACGGGTGTCGCACACCTGGACCGCGATCGACTTCGAGACCGCCAATCAGGACCGTGGCAGCGTCTGCGCGGTGGGGTTGGTGCGGGTGAGCGACGGGCGGGTGGTGGACCGGTTCGGCACCCTCATCCGGCCGCCCGGCCCTGCGGAGTTCTTCTCCCGGCACAACACCGCCGTCCACGGGCTCACCGCCGACGACGTACGCGGAGCGCCCACCTGGGAACCGGTCCTGGAACGGATCCTGGACTTCTCCGGCGGCGGCCCTCTGGTCGCGCACAACGCGGCCTTCGACATGGGCGCGCTGCGTCAGGCCAGCGCCCACATCGGCCATGACCTACCGGCCCTGGAGTACGCCTGCACCCTGGCGATGTCCCGGCGCACCTGGGATCTGCCCGACCATCGGCTGCCCACGGTGTGCGCGCACATCGGCCATGACATCGCCCACCATCACCGGGCCGAGGACGACGCCGAGGCCGCCGCGCGGATCATGATCGCCGCGATGGAGCGCTACGGCACCACCTCCCTGCCCGAGGCGCTGCGCGCCGCCGGTCTTCCCGGGCGTCGGACCGAACGATTCTCGGCGGGTTCGGCGGCGGTCGCGGTTCCGCCGACGAGCACGGTCGGAGAGGGCCGGTTCGAACGGTGGCAGCGGGCCGCCCAGACCCCGCTGCCCGAGCCCTCCCCCGACGCCGACCCGAACGGCCCCCTGTTCGGGCGCACCGTGTGCGTGTCGGGCGACGTGGCCGGGATGGACAAGACCGAGGTGTGGGAGCGCGTCGCCGAGGCGGGTGGACGACCGGCCAAGAACGTCACGAAGAAGACCGACGTGCTCGTGGTGGGCTCCAGCGACCACGGTGGCAAGACCTCCAAGCACCGGCAGGCCGAGACCTACATCGCCAAGGGCCAGCGCATCGACATCATCGATGGACGTGAGCTGCTGACCCGGCTGGGGCTGACCTCGGCCTGAGAGCCTCGGTCGGAGACGTCCTGGTGAGGGGGTCGGGGCCGTGCCGCGGAGAGGACGGCACGGCCCCGACCCGTGGTGGGGGTCAAGGGGTGACGTCGATGTTGGTCAGGCCTCGGCTCGCGTTGTCGACGGTGTTGCTCTCGTAGACGACGTTGGGGTCGTCCGCGCAGTCGGACTGGCTCCACAGGGCGATCGCGAAGCCTCCGACACCGCCCAGGTCGGAGTGGTTGTCGCGGAAGACGTTGCCGCAGCCCTGGCCGTCCACCTGTTGGGTGCTGGTGTAGCCGTGGGCGAACACCCCGGGCGCGGTGAAGGTGCCGACGTTGCCTTCGAAGAGATAGCCGTTGCCCTTGACGTCCACCCAACTGTCGGCGAAGTTCTGCCCGGAGATGCCCTGGCCGTCGAAGGTGTTGTCGGCGATCAGACCGTCGGAGGTGCCCTCCTTGACGTCGATGTGCTCTCCGCGCACGTAGGGGCCGAAGTGGTTGCCGGTGACCTCGATGCGATCGCTGCGGTCCACCCCGTCGTCGGTTCCGTAGCAGCCCCAGTTGCTGACGGCCGACCCCAGATAGACGCCCTCGCCGAAGCCGGGCTGGACCAGTCCGGTGTCGCGGATGCGGGAGTCGCGGATCGAACCGTCGGAGCTGGAGCTGCGAAAGTGCACTCCCTCGTCCTCGATGTCACGCACCTCGATGCCGCTCAGGTGCACGTCGTCGGAGCGGTCGATGACGATGCCCTTCTTGGAGTCGGCGACGGTGACGCCCTCCACGTTCCAGTGGTCGGCCTCGTAGAACCAGAGGCCGTAGCCGCCGGCGTGGGTCTCGGGGGTGGGGCAGCCGCTGCCGGAGGGGGTCTCGTCATTGACCAGGACGGCGTCGGAGGGGCCGGTGAGGGTGATGGGGGCGTCGGCGGTCCCGGCGGTGGTGATCACGAAGGCACCGGTGTAGGTGCCGCCGTCCAGTTCGATGGTGTCCCCCGGCCGAGCCTGGGCCAGGGCCTCCTCCAGGGCGGGGCCGTCGGAGACCGGGATCCGCGCCCCGTCGCGGATCGGTGATCCGGAGGGGGTGGGCAGAGGGTCGGCGAGTGCGGGGATCGCCGATAGGAACAGGGCGGCCGCGCCGACGGCCGCCGTGGTCGGGAGGGTTCCTCGGGGGATGGACACGATGACCTCCGTGTCGGGGGGCGGGCTCCCGCCGGGGCGGGACGGTGCCCCGACACTAGATCGACGTTCCGCCGCGATCAAGGGTCCCGTTCACCGTCCGCGCCCGACCGTGCACGGAGCGGGTGGGGCTCAGTCGCCCAGGAATCGCAGGACCGCCAGGACACGGCGGCTGTACTCGTGGGTGCGCGCCAGGTCGAACTTGTCGAAGATCGCGTTGATGTGCTTCTCCACCGCGCTCAGCGACACGTACAGCCGTTCGGAGATGGCGGTGTTGCTCAGCCCTTGGGCCATGTGCTCCAGGACGTCGCGTTCGCGCGGGGTCAGGCGCGCCAACGGGTCGGTGCGGGTGGTGCCGGCCAGGAGGCGGCGCACCACCTCCGGGTCGAAGGCCGCTCCTCCCCGGGACACCCGTTCCAGCGCCTCCAGGAACTCCTCCACCTGCGCGACCCGGTCCTTGAGCAGGTAGCCGACGCCTTCGGGCGCTCCGGTGAGCAGTTCGACCGCGTAGCGCCGTTCCACGTACTGCGACAGCACCAGTACCGCCACGTCCGGGTGGTCGGTCCGTAGGCGCAGCGCGGCGCGCAGCCCCTCGTCGGTGTGGGTGGGCGGCATTCGTACGTCCACCACGACGGCGTCGGGGGCGTGTTCGTCCACGCGGGCCAGTAGGGCCTCGGCGTCCCCGACGGCGGCGACCACCCGATGTCCCTCCTCCTCCAGCAACCGGACCAGGCCCTCTCTGAGCAGGACCGAATCCTCGGCGATCACCAGACGCATGTGGAGCTCCGTGTTCTCGTGGAAGGGTCGCGATGCCCCAGGGGCAGGACGGCGCGTACGGTCGTGGGGCCGCCGGGAGGGCTGTCCACGGTGAGGACGCCGTCGAAGGCGGCGACCCGGCGGGCCAGCCCGGTCAGTCCACCGCCTTCGGGGTCGGCGCCGCCGCGGCCGTCGTCGGAGACCACCAGTTCGACCCGTTCCTCCGTGGTGTTCAGGTCCAGGATGATCCCGTCCGCTCCGGAGTGTTTGGCGGCGTTGGTCAGGGCCTCGCGGGCCACGAAGTAGACGGCGGTGGCCACGTCGTCCGGTAGCGGCCGGGAGGGTTCGGCGCGGAGGGTGACGGGCAGGGGGCTTCGGCCGGCGGCCTCGGCCAGGGCCGCCTCCAGCCCCAGGGCGTCCAGGGTGGCGGGGTAGACGCGCCAGGCCACCTCGCGCAGCTCGTCCAGGAGGATCCGCGATTCGGTGTGGGCCTGGCGGACCAGCTCACGCGAGCGCTGCGGATCCTGGGCCCGTTGGGCTCTTCCCAACAGCATGGCCAGGGCCACGACCTGTTGTTGGACCCCGTCGTGCAGGTCGCGTTCGATACGTCGACGTTCCTCGTCCACGGCCTGTACCGCGCCCGCGCGGGTGCGGGTGAGTTCGTCGATCCTGCGGTGGAGGAGGATCTCGGTGTCGAGGCCGAGCAGGGCGCGGGCCAGCCCTCGTTCGGCCGCCGCGACCAGGGCGGTGGTGAACCACGTCAGCACCATCAGGCCCAGGATCAGCCCCGCCCCGATGGAGGTGGTGGTGCTGAGGATCTGTACGCCGGGCCAGGTGAGGTGGACCTCGGAGCGGCTTCCGGTGACCGTCTGCCACAGGGTGCCCGCGGTCAACAGCACGGCCAGGCCCGTCCACGCGAACACCGCGTAGAACGAGACCAGGTGCAGTGGCAGCCGGAGCAGGAGGTGGAGCGCTCTTCGCCGCGCGGAGGCCTCGGAGCGGACGGTGATCCCCGTCCAGCGGGAGAGCCGTTCCAGGTCCCGTTCGTTCAGCCGGTGGGTCCAGCGGGCCGCCGTCTCCCGGGACCGGGTACGGGAGGGGGGATGGAGCGTTCCGGCCAGGAGGACCGTTCCGCAGGCCAGGGCCCACAGCGGTGTCAGGAGGCTGACGGGCAGGCCGGCGAACACCCCGACGTACTCGCGTCGACGCCTCCCCCACCGCTCGGTGGTGTGCCGTAGCAGGTGGGCGAGGGGCTCGGGGGCCTTCGACACGTTCTCCCCTCCCTCTCAGGCGTCGCGGTGTTCGAGCACCAGTGTTCCGATCGTCAGGGCGCAGATCGCCCAGGACATGAGTACCACCAGACCGCTCAGGGGTGAGCCGGTGGCCTCCGGCGGCGGCCCCATGATCAGGGCGCCGTCCATCAGGGAGATGCCTCCGACGAGGGGAAGGTAGGGCAGCAGGACGTCCGCTCCCGTCATCACGAGTATCGCGGGAAGTCCGAGGATCAGGAGGAACACGGCGCCCAGGGCGGTGGCGGTGGAGCGCAGAGCGGCGCCGAATCCCAGGCCGATCAGGGCGATCGTCACCAGATGGACGATCGCCCTCAGGACATCGGGTACGGCGTCGGAGAGCTTCAGGGTGCCGTGGTCGCCGAGCAGAGGGTGGGACAGCAGGGCGTGGGCCAGGAGTGTGCCCGCCACGGTCATGACGACGGCCGCCGCCGCCACCACCGTCGAGAGCACGATCGCCTTGGCCGCGAGCAGCCGACGGCGTACCGGTACCGCCTGAAGGGAGAAGTGGACGGCCCCGTTGACGTATTCGGCGGTGACGAAGACGACGGCGACGCCGACCACCGCGAACTGCGCCGCCCACACGATGGCGTTGAGGGCCGCCTCGGAGGCGGGGATCTCGACGGCGGGGACGAGCCCGTTGTCCATGTTGGTGGCCAGGGCCAGCGCCGTTCCGGGGGCGACCAGGAGTGTCAGGGCCAGGGCCGCGGCCAGCCCGGCCCAGGTGGAGCGTACCGATCGGAGACGGACCCATTCGGCGGACACCGCTCCGAGCAGGGGGCGGTGGCGAAGGGCGAGGGTCACAGCGGGTCTCCGTTCGAGAAGGTGTGGTGGGCGCTGTTCGAGGTGAGCTCGTGGTAGGCCTGTTCGAGGGAGGCGCCGCGGGTGCTGAGCTCGTGCAGGGCGACCCCGGCCCGGTGGGCCAGTTCGCCCACACGCTCGATGGAGGTCTCGGTGACGACGAGTTCTCCGGGCGCCGGGCGTTCGACCCCGGCGCCTTCGGCCAGGAGCGCGGCGACCAGGTCCTCGGGGTGCGGGGCGCGCACCCTCACCGCCGTGCCGGGGCCGTGCTCCAGGACCTCGTCCAGGGGCGCGTCGGCGATGAGCCGGCCCTCACCGATCACGACCAGGTGGTCGGCGGTCAGCTGCATCTCGCTCATCAGGTGGCTGGAGAGCAGGACGGTGCGTCCCTCTTCGGCCAGGGACCGGGTCAGGTCGCGGATCCAGCGGACCCCGTCGGGGTCCAGACCGTTGACGGGCTCGTCGAAGATGAGCAGTTCGGGGTCGCCGAGCAGCGCCGAGGCGATCCCCAGGCGTTGGCTCATCCCCAGCGAGAAGCCTCCGGCGTGCCGGCCGGCCGCCTCGGTGAGGCCCACGATGGCCAGGACCTCCTCCACCCGCCGGTCGGGGATGTGGTGGCTGCGGGCCAGGGCCCGCAGGTGGGAGCGGGCGCTGCGGCCCGGGTGCACGGCCCTGGCGTCCAGAACCGCGCCCACGGTGCGCAGGGGGTGTTCCAGTTCCCGGTAGGGGCGACCGCCGATCAGGGCCCGGCCGGCGGTGGGGTGGTCCAGGCCCAGCACCATGCGCAGGGTCGTGCTCTTGCCCGCTCCGTTGGGTCCCAGGAGGCCGGTGACCCGTCCGGGGTGGACCTCCAGGTCCAGGGAGTCCACCGCGAGGACGGATCCGTAGCGTTTGGTCAGGCCTCTCAGGGCGATCATGGCGGTCCAGTCATGGGTGCGAAGGTGTCGCCTTCCATACTGGGAATCGGCTGCCGGCGGGGCCATGAGGTGGGCCGTCGAGGCGGGGTGGGGTGGACCGCAGGGTCGGCGCGGGGTGTCGCCCTCCGTTCTGTCGGACCGGTCCGGGACGATGCCGTGTATGAGCCGACGACGACACCACGCCATCGACTACGTGGAGCTTGCGGTCACCGACCTGGAGGAGTGCAAGCGTTTCTATTCCGAGGCCTTCGGGTGGCGGTTCAACGACTACGGACCGATGTACGCGGGGATCCGCTCGCCCGACGGCGAGTCCGAGGTGGGCGGGTTGAACCCGGGTGGGGAGGTGCGGGGCGGCGGCCCTCTGGTGCTGCTCTACTCCGAGGACCTGGATCGCACGGTGGAGGCCGTGGAGCGCGCGGGCGGCCGTGTGCTGAAGGGCCCCTACGCCTTCCCCGGCGGGCGGCGTTTCCACTTCGCCGACCCGAGCGGGAACGAGTTGGGCGTGTACGCGGACGCCTGAGGTCCGGGCGGACGTGAAGGTGCCCCGTTCCCCCACGGGCGGGGACGGGGCACCGAGGCGAGGACGCGTGCCGTCACTTGGGGAAGCGCAGCGTGGCCCCCGTCTCGTTCGTGGGGGTGCCGTGGTCGACCATCTCGCTGAAGGAGGCGTCGGAGAGCACCGCCGATCGCAGCATCAGGGCGCTGGCGGGCGCCTTGAAGGCGGCGTTCGGGTCGTCCAGCCCCTTGGGCGAGGTGTCCACCAGCGTCGGTGAGGTGAACGAGCCCCACAGTTCGGGTTCGCCGTCGCGTTCGGCCCCTAGCAGCAGGGTCTCGACCCGTCCCTCGGAGAGCATCGGAAGGACGGGTGTGGTGCCTTCGACGGCCTGGTCGTGGGCGAGTTTGCGCTGGTAGTCGGAGAGAGCTTCGATCTGCCGCTCCCTGATGAGCTCGCGCAGGGTCTCCTCGGCGGATTCGCGCAGCCGTTCCTCGGCGTCGACCCCGCCTCGACCGCCGGCCACCACCTTGATCGGGATGGTCAGGCTGCGCGGGCCCAGGTTCTCGCGCAGGTAGGCGATGGCCTCGTCGTCGCCGCCGGCGATGATGACGGCGGCGTCGACGGTGCGCACGGCCTCACGGACCAGTTCGGCGACCTGGGCGGTGTTCTCGCGCCAGGTCTCCTGGCCGATGTGGGTGTCGGCGCGGCGCTTGCCCGCGTCTCCGCGTTGGCCGGGGTAGATGCGGCTGGCCCCGTCGAGGTTCTGGAGGTCCTCGCCCTTGTTCGAGGATTCCAGGACCGGGGTGCGCGTGGGGTGGCCTGCGTAGGCGTACACCTTGGCGTTGACCCGGTCCAGGGCCACGAGGACGTAGGGCAGGCGGCGCCCTCGGTCGATGGCCAGGGGGAGGGTGTCCGGTACGGGGAGGAAGGCCGCCCGGTCCTGGCGGGGAGGTTCGGCGAGCGTGTGGGCGCCCAGGAGCCGGCCCTCGGAGGCGTACAGGGCCTGGCCGTGGTCGCCGTAGGCACGGGATTCGCCTTCGCCGATGGCCTCCTCCAAGACGTCGAGGGTGGCCTCGTCGGTGCCCAGGGACGCGAGTTTCTCGCGCAGGTGGCGCCAGCGTAGTTCGATCTTCTTGTCGGCGTCGGTGGTGTCCCGACTGGTGTCCAGGTGGACCGAGGCCACCGGGGTGTCGCTTTCGTACAGGGGTCGGAGAAAGGCAAGATCCATGGTCTGCGGAGCGCGTTTACCCCCGCCCCGCCCACCTCCTTCTCGGGGTCGGCTTGCCGACGATCCTGAAGGGCCATGGTGGGATCGGGAAGGGCGCCACGTCCAATCAGACACGGATGTTGCCCGATGATTTCCAGGTTTTTCCTTATTGCCCGATTTCTTGGGGCGGGGTCACCCCGCGCCAGGGACGGAGCGGGCCAACGCCTCGTCGACGACCCTCCGGGTGAGCACCAGCGCCGTGATCCCGACCAGCGCCGTCTCCAGCAGGCCCGCGCTCAGGAAGGGCAGGGCCAGCGACCACTCCCGTCCCAGGAGCCCCTCGGAGAACCGGGCGAGGGCGCCGCCCAGCAGCATTCCCAGCGGCAGCATCCCCCAGGACAGGGTCCGGTGCGCGCTGAACACGCGCGAGCGCAACCGGTCGGGGATCACCCTCCCGAACAGGGAGATCGCCGTGATGTTCCACCACATCGAGGCGAAACCGATCAGGAGCTGGCACACCACGAACGCCGGAACGCTGCGCAGCAGGGCCAACGTCAGGGCGGCCACGGCCATGAGCGTCAGGGACAGGACCAGGGAGGTGGAGACGCTCATCCGGGTCGCGAAGGAGGGGATCACCACCGACCCCGCGACCGCGCCCACCGCGGCGACCGTCATCAGCAGCCCGTAGGTCTGCGGGCCCGCGCCCAGCACGTCCTGGACGAAGAGCACCATCACCGACGCCATCAGCGCGGCCCCCAGGTTGGACAGGCCGGTGATCAGCGCCATCGGTCGCATCACCGGATGACGCCACATCCATACGACGCCCTCGCGCAACCGCGACCACGCCGAGGAGGCCGGGCGAGGCTCCTCCGAGGCCTCCTGATCCCCGGCACGGAAGTCCCCGCGCAGGACGAACAGCATGGCCACGGCGCCCAGGATCAGTAGCGCCTGGACGCCGAAGGCGAGCCCGGTGGAGACGGCCAGCAGCACGCCGGCCAGCGGGGCGCCCACGAACTTGTTCAGCACCCGCTCGACCCCCTGGAAGAGGCCGTTGGCCCGCTCCAGCCGGGAACGCGGCACCACCGTGGGCAGCATCGACTGGGCGGTGTTGTCGAAGAAGACCTCGCACACGCCCACCAGCAGGGCGAACACGATCAGCGACGGGATCGATCCCAGCCCCATGAAGGCGAGCGCGGCCAGGGCCGCCAACAGCGAGGCCTTGATCCCGCCGGCCGCCATCATCAGCCGCCGCCGATCGACCCGGTCCCCCAGCACCCCGGCCGGCAGGGCGAACAGCAGCCAGGGCAGGCGGGTGGCGGCCCCCACCAGCGCCACCATGAAGGGGTCGTCGGTGATCGTGGCGGCGTACCAGGGCAGCGCCACCACGGCGATACCGTCTCCGAGGTTGCCCAGCCCCAGGGCGGCCAGAAGCCGGCGGAAGCCGCTTCCCAGGGGTTCGGGGCGAGGGCGGTCGGTGGCGGGGGGCGAACTCTGCGACATGACGCCTTCCGTAAGGGGGGAACGGGGCGCGCAACAGAGTGACACGGAGCGCGGCACGGCGACAGCCCGTTCTCCTGAGAGCGGAAGGGGCGACCCGACCGGAGAGGACCGGCGACGGTCGGGTCGGGGACGGGGCGACCTTCCTAGCGTGGTCGGTGAAAGAAGGGGGAGAACGGGATGCTGGATCGGTTGAACGAGGCGCTGGAGCGGGTCGAACGGAACCTGGACGAGCCGGTGGACGTGGCCGCGATGGCGCGCACTGTGCTCGTCTCCGAGCACCACTTCCGGAGGATGTTCTCGGTCCTGGCCGGGATGCCGATCTCGGAGTACGCGCGCAGGCGCCGGCTCACGCTGGCCGGGGCCGAGGTGCTCCGGGGCGAGGCGACTCTTCTCGATATCGCGGTCCGGTACGGCTACGGATCGGCCGAGGCCTTCGCCCGGGCGTTCCGCGCCATGCACGGGGTCGGCCCGGGTCAGGCCCGACGTGAAGGGGCCGCGCTCGACTCCCAGTCCCGTCTGACCTTCCATCTCACCGTCGAAGGGAACACCATCATGCGTTATCGGATCGTCGAGAAGGAGGCGTTCCGCCTCACCGGTCCCGGAGCCCGCGTGCCGATCGTGTGCGAGGGCGAGAACGAGACCATGACCGCGTTCGTGAAGGGCATCGACGACGCCACGTGGCGGAGGATCGACGCGTTGTCCGACCAGGAACCCCGCGGGATCCTGGGCGTCACGTCCAAGGTGAAGGTCGCTGGAGGCGAGGCCGAGGAGACCGACTTCCTTCAGGCCGCCGCCACGTCCTCGGACGAGGTCCCCGAGGGGATGGAGTCGCTGGAGGTTCCCGCCGGCACCTGGGCCGTCTTCCCCTTCGAGAGGTACTCCTTCCCCGAGGAGATCCAGCGGATCTGGGCGTACGCCTTCGGGGAGTGGTTCCCCTCCAACCCCGCCTACCTGCACGCGGAGGGGCCGGACATGCTCCGTGTGGAGTACGAGGGGCACGAGGAGGGGCTGGCCTCGGGCGAGTTGTGGATGCCGGTGCGCCGTACCGCCTGATGATCCGTCCTCGCGGAGGCGCCGACGTAGGGCGCCTCCGCGCTCCGGACGTGTGCCCCGACCGCCTACGGTCCGGGGCACGACGCCTCCCGCCTCGGGTCAGAGGGCGCGGGAGCGGGTGCGGGCCCGTTCGAGGAAGCGGCGCAGGAGTTCGTTGAACCGTTCGGGACGCTCCAGGTTGGGCAGGTGGCCGGCGCCCTCGATGATCTCCACGATCGAGTCGGGGATGCGCACGTGCATGAGTTCGGCCCCCTCGGGCGGGGTGAATCCGTCGTGCCGGCCCACCATCAGCAGGGTGGGCGCGGAGATGCGTTTGAGCAGCGGGACGTGGTCGGGGCGTTCGGCCCGGCCCAGCTGCGCGGCCGCGGCGCCCTCGGGCGGGGACGCGTACATCATGGAGCGCACGTGGTCGGCGACCTCGGGCAGGTCGTGGACGTTCTCGGCGGTCATCATGCCCACGAGCATCTCGTCGGCGTAGCCTCGCATGCCCTCCTTCCGGAAGCGGTCGGCCAGCCTCCTGCGCGAGGCCCTGCCCTCCTCGGTCTCGGGAAGGGGGTTGGTGGCCACCAGGGCCAGGGAGTCGATCCGGTCGGGGAAGAGCCGGTACATCTCCAGGGCGACCTGGCCGCCCATGGACAGCCCCACGACGTTGACCACGTCCAGACCCAGATGGTCCAGGAGCGCGGCCAGGTCGCGGGCGAAGGAGTCCAGGAAGGTGATGCCGGGGACGACGGTGCTGCGGCCATAGCCGCGCAGGTCCGGCACGATGGCCCGGTAACCTCGTCCGGCCAAGGCCTTGACCTGCGGATCCCACATGGTCCGGTCGAAGGGGTGGCCGTGGATGAACAGGACGGGACAGCCCGCTCCGCGGTCGGTGTAACCGACGCGGACCCCGCGCACGGACACGGTGTCCGGGCCGTCATGATTCGCGGTGTTCGTCGTCTGATAGGTCACAACAGACGATGCTAGTCAGGAGGACCCGGCCTTCGACAGGGGGTGGGGCGGGTGATCGGGCCGCGGGCGGTTCCCTCTTCGCCCGCGGCCCGCCCGCCGCGGCCCGCCGTCCTCGGGCACGGTGGGGGCTCGGTGGTCCCCGTACCCGCGCCGGGGAGTGTGAACGCCCCCGGCGCGGGTGGAGACGCTCTACGAGGCCTTCGGGTTCTCTCCGGTCCTTCTCGTGACCTTCGAAGAGGCGGCGGGGGCTCGGTCCTTCGAGCGGGAACGGCCCATCCGAGCCAGGAACAGGGCGGCCACCAGGTGGGGGGTGGCGAACAGGGCGAAGGCCGCTCCGTGTCCCAGGACGGTGAACACACCGGCGTACACCAGGTAGGTGGACGTCCCCAGGCCCTCGGTCCCCAGATCGGCCAGGGAGGTGACCGTGGCCCGGCTGTCACCGGTGATGCTGTCCTGGAGGCGGGCGTCGGAGACCACGATCATCATCTGGCACACGCCGAAGCCGAAGGCGAGCAGGACCCAGCCCACGGGGTCGGTGAGCAGGGCGCCCGCCGCGATCGCCACCGCCGCCAGGACCAGGAGCGCCGCCAGGAACGGGTGGGGCAGCCGTGAGGCCGGACCCGCGAGCAGCCCTCCCAGGGTGACGCCGATCCACACCACCAGGAGGACCAGGGGCACGTCCTCGGTCGCGACACCGGAGTCCTCGGCCAGCAGCGGGACGTACTCGTCCAACGAGCCCCAGAAGGCGCTGACCAGGATGACCAGGAGGACGGCCGCGCGGACGGCGCGGTCGTCACGGACCTCGGCCAGGCCCAGAAGCAGGGTGCGTCGATAGCCGGGCCCGGCCTCCTCGTCCCCGTCCGAGGCCGAGCGGGTCCGGTGTTCGGGTAGGAACAGCGCCGCGAGCGCGCACAGGACGCAGGCGGCCACGCTGGCGGCGCCCACGAGCGGATAGCCGCCCTGGGACATGGCGGGGACGGCGAGCAGGGTGGCCGAGCCGACGGCGGACACGCCCAGGGCCCGGGTCACGCCCATGATCCGGGCGTAGCGGTCTTCCAGGCCCCGGTGTTCCAGCTCGGTGTAGACCAGGGCCTCGAAGGCGCCGGAGGACAGGGCCCCGCCCGCGCCCCAGAGCACGAAACCGAGGGCGAAGATCCAGGGCGAGGGGAAGAGCGTCCAGAGCGCGAAGCCGGTGCCGGTCACCACCGGGGCGGCCGCCAACAGGTAGCGCCGGGGGATCATGTCGGCCAGCGCGCCTGCGGGCACCGTCAACGTCACCGAGGTCAGGGCCCACAGCACGAAGAGCACGCTGATCTGGGGGACGGTCAGGCCCGTCTCGGTGAACAGCAGGGCGTAGACGGGATAGAGGAGGATGAACTCCTCGAAGAAGGCATAGGCGTAGGCCGGAGCGGTCAGCCTGCCAGCACGCGTGCCGGACACGCGTGTGTTCAGGGTGGTCATGGAGGTCTTTCGGTCGAACGGACGGGGACGCCGGGTGCTTGCGGCACTCGGCGGTCCTCGGGTGTTCGACCCGGATCGACCCCGGTCGGAGACCTAATGTCGTCGGCGCATGGGATCAGGATAGAGGAGCGCGTCGCGGGCGCGCCACCGTGTTCGAAGCGCGGAGGATCAGTCGTTCCGCGCCCGGATCCAGGACTCGGTGGAGCGGTGCGCGTTCAGTCCGACGGCCTCGAACTCGTCGAGGTCCTCAGGCCCCACACGCACCCCCAGGTGGCGCAGGGCACGGGAGATGGGTCCGCCCTCTTCGGGGTGGCGCTCCCACTCTCCGATCGACAGCGGACCCAGGGCGAGGGTCCCGTGCTCCCACACGGCGGAGCACTGCGTGCCGGTGCCGCCGAAGTAGTCGGCCTCCAGGTAGGCGATCGGTCCGAGCGTGGATCGGTCGACGATCCACCGTTCCAGTCGCCCCGACATGAAGGAGAAGACGTCGGAAAGTGGGCGTTTCCCCTCTGTGGGACCGTGATCACGGAGCGCGTCGTTCACCGGCATCAGCGCGAGCCCTTGAGATAGTTCGAGCTGATGGGCCCCGGGAAGAGCGGTGGCGGCCTCGCGCAACAGCGTCGATCGGGCCACGACGGCTTCGAGGGTGTATCCCATGAGCGACTCCGGGAGTGAAGGGGAGAAAGGGTCATCCCACGTTTCGGTCTCGGTGACGCTCGGCCATCCTCCGGTCACCGGGGAGAGGACAACGTTCACCGTCCAGTGGTTGGAACGTACCGCTTCCCGTGGCGGGATGGTGCACGGTCCTTTGTCCAATCGCCATCTCAGGAGACCACGCATGCCGGGCATCCCCGAATCCCCCGACCGCTCCCCCGCGTCCAGGATCGCCACCACCCGCCGCCAGGCGCTCATGGGCGGCGCGGTCACGTTGGGAGCCGCGGCACTGGGTACGACTCTGGGCACATCCTCCGCTTCAGCGGCCACCTCGACCCCCAGAGGCCCCGTGATCAGCGATCCCTTCACCCTCGGCGTCGCCTCAGGCGACCCCTTCCACAACAGCGTCGTCCTATGGACCCGGCTGGCCCCCGACCCCCTGGCCGATGACGGTCTGGGCGGCATGCCCGATCAGACCGTAGAGGTCGAATGGCAGGTCTCCCAGGACGAGAACTTCCGGCGCATCGTCTCCTCCGGCACGGTGGAGACCGGCCCCGACCAGGCCCACTCGGTCCACGTCGAGGCCGGGGGCCTGCGTCCCCGCGCCGACTACTTCTACCGTTTCCGGGCCGCCGGCGAGATCAGCCCCGTCGGCCGCACCCGGACCACCACCGCCCCCGGCGCCCGGCTGGAGCGCTTCTCCTTCGCCTTCGCCAGCTGCCAGAGCTACACCCACGGTCACTACACCGCCCAGGGCCACCTGGCCGACGAGGACCTGGACCTGGTGGCCTTCCTGGGCGACTACATCTACGAGACCGGCGACCAGGGCGACATCGGCCGCGGCCATCTGCCCGCGGTGGAGGTCCGCTCCCTGGCCGAGTACCGGATCAGGCACGCCCAGTACAAGACCGACGAGAACCTCCAGGCCGCGCACGCCGCCTTCCCCTGGGCGGTGGTCTTCGACGACCACGAGCTGGAGAACAACTGGGCCGACGACACCTCCTACGAGGAGGACATCCCCAGCGAGGAGTTCCTGCTCCGCCGCGAGCAGGCGCTCAAGGCCTACTACGAGCACATGCCACTGCGCGCGGCCCAACGTCCGGCCGGTCCCGACCTGCACCTGTACCGCAGGCTGACCTTCGGCGACCTGGTGGACATGCATCTGCTGGACACCCGCCAGTACCGGGACCCGCAGGTGGAGGACACCGAACGGGAGGACCCCGAGCGCACCCTGCTCGGCGCCGACCAGCGCCGGTGGCTCTCGCGAGGGCTGTCCGAGTCCAGGGCGACCTGGAACGTGCTCGCCCAGCAGGTGTTCTTCTCCCAGCGCGACTTCGCCGAGGGGGACGCCACCAACTTCAGCGACGACGCCTGGGACAACTACAAGGTCGAGCGCGACGGGGTCCGTGACGAGCTCGCCCAGGTGTCCAACCCGGTGGTCATCACCGGTGACGTGCACGCCAACTACGTGGTCGACGTCAAGGCCGACTTCGACGACCCCGACTCGGCCACGGTCGCCACCGAGCTGGTGGGGACCTCCTTCACCAGCGGCCGGGACGGGGCGGAGCAGAACCCGGGCGACGCCGTCCAGCTTCAGGAGAACCCGCACATCAAGTTCATCAACCGCCGTCGTGGCTATGTGCGCAACACCGTCACCCCCACCGAGTGGACCGCCGACTATCGGGTGGTCGACAAGGTGAGCTCACCGGGTGCGCCCATCACCGATCGCGCGCGTTTCGTCATCGAGTCCGGTGAGGCCGGGGCCCGCCCTCTGGCCTGACCCCCTCTCCGGGTCCCGGAACGAGGGCGTGCGCGGTGGGGCGGCCGTGCGGAGCGATCCGCGCGGCCGCCCCACCTTCGTCGTAGGTCGGGGGCGAGGCGACACCGTCCACAGGCGCGCTCCGGCTCAGCGCCCCCGAGCGGCGGTCCACGGTACGGTTACGGGCATGGGGAACACACCGGGAAGGCCGTCCACATCGGCCGAGGACTACGTGAAGGTCATCTACGACCTCCAGGAGCGCGGCACCGGGCCGGTGACGATCTCCGGGATGGCCGAACGGCTCTCGGTGTCCAATTCCTCGGTGTCGGGGATGCTGCGCAAGCTCAACGAGCTCGGCCTGGTCCAGCATCAGCGCTATGGCAACGTCAGCCTCACCGAGACCGGGACCAAGGCGGCGCTGGCGGTCCTGCGCCGTCACCGGTTGTTGGAGACCTACCTGGTGGCCGAATTGGGCTACTCCTGGGACGAGGTGCACGACGAGGCCGAGATCCTGGAACACGTGGTCTCGGACAAGTTCGTCGACCGTATCGCCGCGCATCTGGGCGACCCGGTGGTGGATCCGCACGGCGACCCCATCCCCACGCGTGAGGGCGCCATCGTCCAACGCGAGTCCGTGCTGCTGTCCGAGGCCGAGGCGGGGACCTCGGGGGTGATCGTGCGGGTCAACGACACCGACCCCGAGCTGCTGCGCTATCTCACCGACATCGACATCGGCATCGGTAGACGGGTCCGGGTCGTGGAGCGGTTGCCCTTCGCCGGATCGATCCGGATCGGTGTGCGTCCCGAGCCCGAGGACGAGGAGCAGGAGCGGGCGCTCGGGCTGGTGGCCGCCGAGGCGTTGTGGATCAGCCCCGACGAGGGGGCCGTGGCTGGCGGTTGATCCCCCGGCCGGCCCGGCCCGTGGCGGGCGTCCTCAGTTGGAGAACCCGCCCTCGGGGCGGATGATCTCCAGGTTGGTGCCGTCCGGGTCGTTGAAGTAGGCGACCTGGGTGCCCAGGGCCGCGTCCGGGGTGACCTCGCCCGCGATGAACGTGTAGTCCTCGCCCAGGAAGTCGTAGCCGGCCTCCTTCATGCGCCGGTACACCGTGTCGAAGTCGTCGACCTTGAGGCACAGGTGCATCGAACCCGGTCGGTTCGCGGCGCCCTCCGTCCGTTCGCCGACGGGTTCCCGGAACTCGATGAGGTCGATGCCGATGTTGTCGAGGTCGAAGGTGGCGTACCTCAACCTCGCGGTGGAGAGTCCTTGCGAGTGTCCGAACGGCGCGCTGTGCATGGTCTCGTTCGCGACGCTGGGCTCGCGGCCGGTGAGTGCCCGGTAGAAAGCGATCGAGGCGTCCAGGTCCGAGACCGAGATCCCGACGTGGGCGGCCCGCGTGAGGTTCATCGGAGTGGTGGAAACAGTCATGAGCCACATACCTCTCGTCAGTCACTCGGTTCCCTGTGGTCACACCATGGGACACAGGGCGGCATCGAGGAGCCCGTCCGGTATCGCTCCTGGCCTCCTACCCGGACGGTTCTCGTGGAAAACGGTGGATACCGCCGTGACCAGTGTGTTCCGCCCTTTCCAGGCCGGTCCGCGCGGGAGCGTCCGAGCCTTGGGCACGGACCCGCCGGGTGGAGAGGGTCCGGTCGGTCGAGGACGGAAGGTGCGTCCAGAACCCCGGTGTGCGATTCCGGGTTGATCCGCATTCGCTCCGTTTTGCCCGTGGGCCGGTGGCGATTTCGCGCCCCGAGTTCCGAAAACCCGCCCCACGTACGACCGGGCCCGCCAAGACTGGTACCGGTTCAGGAAGGGGGCTCATGAAGGACGTGCGGGCTCGGTACGTGTTGGCTTTCGACGCCTCGTGCGAACGGTGCGCGAACATCTCCGCGGCGGTCGCGGCGGTCTCCGAAGGCCGGCTGGAGACCCTGCCGCTCACCCACCCGGACGTGCGGTCCCGGCGGACCCGCCAGTGGGGGCCGACGGCGCCGTGGGTGCCGACGCTGATCCGTCTGGGCGGGTCGAGGGAGCGCTGCTGGAAGGGGGCGTCGATGATCCCGCCCCTGGTCCTGGGGCTGGGGGCCCGGGCCACCCTCAGGGTTCTGGAGACCCTGGGAGAGGTGAGCCGGGCCAGGATCCCCCTCCCCGCCGAGGAGCGTCCACGCCGGTTGAGCCGCCTGGCCACGGGGGCGCGCGCCGCGTTGGTGATGGCCCTGGGCCGCCGCACCCCGCCTCTGGCCCGTTCCGACCACGCGCTGGCCAGGGAGTGGGTGGAGGCCCACCGTACTCGTCTGCCGACCGACTACGACGCGTTCGTCTCCCATCCCCTGGTGCGACGCCGGCTGATGTTCGCCGAGCTGGCCCCCGAGCGGCGACGCGATCTGTGGCTGGAGCATCTGCGCCGTTACGAATGGGGCCACCCCGAGCTCACCCCCGAGCAGCGGGCGGCCCTGGATCTGGCGTTGGTCACCCTGTCCGAGGCGAGGGTGTTCCGTGAGGGTCTGCCTCCGGAGACGGAGCGGTTGTTGCGTCGTCGCGCCGTGGCGGCCTTCGGGCCGCGCGGGGCCCACGCTCTGTTGGCGACCCTGGGGCCGGACGAGCCCGGCCCGTGGTGTGCGGCGGTACGGGCGTTGGAGAGGGAGGGGGTCGACCCGCCGGAGGGCTCCTGGGAGCCGTGCCTGTCCAAGGGGTGTGCCGAGGTGCCCTTCACCTGCGGGACGGCCTGGGTGTCCACCCACGATGGTGGTGTCCTGCGGTCCACGGCGCGGGTGGGCGCCTGTTGAGGGCGTCTTCGGGAGGTTCGTGGACGGATGCGCGAACACATTCAAAACGGACCGTCTCGTTTCTTTTTGGGGGTACGCTGAGGCCATGACCGACAACAAGGGGCCGGACCACTCCCGGCGCAAGGAGCGTTCACGACGGGCCATCCTGGAGGCCACCCGGGCCCTGGTGGCCGAGGAGGGCTACGACGGGGTCTCGATCGAGGCCATCGCCTCCCGGGCCGGGGTCGGTAAACAGACCATCTACCGACGCTGGCCCTCCAAGGACGCGGTCGTCTTCGCGGCCATCCTCGCCCTCGGCGAGAACCGGGACGGAGACGACATCGCGCTTCCGGACACCGGGGATCTGCGGGCCGATCTGCGGCTCGTCCTGCGCGCCACCGTAGAGGAGTTCACCGATCCGGCCTTCGACCGGCTGATGCGCGCCGTCAACACCGCCGTCTCCGACAACGAGACCCTCGCCGCCCGATACCGGGAGGAGTTCGCCCGACCTTTGGACGAGGCCAAGAGGGCGCGCCTGCTCAGCGCGCGCGAGGCCGGTGAGCTCTCCCCCGACGCCGACCTCGACCTGATGCTCGAAACGCTCTACGCCCCGCTCTTCCAGCGCTGGCTGCACCGTTCCGGTCCGCTCACCGCCGAGTACGCCGACGCCCTCGTCGACACCGCCCTACGGGCCTTCGGGCCCTGAGCGAGAGGGGCCGCCCGGGAGGGGTCAGCGTCCCCGTGCGGGAACACCCGCCTTGAGCAGCATCTCCTCGTACTCCTCCTCCGGGACCGAGTCCAGGACGATCGCCCCTCCCGCCCCCACGGTCACCTCTGAGCCGGCCCGCACCGCCGTGCGGATGACCACGCTCAGGTCGGCCTCGCCGGTGTGCGACACATAGCCCAGGGCGCCCGAGTACACGCCCCTCGCCGAGCCCTCCAACCGGTCGATGATCTCCATCGTGCGCTCCTTGGGGGCGCCGGTCATCGAACCGGCGGGAAAACAGGCGCGCACGGCCTCCAGGGTCGTCACCTCCGGACGCAGACGCCCCTGGATCGTGGAGACCAGCTGGTGGACGGTGGCGTGCGACTCCACGTACATGAAGGCCGGCACCTCCACCGAACCGATCTCGCACACACGCCCCAGATCGTTGCGGAGCAGGTCCACGATCATGAGGTTCTCGGCGCGGGTCTTGGCCCCCAGCCTCAGCTCCTCGGCGATCCGGGCGTCGACCTCGGGGTCCGCGTGACGCGCGGCGGTGCCCTTGATCGGGCGGCTCTCGGCCACCCGGTCGGAGCCCACCCGCAGGAACCGCTCGGGCGAGGCGCTCATGACGGTCACCTCCCCCAGCCGCAGGAAGGACGCGTAGGGGGCCGGGGCGGCGGCGCGCAGTCGACGGTAGAAGTCCAGATCGTCGCCCTCCCCCAGGTCCGGCAGATGGACCCGGTCGGTCAGGCAGATCTCGTAGCTCTCCCCCTCGGCGAGATATCCCAGGCAGGTCTTCACGTCCTCGACGTAGCCCGGACCCGGGCGTTCGAGCAGGTCGGGCAGGTGGGCGGGGGCCGCGCCGGGCGGCGGGGGCGAAGGTGCGGGCAGGTCGACCAGGGTGGCCCGGGTGGCCTCGACCCAGACCCTGCCCTCGTCACCTCCTTCGGAGGAGACCACGTAGGTGCGGTCCTCGTGGTGGTCCACGGCCACGAGTCGGTCGCACCGCATCCACACGGCGTCGGGGGTCGCGGCGGTGTGGGTGTTCGAGGCCCCGCTGTCGGCCTTGAGCTCGTACCCCAGGTACCCCACGTATCCCCCGGCGAGGTCGAAGGGGAGGCCGGTGGGGCGGGGAGCGTGTCCGGTGCGGCGTTCCAGGGCGTCGAAGACGGTGCCGGGTTCCGTCGAGACACCCGAGGGGGTGCGTACGCGGACGCCCTCGTCGCCAACGTCGTAGGTGAGCACCTCGGCGGTGGGGCCCTCGGCCGCGCCGAGGAAGGAGAAGCGGGCCGGCCCCTCCGGGCGGGAGCTGTCCAGCCAGAACGCGTACTCGGCGTCGGAGTACAGGTGGACGAAGGCGTGTTCGGTGTCCACGGCCCGATCGATCTCCGCGACGTGGAGGGGCGCGGTCTCGGGGCCGAGCGCGCGCGGGGGCGTGGGGACCGTGGCGAGGGAGGGGCGACGTCGGGCGTGCGGTCGGGCCAGGTCGAGGAAGCCGGAGATCAGTTCCGCGCCGTACTCCCCGGAGATCGACTCCGGGTGGAACTGGACCCCCCATCGGGGCAGATCGCGGTGTTCCAGGGCCATGATCACCCCGTCCTCGGCCCAGGCGGTCGCCCGCAAGGTGTCGGGAAGGGGTTCGGAGACCGCCAGCGAGTGGTAGCGCACGGCGGTGAAGTCCTGGGGCACGCCGGCGAAGAGTCCGGTACCGGTGTGGCGGATACGGCTCAGGTGACCGTGGCGGGGCTCGGGGGCCGAATCGACCCGTGCCCCGGCCAGGTGCGCGATGGCCTGGTGACCCAGGCAGACCCCCAGGACGGGGAGGTCCAGGCGGCTCAACAGCGCGGGGACCCGTCCCAGGTCGCGGGCGACGGCGGGATGCCCGGGGCCCGGTGACACCACGACCGCGTCCACCGAGGCGGGGTCGAACCCCTCCCATTCCGCGGCGTCGTTGGCGAGCACGCGCGGCTCCTCGCCCAGGACACGGGCCAGGAGTTGGAAGACGTTGAATGTGTACGAGTCGTGGTTGTCCACGAGGAGGACGCGCATTCCGCCCCTTCTTCCCGAGGTCGAGCGGATTCCGGATCGCGGCAACCCAGATTACGGCGATAAGGGACGAAACGTGCACCCGTGGTCGCTGTCCACAGGTCCACCTTCCCCCTGGTGCGCTCCCCTCCGGAAGGGTAGACAAGGAGGTGAGGGCGAGGGAGAGCCGTCTCTCGCGCGGACCACGGGAGGGGACCCATGCCCGTCTTCATCGCGATGATCATGATCCTGGTCATCCTGCCCCTGGCCTTCTTCTTCGTGCTCCTCGCGGGAGAGGCCGGAACTTCCGCCCGAGGCCGTCGCACCGTCGACCGGCCGGACGAGCCGTACCCGCCCGCTCCCCCGCCTCTGGACCCCGCCGAACAGGAACTACGGATGCGTTACGCCAGAGGAGAGATCGACCGGGAGGAGTTCCTCCAACGAAGAATCGACCTGGAGAGATGAGACCCACGGCACGACGGCGCCATGGTTGACAGCCGAGCCGGGGTGGGTAAAGTACTCACGTCCTGTTGTCTACGAATGAGGTGGACGTTGCGCATCTGAGGTTCGCGATCATCACGCGGTACGACCCCCGGTCGTCTTCTTCGCGTGGTTGCAACCTCGGTGCATGGGCCGTCCCTCGTTCCTCAGGATCCCTTCACCTCTCTGCCCGGCCGTCGGCCGCGTGGTGCTCGCATACGAAGCCCTTTCCCATCACGCTTCCGTCTGCGAGAACACCATGTCATTTCCCGTCACCTCCGACGCCTCGGTGACCTGCTCCGACCTGACCTTCCGCTGGGCCGACGACACCACCGTCTTCGACGGCCTGTCCATGGCCGTGGGACGGGGACGCACCGGCCTGGTCGGCGTCAACGGCTCGGGCAAGTCGACCCTGATGCGCCTGATGGCCGGGGTGCTCACCCCGGCGCACGGGGCGGTGACCGTCCACGGCCACCTGTCCTACCTGCCGCAGAACATCACGCTGGACACCGACCTGACGGTGGATCGGGCCCTGGGCATCGCCGACAAGCGCGCCGCGCTCAACGCGATCGAAGCCGGGGACGCGAGCGAGACCAACTTCGAGATCATCGGCGACGACTGGGACGTCGAGGAACGCGCCATGGCCACCCTGGGCACCCTGGGGCTGGACGGCATCGGGTTGGACCGCACCGTGGGTCGGCTCTCCGGCGGGGAGACCGTGCTGCTGCGCCTGGCCGCGCTGCTCATGGAACGCCCCGACGTGCTGCTGCTCGACGAACCCACCAACAACCTCGACCTGTTCGCCCGACGACGTCTGTACGACGCCGTGGACTCCTGGCGCTCGGGCACCCTGATCGTGGTCAGCCACGATCTGGACCTGCTGGAGCGGGTCGACCGCACCGCCGAACTCCGCAAGGGTGAGATCACCTGGTACGGAGGCGGCTGGTCCGCCTACCAGGAGGCTTTGGACGTCCAGCGGGAGGCGGCCGAACGGACCCTGCGCGCGGCCGAGTCCGACCTGCGCAAACAGAAGAAGGAGATGGAGGAGACCCAGATCAAGCTGGCCCGCCGTCGACGGCAGAGCAAGAAGTTGGACGCCCAAGGGGGCATCCCCAAGATCGTCGCCGGCAACCTCAAGCGTTCGGCCCAGGAGTCGGCCGGCAGGCTCAAGGGACTGCACGAGGACCGGCTCCAACAGGCACGCGACCGCAAGGAGGAGGCCGAGGGGGCCATCCGCAAGGACGCCGAGATCCGGGTGGAGCTGCCGCACACCGTCGTGCCCGCCGGTCGGGACGTGGCCCGGGTGAGCGGACTACGCCCTCGGTACGGACGTCTCTCCGAAGCCGATCTGACGATCCGCGGACCCGAGCGGATCGCCTTGGTGGGCCGCAACGGGGCCGGCAAGACCTCCTTCATGCGGACCCTGGCCGGGGAGCTGGAGCCGGCGGAGGGCGAGGCCCGCGTCACGGTGCCGGTGCGTTTCCTGCCCCAGCGGCTGGATCTGTTGGACGAGGATCTGTCGGTGTCCGAGAACGTGGAGCGGGCCGCGCCGAACGTGCCCCCGCAGGACATCCGTGCCCAGCTGGCGAAGTTCCTGTTCCGGGGCGCGCGGGCCGACCAGGAGGCGGGAACGCTCTCGGGCGGGGAACGGTTCCGGGCGACCCTGGCGATGACCATGCTGGCGTCACCGGCGCCGCAACTGCTGATCATGGACGAGCCCACCAACAACCTGGACGTGTCCAGCGTCCGCCAGCTGATCGGCGCGCTGTCCGCCTACGAGGGGGCCCTGTTGGTGGCCGGCCACGATCTGCCGTTCCTGGAGTCGATCGGCGTCACCCGTTGGCTGTTCCTGGACGAGGAGCTGCGCGAGACCGACGCCGAGGAGGTGCGCGACCTACTGGAGGGCCGGGTGCCGGCACGGGGCGAGGAGGACTGACGTCGCGCTGTGGGGCGTGTTCCTTCGGGGACACGCCCCACAGCGCGGCCGGGGTCGCCTTCCGGCGCGGAGGATCCGTGCCTCCGTCCGGAGAGGGCGTTCACCGGGCGGGGCGGTGCCTTCCGGGGCGTGACGTCGAGGGCTCGGTAGAGTCCGGGGTCCGACGTCGACTTCCCGAGAGGCGACCCGCCGTGAGCACTCCCCGGCCGTTCTTCGACGCCCATCTGCACATCATCGACCCTCGTTTCCCCTTGATCCCCAACGAGGGCTACCTGCCCGAGGAGTTCACCGTCGAGCTGTACCGCCGGCGTGTGGACGCTCTCGGGGTGGTGGGAGGGGCGGTGGTCTCCGGTTCCTTCCAGGGCTTCGATCAGGACTACCTGCTCCACGCCCTGAAGGAGCTGGGGCCCGGTTTCGTCGGCGTCACACAGATTCCGTACGACACCCCTGACGCGCGCGTCGTCGAACTCGCCGAACGTGGGGTGCGCGCCGTCCGGTTCAACCTGCGACGAGGCGGCTCCGCGGGGCTGGAACACCTGGACGCCCTGGCCCGCCGGGTCCACGAGGTGGCCGGTATGCACACCGAGCTCTACGTCGACGCCCGCGACCTGGACGAGATCGCCTCGACCGTGGCGGCCCTGCCGTCCGTGAGCGTGGACCACATGGGGCTGCACGCCGAGGGGCTGCCCACCCTGCTGCGGCTGGTCGAACGGGGGACGCGGGTCAAGGCCACCGGCTTCGGGCGCGTCGACCTGGACCCTTTCGAGGCGATGCGGGCCGTGCTCGAGGTCGATCCGACCGCGCTGATGGTCGGCACCGACCTTCCCTCCACGCGGGCGCGGCGCCCCTTCGCCGACACGGACCTGGAGCTGGTGGCCGAGGCCGCCGGCGAGCACCTGGACGCGGTGCTCCACGACAACGCCGCGGCCTTCTACCGCCTTTGACCAGCGGCGCTCCGGCACGGACCGTTCCTCTCTCCGAGTGAGCTCACCCGTGGCGAGTGGGGCCTTCGGGGGCGGCCGAACGTGAGACGCCGCCCTTCGAAGGGCCCGGAACGGGATCCTCGAAGGGCGGCGATCACTCTCGGACCGGTCTCAGCCGGTCATCTCCTCCAGCGTCTTGCCCTTCGTCTCACGAACGAACTTGAGCACGAAGAGGAAGGACAGCAGCGCGAAGCCCGAGTACATCATGTAGGCGCCGGGCAGGCTCCAGTCCCGCAGGCTCGGGAAGCTGACCGTGATGAGCCAGTTGGTCAGCCACTGGGTCGCGGTGGCCACGCCCATGGCGGCCGCGCGGATGCGCAGCGGGAACATCTCCCCCAGCAGCACCCACACCACCACACCCCAGGACAGGGCGAAGAACAGCACGAAGGAGCTCGCGGACACCAGGGCCACCGCACCCCAGGCGAAGGGGAGCGTGACCGTGTCACCTTGGACCTGGGCGTGCGAGAACGCGAAGGCGGCGATCGCCAACGCCACCGTCATCCCGGCCGATCCCACCAGCAGCAGGGGCTTTCGTCCCACCCGGTCCACCAGCATGATCGCGATGACGGTACCGATGATGTTGACCACCGAGGTGAACAGGCTCAACAGCAGGGAGTCGCCCTCGGCCACCCCCACCGACTGCCACAGGGAGCTGGAGTAGTAGAAGATGACGTTGATGCCCACCAACTGTTGGAAGGCCGAGACGGCCATACCGATCCACACGATGGGCAGTAGACCGTAGCGTCCGGTCAGGTCGCGCAGCCGGGGGCGGACCTCCGACCCCAGAGCCTCACGGATCTCGTTGATCCGACGGTCGACCCTGGCCTCGCCGCCGCCCTCGACGTCCTCCAGGATCCGCCGTGCCTGGTCGACCCGGCCCAATCGCACCAGATATCGGGGCGATTCCGGTATGACCAGGCTCAACGCCAGGTAGACCAGGGCGGGCAGCATCTCCACGCCGAGCATCCACTGCCATGCCTGGAGCGGGCCGATCGTGTCGCGCGCGCTTCCGCCGGCCCCCGCGGCGATGGCGTAGTTGACCAGCTGTGAGGCGGCGATCCCCAGCACGATGGCGAGCTGTTGCAGGGAGGCCAGACGCCCTCGATAGGCGGCCGGGGAGACCTCGGCGATGTAGGTGGGGGCGATCACGGAGGCCATACCGATGGCCACCCCGCCCAGGATCCGCCAGAAGGTCAGGTCCCAGACGCTGAAGGGCAGCGCCGAGCCGATCGCGCTGACCGCGAACAGCACGCCGGCGATCTGCATGACGCGGATACGCCCCAGACGGTCGGCGATGTTACCGGCGGTGGCGGCGCCCACCACACAGCCCAACAGCGCCGAGGCGACGGTGAAGCCGAGGACGCCCGCCCCCACCTGGAAGTGGGCCTGGATGGCGTCGACGGCGCCATTGATGACGGCGCTGTCGTAGCCGAACAGGAAGCCGCCCATCGCGGCGGCCGCGGCGATCATGGTCACGTGGGCGAGGTCGGCGCCACCGTCGTGGTGTCCCGCCCCGCTCCTACCGGTTTCTCTCAACGAGAGCTCCTTTCCAGGGCGCACCCGAGGCCCTGTCGGCACCACGGTGCCCAACGGCGGCGGCGAACGGGGGACGCAACGCTGGAGTGGTCGAACACTCTCCGATATTCGCCTCGGGGCACAGTGGCGGGGCGGTGTTCAGCCGGCGCTTCGGATCCGGAACATCCGGGCGGACCGGATCGTCGCGGCGATCCCGGCCTGGGCCGGATCGTAGGCGGGGGCGAGGTCGCCCGCCTTGAGCGCGGAGGTCTCGGCGGCCTCGGCCAGGGCGGGGTCCGCTCCGGGGCGGGCCGCGGCGAGCGACAGGATCCGGGCGTGGGAGTGCTGGAACCTCGACAGTCGCGGGTCGTCCGGGTGGGCTTCGGAGAGCGCGCCTTCGATGAGCTCGACCGCTTCGGTGAGCCCCTCGGGGCCGGCCGCCCCCTGGGCGAGCAGCTCGGCCACCTGGGTCAGCCGGTCCGGCAGGTGGGGGCTGTGGGCGTCGGTCATCGCCAGCCCCTCACGGGCCACGTCCAGGGCCTCCGCCAGCTCGGCGGGGTCGGTGTCCGGGTCCTCCATGAGGGCGCGGGACCACCGCACGCCCAGCGCCCCGGCGAGTTGCTGTCGGAACGTGGCGGCGTCGGGGTCCTCGCTCCCGCCCAGACGGATCGCCTCGCGCAGGTGTTCCAGGCCGCCGTCGAGGTCGGCGCGGTCGCCCTCGGCGACGTATCGGATGCCCAGGGCCATGCCCAGGACGTAGTGGGACCATGGATCCTCGCCGTGTTCCCGCTCCAGCGTTCGGGCGAGCTTCACGCTCTCGTCGTGGTCGTGGTCGGAGTAGAGGACGCTCGCGAGGACTTCGGCGCGGGCGAGGGCGGTGTCGCACATGTGAGGTCCCGGGGGGTTCGTTCGGGTGCGGGGCCTCGATGCTACACAGCGGTGGGCGGGAACGTCTGTGTATAAGGTGCTTCGTGACGGGGTCGACCCCTCGCCCCGCCTCCTGGAACGGAGTCGATGTGTCCGCACCCCCTGTTCGACCCTCCCTTCTCGACGAGGCCGTGGCGTCGTGGACGCGCATGACCTCTTTGATCGGCACGCCCCTGGGTGAGCGGGCCTGGCGTGAGCACCGGGAGCAGGCCCGGCTGTTGCGCCGCTCCTACCTGCGTTTCTGTGCGGGGGCGGGGTTGGTGTCCGGTGTCTCGGCGGCTCTGTCGGTGTTCCTGGTGGGCGCGGAGTGGCTTCAGGGCGAGGGTTTTCCTCTCGCTCTCCCCTTCTTCGTGGCGACCCTGGTACTCCTGGGGCCGGTGTGGAAGCGCCGGACCGTCGCGACCGTGGCCCCGTTCATGAGCCGTCCCCGCCACACGCTGCCCCGCTGGACCTTCACGGTCCTCTTCCCGGTCGTGCTCCTTCTCGGCGTGTTCGTGCCCTGGAGTCCGGCCTGGTCGATCGCGGCCGGGGCGGTGTGCGCCCTCCCCCTGTGGTACGGCGCCCTGACGGAGTTCCGCCGTCCCCTTCCGGCCTATCCCGCCGTGTGGAGCCGGGCCTGATCCCGTACGTCGATGGTCTCGACCGCACAAGAACTCGGCCCGAAACCTGGCGGGTTCGGTGGCTGTCAGGGCACCCGTGTCGCGTCCAGGATCGAGGGCGTGACGACATTCGATTCCCTCGCAGAGAAGGCCCTACGACGCCTGCCGCCCACCCGTGACGAGCTCCTCCGGGTCCTGAAGGGTTCCGACGACGAGCTGATGGAGCTGGTCGCGGCGGCGTCCAGGGTCCGCCATCACCACTTCGGACGGCTCGTCAAGCTCAACTACCTCGTCAACGTCAAGAGCGGCCTGTGCCCGGAGGACTGCTCCTACTGCTCCCAGCGCCTGGGGTCCCGGGCCGGGATCGTCAAGTACACCTGGCTCGACCCCGACCGGACCCGTGAGCTGGCCTCCCACGGGGTCGCCGCGGGTGCGGCCCGCGTGTGTCTGGTGGCCAGTGGCCGCGGCCCCACCGACCGCGACGTGGACCGTCTGGCCCCGACGGTGGAGGGCATCAAGCGGGACCACCCCGACGTCGAGGTGTGCGCCTGTCTGGGGCTGCTCTCCGAGGGGCAGGCCGACCGGCTGCGCGAGGCGGGCGTGGACGCCTACAACCACAACCTCAACACCTCCGAGGAACGCTACTCCGACATCTGCTCCACCCACGACTTCGCGGATCGGGTGGCGACGGTACGGAGCGCGACCCACGCCGGCCTCTCCCCCTGTTCGGGGCTGATCGTGGGGATGAGCGAGAGCGACGAGGACCTGATCGACGCCCTGTTCGCCCTACGGGAGCTGGAACCGGACTCGGTGCCGGTCAACTTCCTCATGCCCTTCGAGGGCACGCCCCTGGAGGGCACCTGGGAGTTGACGCCCCCGCGCTGTCTGCGGATCCTGGCCGCGACCCGCTTCGTCTTCCCCGACGTGGAGGTGCGGCTGGCGGGCGGTCGGGAGATGCATCTGCGCTCGTCGCAACCCTTGGGGCTGCACATCGCCGATTCGATCTTCCTGGGCGACTACCTCACCAGCGAGGGGCAGGCCGGTCGGGACGATCTGGCGATGATCGCCGACGCGGGGCTCCAGGTCCGCGGTGCCGGTGAGAAGGCGGTCTCCCCCACGGGGCACGCCCCGCCGCGCGCACGGCGACGGGGCGCGGGCACCGACCTTCCGCCCAACGTCTGAACACCGTTCTCGGGGCGGCACCGGAAGGGATCCGGTGCCGCCCCGGGCGTCTCAGGAGCGGACGGGGTCGCCCTGCCAGATCGGCATCTGCTGGTGGTACTGGGCCTGCTCGGCCGCGATCAGATCCTCCTGACGGTCGCGGACGCACTTGGCCAGGGTGAACGTGGAGGTGATGACGAACAGGACGCTCATCCCGAGGAAGGCGCGGACCCAGGGGTCGACGGGCAGGTAGAAGATGCCGACGGTGACGCCGATGGAGGAGACCGCGAAGGCGATGATCGCCTGGAGGTAGAACTGGGCGGTGGACCTGGGAAGAGGAGTGGGGGTGCTCATACCCCCATCCTGGGCCTTCGCGCCGTTCCGAGCCTGAGTACGCCTACTCAACCCTGCCGGGTTCCTCCCGGGCGGCCCCAGGTGGGGCTCTGCGCGCGGTCGGGGACGAAGGCGGACAGGTCGACGCCCGGGTCCTGCCCCATCGCCAGCCGGGCCGCGACCAGCCCTTGGAAGGGGCCGAAGGTCAGCCCCTGGGAGCCCGCGCCGGTGGCGACCACGACCCCGGGCAGCCGTTCGATCGGCCCGAGGGAGAGGCGTCCGTCGTGGGTTCCGGGGCGAAAACCGACCCTGGTCTCGACCACGGTGGCCTCGCCCAGTTCGGGCAGGACCTCCAGGGCGGTGGACAGGTTCTCCAGCAGCCCCGAGGCGGTCACCCTGCGGTCGAAGCCCGCCTCGGGTTCCACGGTGCCCCCGGTGACCACGCGATCCGGCGCGGCGGCGCTCACGTAGTAGTCGCGTTCGCCGAACCGCACCACCGGCCAGGATCGGGTGTCCCGGCCGGGGAGGGAGAAGTGCGTCATCTGGCCGCGGATCGGATGTACGCCCAGGTCGACGCCGGTCACCGCGAGGAGTTCGGTGGACCAGGCGCCGGCCGCGACGATCACCGTGTCGGCCTCCAGGTCCTCGGTGCCCACGCGGACGCCGGTCACCCGGTGTCCGTTCCACAGCAGGCGCGCGTCACCCTTGAAGTAGCGCAGTCCGCGCTCCTCGGCCGCGTCGAACAGCGCGGATCGGGCGGTACGGCCGTTCACCCGGGCCATGCCCTCGATGTATACGCCGCCGTACTCCTCGGGGATCAGTGGGAAGTGGGCGCGCGGCTCGCCCGGGGCGAGGCGTTCCACGCGTCCCATGGTGGAGAACTCCGGGCGGCGCGACAACGTGTCGAGCAGGTCGAACCCGGAGTCGTCCCCCTCGCGGTCGACCGACAGCCCGCCGACGACCTCGTAGCCGGCCGGATGCCCGTCCTCGGCCAGTTCGGCCATGAGACGCGGATAGTGCTCGGCGGCGCGCAGTTTGAACTCCTGCTCCCGCGGGTCGTCCCAGGGGAAGGGCCAGGGGAAGACGATGCCGGTCCCCGCCGCGGTGGCCTGGCCCGCGTGGGCGGCGTCCACCAACGCGGTGGACACGCCCTTGCCCGCCAGGTGGAACGCCGCGCTGGTTCCCACGATGCCGCCGCCGACCACGATCACGTCCATGGGGTCCAGCCTGCCTGGGAGAACGTCCCGGGACAAGTCGCCCACCCCGCGTGCCGATCACCGATCCCGGGAAAGGACGCGGATAGGCTGCGGCCCCATCGCGGAGTCCGGCTCCCTTCCCCTAACACAGCAGGAGAACGCATTGGACGGCTACACCTATCGTGGGATCGCCCTGACCCGGCCGCCGGGGCACCGACTGTCCGAGGGCATCGTCACCCATCTCTCCCGCTCCGTGGTGGATCCGGTGCTCGCCGCACGTCAGTACACGATCTATCAGGAGACGCTGGCCTCGGCGGGGTGGCGGGTGGTGGAGGTGGATCCGGCCCCCGAGCACCCCGACGCGGTGTTCGTGGAGGACACCCTGGTGGTGTGCGAGAACCTGGCCGTGGTCACCAGGCCGGGGGCCCGGGAGCGGCGTGGTGAGGTCGAGGGCGCCGAGCGGGCCGCCCGTTCCCTCGGGTTGAGGGTGGCCCGGATCGAGAAGCCCGGGAACCTGGACGGGGGCGACGTCCTCCAGGTCGGGAACACCGTCTACGTGGGTGTGGGCGGCAGGACCGACGAGGAGGGCGCCGACCAGCTCGAACGGCTGCTGGCGCCCTTGGGCCGCGAGGTGCGTCGGGTCCGTCTGGGGCGGGTCCTGCACCTGAAGTCGGCGGTCACCGCGCTGCCGGACGGTTCGTTGATCGGTCTGCCGGAGGCGGTGGAGTCGGCCGACCTGCCGCCGATCCGCCCGGTCGCGGAGGAGCCCGGCGCCCACGTCGTCCCCTTGGGCGGGCGCGACGTGCTGGTCAGTGCCGCCGCCACGGAGACCGTGCATCTGCTGACCGCCGAGCATCTGCGGGTGCTGCCGGTGGACATCTCCGAGTTCGAGAAGCTCGAAGGATGCGTGACCTGCCTGAGCGTCCTGATCCCCGAGGCCTCGCTGGGCTAGGAGGTGCGGCCTCGGGCTCGACGGTGGGCGGCGACCCGGGTGCGGGTGGCGCAGCGGCGAGAGCAGTAGCGTCGTCCGCTGCCGTGGGCGGTGTCGACGAAGACCCGTTCGCAGTCGCGCGCCGCGCACACCCCGCCGGGCAGGCGTTGCCGCTGGGAGACGAGCGAGGCCAGGAACAGGCCGGTGGAGGCCGCGAACCATTCGTCCCAGGGCGCCTCGTCGTCGCTGTCGGCGTGCAGGTGCCACGGGTGGCTTCCCCCGTGGTCGGCCAGGCGTGGTGGGCGGGCCTCGCGCGCGAGCAGGGTGTTGAGTCGGGTGGCCGTCCTCTCCAGGGTGTCGGCGGCCAGTACGTGGCGCAGTTCGACGGCGACCTCGCGCAGGGCCGCGACGTCCTCCTCGTCCAGCTCGGGGTCGATCTCTCCGTGCCTGGTCAGGATCGTGGTGATCGTCGTCGCGTCCGTGGTCCGGTCGGCGAGCGCGTTGAGCAGGTCGGTGGTGCGTTCGGCCAAGGCCCTGGTGGAACCCACCGGGGTCGGCTCGACGAAGGGTTCTCCGGGTGCCATGACTCCAATGTAACGCCCATGGAGTTCTTTCTCGTTACTTTGTAGTTTTCCGTGGATGAGCGAGCGTTATGCGACGGTGCGCTATCTGTGCGGAGCGACGGCCGCGCGTACGGGGGACGAGGCCTCGGGGCCGGCCCTCCTGCTGCTGGGGGTCGCGGTCACCGGAAGCGCGGCCACGGGTTCGGCCCTGTTGGCGGGGGTGACCGCCACCGCCGCGATCGGCGGCCCTCTGGTCGGTGTGGCCCTGGACCGGTCCCGGCGTCCGGGACGGCTGCTCGCGATCCTGCTGGTGCTGTACGCGCTGGGTCTGGTGGCCGTCGCCCTGCTTGTGGGGCGCCTGCACGTGGCGCCGGTGGTGGTCTTGGCCCTGATCGTGGGGCTGCCGAGTCCGGCGCTGTCCGGAGGGTGGACCGCCCAACTGCCCCGGGTGGTCTCCGCTTCGAGGGCGACCGGGGCGAGTACCTGGGACGCGATGACCTTCGGCGCCGCCTCCCTGGTGGGGCCCGCCCTGGCCGGGGCGGTCGCGCTGGGGTTCGGTGCCCTGACCTCGGTCGTGGTCGCGGCGGCCCTCGTCGCCCTGGCGGTGCCCGCGGCGTTGGCCCTGCCCGATCGTAAGCGCCCTCCCGAACGCGTCCCTCTGATCGCCGAATTGGTCTCCGGTGTCCGCGCGGTGCTGGGGAACCGGACCCTGGCGCGGGTCACCGCGGTCTCCACGATCTCGATCGCCGGAACCGGGGCCTTCGTGGTCGCCACCCCCGTACTCGGGGAGCGGACGCTCGGCGGGGCGGCGCAGGGGGCGCTGTTGCTGGCATTGATGGCGGTGGGCTCCCTGGCCGCCAACCTGGTGACCGTCCGCCGCCCTCTTCGGACCCGCCCGGAGACCGTGGTGTTCGTGTGCGTCCTGGTCCAGTGCGTGGGCGTGACGGGGGCGGCGGTGGCGCCCTCCGCGCTCTGGCTCCTGCTCGCGGTGGCGCTCGTGGGCACGGCGGAGGGTCCACAGCTGGCCGCTCTGCTCGCGGTACGGCGTCGGGAGGCCCCCGAACGTCTGCGTTCCCAGGTGTTCACCACCGCCGCCAGCGTGAAGGTGAGCGCCTTCGCGCTCGGCGCCGCCCTGGCCGGACCCGCGGCCGACCTCTCCCCCGCGCTCTGTTCGGCCCTGGCCGCGGCGTTCCAGGGGGCGGCGGCGCTGACCCACCTGCTGATGCGGCCCCGATCGGGTTCTCGGGGTTGATCTCGTGAGGTCCTCGTAGTGGAGGACCGATTCCGGCCGCCACTCTTGGCACACTCGGAACATGAAGTCGACCTCAGCCCGACTGCTGCAACTGCTCTCGCTGCTCCAGCTCCGTAGGGACTGGCCCGGATCCGATCTGGCCGAGCGCCTGGAGGTGAGTCCGCGGACCGTCCGCCGTGACGTGGACCGGCTGCGTGAGCTGGGGTACCCCATCCACGCCCTGATGGGGACCGGCGGCGGATATCGGCTCGGCGCCGGAGCCGAGTTGCCCCCGCTGCTCCTGGACGACGACGAGGCGGTGGCGGTCGCGGTGGGGTTGCGCACTGCGGCCCAGGGCGGGGTCGCCGGGATCGAGGAGACCTCCGTGCGGGCCCTGGGCAAGCTTCTCCAGGTCCTACCCTCCCGTCTGCGCCGACGGGTGGACGCGCTGGGCGCCTTCACCGTCCCCATGCCGGGCCGGGGGCCCACGGTGGATCCCGAGACGTTGGCGTCGGTGGCGGGGGCCTGCCGCGACGGCGAACGGCTGCGCTTCGACTACGAGAGCCACGACGGCTCCCTCAGTCGGAGGATCGTGGAGCCGCACCGTCTGGTCTCGCGCGGGCGACGTTGGTACCTGGTGGCCTGGGACACCGCGCGTGACGACTGGCGCACCTTCAGAGTGGACCGGATCCGCCTGCTCACCCCGTCCGGCCCTCGGGTGCCTCCCCGCGACCCGCCCGAGCAAGGGGTCGCCGCCTATCTGTCCGAACGCCTGAGTCTGCACATGTGGCCGATCAAGGCCAGGGTCCGGCTGGGGGTGGGCGCCGAGGAGGCCGCGCGCGGCCCGGCGGCCCACTACGGTCCCATCGAGGCTGTGGACGAGAACTCCTGCGTCCTGCTGTGCGCGGGCGACGATCTCAGGGCCATGGCCTGCTATCTCGCGCTGCTCGACATGGAGATCGAGGTCGAGGAGCCGATCGAGTTGCGCGAGGAGATGGTGGCGCTGGGCGAACACCTGACCCGTATGGGTCGGGGGCGGGAGCCGGGCGCATGAGTACCCCTACTCAGGAGGACCGAGTAGGAGGACCGATGAGAGGGAGACGCCCCGGATCCTAGGTTTCCGTGTATGAGCCACTTCGGAATCCTCCTCATCGGTCACACCGCGATGGTCCTCCACTACCTGTTCTTCGCCTACGTCGTCTTCGGCGGCTTCCTGGCGCTGATCCGCCCCCGACTCTTCTGGCCGCACCTGGGAGTGGCCGCCTACGCGCTCGGGATCCTCGTCGTCGGCTGGTCCTGTTTCCTCACCGAGATCGAGAACGCCTCGCGTGAGGCGACCGGCCGCGAGGTGATGGAGAACGGTTTCATCGATCACCACCTGACCGGAGTGGTCTACCCGGAGGACCAGCTGATGACCTCGCGTTTCGTCATCGCCGGTATCATCGCGGCCTCCTACGCGCTGTGCGCGTGGCGGTTGTACCGGGCCCGGGCCGCGCGTCGGCGGCCGGTGGGGGTCCGAACCGCCGAATGATCGAACCCCGGCACGACCACACGCCAAAGAAGCTACGTTAAGGAATCACTTGTTATCACAGAGTGACGAAAGCGGGGCTTCCGCGTGCCCGAAAAGACTCGAATTCCCTACCTGAAACCGGGCGAACTCAGTGTTCCGCCGATCATGCGTCCCATCCGCGACGGCTATCGGATCGCTCGCTGGAACTCTCCCGCCGCGCTCGAACCCTCCTGTCGCGACCGACTCCAGGCCACCCTGCTCGGGCTGGCGGCCCGGGCCTTCGGGGCCGACCACTCCGACTACTGGCGGGCCCGCGTCGCCTCCGGCTTCTTCGACCAGATCTCCTGTCTGGCCCTGATCCTGGACCCGCAGGGCATCCCCGTGGGATGGGGCGGCTACCACCGGCGCCGGTTCGCCTCGCGCCGGGCCCTGTACCTGGACGCGGCGGGCGTGGTTCCCGCCCACCGTAGGTTCGGGCTCTCCAGCGCCCTGACCACGCACTTCCTCACCAGGGAGATCCTCACCCACCCCTGGAGCGGCACCTACGTGGTGCTGCGCACCAGAAACCCGGCCGTCTACTCCGGATGGCGCAAGGGGGTGGGCGCCGCTCACGTCTTCCCCCGCCGGGACCAGCACGTACCCCCCGATATCGCCCGTGTGTCCTGGGACGCGGCGAAGTGGCTCGGCGACGGCCCGGGGCTGGACCCCGACACCCTGCTCATCCACAACGCCTACCGGATGTTCGAGGGACGTATCTACGGGGTCGCCCCACGCAGCGGCGACCCCGAACTCGACACCTACTTCGCCAGAGAGGTCGGGCCCAAGGACGCGGTCATGGTGGTGGCGCGGATGAACGCCCTCACTCTGGCCCGCACGCTCTTCCACAGGTCGCCCCGGTCGCGCCGGCCCGCCCTCGCGCCTCCCGCGCACGAAGGGCCACCGACGCGACCGTCCGGTTCTCCGGAGGGGCTCAGTCCAAGGGGACGGCCTTGACGGTGCCGGGGCTGTAGACCAGCCCGCCCATGTCACGGACCCGGTCCATGATCTCGGCGACCCGTCGGCTCTCCGACCACGACATCCGTGGGCTCTCCCGCTCGCCCGCGGCCAGACGGCGCGCCACCTCCTCGGCCTCGTACTCGTAGCCGTTGGCGCGGAAGGGCCGGTGGAACCTCTCGGGTTCGTGGCCGTCGCGGTGCAGTACCAGGTCCGTGGCGGCCCAGAAGCGCTCGACCTCGATCCACCCGGCGGTCCCGGACAGGACCGCGCGTCCGGGCAGCGAGGTGCGCGAGGCGCAGTCCAGCGTGGCCGTCACCCCGTTCTCACCGCGCAGCAGCATGGTCGTCCTGACATCGACCATGTGGTCCGGGGACAGGTGGCGGGTGGCCCCCACCACGGTCATCTCGCCCAGATACCAGGAGGCCAACGACAGTGGGTAGACGCCCAGGTCCAGCAGGGCCCCACCGCCCAGGTCGGCGTTGAACAGACGGTGGTCGGGGTCGTAGGGGAGGTTGATCCCGAAGTCGGCGGAGACTCCGGTCAACTCTCCCACCGCGCCCTCGGCCACCAGGTCCCGGGCCACCTGGTGCACGGGCAGGAAACGTGTCCACATCCCCTCCATCAGGAACCGGTCATTGGCCCGCGCGGCCTCCACCATCTCGGCGACCTGGAGGGCGTTCATCGCCATGGGTTTCTCGACCAGCACGTGTTTGCCGGATTCGAGCATCAGCAGGGTGTCGGGGTGGTGCCAGGGGTGGGGGGTGGCCACGTAGACCACGTCGACGTCCGGGTCCAGGGCCAGGTCACGGTAGTCGCCGTGGCGGTGGGGGATGTCCCAGGTGTCACCGAACCACTCGGCCCGCTCCCGGTCCCGTGAGCCCACGGCGACGACCCGGGCCGAGGGGACCGCCCGCAGTCCTTCCATGAAGGCGTGCGCGATCCCGCCGGTACCGACCACACCCCACCGAAGTCCATCGTTGTCTCGTGTCATGGAGGCATCCTAAAAACCCGGTCATGTCGGGGGCCAGACGGGGAAGATCCTCGGTTTCGGCCCCCGGGAACCGTACGGTGGGCCGGACAGGCGTTGGAACGGAGAAGGAATGTCGTCCACACTCGCCCAGAGGCTGGGGGTCGCGTCCGGGGACCGGATGCTCGTGCTGCACGCCCCCGAACGCTACCTGCGGCTGTTGGAGGCCCCCGCGGACATCCACATCGATCTGGGGGTCATCGAAGGTGCCTCCTACGACGACGTGCACCTGTTCGCCCTCGACCGGGGAACCGTGGACCGCGAGGGTCCCGGGGTGCTGGAGCTGGTGGGGCCCCGGACCCGGCTGTGGGTGTGCTTCCCCCAGCGCGGCGGCACCATCATCACCGACCTGACCGCGGACAAGGGGTGGGACACCCTCACCGACGCCGGTTGGCGCGCCACCGCCAAGGAGCCCATCGACCTGGACTGGGCGGCCCTGCGCTTCGAACGGGACCCCGAGGGAGAGAAGGCCGGATGAGAGGCCGACGGCGACCCCGCCGCTCGGGTCGGGGCCGCACGTGGACCGGCGAGGATCACCCCTGAAGGACCGGGCGCAGTTCGAGCCACTCGTGGATCGGCCGGCCTCCCGGACCCGGGGCCGCGGACAGCTCTCCGGCCAGTTCGATCGCCCGCTCGTAGGAGGCGACGTCGATGATCATCCAGCCGGCGATCAGGTCCTTGCCCTCGGGAAAGGGGCCGTCGGTGACCGGCGGTCGCCCCTCGCCGTCGTAGCGGACGAAGGTGCCCTCCGGTGAGAGCGCCCGGGAGTCGACGAACTCGCCGGTCCCCCTCAGCCGCTCCGCGAAGTCCTCCATGTACCGCATGTGGGCGGAGACCTCCTCCGGCGTCCATTGGTCCATCGGAGCGTCCTCCACCGACGCGGGAGCGCCCCGATAGTGCTTGATCAGCAGGTACTCGGCCATCGTCTTCTCCTCGATGCGATGAGATCCCCGCGACCGTCGCGCGGTCGAACCGGGACGGCCGTATCGGGGCCGACCGTACCGTCCGGTGGGGACATCGCGGCGATGGACACGCTCCGACCCGGCCGGATAACGGAGGAGGGCCCCTCCCGACGATCGCGGGAAAGACCCTCGTCCGAACACGCCCGGGACTATTCGATCCGCACCGAGCCGCTGGTGGTGTCGACCTCGATCCGGCCGTCGGCGTCGGCCGAGGTGTCCACGGACACCTCCCGATCACCGGAGACCGACTCTCCCACGACGTCGTAGACGCCCTCGGGGACCTGGAGCTCGACGTCGCCGCTGACGGTGCTCACCGACATCGACGCGAACGGGGTGTCGGTGTCGACCTCCACGTCTCCCGAGATGGCCTCGGCCTCCAAGGTGGTGAAACCGCCGCCCAGCTCGATGTCGCCGCTGACGGAGGAGGCCCGTACCTCCTCGGCGACGAAGTCCTCCAGCTCCAGCTCACCGGAGGTGGTCTCCACGTCCAGCAGGGGCCCTTCGCCGGAGGCCTCGATGGACCCGCTGACGCTCTGGACGGTGAGCGAGCCGGCGATCCCGGACAGGTCGGCGGAGCCGGAGGTGGTCTCCACGTTCACGTCCCCGGCGTGGCCGTCGATCTGGACCGCGCCGCTGGTGGTGGACACCCTCAGCTCACCGGTCAGGGCCTCGGCGACGACCGGGCCGGAGACCGTGGACAGGACGACCGTGACGTCCTCGGGAACACCGACCTTGTAGTCGATGGAGCATCCCGACAGGAACGGCAACCCCTCGCAGCGACCTTCGATGTCCAGCCCGTCGCCGGACTCGTCGACGCTCTCCTCCGGGTCGGTCAGGGGGCCTCCCCTGAGGGAGCGTTCCACGGTGATCTCGTCACCGCTCACCGCGGTGACCTCGACCCGGCCGCCGGTCCTGTTGTCCAGTCTCAGTTCGCTCGCGCCACCATAGGAGTCCGTCCGGTCCGTCTGGTGGACCACCACGTTGGCCAGGACGGACACGGCGGTGACCACCACGAGGACCACCACGAGCGCGCCGCCCAGGAGCATCCACGGCCCCCACCGGAACCGGCCCGGCTCCTTGCTGGACGAGGCGTACAGTCCTCGTGCCCTGAAAGTCACGTCTCTCCCCTTCCGGAGGGTCCGGGCCCTCTCGGTCCTACGGTTCGTCTTCGGTTCCTCAGTCCTCGGCCGAGCCGCGCAGGTAGCGCAGCACGGCCTGGACCCTGCGATGGTCGTGGTCGTCCTGACCCAGGTCGAGCTTGAGGAAGATGGAGCGGATGTGCTTCTCCACCGCCCGCTCGGTGATGGTGAGCCGGTCGGCGATGCCCGCGTTGTTCAACCCCTCGGCCATCACCTCCAGCACCTCGGTCTCCCGAGGGGTGAGTCGCTCCAAGGCCTGGTCCCTTCGACGGCTGAGCAGCTGGGTCACCACCTCGGGGTCGATCGCGGCGCCGCCGCCGGCCACCCGCCGCAGCACGTCGAGGAACTCCTCGATGTCGGCGACCCGGTCCTTGAGCAGGTAGCCGACCTTGAAGGCCCCGCCGCCCAACAGTTCGGCGGCGTAGCGGCTCACCACGTGCTGGGAGAGCAGCAGCACCGCCACGTCGGGGTGGGTCTCGCGAATCCGCACGGCGGCCTTGATGCCCTCCTCCGAGTAGGTGGGCGGCATGCGGATGTCCACCAGGCACAGGTCCACGTGGGGGTGTTCGGCCACGGCGCGGAGCAGGGCCTCGGCGTCGCCGACCGACGCCAGGACCTCCACCCCGGCGTCCTCCAGGAGCCGGACCATCCCGCTGCGCAACAGCACCGAGTCCTCGGCGATGATCACGCTCGGCCCGTTCCGGTCGACGTCGGCACTGGTCACGGTCACGCCCTCCAGGGGATCTCGGCGGTCAGGACGGTCCCGCCGTCCTCGGGACCACGAACGTTCAACACCCCGTCGACGGCGTCGACCCGGTCCCACAGCCCGTACAGGCCGGTGCCGCGTTCGGGGTCGGCGCCTCCGACGCCGTCATCGGTGACGGTCACCAGCAGCAGGTCCTCGCGCGGTCCCCGGCGGCGTTCGACCACCACGAGCACCTCGGTGGCCCGGGCGTGCTTGGCGACGTTGGTCAACGCCTCGGTGACCACGTAGTAGGCCACCCCCTCCGCGCGCCCCGACGGCCGCTCGGACATCCTCATGTCCAGCCGGACCGGGATCGGGGAGCGTCCGATTGCCACCGGCAGGGCGGCCCCCAGACCGTGGTCGGTCAGGACCCGGGGGTGCAGCCCTCGGGCGACCTGACGCAACTCGGTCATGACCTCCTTGGACTCGCGCTGGGCCTCGGCGATGAGTTCGCGCGCGCCCTCGGGGTCGCGGTCCATCCGGGAGCGGGCACGGGTGAGGGTCAAGGTCAGGGCGAGCAGACGTTGCTGGGCTCCGTCGTGCAGGTCGCGTTCGATCCGGCGACGTTCGGCCTCGGCCGCGTCCACCATGCGCTGGCGGCTGTCCTGGACGTGCAGGAGCCGGCGGCGCATACGCACCTCGGGGGCGTCGAACAGCAGGGCGCGCATCAGCAGCACCTCGAAGGAGACCACGGCCGGGGCCGCTTTCAGGCCCAAGAGCACGAACACCGGCCCGAACAGCATCAACCCCAGGGGACCCACCAGTTCCACGGGCCGGGCCCCCTGTGCCAGGACGTAGACCAGGCCGAACAGCGCTCCCAGGGCGGCGGCGCTCCCGCACACCACCAGCACGACCACCAGACCTCCGACGACCAGTCCGTGCAGGCCGGCGGCGGTGCTGTGGACCACCATCGACCAGGCCTCACGGCCGAAGACGAAGTTCCAGCCTCGCGCCCACCGGTTGGAGCGGGCCATCGGGTCGGGGGTATGGGCCTCCACGATCCCGAACACGTTGGCCAGACGGACCCGCTGGACGGAACAGGCCAGCCTGGCCAGCAGGGTGGCGACCACCGGGAACACGACCATGAACACCAGGACGTCGGTCAACACCCGCTCCGGCGGGCTCTCCGGTGCCGTTCTTCCGAAGGGGGCGTAGAGCGCCACCCCCACCCAGGTGATCGAGGCGACCAGCAGACAGGCCGGGAAGAGGTAGAACAGCGCCAACGCCAGGGAGGTCATCAGATGCAGGACCTCGACCAGCCGCGCCCGCCAGGTGTAGCCCCGACTCTCCTCGAGGAAGGGCACGTCGACCGAGGCGCGCGGCCATCGTCCGGCCCGCGTGCCCGCCCCCGATCTCTCCGCGCCGCTCACGGGTTCCAATCTAGGGCCGTGGCGCGGTCACCGACGATGCCCTCAGCACGAGAGTGACGGGTGGTGCTGGCACTACCCGGCCTCGCGCCCTCGAAGTAGGGTCGCGGAGCGGGCCTCGGCCGAGGCGGAGCGGCGGAAGGAGAGACGTGGACTGCGGCTGCGACGTTCGACGGGAGATCGAGGGCTTCGGGCCCGATGAGGGCCTGTACCAGCGGAGCCCGATCCGCGCCGGGGAGGTCGAGGCGCTGGTCGACCCGGTGGACCTGGAGGCCGACCCCTGCCTCTTGGAGGGGTATCCGCTGTCCGGGGAGAGGTTGGAGCGGGCCGCCCGGGCGGCCGGGTTCACGCCGCGCGCCGACCTGGACTACTTCCTGAGCGCCCACCGAAGGGAACCCGGCTCGGTGCCGATGGCCTCGCTCCTGGCCGACCTCGGCCGGATCAACACGTTCTTCGCCCTGGAGAGCACGCCTCCCGGACCGGGCTGGGAGCCGGTGATGCGCGGCGAACCGACCGGGCCGCGCCTGGCCGCCGAGGTGGAGGGGGTCCGCGCCAGGATCGCCGCGCGTTTCGGAGGGCGCCCCGAGGACGTGGAGTGGCGGGTGGCCGCCTCCCTGTTCCACCAGAGCCTGTCCTCCCGGGTGCTCTCCCCCGTCCTGGCCGCCGCGATCCTGTACGGGGTCCGCATGGACCCGTTCCACCTCTTCCTGCGGACCGGCCACGACGGGCCCATGACCCTGCGCACGATCGACCACGAGGCCGGGCCGCTCCCCGATCGCTCCCCCGAGGCGATCGCCGCCTGGGTGGAGGCGACCGCCCTGGCCGGGCTGTCCCGCGTCGTCCACGCGCTGCGCGAGGTCGGTCGGATCTCTCCCCGGCTGCTGAACGGCAACACCTCCTCGTCGCTGGCCGGAGCGGCCCGCGCCCTGGCCGAGGCCCGTCCGGAGCGTCGCGAGGTCGTCGAGGCGGTCGCGCGCCGGCTGTTGGAGGGGCCCTCCCTGAAGGGCGGCGGTGGCCACACGGAGGCCGACGGGCACGGACGTCCGGTGTTCCGCCGGACCACCTGCTGTCTCTACTACCGGGTCCCGAACGGCGGGAAGTGCGGGGACTGCGTCCTTCTGCACCGAGGCGGGTTTCGAGGCTTGATCCCCTCATGATGGGAAGAACGGGGACATGACCTCTATGAGCGATGACCCCGAAGGCTCCCTCCGCCCCGGGCCCGCCCACGTGCTCCTCTGGGGACCCCCGGTCGGCGCGGCCGCGGTGGGGGCCCTGGCCCCCGGACTCGCCTTCTGCGCGATGTTCGCGCTGGGCTGGATCCTCTTCGGAGGGACGACCGGCGCCCTGGCCGGATCCTGGCTCCTGGCCGCCGCGGCCCTCCTCCTTCCGACCCTGGCCCTGTGGGGGCTGGTCCGTCTGCTGCGTCTGATGGGGGCGTCCTTCCCGTGGACGCTCGCGCTGATCGCCCTGGCCCCGGGGATCGTCCTGGGCGTGCTGTACGCACCGGAACGGACGGTCTACACCGACTGGACCCTCGTTCCGGTGGTGCTGTGGGGCTACCTGATCGTGTGGCTGGGGCTGGCCCGGCCCTTCGGGGCGAAGCGGAGCGGCGCGTCCACCGCCATGACCGACCGACACCCTTGAGCGCACTCCCTGGAGTGCCGGTTCCCGGTGCGTCGGGGGTAGCGTTGGGGAGGATCAGGGATGTTCTCGGAGGTGCGTGCGTGACCAGGCAGTACTACTCGGTGGATCAGGTCGCGGAACTCCTGGGCCTGCACGTCAAGACCGTGCGCGCCTATGTGCGCGAGGGGCGGCTCCCGGCGACCAGGATCGGCAAGCAGTACCGGATCCACCGCAAGGATCTGGTCGACTTCACCGGAGGCTCCCCCGACGGCGATGAGGAGGAACGCCGCACGCGGCCGCGCGTGGAGGCCTCCACCGTCCTCCAGATCGACGACGTCGACGACGCCACGGCCGACCGGTTGAGCACCCTGGTGACCTCGGCCGGTATCGGTGTCTCCGAGAACGCCTCCCGGGTCCACGCCCAGGTGGTGCGCGACCCCGAGCGGGGCCGGGTCAAGATCGTCCTGGTGGGCGACCTGGAGGGGACCGCGCGGCTGATGGAGTACGTCCGCTCCCTGGTCCACGACGACCTCTGATCGGCACGGCCCCGAGCGCCGGAGGCGGCCCGCCGGACCGCGACACCGGCGCCGACCTGCGGTCATGGTCGACCACGACGATATAGCGTCGTGTCGACGCCGTTGCGGACACCGATGTTCACCGGAGGCCACCATGTCCGACCTGCCGATCGGCTACTGGCTCAAGCACCTGGACCGCTTGTTGGAGAACGACCTCGACCGGACCCTGGCCGAGGAGTCGTTGGGGCGGCGCCGGTGGCAGGTGCTCAACTCGCTGCGCAACGAACCGGGCACCGTCGCGGAGCTGGACCGTCGGCTGAGCCCGTTCCTGGACGAGGACGAGAGCACGGTCGCCCCCGAGGTGGAGGCGCTGCGCGGTCGTGGCTGGGTGAGCGGCCGGGACCCCCTGGAGACCACCCCGGAGGGGGATCGGATCCACGACGCCCTGCTGGAGCGGGTGCGTGAGGCGCGCGAGCGCCTCACCGAGGGGATCTCGGACGAGGAGTACCGGATCACCGTCGACGTACTGGAGCGGATGTCGGCCAACCTGGAACGGGGCTGAGTCCTGACCGGTCGGTCGACCTCGGTCCGGCTCAGCGGGGCAGTTCGCGGGTGAGTTCGACGAAGGCCAGATCGTCGCGCTTGGGGAGCCCGAAGGCCTCGTCGCCGTAGGGGAAGGGCTCGATCCGGCCGGTGGAGGTGTAGCCCCGCCGCTCGTACCAGGCGATCAGTTCGGTGCGCTGCTTGAGCACCTTCATCCGCATCAACCCGCTGCCCCATACGCGGGCGGCCGTCCGTTCGGCCTCGGCCAGCACGATCCGTCCCAGCCCCGCGCCCTGGAGGTCGGGGCGGACGGAGAACATCCCGAAGTAGGCCCCGTTGACGCCGCGCTGGAGTTCGCAGCAGGTGATGATCTCCCCGTCCCGCTCCCCCAGCAGGACGAGGGTGTTGCTCCGGGAGAGCAGGTCGCTCATACCGTCGGCGTCCATCCGCTGTCCGTCCAGGAGGTGGGCCTCGGTGGTCCATCCCTGTTCGGAGCTCTCTCCCCGATAGCAGGAGTTGACCAGGTCGACCAGGGCGGGGACGTCGGCTTCGACCGCGTTCCGGAAGTCGATGCCGGAGGCCGGGAACACCGTCTCCTCGGCGTTCGGGGTGGTGGTCACGCGCGTCTCCCTCTTGTGTCCGTTCTGTCCCAGAGTATGTCCGCCGTCACGGCACTCGCGCGCGCCCATGGTGGTCGAGGAGTCCCTCAGTCCCGGCCCCGGTCGTGGGCTCGCAGCGACTCGATGTGGACGAGGAAGGCGCGCAGGCGGCTCCGGGCCACCTCGGGGGTGATCTGTTCGGGGTTGGTCATGAGTTGGAGGGAGATCCCGTCGACGAAGGTGTGCAGATACTCCGACCAGGTCTCCAGCCAGGGGTCGGGCTGGACCCGGGTGGGGTCCTCCAGGGGCGGCAGGTCGGCCAGGGCGGCGACGAGCCGTCGATAGAGCGAACGCTGTCGATGCCAGCGCTCCTCCAGCCGGGGGTCGAGGAAGTCGGGGTCTCCGGTGGCCTCCCAAGCGCGGTACTCGGCCCGGCGGGTCTCGTCCAGGGGCAGCATCTGCTCGGCGAAGCCCAGGACCCGGTCGACCATGGGCGCCTCGGGGTCGAAGGTCTCGGAGTGTTCGCGCATGCGCTCGATCACGCGGGCCTCGGACAGGTCCAGGGCGAAGGCGAGCAGGTCGTCGCGGGTCTGGAAGTAGTGGCGCAGGGCGCCGGTGGACAGGCCCGCCTCGGCGGCGACGCCGCGGAGGGAGACCGCCATCGGTCCGGACTCGGCGATCACCCGCCACAGGGCCTCGGCGAGGGCGCGGCGGCGTTCCTCGTGGTCGACGATCTTCGGCATGCCTCTTTTTTAGCACACCTGTGTTATTTTATTTCACACACTCGTGCTAAAAAGGAGTCCCGATGCCTCCCCTGGACGTCTTGATCCCGGTCGCCGGACTGGCGCTGCTGGACACGCTGAGCCCCACCACCCTGGGCGTCTCACTCTTCGTCCTGCTCGGCGGGGCCCGCTCGGTGGCCCGCCCGCTCTTCGTCTACCTGGGCACCGTCGCCCTGTTCTACTTCACCCTGGGCTGCGCCCTCATGCTCGGACTCGGCGCGCTCCTGCCCCGCCTGGCCGGCCTGACCGAACACCCCGTCGCCGGCTGGGCCATGCTCGTTCTGGGCGCCGCCCTGTTCGCCTACTCCTGGATCATGCCCACCGAGAGAACCGAACGCCGCCGCCCCACCTCCCTGCGCACCACCACGATGATCGGGCTGGGGCTGGCCACCGGTCTGCTGGAGGCCGGGACCGCGCTGCCCTACCTCGGCGCGATCGGCATCATGGGCACCGCCGGTCTGGCCGCGTCCACTTGGGCGCCGATGCTGGCCGCCTACAACCTCGTGATGGTGCTGCCGCCCGTGCTCCTCTACCTGGGCCACCGGGTCCTCGGTGAACGGCTGCGACCGCGACTGGACCGCTTGAGGGACAAGGTCGATTCCGGCTCCCGCGAGGCGATGGCCTGGGTGATCGGCATCGTCGGCCTGATCCTGCTGGTCAACGGCCTCCAGCGGGTCGGGGTCGTCTCGATGATCGACGCCCTGCCCCTGTGAGGTTGCAGAGGCCGCCTCAAGGCACGCGGGTCGACGCCTCCTGCCGGATACGACCCGCGGCCGGCCGTGCGCTACCTGGAGGGCCGCTCCCGGCGGTGAGGAGCGGGGAGGTTCCGTGGTGGTGCCGGCACCACCACGGAACCTCGGGCACGGGGTCCTGACAGGGCGCGTTCCCGGACGTAGCTTCGAAGGCATGAGAGCGCTTCTCTTCGTTCGCGTGATCCGCGAGACCCGCTATCTCTTACTCGGCCTGCCCCTGTCCCTCGTCTCCTTCGCCCTGGTCGCGGTCGGTCTGGTCCTCGGAATCGGCACCGCCGTGCTGTTGGCGGGGCTGGTGGTGCTCTCCGGGACCCTGGTCCTGGCCCGAGGGTTCGCCCACCTGGAACGCCTACGCCTGTCGGACCTGTACGGACGACCGGTGGTCCGACTCCCCTATCGGGGGGTTCCGGCTCGGGCGGGCACGGCGCGCCGCCTCCTGACCCCGTTGACCTGCGGTCGCAGCTGGTCCGACGTGCTGCACGCGCTGCTGTGCCCGATCCCGGCGACGATCGGTGCCGTCCTGGCTGCGGCCTGGTGGGCGCTGGCCCTGGGCGGACTGCTCTATCCGCTCTGGGGCTGGACGCTCTACCTGGTCCCCGGCTACACCGAGGTGGGCCGATTCCTGCTTCCCGAGAGTCCGGCGCTGGCAACCCTGGCGGTCTATCTGGTCGGCGGGCTTCTGTTCGCCCTCACCCTGCCGATGGCCCTGCGTGTGCTGGCCTGGACGAGTTCGTCGCTGTCCCGGCTGTTGCTCCTGGCCCCCGAGGAGGTGACCGCTCGGGTGCTCACCTCCCGGGAGAGGAACGCCGGGGCTGAGGGTCAGAGGCGCGACACCCATCGGCGACGCTATGTCTCGGCCCGTCAGGAATCCCCGATGTCCTGAGGAGGGTGTGAAGGGTGCTCCCCGTCGGCCCGGTCGAGGAGGAACTCCAGGACCGGGCCGGTCTGGCCGAGCACCGCGTGGCCCACCCCGGGCAGGGAGAGGGTTCGGGCGTGCGGCACGTGAGCGCGTACGCGGCGCAGGGTCCGCGCCGAATCGAACATCCGGTCGCGCTCGCCCACGATCACCTGTACCGGCATGGCCAGTGAGCGCAGATCGGCGTCGGAGACGAGCGGCAGGCGCGCGGTGCGCGGACGGAAGTCGGAGAAGTTCTCGAACACCGCCTCCAGCATGGCCCGATCCCCGGGACGGTCCAGGCCGGTCATGGTCCGCACGGCCCTACGGCGTCCGCGCTCTCCGAACAGGGTCGACAGGGCCGCGCCCGCCAGGCTCCACCGACGTTCCCGTCCGATCCCCGCGGGGCAGAGCAGGCAGAGCGCTTCGACGCGGCCGGGTCTGCGGATCGCGTGGTCCAGCGCCGTCCAACCGCCCAGGGAGGTCCCGACCAGGAGGATCCGATCGAGGCCGAGCCCGTCCAGGACGTCGTCCAGCCACAGCGCCGTCGCCTCGGTGGCCGGGTCCGGCCGTGCGGGGGCGCTCAGACCGGGTTCGCCGATCAGGTCCACCGCGTACACCCGAAAGTGCGCGGACCAGGCGGTGACATCCTCTCGCCAGGCCGCCGCGTTGGCGCCGGCGCCGTGCAGCAGGACCAGGGCCGGAGCCCCGGGCGGGCCGCTGGCCAGGACGAAGGTCTCCCCCTCCCGGGTGGCGATCTTCAGATGGTCGGCGGGTACGGGCCAGTGGGCCAGTTCGCGACGGTAGCGCTCGAGGGCGCGGCGGCCGGCCTCCTCGGTGCGGTAGATCTCCACCATGAATCCTCCCTTGAGTTCGTGAAGCAACCCTAATCTTCCCTCTGCGAGAACCACAAAGGGGATTTTGGGGAATGTCGACGAGGAAGTTGACCTCAATCAATGTTGAGGTTCTATGGTTCGAGGGAACCCGAGCCCCGAACGATCGGTGGGACCGATGAGCATGGAAATGGCCGCGTGGAACTCCATCTACCACGCGATGCACGCCGAGGAGGATCGACGGCCCTTCTCCCTGCCGGTGCTGCGCAGGATCGCCGGCTTCGCCCGTCCCCACTCCCGACGACTGGTCTGGTTCCTGGCCCTGAGCGTGGTGACCGCCGCCCTGGCCGTGGCCGCACCGCTCCTGGCCGGCCGGGTCGTCAACGCCATCGTCGACGGCTCCGCCCTCGGCCCCGTACTGCTGCTGGCCGGACTCATCGCCTTGGTCGCCATCACCGAGGCCGTCCTGGGCCTGGTCGTCCGGTGGCTCTCCGCGCACGTGGGAGAAGGGCTCATCCTGGACCTGCGCACCACCGTCTACGACCACGTCCAGCGCATGCCGGTCGCCTTCTTCACCCGCACCCGCACCGGAGCCCTGGTCAGCCGGCTCAACAACGACGTCATCGGTGCCCAACGGGCCTTCAGCGACGTGCTCTCGGGCGTGATGAGCAACCTGGTCACCCTGGTCCTGGCCCTGGTCGTCATGATGACCCTGTCCTGGCAGATCACCCTGTTGGCCCTGGTCCTGCTCCCGGTCTTCGTCCTGCCCGCCCGACGCATGGGCGCCCGCCTGGCCAGGATCGAACGCGAACGCACCCTGCACAACGCCGCCATGGGCACCCAGATGACCGAGCGCTTCTCCGCGCCCGGCGCCACCCTGGTCAAGCTCTTCGGCCGGCCCGACGAGGAGTCCTCGGAGTTCGCCCGCCGGGCCTCCCGGGTCCGCGACATCGGTGTGCGCACCGCGATGGTCCAAGAGGTCCTCTTCACCGCGTTGACCCTGGTCTCGGCGCTGGCGCTGGCCCTGGTGTACGGGCTCGGCGGCTACCACGCCCTGGCCGGAACCCTGGACGCCGGCACCGTCGTGGCGATGGGCATGCTCCTGACCCGGCTCTACGCCCCGCTGACCGCTCTGGCCGGGGCCCGGGTCGAGGTGATGAGCGCCCTGGTCAGCTTCAGCCGCGTCTTCGAGATCCTCGATCTCAAGCCCCTGGTCGACGAACGTCCCGACGCCCGACCCGTCCCCGAGGGGCCGGTCTCCCTGGAGTTCGACTCCGTCACCTTCGGCTACCCCACCGCCGACAAGGTCTCCCTGGCCTCCCTGGAGGAGGTCGCGACCCTGGACACCACCGACCACGGGCCCGTTCTGCGCGAGGTCTCCTTCAAGGTCGAACCCGGCCGGACGGTGGCGCTGGTCGGCTCCTCCGGAGCGGGCAAGTCGACCATCGCCCAGCTCACCCCGCGCCTGTACGACGTGGACTCGGGCAGCGTACGCCTGGGCGGCGTCGACGTGCGCGAGCTGACCTTCGAGTCCATCCGCGCGAACCTGGGCATGGTGACCCAGGACGGCCACCTCTTCCACGAGTCCATCCGTTCCAACCTCACCCTGGGGGCGCCGGAGACCGACGACGAACGGATCTGGGAGGCGCTGCGCCGCGCCCGCCTGGACTCCCTGGTCGCCGATCTGCCCGACGGGCTGGACACGGTGGTGGGCGAACGCGGCTACCGCTTCTCGGGCGGTGAACGCCAGCGTCTGACCATCGCCCGACTGCTGCTCACCGACCCCGAGGTCGTGATCCTGGACGAGGCCACCTCGGCTCTGGACTCCACCTCCGAGGCCGCCGTCCAGGCCGCTCTGACCGAGGCGCTGGAGGGACGCACCGCCCTGGTCATCGCCCACCGGCTCTCGACGATCCGGGCCGCCGACGAGATCCTGGTCGTGGAACAGGGACGGATCGTCGAGCGGGGCGCCCACGCCGAACTGCTGAACCGCGACGGCCGCTACGCGGAGCTGTACCGCACCCAGTTCGCCCAGGGCACCGCGCGGGACGGCTCCGAGGAGGACACCGAGGCCGTCCCCGCGGCCGGTTGACGCCGACCCTCCCCCGAACCCCGTCTCCCCGGTGGCGCCACACCGGGGAGACGGCCTTGTCCAGAGGCCTGTCTAGAGGCTCTTGATCACCCTGGCGGGGTTGCCGACGGCGACCACGTTCGCGGGCAGGTCGCGGGAGACCACCGCGCCGGCGCCGACGACGGTGTTGTCGCCGATGGTCACGCCGGGGCAGACGATGACCCCGCCGCCCAGCCACACGTTCTCACCGATGGTGATGGGCTCGGCCGACTCCCAGCCGGCCTTGCGCTCCTCGGGGTCCAGGGGGTGGGTGGGGGTGAGCAGTTGGACGTTGGGGCCGATCTGGGTGTGGGAGCCGATCCTGATCGGCGCCACGTCCAGCATGACCGCCCCGTAGTTGACGAAGACGTGGTCTCCGAGGGTGATCCGGTAGCCCAGGTCCACCGACAGCGGAGGGCGCACGTCTCCCCCTTCGCCCACCTCGCCGAGCAGGTCGGCCAGGGCCTCGGCGCGACCTTGCGGGTCGTCGGGGGCGGTGGTGTTGAAGCGCTCCATCAGTTTCTGCGCGCGAACGGAGTCGGCGGCCACCTCGTCATCGACCCGGTAGGGCTCACCGGCGAGCATGCGTTCCTTCTGACTGGTCAACGAAAGGTCCTTTCGAACGGTGGACCCACGACCCTAGAGGGTGCCCCCCGCGACGCGCAGGTCTCCAGGATCGAGGTACTCCCGGGGCGCTGAACCCGAGAAAGGGGCGCGGAGGGGGTTCCGCTCCACACCCCTTGCAACTACAGTCGGTAGTACTACACCTGGTAGAGGAGTGGGCATGCACGTTCTCGTCGCCGGAGCCGGAATCGCGGGGGCCGCCGCCGCGCTCGCCCTCGGCAACCAGGGACACCGGATCACCGTCCTGGAACGCGCCCCGGCCGCCCGCGACGGCGGCTGCGCGATCGTCCTGTGGAGCAACGGCACCGCCGTCCTGAAGGACCTCGGCGTGGACCCGACCGCCCTGGGAGAACGCATCGAGGCGGTCGACGTGTACAGCGCCCGCGGCCGCGCGCTGATGTCGGTCGACACCACCCGACTGGAGACCCGCTTCGACGCCCCGGTCCTGGGCGTCCCCCGCCGGAACCTGCACCGGCGCCTCCTGCGGGACCTCCCCGAGGAGATCCTCCACTACGGGGCCCGCCTGACCCACGTGCAGGAGGGCGGCGACCACGTACGGGTCCGCACCTCCGAGGGCCGCGAGTACACCGCCGACCTGCTCATCGGCGCCGACGGGGTCAACTCCGCCGTACGCGCCGCCCTGCCCGGCCCCCTTCCCGAGGCCGAGACCACGGGCGCGGCCACCTGGCAGGGGTTGGCCTCCACGCTCCCCCTGGACCTGGCCTCCCGCTCCCGCCTGTACATGGGCCGCCGGGGCGGGGTCGGCTTCAACCCCGCGGGCCGGGGCCTGGTGCAGTGGCTCATCGACCTGCGCCACACCCCCGACGTCGACCTGGACCGCCCCGACCGGGCCCTGCCCCTGCTGCGCGAGCACTACGCGGACTGGGCCGAACCCGTCACCACGCTGTTGGCCCACCTGACCGAGCACGACCTGGAACTCTTCCCCCATCGCAGGCACCGGGTCGGACGCCGCTGGGGGCACGGCCGCGTCCTGCTGATCGGCGACGCCGCCCACGCGATGCCGCCCATCCTGGCCCAGGGAGCAGGACAGGCGTTGGAGGACGTCTCCCTGCTGACCCGGCTCCTGCCCACCGCCGACCTCACCACCCGGGCGGGACGTGAGGCCCTCCAGCACGCCTACACCCGTCGACGCGCGCGCCAGGCCCGACTGGCCTCGACCATGGCGACCCGAGGGGTGGCCACCTCCGGTCCGCGCACTCTGGCCCAGAGCGAGGCGGCGCTGCGCGGAGCCGCCCTCCTGCCCTCCGGCCTGCCCACCCGCGTGTTCGAAGGCCTCATGACGGGCGTCAGCGAGCGTCTGCGGGCCGGTGCCCCTGTCGAACACGCGCTCCCCCGCCCCTGAGCGAGAACGACGGCGGGGCCGCCCCCTTCCAAGAGGACGGCCCCGCACGGACACGGAACGCTCACAGCACCTTGCGGACGCCGGGGATCGTTCGGATCAGCGCGGCGCTCGCCCAGCACAGCGGCACCGCCAGGGCGGACAGGGCGGCGAACTTGGTCACCGCGGCGGCCTCCCAACCGCTCAGGGCCAGACCGAGCCCCACCAGCACCACCGCGTGCAGCACGTACACGGCGAAGGCGTTGTCGGACAGGAAACGCCACAGGCGGCCGCTCCGGTTCACGAACCGGCGGAAGGACACCAGCAGCGCCAGGATCACGCCCAGGGTGAAGAAGGACTCCACCAGGATCTGGACCAGCGCCTGCCAGGAGCCGGGGGTCAGCGCCGCCTCGTCGAGCGGCCCCGCCATCCCCACGGCCATCACGACCAGGGCGACCAGGGCCATCACCAGCCCGACGGGACCGGCCCGGCCGGGCAGACGCCGCGCCCAATCACCGCGATAGGCGAGGATCCCCACCACGAACAGGGAGACGTACTGGGGCAGGTAGCCGGGGCTGGGCAGCCCCACCACCGGCCAATAGGGCGCGGGGAAGGCCCACCGCCACAGGAAGGTGACCAGCCCCAGACCCACGGCGAACACCAGCACGGGCACGAACCAGCGCAGCGGACCCCGCTCGGCAGGGGCTCCGGTCGCCGACACGGCTTCGGGGACGGTCACGGCCGAACGGCGATCGCGCAGCCGGCGCACCAGTGAGTAGACCAGGCTCATCACCAGCAGCACCTCGACGAACCAGAGCGGCCCCGGGTCGACGCTGAGCAGGTAGAGCAGCCACAACGGCAGGTCGGGTTCGGCCTGAAGGATCTCGGAGTAGGCCGGCGCCATCGCGATCGGACGCAACAGGATCAGGAACAGCAGGAGGGGGACGCCCAGACGGACCAGGCGTTCGCGGACGAACCCGCGCCGCCCCTTGCGGTCGAAGGCGCCCGGCACGAAGTAGCCGGCGATGAGGAAGAACATGCCCATGAAGAACGTCTGGTTGACGATCACGAACACGTCCAGCAGCACCCCGGAGGGGTCCTGCGCGGGTTCGGTGTAGAACCACACCGGGATGTTGCCGTAGGTGACGGCCGCGTGGTGCAGCACGACCAGGATCGTGAGCACCACGCGCAGATGGTCGACGTAGTGCAGACGGGATCGGGGGGTCGGGGGCGAGACGTCGCCCGTGGAGGGTTCGGTGGTCGATGTCATGGTGACCTCGTGGTGGGTGGGGCTGGGGACGACGGTTCGACCCGGATCGCGTGGAGGAGGAGGTCGGCGAGTTGCTCCGCGTGCGCCGGCAGGTCGTGGTCGGGGTGCACCCGCCAGTACTCGAACATGCCGTCCACGGCCGACTGCTGGCTGACCGCCATCACGCGCACGTCGAAGTCGCGGAACTCTCCGCTCTCCTGGCCCGCCCGGTAGAGGTTCTCCAACCCCTCGTACAGGGGCTCGGCCTGGAGGCCGCCGTAGCGGGGGTTCCCCCGGGAGTCGCGGGCGTGGATGAAGATCTGGGCCAGGGCCGCCATGCGCTCGCGGTGCTCCAGCGCGTACTCGGCCACACCGCGGATGTGGACGCGCAAGGCCTCCGAACTACTGTCCTGGGCCATCATCCGGGGCACGACCGTCTCACCGATCTCGGTGTAGACGTCCATCACCACCTGGTCCATCAGCTCGTCCTTGCCCTCGAAGTGGTAGGAGATCACGCCCTTGCTGATCCCCGCCGTCCGCGCGATCCGGGCCAGAGAGGCGTTGGGATAACCGAGCTCGGCGATGGTGCGCACCGCGGCGTCGATGATCTGTTCCCTGCGGGCCCTCTCGATGAAGGACCTCTTCTGACCGTCCGGCTTATTTTTTGACCGCATGGCCAGAATTTAGCACGGGCGGCCTGAAAACCATGGGGGATCCCCCTGAACCGCCCCTGGCCCGCCCCCGAGCGATCACGCACGCCGACCCCGAGGAAAAGGGCCGGCGCACCACCCCCGCGCCCGAGGACGACCAGGTCGCAGGCGGGTGGAAGATGGATTCCATGACCCGACCCGCATCAGGCCTCCCATGGCCGGTCCTCGCCTGGGTCGCGCTCGGCGGTGCCCTGGGCGCCTCGGCCCGACACGGACTGGACCTCCTCTGGCCGCACGCCGCCTCCGGGGTCTCCTGGACCACCCTGGCCATCAACGTCACCGGCAGCCTGCTCATCGGCGTGCTCATGGAACTGATCGTCCACCGGTGGCCGCACAACCCCTACACGCGTCCGTTCCTCGGCGTGGGACTCCTCGGCGGGTACACGACCTTCTCCGCCTACGGCGTGGACGTGGTCACCGCCCTGGAACGGGGCTTTCCGCTCACCGCGTTCGCCTACCTGGCCCTGACCCTGATCGGCGCGCTGACGGCGGCCTGGGCCGCCTCGTCCCTGGCGCACCGGGTGCTCGCCCACGGCGGCGGGAGGAACCCGTGACCACGCTGATGGTGGCCCTGGGCGCGGCCGTGGGCGCCCCGCTGCGGTTCCTGGTGGACCTGTTCCTCAAACGCTGGCTGGGTGAGGACTTCCCCTGGGGCACCCTGGCCGTGAACGTGGTCGGCAGCCTCGTCCTGGGCGTGGTCATGGCGCTGCCGCTGCCCACCGAGGCGACCGCCCTGCTGGGCGTCGGCTTCTGCGGCGCCCTGACCACCTACTCCACCTTCGCCTACGAGACCGTGCAGCTCACCCGGACCGGCGCCCGTCCGCGGGCCCTGATCTCGGTGCTCGCACACCTGGTGGCGGGCCTGGGAGCGGCCTGGTGCGGACTGCACCTCACCGCCCTGCTGCTCTTCTGAACGGCCGGTCCCCCCGCTCATCCGGCGAGCCGTTCCCGGAGCCGACCGATGATCTCCCGCCGCCGTGCCGAGAAGCCCGAGTCCTCCTGCGAACCCCTCGGTGCGGGAACGGGGCTCCCTCCCCGGGACAGGGACTCCCGCATCCTGGCGGCCAACACCGGGTCCGGATCGAAGCCCTCGACCTCGCGGGGCTCCTCCACGGCCACCGCCTCAGGGGCCTCGCGCGCGACACCCTCGGTCCCGGCGTCGGCGACCGGCGGGGGCGGGAGCTCCTCCCCCGGCGTGCTGCGACAAGGCCCCCCACAGCCCGCACACCTCCCTCCGGGCACGTTGCGGACGCTCGGATGGCTCGGACAGGTCAGGTTCGCCCTGCCCTGGGAATCGAGGGCGAACCCCGGCGTGTCCCGCGACGGATCGGCCCCCTCCATCGCGGCCCGGGGGTCGAGCGCCCCGGACACTCCGAAGGTGCTCAACCTCCCGTCCAGGAAGGCCCGCGCCGACTCCGGGCTCCTCAAGCGCCTCATCAACGCCGGGAAGGGCCGCCGTAGGCTCTCCACCCCCCTGAACAGGGACAACAGTTCCCGTGGCTCCAGGCCGCGCCGGGTGAGCCTCTCCACCGCCCCCTCCAGCCGCTCCCGGTCCGTGGGCGGATCCAGTAGAAGACCGTCGGGAATGAGCGCGATCCGTCCGTGGACGCCCCGCCCACGTGGACGCCGCCCACGTGGACGCCGCCCACGTGGACGCCGCCCACGTGGACGCCGCTCGCGGGGCTTCTCCTCGCCCGGGGGCTCCTCGCGCGGGTGCGCGCGCCCTGTACCCTCCCGCCCACGGACGGATTCAGCGACCTCCTCTTCCTGGAAACCCTCACCAGGGAACAGGTCTGTAGGTCGATCTGACCGGGGGCCCATGTCAGATCGACCAGGGGTCGATTCCTCGGTCCGCTCCCCTTCGAGCGCGAGCGGATCCTCCGTCTCGGGCGGCTCCGGATCGCCCATGCCCCGGCCCTCCTCATACGAGGAGCCCTCATCGTGGAAGGGGTTCTCCTCGCCGAGAGCGTTCTCCCGGCTCGCGTCCAGATCCTCCTCGTAGAACGGCTCCGGCGCCTCCGTATCCCAGCGGCCCTCGTCGCAGTAGTCCTCCCACTCCTCCTCTCGCCGCTCCTTTTTCTCGTCCGTCTTCCGGGTGGCGGGGCGAGGAGGCGGCGGCCGGAGCCGGGGCCGGTTGAACCGGGTCAACGGCTCCTCCCCCAAGGCGGCGCGGGCCTCGTTGATCTCGGCCAGGACCGGTTCGGGAAAGTCCTCCATCGGGATCAACAGCTCCAGTACACAGGGCAGGCGGTGCGGAGAGCGTCCCCGGGCGATCTCCCGGGCGAAGAAGATCCGGGCCTGTGCCGGGTCGAGTTTGCGGACCATGCCGGCCTCGATCAGATCGACGATCCCGCGCTGGGCGCTGGAGAGACTGAGCATCCCACCGGAGCGTTCGACCATCGTGTTCAGGTGGAAGAAGCAGAAGCCGCCGTCGGGGTCGACGGCGTCGGCGATGATCGTGGCGGCGCAGAAGGCGCGCATCCTGGCGAACCGGCGCTCGCGGCGCGCCTTCTGCAACCACAGGCCCGGAATGAAACCGATGCCCCGCATCGTGCCGATGCGACGCCTGCGCGGAAGGATTCGCGTGAAGGTTTTCGCGTGATCGGCGGTGGAAGCGGCGGGGGGAGAGGTAGACTCCATGATGAGTCGCCTTCCTGGGTCTAAGGCAGGAAAGTGGCACGGTCGCCCGCCCGTCACGGCGAGGCTCGACCACAACCCGGCCCGGTGTTCCTAGCACCGGCCGGGTTTTCTTGTCGTGCCTCAAGTTAGCGAATCGAACACGAGTACGCCGGCCTTTCGCTCGAATTCGTCCGAAAAAAAGAACGACCGAACGACCGGTGCACACAAAGGCAAGAAAAGCAGTTCCTTCGATAATTCTCCCCCCATTGTTTCAATGTAGGGAAATGCCCCTTTTCTTCCTCGGGGGGACGGGCATGGCCCGCCCACACCGCCCGACGGCGGCGCGAACGGGCCACGACTCAGTTGATCGGACCGAAGACCTCGGCGCGGTCGAAGTCGGCGTCCATGCCGTCCAACACCGCCCCGATCTGCTTCTCCTCGTACCTGAAGTGCGTCTCCATGACCGCCTCGATCCCGTCCAGATGGCGGTGCGCCACCTCCGGATCGGCCGAATCGGCCACGGCCGTGCGCAGTTCACCGATGAGGTGCTCGATCATGTTGTGGTCCTGCGAAAGCTTCGCGACCACCGGCGCCAGATCGGGCCGTGCCCGGAGCAGCTCCGGGAACAGCGAACCGTCCTCGGCGCGATGGTGGCCGGACAGGGCCGCGCAGAATCCGTGGCAGAACAGCAACAGGTCGGTGGCCACATCGGCGGGATCGCCGCCGTCCAACCCCGCCCTGGCCAACACCAGCGCATGGCGCAGTTTGCCGTGGACCCGACGCAGTTCCTCGCCCCAGGCGGTGGCGCGCTCAGTCGACAAGGACGCCCTCCCGTCGCAGCCAGGCCGCGCAGGCGCTCGTCCAGGACGCGGTGTGCGGCACGTTCGCGATGAACTCGTGCGACGCGCCGCCGTACTCCACACCGTCGGCCAGCCCGATACCGTGACCGCCGTCCGGGTAGACGTGCGACTCGACCCGGACCCCGGCGGCCGCCAGAGCGCGGGTCCACTCCAGGGTGTTGGGCAGGCCCGGAGGGTCCTGGGCGGTGGCCCACACGAAGGTCGGACACACCGAGGAGTCCACGTGCCTGGCCGGGGACAGCTCGTCCTTGATCGGCAGCAGATCGCCGAGCAGGTTCTCGACCACCGGCGGCGGCAACAGGTCCAGGTCGGCCAACGCGTAGGGCAGGATCGCGAAGTCCGGTCGGGGCGGAGCGGTGACGCCCTCCTCGATGGACAGGACCCGGCCGGTCATGAGCAGACCGGCGAGTTGGCCGCCCGCGCTCGATCCGAGTACGCCGACCCGGCCGATGTCGAGGCCGTGGTCACCGTCGCGAACGTGGTCCAACGCGGCCCGGGCGTCTTCGAGCGGGGCCGGGAACCGGTGCGGCAACAGCCGGTAGGACAGGACGAAGGCGTGGATTCCGAGGCCGGACAGCCAGCGGGCGTAGCCTTCGCCCTCATGGGGTGGGAGTTCCCGGAAACCTCCGCCGGGCAGAACGAGGACGGCGGGGCGGGGGCCGAGGAACCGGTCCTCGGCGGGGTAGAGCTCGATCTTCTGTGAAATCGGGGTGGAAATGGCCGAAGCCACCTTTCGATACGACGCCTCCATGCCTGACGATCCGTTCGTCACCGGCACGCGACGCTGACCGAAACTATAGCCGGAGCCCGAGAGGCGGTCGCCTCGTGCCACCGAGGCGGGTGGGCGGCCTCCGCTACCGTGGCCGGCATGTCCCTCCTCGACCGACTGGACCGGTTCAACCGGCGCCACCCCTGGAGCCACAACGACCTCTACGGCCCTTGGGCGGCCCACAAGGCGGGCGCCATCGGGGCCCGCCGTGTCCTGGACGTGGGGTGCGGGACCGGTCACCTCGTCGACCGGCTGAGGCGCGGGGCGCCGGAGGTGACCGGTCTGGAACCCGACCCCGACACCGCCCGCCGGGCCCGGGAGCGCTTCGCGCACACCCCCGGCGTCACCATCCTCCAGAGAGGGTTCGACGAAGGGATCGGCTCCGGCTGGGACGCGATCACCCTGGTCGCCGTCCTGCACCACCTGCCGTTGGAGCCGACCCTGCGCGCCCTGAGGGAGGCGTTGGCACCGAAGGGACGTCTGGTGATCGTGGGCTGCCACCGGGAGGAGGGCCCGGTCGACCTGCTCCTCGCGCTGGTCTCGGCGCTCCTGAACCCCCTGGTGGGGATGGTGGTACAGCCCCGGGCCGTGACCGAACCGCCCCCGCACATGAGGGCCCCCACGGCGGCGCCGCGCGAGAGCCTCGCCGAGATCCGTGCAGCGGTCCGTCGAGAGCTGCCCGGGGCCCGGATCCGACGAGGCCTCTTCTGGCGGTACACGCTGGTCTACGACCGTCCCGCCTGAGCCGCCGGCACCGTCGCTACGGACCGACCAGGGCCTCGGGCTCTTCGGGCAGCACCTGGCCGCCGTCCACGACCAGCGCCTGACCGGTGATGAAGGAGGCCCCCGGACCGGCCAGGAACAGGCAGGCCTGGGCGATGTCCTCCACCTCGCCCAATCGCCCCAGAGGCACCACCGAACGCATGCGCTCCAGGTACTCCTCCCCCAGTTCCGCCAGCCCCTCGGTGCACACGTTGCCCGGCATCACCGCGTTGACGGTGACACCGCGCGGCGCCAGCTCCAGGGCCGCGCTGCGCATGAACCCCAGCTGGGCGGCCTTGGTGGCCCCGTAGTGGGACCAGCCCGCGTAGCCGGTCAGGGGTCCGGTGATGGAGGAGGTGATCACCACCCTTCCCCGGTCGGAGGCGGCCAGGGCCTCCATCGCCGCGCGCACCATCAGCATCGTCCCCTTCAGATTGGTGCCGATCACCTCGTCCAGTTCGGCCTCGGTCATCGTCGCCAGCGGGGACGAGGGGAAGACGCCCGCGTTGGTGCAGAGCACGTCCAGGCCGCCCGTGCGCTCGACGACCTCCTCGACGATGCGGGCACAGTCGGCGGCCCGGGAGACGTCGCCCACCGCCCACTCCACCCCGGGAAGGTTCCCGGCGGCCTCCCGCGTCCGTTCCTCGTCCCGTCCGGTGATCACCACCCGGTCTCCGGTCCGTGCGAACGCCCGGGCGATCCCGGCGCCGATCCCCCTGGTCCCTCCGGTCACCAACACCGACCGTCGTTCCTCCGACATGGCACCGCCTCACGCGTTCGATCCCGACCCATCGTGACCACCCAAGCACGCTCGGGCATCCGGGAGAAGAGGAGGGCACACCGAATCCTCCGACAGCGGTACGGAGCTCATGGAGGGGCGGGTTCCGGCGGTGGGGTCCGCGCGATGAGAACGAACGGCGCGCGGACCCCACCGGTGCCGATCACACCCAGGTGTGGTCCTCGTCGGTGACCGCGCCCAAGGAGGCGTCGGCCACCACCGCGCGGGGATCGGGCAGCGCCGCCAGGGCCGGTCCGATCGGCGGGAAGAGCGGCAGCTCCGCGGTGTCCCGGTGGTGCACCCACTCGACGACACCGACCTCGTAGGACCCGTCGGCCTGAAGGTCGTACTCCTCCTTCGCCAGCCCCTCCTGGACGGCGGGGGCGATGTGCAGCCGATAGAGCAGGTGCAGCTTGCGGGGCGAGGGGGTCCGGCCGGGACGGGTGACCCGCTGGTCCACGACCCACAAAAGCTCCGGGGATCCGACCTCGGCCGGGTCCAGCGCCAACTCCTCCTCCAACTCGCGCCGGAGCGCGACCTCCAGGTCCTCGCCGGGCTCCACGTTCCCGCCGGGCGGCGTGTAGTGGACCGAGTCGGGGCGGTCGCGGCGGATGAGGGCCACCCGCTCTTCGCAGAACACGAGCGCGCCGACCCGGATCTTGATCCGTGAGAACGGTGCGAGGGAGGGGTCCGTCGGGTTCGTCATGCGGGCAGTATGACGGGGCGGGGGCACCTCGCCGAGCCCCCGCCCCGTCCGGATCAACGCTCCAGGTAGGAGCGCAGGTGTCGGGCGGTCAGGGTGTCCGCCCCGTTCACCAGTTCGGTCGGGCTCCCCTCGAACACGATCCGACCGCCGTCGTGCCCGGCCCCGGGCCCCAGGTCGATGATGTGGTCGGCGTGGGCCATGACCGCCTGGTGGTGTTCGATCACCACCACGGTGTTGCCGTCCTCCACCAGGCGATCCAGGAGGGCCAACAGCCGGTCCACGTCGGCCAGGTGCAGACCGGTGGTGGGCTCGTCCAGCACGTACACCGCGCCCCGCTCGGCCATGGAGATCGCCAGCTTCAGCCGTTGGCGCTCACCGCCGGAGAGCGTGGTCAGGGGCTGGCCCAGACCGAGGTAGCCCAGACCCACGTCGTGCAGCCGGTCCAGGATGGTGCGGGCGTTGCCGCCGGTGAAGAACTCCCGCGCCGCCTCGACCGACATCGACAGCACCTCGCTGATGTCCTTACCGCGCAGCCTGTGCCGGAGCACCTCGGCCTTGAACCGGCGCCCCTCGCACTTCTCACAGGTGGAGGCCACACCGGCCATCATCGCCAGGTCGGTGTAGACGACGCCGGCGCCCTTGCACTCGGGGCAGGCGCCCTCGGAGTTGGCGCTGAACAGGGACGGCTTGACCTCGTTGGCGCGGGCGAAGGCGGTCCGGATGGGGTCGAGCAGCCCGGTGTAGGTGGCCGGGTTGGAGCGTCGGGAGCCGCGGATCGCCGACTGGTCGACGACCACCACCCCCTCGCGGCCGGGCAGGGAGCCGTGGACGAGCGAGCTCTTGCCCGATCCGGCCACACCGGTGACCACGGTGAGCACCCCCAGCGGGATGTCCACGGAGACGTCCTTGAGGTTGTGGCCGTTCGCCCCTCGGATGGACATGTGTCCGGCAGGGGCGCGCACGCTCTCCTTCAGGTGGGCGCGGTGATCCAGATGGCGGCCGGTGAGGGTGCCCGAGGCGCGCAGCCCGGCCACGTCACCGGTGTAGGTGACGGTGCCGCCCGAGGGGCCCGCCCCCGGACCCAGGTCCACGACGTGGTCGGCGATGGCGATCGTCTCGGGCTTGTGCTCGACCACCAGCACGGTGTTGCCCTTGTCGCGCAGGCCGAGCAGGAGCCGGTTCATCCGCTCGATGTCGTGCGGGTGCAGACCCACGGTGGGCTCGTCGAAGACGTAGGTGATGTCGCTGAGGCTGGATCCCAGGTGACGGACCATCTTGACGCGCTGGGCCTCGCCGCCCGACAGGGTGCCCGATTCCCGGTCCAGGCTCAGGTAGCCCAGACCCACCTCCACCAGGGAGTCCAGGGTGTCGCCGAGGTTGTCCACCAGCGGTTTGACGCCCGGGTCGTCGATGGTGCGCACGAACGCCGCCAGGTCGTCGATCTGCATGGAGGCGCATTCGGTGATGGTGCGTCCGGCGACCTTCACCCCTCGGGCGGCCTCGTTGAGGCGGGTGCCCTCGCATTCGGGGCAGACCGAGAAGCGCACCGCGCGGTCCACGAAGGCGCGGATCGCGGGCTGCATCTTCTCGCGTTCCTTGGTCAGGTAGGTCCGCTTGAGCTTGGGGATCAGGCCTTCGTAGGAGAAGGAGTTCTTGCCGACCTTGACCTTGGTGACGGGCAGGTGGAGGAAGGTGTGCCACTCCTCGTCGGTGTAGTCGGCCAGCCGCTTGTCGGGGTCCAACAGCCCGGAGTTGACGAAGACCTGCCAGTACCAGCTGTCCACGGTGTATCCGGGGACGGTGATGGCGCCCTCGTTCAGGGAGAGGGAGCGGTCGAAGAGCTCCTCCCGGTCGATCCGGTTGGTGCGCCCCAGCCCCTCGCATTCGGGGCACATACCCTCGGAGCTGTTGAAGCTGAACACGCTGGAGGGCTCCAGGCGCGGGCTGCCGACACGGCTGAAGACGATGCGCAGCATGGCGTGGGCGTCGGTGGCGGTCCCCACGGTCGAGCGCGAGTTGGCGCCCATGCGCTCCTGGTCGACGATGATGGCCGCGCTGAGGTTGCGCAGGGCGTCCACGTCGGGGCGGCCCAGGCTCGGCATGAACCCCTGGACGAAGGCGCTGTAGGTCTCGTTGATGAGCCGCTGGGATTCGGCGGCGATGGTGCCGAAGACGAGCGAGGACTTCCCCGAGCCGGAGAGGCCGGTGAAGACGGTCAGCCGTCTCTTGGGGATGTCCACGGACACGTCGTCGAGGTTGTTCTCCCGGGCCCCGCGCACCTGGATGGTGTCGTGGATATCGGCTTGGAGGACGGGTTCGGAGGTCAAGCTTCTCCCCTGATGCTCGAGGTCCATCGATGCCTTATGCGATAAACTAACAGCTGGCGAAGGTTAGTTTATTCCGTAAGGAGACGCAAGTGGTGATCTACGCGGGCCAGGGAGACCCCCGCCGGTCCATGACCCTGCTCTGGCGCGAGCAGGAGGAGGGCGAACGCACCGCCCCCGGCCCCAGGCCGGAACTGAGCGTGGATCTGGTGGTGCGCACCGCCATCGAGATCGCCGACGCCCAAGGGCTCCAGGCCCTGTCGATGCGGGCGGTGGGCGAACGCCTGGGACGCACGGCGATGTCCCTGTACACCTACGTGGCCAGCAAGAACGAACTCATCGACCTGATGTACGACGCGGCCTTCGCGCCTCTGGCCGACCGTCTCGAACAGGACGCGGCCGAGAACACGGTGAAGGGCCTGGGCTGGCGCGAACAGGTCCATACCTGGACCGCGCGCCTGTGGTACTTCTACCTCGAACACCCCTGGACCCTGGAGATCTCCCAGGCCCGACCGGTGCTGGGCCCCAACGAGTACCGGCTCTTCGAGTCGCTGGCCACGCTCTTCCACGGCGCGGGGCTCGAACCCCGGGCCGTCAGCAACGCCTACGGCAGCCTCCTCAACCTGGTCCGGGGCATGGTCCGCACCGCCGCCGAGGCCCGCCAGGCCCCGGTCGTGACCGGCGTGCCCGAGGACGAGTGGTGGTACGCCCGCTCCGGGCAGCTGGAGGAGATCGTCGAGGACTTCCAGGAGCGTTTCCCCGTTCTGACCCTGCTCACCGAGGCCGGGGCCTTCGACAACGACGACCCCGACGAGCCCTACCTGGAGCAGGAGGCCTGGGAGGTGCTCCGTTTCGGACTCGACTCGCTGCTGGACGGCGTACAGCGACGGATCGACGCCACGGGGAAAATCGATCGCCCGGCCGAAGACGATCATGGAAACATCGCCCCATGACCGATGACATGACCCCCGAACAGATCTCCCGACGCACCACGGCCGCCTTCGACGCCGCCGTGGGCGCCGGACGCGATCTCGGGCTCGACGTGGCCGACGCGAAGGTGCTCTACGAACTGTTCTCCGTCGTCGTCCACCTCGCCCCGTCACCGGTCGTGGCCCGGATCCCCGTCGTCCTGCCCGGCTCCACCGACCTCGACTCCCTGGCACGACGCCAACAGGAGGAGCTGGACGTGTCTCGGTGGCTCGCCGATCAGGGCGTGCCCGTGACCGTCCCCAGTCCCCTGGTGCCGCGCGAGCCCGTGCGTCGGGACGGGTTCTCGATGACGTTCTGGGCGTTCGTGGAGGAGGACCGGACGGCGGAGACCGACTACGTGGCCAACGCCGCCACCGTGCCCGACCTGCACGCCGTGCTGCGCTCCTACCCGGGATCGATCCCCTTCCTGTCCTCGGCCGAACCGTGGTTCGTCACCGAGGGCCTCGAACGCCTCGGCGAGCGCCCCGACCTGATCGGCCGGGAGGACCTGGACCGGGCCCGCCGCGAATGGCGGATCCTGGAACCCCTGGTGAGCTCGCGTGAGGCGTTCGAGAAGCGCTTCCCCGGGATCGACGTCCAGACGGTCCACGGCGACTGCCCCGCGGCGAACATCATGCCGACGGTGGACGGCGCCCTCTACGCCGACTTCGAGATGGTCACCTCGGGGCCGGTGGAGTGGGACATGGCGAGCCTGGGCCCGGAGTTCCGGGAGGCCTACGACCGCGGCGCCCGGAGCAACGACATGAGGCCGCTGGACGAGGAGGTGATGCGGTTCGTCGACGCCGTGGGCGCGCTGCGGACCATCGCCTTCCTCTCGCTCACGCCGCACCTTCCCGACCTGGCCGGCTACCTGCTGCCGATGGTCGAGCAGTGGCGGCGGACCCCCTTCGCCGCGGGCCTGGAAGGCTGATGTCGGAGGGCGAAGGGGCGGCGTCCGCGAGGACGATCGGGGACCCGTGGGGCCCCTGGGATCCGCTGTCCCCTCGGGAGGTGGCGGACCTGTTCGAGGGCGTCGCCTCCCCGTGGTGGATCTCCGGCGGTCACGCCATCGAGTTCGCCGTCGGACGCCGATTCCGTCCGCACGAGGACATCGACGTCCTGCTGCTCCGGCGTGATCGGCACGTGGTCCAGGAGGTGCTCGCCGACTGGGAGTGGTGGGCCGCCGATCCGCCCGGGACCCTGCGTCCCTGGCTGATCGGCGAGACCCTGCCACCGCGGGTCCACGACATCTGGTGCCGCCCCGGTCCGTCCGCCCCCTGGCGTCTTCAGTTCATGCTCGACACCGCCGAAGGGGACGATTGGGTCTATCGAAGGGACGGACGGATCCGGCTTCCCGTGGCCCGGCTGGGAGGGCGCTCCCCGGACGGGATCCCCTACCAGGTGCCCGAGATACCGCTGCTGTACAAGGCCCGAGGGACGCGGGCCAAGGACGAACGGGACTTCTCCGAGGTCCTGCCCCTCCTGGGCTCCGAACAACGTCGATGGCTCGCCGAGGCCCTGTCCCTGGTCCATGACGAGCACCCCTGGATCGACCGGCTCCGCATGGAGGGGTGTTGAGGAGGATCGCTCAGATCCAGCCGAGCAGGTACATCAGGAGCAGGCTCAGGGCGACCGAGATCAGCAGCGACGTCAGACAGCCCCAACGGCTGTTGTAGAAGAAGAACACGGGTGTCCCCTCTCGTCGGGAGGAGGCCACCCTATGCCCTGAGACGTGGAAGGGTCCCGCACCCGCCTGCCCGAAGGCGCGGTGGAGGTGTGGTCGAACACCTCGCGTACGGTCCACGGGGCGTCCACGCGAGATCACGGACCGGTTCCTGGGCGACATCCCCGGCTCTGGGGCCCGACCTCGCCCGCGCCACGCCCCTGCGGTCGGCCGGAGGGCTTCACGGTGGCGAGCACCACCTCCACCTATGGGAATCAGCGATCCACCTAAAGGCTTTAGGTGAATATATGATCCCCTTAGGCGAACGAGGGAGGGGCATGGAACGACCGACACTGAACGCCCGACGTCTGACCGAGGCCGGAGCGGAACTGGCGGACGAGGTGGGCTTCGAACAGGTCACCGTCTCCGAACTGGCCCGACGCTTCGACGTCAAGGCCGCCAGCCTGTACTCGCACGTGAGGAACTCCGAGGACCTCAAGGTCCGCATCGCGCTCCTGGCCCTGGAGGAACTCGCCGACCGGGCCTCCGACGCGGTGGCGGGCCGCTCGGGCAAGGACGCCCTGACCGCGCTGGCGAACGTCTACCGCGACTACGCGCGCGAACACCCCGGCCGCTACACCGCCGCCCGGTACCGCCTGGACCCCGAGACCGCCGCGAACAGCGCCGGCCCCCGGCACGCCCGCATGACCCGGGCCGTTCTGCGCGGCTACGACCTGGACGAACCGGACCGCACCCACGCGGTACGCCTGCTCGGCAGCGTCTTCCACGGCTACGTGAGCCTGGAGAGCGGCGGCGGCTTCGACCACAGCGCCCCGGACACCGAACAGACCTGGACCCGCACCCTGGACGCGCTGGACGCCCTCCTGCGCCACTGGCCCGCGCCCTCCGTCCCTCCCACCGACCAAGGCCCCACACCATGAACGCACCCCTGACCACCACGCCCCTGGTACCGGAACTGATCCGAGGCGCCCACGAGCTGGAACGCACCGACCGGGGCCTGCTCCCCCACCGACTGCCCGCCCGGGCCCGGGCCCAGAACACCGACCCGCAGATGGCCATGGTCGAGTCCCAACCCTCCGGGGTGCGACTGGCCCTGCGCACCCGCGCCACCGTCATCGAACTGGACACCATCCCCGCCAAACGCCTCTACGTGGGGGTCCCACCCCGCCCGGACGGCGTCTACGACCTTCGCGTCGACGGCGAGCTCGTAGGCCGGGGCACCGTGTCCGGCGGTGACGTCCTGGAGATCGACGTCGCCGCCGGCACCTTCACGCCCGGACGCGGCGAGGCCGGAACCCTGCGCTTCGAAGGGCTCGCCGACCGCGACAAGGACGTCGAGATCTGGCTGCCCCACAACGAGACCACCGAACTCGTCGAACTGCGCGCCGACGCCCCCATCGCCCCGGCACCGCCCTCGGGCCGCCCGGTATGGCTGCACCACGGCAGCTCCATCAGCCACGGATCCGACGCCGCGAGCCCCACCACCATCTGGCCGGTCATCGCCGCGGACCTGGGCGGGGTCGACCTGATCAACCTGGGCCTGGGCGGCGGCGCCCTCCTGGACCCGTTCACGGCCCGCGCCATGCGCGAGACCCCCGCCGACCTGCTCAGCGTCAAGCTCGGGATCAACCTGGCCAACGCCGACCTGATGCGCCTGCGCGCCCTGGGCCCGGCGGTGCACGGCTTCCTCGACACCCTGCGCGAAGGGCACCCCGAGACCCCGCTGTTGGTGATCTCGGCGCTGTACTGTCCCATCCACGAGCACACCCCGGGCCCGGGCGCCATGGACCCCGAGGCGCTCGCCCAAGGGCGGGTCGGTTTCAAGGCCACGGGAGATCCCTCCGACCCCACCCGGCTCACGCTCACCACCATCCGGCGTGAACTGGAACGCATCGTGGGCGAACGGGCGGAGTCGGACCCCCACCTGTCCTACCTGGACGGACGCGCGCTGTACGGGGAGGAGGACTCCGTCGAACTCCCCCTGCCCGACGGACTGCACCCCGACACCGCGGCCCACCGACGGATCGGCGAGCGCTTCGCCGAGCGGGCCTTCGGCCCCGAAGGACCCTTCGCCCTCCGGGGCCGGTAGCCGGGCCCCGCCTCAGGCGGGGCGGGCGAAGACGACCTCAGGCGAGCCGTCGAAGGAGCGCCCGCTGCCCCGCGTTCAGATCCCGTTCGGCCAGTTCGAGGAGGAGATGAGAGTGCCGCTCGACCACGGTCGGCACGTCGCTCACGAGCTCGGCGGCCAGGCCCCGCATCTCCTCTTCGAGCCGGTCGAGCTCTTCTTCGGGGGTGCTCTCGTCGACGGCGTCGAAACGGGCCTGGGCCGCGATGAGCGCCGACCGCACCTCGGGCCGCCGCAACGCCTCGGCCAGGCGATCGGCCTGCCCCTGATCGGTGTGCAGATGGGCGTAGAGCGTGGAGATCGGGATATCGGCCGGTTTCGTGGACAGGGCGGCGGCCAATCTCGAAAGCCCGAGATGGCGCCCTGACCTGGCTTCGGCCAGACGCCGGCGCTGATCGGCGAGCGCGACGATCCGCAGACGCAGGGCCTCGTCGACCTCGTCGAGGACGGCGTCCGTCGAGGCCTCCACGGAGTCGGCCACGATCGCGCCGGCCTGCGCCAAGGACAGACCCGACCGCGTGAGCCACCGGATCCGCACGAGGGCCACGAGGTCGTCCACCGTGTACTCCCGATAGCCGTTGGCGCGACGCGCGGGCTCGGGAAGGACGTCCTTCTGGTGGTAGTAGCGGACGGTCCGGACGGTCACACCGGCCAGATCCGCGAGTTCTCCGATGCGCATCGCGATCCATTCTCCCCTCGAAGACGAGGCGCCGGAACCGCGGCGTTCGGAACCGATACGTCCCGAACTTGACCCTGACGCGACGTCATGGTCTGAGCTTGTCGCGTGCAAAGGAACATCCTCTTCCACCCGACCTCGTCCGGTACCTCACCTCCGGGACCTCCACCCCTGCCGGAGCCACCGACCCACCGACCTCTTCGAACCCGCCGGACACCGCTCTCACGCCGCCCGCGACACCAGGAGACACGCCCATGAGAACCTACGACGGCCTCCGAAGCGTGCTGCGCGAGAACCGGAGGACCTACCTCCTGCTCAACGTCGTCGTCTACGGCGTCCTCATCGCGATGATGATCGTGACCCCTCACGTTCCCGGAATGCGCGAAGTGGGACAGGAACGGCGAGAGGCCTTCCTGAACGCGCCGGTCCTGTCCATCGTCACCGACGCCTACGCCTCCGGCGACATCATGACGACGACGTTGCTGACGTTCCTGGCCAACCTGCTGTTCGCCGCCCTGCTGACGACGACCCTGCCCTCACTGGTCATCCCCTTCTTCGGTGTGGCCGCGACGGTATGGCGCGTCGTGGAGATCGGCATGTGGACCGCCCCCGCCACGATCGACGAGGGCATCGCGGTCCTCGCCGTCGCGCCCGTGTTCGTGATCGAGATCCAGGCCTACGTCCTGGCGGCGCTGGGGTCCGTGATCCTGTGGCGGTCCACCTTCGAACACCGGCGGCGGGGGCTCCCCTCGGCCCTGGCCGGATACCGGGCCGGGATCGGGGACAACCTGCGTCTCTACCCGGCCATCGTCGTCCTGCTCCTCGGTATCGCGCTGATCGAGGCCGTCACCTACAACCTCCTGTACTGAACGGAGCACCGTCCTCGGAAACGCTCCGAGGACGGTGACCTCAGGCGGGGCGGGCGAAGACGATGATCTCCTCGCTCGTATCGGTCAGCGGACTCCGATCCCAGTACCCGTACAGCGCGGTCGTCCTCAAACCCGCTTCCCCCAGAAGGCTCCGGACCGTTCCGGCATCGGGAAAGCGCAGCGTGCTGCGGCTCGACCCGATCTCCCCCCACCCCTCCAGCGTGTAAGTGGAGGTGAAGGTGACCAGATCCCCCTCCACCCGCTCCAACCGGTGGACCGAGGTGGCGGAACGCCCTTCGGGTCCCCGCACCGTCCGGACCCGCTCCGGGTTCCACGCCTCCCATCCACGCGCCGCCGGGTTACGGGTCTCGAAGATCAACCGGCCCTCGGGGGCGAGCAGCCGCCGCACCCGGGACAGGTTCCGCCGTGTCTCCTCGTCGGTGAGGAACACCTGGAAGGCATGACCGGTCATCACCACCAGGTCGAACCCGCCCTCCTCCGGCCGGGGCGCCTCACCGTCGTAAGGCCCCTCGATCAGATCCCCGAGGGACCATTCGACGTCGTCACGGTCCCGGCGGCCCACCGCCAGCATGGCGTCGGCCGGGTCCAGCCCGACCAGCCGTCCGGTGTGGCCGTGCTCGCGGGCCTTACGCAGCAGCAGACCGGTACCGCACCCCACATCCAGTACCGATCGGGCCTCCATCACCGCCTCGAGGTAGAAGTCGTCGTCAGGGGAGCATCCCCAGAAGTGGAAGTGGTCGTAGAGCTCGGCCATGGAGGGCAGGGAGAAGTGTCGATCGACCATGGGGGCATTGTCGACGATGGTGCTCCTTGCGTCACCGGGTTTTCGGCTTCGCCGCGGGCCCGACCGGCCCGTCGTCCACAGGCGGAGAAAGGCCCTTTCCCGGGCGTGGTCCCGAACCTAGGGTGAGGGTATGGAACCCGGAACCCTCCCCCACCCCTTCGACGTCGACGCCTTCCTGGCCCGCCCCCTGGTGGCCCGCGTCGCCACCAACGACTCCTCCGGAGCCCCCGCGGTCAGACCGGTCTGGTTCCTGTGGGAGGAGGGCGCGATGTGGTGGATCACCGGCGACTACTCGATCCTCTCCCGACACCTGGCGCGCGACCCGCGCACCGCCGTCGTCGTGGACACCTGCGACCTGGAACGCCAGGAGTTCCTCCAGGTGATCATGAAGGGCGAGGCCCGCACGGTGCCCTTCGACCCGGCCCTGGCCCGCCGTAAGCTACGCCGCTATCTGGGCGACGACGAGACCTCCTGGCACCCGGACTTCCGCTATTTCGCCGACGACGCGCTACTGGTCCGCTTCGACCCGGAACGCGTCATCGTCAAGGACCTGTCCAGAAGTACGGCCTGACCCTTCGGCCACGCTCGTGGAGGGTGCTCCCCCGCCGAGAGGCCGGCTCACTCGCCGGTGACCCCGTCGATGCGTTCGCGCAGGAGGTCGGCGTGTCCGTTGTGGCGGGCGTACTCCTCGATCATGTGGATCAGGATCCAACGATGGGAGTACTCCTCGCCGTGTCGACGACCCGCGCCGATCGCGTCCAACGGCAGGGAGGCGGAGAGCTCACGGGCGTGGTCGATCTCGGCGTGCCACAGGGCGAAGGCCTCCTCGATCGAGGCGGTGTCCACGTCCTGGAAATCGGCCTCACGGTTCTCCAGGCTCTTGATCCGGCTCGGCACGTCGTCGCCCTCCAGGACCCACCGGAACCAGACGTGCTCCACCCAGGCCATGTGCCGGACCAGACCCAACAGGGACATCGGCGAGGGCGGGACGGAACGTTCGCGCAGTCGTGCGTCGCTCAGCCCCCGGCACTTGAACTCCAGGGTCCGGCGGTGCCAGTCCAGCCAGGTGGAGAGCATGGTGCGTTCATCGGCGATGAGGGGCGGGTCCACACGGGGATCGTCGTTCATGAGCGACGACCCTAGACCCGGCCTCCTTCGAGCACAACGGAAATAGCGAGGCCGGAGCAGCGGAACCCCAGGTCGCCATGTGAACTGATCACGGAGTTCGGCAACGCCCACCCGTCACCCTCCACCACCCTCAACGGACGCCTACGGCGCGGCCCGGATCCCACGTCACCCTCCACCACCCTCAACGGACGCCTACGGCGCGGCCCGGATCCCACGTCACCCTCCACCACCCTCAACGGACGCGCTGACGCGCGCGGTGCCCTCACACGGGCCCCGGCCTCCTTTCGCGGCTCCGCCCCCTCGGAGCAGGCGCGGACGAGCACGACCGAACCCGGGCGGGGCCGAGGAGGTGTTCCTCCCCTCGAAGCCCATCGGCGGATGCGACACCGATGATGGGCGCCACCCATGGGCGACGAAGGGCACACCGGCCCGGGCTTGCCTGCGGGAAGGGGCCGTGTCAGAATTCTGAGCCATCTTCAGGAGAGGGCCCGTCGTGACGATCGGCATGGTTCTCGGCGACTTCTCCTCTCGCGCTTCGACGCGGGAGCGATAGATCCGCCCTCCCCGATAACCACGCCCGTGGTGTGACCCGGGCGCCTCCCCTCCCACCGTCGAAGTGCTCTTCGTGCCCGCGCACGCCCGAACACGAGGAGTACCCGGTGTCCACCGTCCACTGGACCGAATCCCACACCTCTCGATCCGCCCGCTGGCACTCCGAGAGCGACATCCCGCCCCACGACCGTGTCGTCGTCGCGGACGACCGCACGAAGGCCGACACCGCCTACCGCCTGGCCTGCGAGGGCACGGCGCTGCTGTGGCGCGGCGACTTCCACAACGCCCGTCGACTTCTCCAGGCGATGGGCCGTCGCATCGACCGGAAACCGGTCCGGACCGGCGACGATCCGACCGAGGCCTTCCACCTGCACCGACGGGCCCGCGGCCACCGTGCCCGCGTCCTGGGCAGGCTCCTCGTCCTGCTGGAGGCCGACCACTCCCTGGACCTGCGCAGAGCCCCCGACGTACGTCGGGCGTGCACCGAGGCCTACGGGGTCGCACACGAGCCGTCGGTGATCTCCCTGACGGAGCTGCTGGGCGTGATCGGGGCGCACGAGTGGCGCAAGAAGGGCGTGGAGATCCCGGCCCTGGACGCTCGCGTCCACCCGCACTATGGCGTGTTCTCCCCGGTCAGGGGCGAGTACGTCGACCTGGTCGCCGACGCACCGCTTCCCGCGTCGATGGAGGACCGTGCCACCGGCCGCACCGCGTTCGACCTCGGCACCGGGACGGGGGTGCTCGCGGCACTCTTGGCCCGCCGGGGGATCGACCGCGTCGTGGCCACCGACATCAACCCGCGCGCCCTGGAGTGCGCCCGCGAGAACGCCCATCGACTGGACCTGTCCGAACGCGTCGAGGTCGTGGGCCCCACCCTCTTCCCCGAAGGTCGCGCGGACCTCATCGTCTGCAACCCGCCCTGGCTGCCCGCCCGACCCACCTCGGCGCTCGAGCGGGGCGTCTACGACCCCGACGGCGACATGCTCCGCGGCTTCCTCGACGGGCTCACCGCCCACCTCGAACCCGGAGGCGAGGGGTGGCTGATCCTGTCCGACCTGGCCGAACACCTCGGGCTTCGTACCCGCGAGGAGCTGCTCGCCGCCATCGAGGCGGCGGGGCTGGGGGTGGTGGACCGGACGGACACCAGACCGCGGCACTCGCGCGTCAAGGACGCCACCGACCCCCTCCACACCGCCCGCGCCGCGGAGGTCACCTCGCTGTGGCGTCTGACCCGCGCCTGACCGAGTTCACGGAAGGGCCCCGAACGCGGACGTCCCCGAAGACCCGGCGACCGGGCCTTCGGGGACGTCTCCGACGTGGGGGCGAGGGGCCGAAGGACTAGATGAGCCCCTGGGCGAGCATGGCGTCGGCCACCATCTCGAAACCTGCCACGTTGGCGCCGAGCACGTAGTCGCCGCGGGCGCCGTGCCGCTCGGCCGCCGCCTCACAGCGGTCGTGGATACCGGCCATGGTCTCGGCCAGCTCCGACTCGGCGTGCTCGAAGGACCAGGAGGTGCGACGCGCGTTCTGACGCATCTCCAGCACGCTGGTGGCCACACCACCGGCGTTGGCGGCCTTGCCCGGGGCGAACAGCACCCCGGCCTCGCGCAGCACCTTGACGGCGTCGGGGGTGGTGGGCATGTTCGCGCCCTCGGCCACCGCGACCACGCCGTTGCCGACCAGACGCTTGGCCGAGGCCGCGTCCAGCTCGTTCTGGGTGGCGGAGGGCAGCGCCACCTGGCAGGGCACGTCCCAGACGTTGCCGCCCGCGACGTACTCGGCGCCCTTGCGCCGGTCGGCGTAGGAGCTGATCCGGGCGCGCTCGACCTCCTTGATCTCCTTGAGCAGGTCCAGGTCCAGGCCCCGCTCGTCGAAGACGTAGCCGCCCGAGTCGGAGCAGGCCACCACGTGGGCGCCGAGCTGCTGGGCCTTCTCCACCGCGTAGATCGCGACGTTGCCCGAACCCGAGACGACGACGCGCATGCCGTCCAGGTCGCGACCGTTGCGTTCGAGCATGCGCTCGGTGAACATGACGGCTCCGTACCCCGTGGCCTCGGTACGGACCCGCGAACCGCCCCAGTCCAGGCCCTTGCCGGTGATCACACCGGCCTCCCAGCGGTTGCTCAGCCGCCGGTACTGCCCGAACATGTAGCCGATCTCCCGACCGCCCACGCCGATGTCACCGGCGGGGATGTCGGTGTACTCGCCCAGGTGGCGGTGCAGCTCGGTCATGAAGGACTGACAGAAACGCTCGATCTCGGCGTCGGAGCGGCCCTTGGGGTCGAAGTCGCTGCCGCCCTTGCCGCCGCCGATCCCCATGCCGGTGAGGGCGTTCTTGAAGATCTGCTCGAAGCCCAGGAACTTGATGACGCCCAGGTTCACGCTGGGGTGGAAGCGCAGACCGCCCTTGTACGGACCCAGGGCGCTGTTGAACTCCACCCGGAAACCGCGGTTGACGTGCACGCCTCCCTGGTCGTCACGCCAGGGGACGCGGAAGATGATCTGCCGCTCGGGCTCGCACAGACGCTCCAGCACGCGCTGGGCGGCGTACTCGGGGTGCGTGTTCAGAGCGGGAGACAGGCTCTCCAGGACCTCCAGGACCGCCTGCTGGAACTCGGGCTCGTCGGGGTTGCGACGTACCACGTGCTCGAACGCCGAGCGTACGCCCGGGTGGTGGTCGGCGAGATTCGGCTCCTTGGTCATATGAGTTCTCCTCGTAGGTCACTCGTGCCGCTCCACGCCCTTGTGGTTCGATCACCCGTGTTCCGTTGTTCCGTTCGGTCGTTCTTCGCTCGGCATCGGCGTTACGTGTCGTCACGCTCGTCGCATGGCCACGGGCACACCACGGCTCTGTCCTCTGGTGCCTCCGGTGGACGTGCCGCCCGGGACCGTCTCCGTGGGTTTTCGGAAGCGGTTCCGGCAGGGGCCGGGCGCATGCGACATCGACTCGTGCCCGTTCGACGCTGAATCGGGCTCGATACCGGTCATCACTCGCATACCCCCAGGGGGCCGAGTGATGCCACCCCGCCATCATGGCATCCGATGGTGAATCGCACATATCGCCCCCTCCCCGTAGACGTGCGAGCACCCCGCGTCGTTCCAGGGTCCGCCCTGGGCCGGACCCTGGAGGGCATGGTCCGCGGGGGTTCCGGAACGCGCGTGCCGACGCCGCCGTGACCGTTCTCGGGTACGCCCTCGCCACCGAACCATGGGCCGGCTCACGCGAGCGCGAACCGGGGCCGGGGCACGGCCCGGATCCGAGATCGACGGCCGCGTCGTGGACGGGGCCGTGTGTCGGGAGGAAACACGGGATCCCTCTCGAGGGAGAACGGAAATCGTTCCCGATACATTTCGGAACCGGAGGGAGAAGAGCGCGGGATCCCAGAACATGGATCCGTGTTCGAGAAGCACCCGCGGGGATTTCCCGTGACCCCTATGAAGGACGATGGATGTCTTACGGGTCTCTCCACGTACGGAATCGCGAGCCCTTCCCCCCTTCCGTCAACGGACGAACGCCTTTCCCCGTGGGACGCCACCGATATCCGAAGGGCCGACCGGCGAGATCTCCCCTCCGACGCTCACGGCGCCTCCCCCCGCCCCGTGAGCAGGTCCGTGCCCCGGGACTCCACGACGGGTCCGGCGCCGGGCCGGCGGATGAACCCGCAGCCGAAGAAGTAGTCCAGATAGCGGTCGATGAGGGCGTCGTCGACCGGTGGACACGGCTTGCCGATCGCGGCCTGGGCGGCCTCCGTGTTCCGCCGCCCCAACATGGGGAAGACCCCCTCGCTGTACAGCTGCTTGATCGACAGGTCGGTCCCCCGCCCTCGATCCACCCACATCGACACGAAGGGAGCCGTGGGGCTGGTGGGATCACCCTCGACGTGGTGCACCAACTCCCGCACCCATCGTCGATAGGACAGCGTCGCGATGGAGAACCCGGCCGCGCGCATACGCCGGACGACGTCGGCCAGGACGGCGGGGCGAGGGTTGGTGAGGTGGTAGACGGTCCGAGGCGGCGTCGCCCCGGTGGCGACGTTCACGATGACGTCGGCCACGTGATCGACCGGGACGAAGTCCATCGGCAGGTCGATGTCGGGGGCCACACCGGTCTCCCCGATCATCTTGAACAGCGCGCAGATCGCGGTCTCGGTGTTGCACGCCCCGCTGAAGCGGTCTCCGGTGATCGCGTAGGGGCGGTACACCGTCACCGGCAGCCCCGCCCGCTCGGCCTCGTACAGCATGCGCTCGGCCACCCACTTGCTCTCGGCGTAGCCCAGGGTGAGCCGTTCGGCGTACGCCAGCGGGGTGTCCTCGTCCACCCTGCGCACACCCGCGCTGCCGAAGCCCGCCAGCACCGCGGCCGTGGACAGGAAGTGCACCGGGACCCGCCGACGCGCCGCCAGCCGCACGATCTGACGGGTACCGCCGACGTTGGGGGCGCGCAGCGCCGAATAGGGGTAGACGAAGTTGACCTGGGCCCCGGCGTGCACGATGAGATCGAGCCGTTCGGCCAGGTCGGAGGCGTGATCGGCGGACAGGCCGATCAGGTCGGCCCCCAGGTCGGCGGGAAAGCACAGGAGCCGGGTCTCCGCCTCTCGGGAGGGCAGCCCGTAGCGGGCCAGGGCCGCGGTCACCCGACGGCGCGCGTGCTGGGAGTCGCGTGCGCGCACCGGGCAGTGCACACGGGCTCCGGTACCGCGCAACAGCCGATCCACCAGGTAGGCGCCGACGAACCCGGTGGCCCCGGTGACCAGGATGTCCGAAGGGTTCCGAGGGTTCGGCTCGGGCCCCCTGCGGCGGGGCAGGGAGAACCCCAGCCTCGACTCGGCCTCGAAGTCCACGACCCCCTCGGGGGCGTGCGTCGGCGGCAGGGGAAGCCCCGCCAGTCGTACGGCGTCGGTGAACTCCTCCACCGTCGGCCGGCGGATGAGGGCCCGCAACAGCGCGCTCCCGTGCTCGGCCCCGATCCCCAGCAGACGCCTGGTGCGGGTGACCACCTCGGCGGCCAGCAGGGAGTCGCCGCCGATCCGGAAGAAGTCCTCCCCCGGCTCCGGGCTCACCCCCAGAGTCCGCTCCCAGGCGGCCAGCACGCACCGCAGCGCCTCGTCCCGCATCGGCCACGACGCCAAGGGCGAGGCCGCCTCCCGTTCGGTGGCCTCGATCCGCAGCCGTGTCCGGTCCACCTTGCCCGCCGCCGAGACCGGGAACGACGCCCACCGGTGCACGATCCGGGGGACCGCCTCCGGGGGCAGCCACTCCGCGCAGAAACGGCGCAGCGAGGCCACGTCCACCTCCCGGTCGGTGTGGGCCGGGGTGACGTGGGCGGTCAGGTGCTCGTCCCCCACGTCCACGACCGCCTCGGCGACATCGGGGTGCTCTCGCAACCGTTCCTCGACCTCGTCCGGTTCGACGCGCTGTCCACGGATCTTCACCTGACGGTCGACCCGCCCGCGGAACTCCAGCACACCGTCCTCGCCCATGAGGACCCGATCGCCCGTCCGATAGAACCGCTCTCCGTCGGCGACCTGCACGAACCGTTCGGCGGTCAGGTCCGGATGCCCCAGATAGCCCAGGGCCAGACCGTCGCCGCCCACGTACAGCTCGCCCTCCTCGCCGGGGGCGGCGGTGGCCCCGCTCTCGCGCACCACCCGACAGGTGGAGTTGGCCAGGGGCAGACCGATGGGCACGCTCCGCGCGTCCTCCGCCAGATCGCGCACACGGTGGAACGTGGACACCACCGTGTTCTCGGTCGGACCGTAGAAGTTGACGACCTCGGTCCGAGGGCAGGCCGCCAGAACGGCTCTGGCCAGTTCGGGGTCCATCGCCTCCCCGCCCGCCGAGACGAAGTCCAGCGAGGCGAACACCCCCGGGACCGTGCGCGCCACGTGGTGGAAGACGCTGGTGGTCAGGTAGGCGATGTCGACCAGGTCCTCGGTCAGCCGATGGCGCAACGCCTCGGGAGAGACCAGCTCCTCCCGTTCGGCCACGACCAGACAGGCACCGCCGACCAGGGCGGACCAGATCTCGATGGTCGAGGCGTCCGAGGACAGGCCATAGCCGTGCAGGACCCGGTTGCCCCACCCGGGGCGGGGCAGGCGGGGGTCGGAGGCGACCAGCCGTACGACCCCGCGGTGGGAGACCGACACCGGCCGAGGACGCCCGGTGGAACCGGACGTGAACATGACGTAGGCGCACGAGGTCGTCGGAGGCCGCGCCGGCAGAGGGCCACGAGGGGCGGCGGGACCGGCCGCCTCCACGCCGACCCGGGCCGCCAGACGGCGCACCCGGCACGCGGCGCCCGGCAGCAGCACCGCCGTGCGCACCCCGGCGTCCTCGGCCATCGCGTTGAGCCGGGCCGGCGGCTGCCCCTCGTCCAGAGGGACGTAGGCGCAGCCCGCGCGCAGCACTCCGAGGAAGGCGATGAGCGCTTCGGGGGAACGCCGGCCGCACACGCCCACGGCGTCACCGGGGCGCACCCCCACCCCGACCAGCCGCTCGGCCAGATCGCGCGAGTCTCGTTCCAGCTCGCCATAGGAGAGTTCCCGACCGTGGTGCCGGACCGCCGGGGCCGTGGGATGCAGGGCCGCGTGGGCGATGAACAGTTCGTGCAGGAGCGCGTCCCGTGGATAGTCGGTGACGGGGCCGCGTGCGTCCGCCGTCGAAAGGGAGGACATGGCCGAACTCGTCGTCACGTGAGGATTCCTTTCGTTGAGTCGCGGCCGCGCGGGGTCAGGAGGGCACCGACGGGGCGCACACGGGAAGACCCGTGTCGCTCCGACGTTCGGGACGCGCCGGGAGTACGGCGTCGTGGAGTCGAGTGAAGATCCCCTCCGAGACCCGTGCGTCGAGAGCACGGGTGGGAAGGACCGAGAGGGGTGCCTCTCGGCGGGAACGTGACATGGCAGGGAGCATGAGCCACCTCATCGAATCGGTCGTGTGACACGGGGGGTGTAAAAGGCGCGGCGGCATAGCGATCCGCGCTCACCTTTTATTTCCGAAATCGGCCCGCAGGGAAACAGGGATCCCTTCACTCCCCTTCCCCATTCCCGATGATGAAGGGATTTACGATGATGTGAACCCCCGGATTTCACGCCTTTCGGTGCCGGCCGTTTATAGAAAGAAAGTGCCGGCCGAATCAGGGGAAACGGAGAGGGAACTCCGTTCCCCTCCGGAATTCGGAATCGCCTCGATAGGATGCGGACCCCCGCACCCTCTGGAAGGGACATCGACATGGAGACCGGACACGATCGGGACCACCCCCTCCACGGCGGCATGATGAACACCGTGCGCCGCCGAGGCGACCGGGTTGTACGCCTGGCCCCCGACCACGCGCCCGCGCTCCACGCCTTCCTGACCGACCTGGCCGCGACCGGCTTCACCGGAGCCCCACGTCCGCTGGCCCTGAACGCCGACGGACACGAGGAGCTGACCTACCTCGAAGGGGACGTGGCCCTACCGCCCTTCCCCGCCTGGGCCCTGAACGACCGTACGGTGACCCTGGTCGCCCGACTTCTGCGCCGCTATCACAACGCCGCCGCCGAGGTGCCCTTCGACCCCGGGGCCCGATGGCCCACCGCGCTGAGCGACCCCGAGGGCGGACCCTTGCTGTGCCACAACGACCCGTGCCTGGAGAACGTCGTCTTCCGCGACGGGTGCGCCTTCGCCCTGATCGACTTCGACCTGGCCGCACCCGGCCGCCCCCTCTGGGACGTGGCCGCCCTGGCCTTCTACCTCGTCCCGACCCTGGACCCCGAGTCGGCCGCCGACACCGGCTTCCGCGACGCGGACGTCCCCCACCGGCTGCGCCTGCTCGCCGACGGCTACGGCCTCTCCCACGCCGACCGCGCCCTCCTGCCCGCCACGGTGGTCCGCTACAACGAGGTCTCCCGGGCCTTCGTCCTCGACCGGGTCGAGCGCGGCGACCCGGCGTTCGTCCGGGACCTGGAACGGCTGGGCGGCATGGCCCGTTGGGACCGGCGACGCGACCGGCTCATCGAGCGGGAACCGCTCTTCCTGCGCGCCCTCACCGAGTGAGCTCTCCACCACCCGGGTCACGGCCCCGGCCCGGCGGCCGCGTTCGGTCCCCGCCCTGCGCCATCATGGGCTGATGGACAGTACCGACCCCGGGCCGCAGGGCCCGCTCCCACAACCCACCGTCGAACACCTGGCGTCGGTCCTCACCCGCCACCGTGAGGAACTCGCCGGCGCCGGCGGGGTCACCATCGGCCCCGGCGAGGTCGTACACGCCCTGGCCACCCACCTGTGGGCCGGGGTCGCCGTGGCCGCCACCGCCTGCCACGCGACCGTGGACCCCCTGCGCCTGCGCGCGACCTCGGGCAAGGTGAACTGTCGCCGCTGCCTGGGAGGCTCTCGCCGCTCGGGCGCCCCCATCCCCGGCCAGACCCACCTGGACCTGTAGGACCCCCGCGCGACCCGCCGGCGTGGAAAACCGCCGGCCTCGGCGGACGGAGGCCGGCATCATCACCCCATGCGCATGGGAGTGGTGGGACTGCGAATGGGGCTGCACCTGGCCCGGTGGGCCGAACGGATGGGGATCGAGGTGGTCGCCGGCTGCGATCACGACCCCGAGACCGCCCGGCACGCGGACCGGGAACTGCCCGGCATGGTGCTGGTGGAACACTGGCGCGACCTGCTCACCGCGGAGCTGGACGCCGTGGTGCTCGCCAACGACTTCGACGCCCACGCGCCCCTGGCCATCGCCTTCCTCGAACACGGTGTGCACGTGCTCTCGGAGACGGCCGCCTGTATCTCCCCCGAGGAGGGCCGCGACCTGGTCGCGGCGGCCGAGGCCTCCACCGCCACCTATTCCTTCGCGGAGAACTACGTCCTGCTGCCGCACACGCGACTGCTGCGCGAGAGCGTGGAGTCCGGCGAACTGGGCCTGCCCGACCTCATCGAGGCCGACTACCTGCACGCCATGGCGCCCGAGGCCGTCCAAGGGCTGATCGGGGACCCCTCCCACTGGCGGGGCCGGATCCCGCCCACCGCCTACTGCACCCACTCGCTCTCCCCGATCCTGGCGATCACCGGGGCCATGCCCGTCGAGGTGACGGCGTTCCCCGTGGACACCAACGAGCCGCGCCTGGCGAGCGTGATGGCGGTCCGTCTGTCCACGGGGGCGTTGGCACTGACCCGCAACGGCTTCCTCCAAGGCGAGTCCGAGAGCCACTGGAGTCAGATCTCGGTCCGCGGCGACCTGGGCATGGCCGAGTCGCTCCGGGCCCCGGGCGAACGCTCCTGGTCGATCCGGGTGCGGCACGAGGCCTGGGCCGTCCCCGAGGGTCGGGTGCGCGAGGAGGAACGCCTGACCGCCCCGCTCCTTGTGGACGGCGCCCCGGTCGACCGGGGCGCGGAGGGCACGGTGCTCCTGTTCCAAGGACTGCGCCGCACCGTGGAGGAGGGCGCGCCTCCCCCGGTGGGGGTGCGCGAGGCGGTGGCCGCCTCACTGGTGGGGGTGGCCGGGGCCCGCTCCCTGGAAGAGGGGTCGGTGCCCGTCGCGGTGCCCCTGCCCTGGGGTTGAGCGTGCTCAGCCGCGCCGGGTCAGGGCCACCAGGTAGCGGCAGAGACGCGAGGAGGGGTTGTGGTACTCGCACGCCGCCGGAGCACCGAGCTCCAGACAGTCCCCCTCCCCCAGCAGGTGCTCCGTCTCCCCCTCGGTGAAGGCCAGGACGCCTTCGAGCACCCAGATCCGGTGGTGGGCGAAGGCGAAGGTCTGCGCCGGATAGGGCACGCGCACGCCCGGCGGCAGTTCGACCTCGACCATCTCCATGGCCCCTCCCGGGGAGGGGGAGAGGTCGCGACGCCGATATCCGGTCTCCGGGTCGGTCCACACGGGCTGTTCGTGACGGCGGATCAGACGACGGCCGTCCTGTTCGGCGTGGGCGATCAGCTCCGACAGACTGATCCCCAACGCTCCGGACAGGCGCCCCAGGAGGGAGGCCGTCGGCTGCGCGTCCCCGTTCTCGATCCGGCTGATCATCGCCCGGGAGACCCCGGAACGTTCGGCCAGGGCACCCCCGCTCAGCCCTCGATCCCGACGCAGGGTGCGCAGTGTCACGGCCAGGGCGGTGCCCAGTTCGTCGCTCATGCGTTCACCATAGTCGACAGGCTCGTTTACGATCGTCGACATGGATTCCCTGCTCACCCGTCCCCTGATCCGCGACGCCACCACCGAGGACGCCTCGGCCTGCGCCGAGATCTACCGCCCCTACGTCACCGACACCGCCATCACCTTCGAACTCACCCCTCCCACCACACGGGAGATGGCCGAACGCATCACCGCCGCCCAGCGCGAACACGCCTGGATCGTGATGGAGGACGAGGACGGGGTGATCGGCTACGCCTACGGTGGCACCTTCCGCACCCGGGCCGCCTACCGATGGACCTGCGAGGTCAGCGTCTACCTGGAACGCGACCGCCGACGTTCGGGCGCGGGACGGGCCCTGTACGGAGCGCTCCTGCCCCGCCTGGCCGACCGGGGCATGCGCACCGCCGTGGCCTGCATGACCCTGCCCAACGACGCCAGCCTCGGACTGCACCGGGCCATGGGCTTCGAGGACGTGGGCCGTATGCGCGGCGTGGGCCATAAGCACGGGGCCTGGCACGACGTGGCCTGGGCCCAGCGCGACCTGACGAGCGGCCTCGAACCCTGACCCGACCAGCCCTCCCGCCACGCGGACGTGCGGACGCCGACCGTATGAAGGAACGCGCCGGGCCGACCTCTAAGCTCGGACCGATCCCATCATCCCTCAGGTCCCTGGAGCCCTCCGTGTCCGCGCACTCCACCCGCCACCGCCCCACGGGGTTGGCCTTCGCCCTCCTCGCCGCCCTGGCCTTCGGCGGCTCCGGGGTCTTCGCCCGACCCCTGCTCGACGCGGGCATGGACCCGCTCCACGTGACGTGGCTCCGGGTGGCCGGCGCCGCGCTCATCCTGCTGCCCGTGGCCCTGAGACACCGGGATCTGGTCCGACGTCGCCCCCTCCTGCTCCTGGCCTACGGGGTCTTCCCCATGGCCGGGGTCCAGGCCCTCTACTTCGCGGCCGTCGCCCGCATCCCCGTCGGTATCGCCCTGCTCCTGGAGTTCCTGGGCCCGGTGCTGGTGCTGCTGTGGGTGCGGGTGGTACGCAAGGACCGGGTCTCCCCCGCCGCCATCATCGGCGTGGTCCTGGCCGTGGCCGGCCTCGGACTGCTGCTGGAGGTATGGGCCGGCATGCGTCTGGACGCGATCGGGGTGGGCCTGGCCCTGGGCGCGGCCGCCGCCCAGGCCGCGTTCTTCCTGCTCGGCGACGCCGTGGGCGAGGACGCCGACCCCCTCGCCGTGATCGCCTTCGGCGCCCTGATCGCCACCGTGCTCCTGGGCATCCTCTCCCGCCCCTGGAACCTGCCCTGGAACCTGATGGCGCACTCCCACGACCTGGGCGGCCTCACCCTCCCCGGCTGGGCGCTCGCCCTATGGCTGGCCCTGGTGTGCACCGCCATCGCCTACTTCGCCGGGGTCTCGGCGATCAAACGCCTGTCCCCGCAGGTGGCCGGCGGCGTGGCCTACCTGGAGGTCGTCACCGCCATCGTCATGGCCTGGATCCTGTTGGGCGAATCCCTCAACGCCACCCAGCTGGTGGGGGCCGTGGTGATCGTGACCGGCGCGTTCATCGCCCAGATCGCCGTCCCCTCCACCCCCGAGACCGTCCCCGACCAGGCGACCGAACCCGCCACCCGGCAGGTCCGACCGCCCTCGGAACACCACTGAGACCCACCCGACCCGCCTCCGACCACGCGGTCGGAGGCGGCGGTCACACCGGCCGGCGACGCGCGGGCATGGCGATCCGATCCAGATCGGCGGCCAACACGATCCGCCCGTCGAACTCCTGCGCCGCCTGGGCCACGAACTCCCCCTCACGTTCCTGCTCGTAGCGCTCCGACAGATGCGTGAGCACCAGAAGCCGCACCCCGGCGCGCGCCGCGATCCGCCCCGCCATCCGGGCGGTCAGATGCCGATACTCCCGGGCCAGACGCTCCTCGGAGTCCAGATAGGTCGACTCGATCACCAGCATGTCGGCGCCGCGCGCCAACTCCACCGCCTGCTCGCACTCCCCGGTGTCCATCACGAACGCGAACACCTGCCCGGGACGAGGATCGGCGCACTCGGCCAGGGCCACCTCCCGGCCCGCCACCTCGATCCGCCCCTCGCGCAGCAACCGGGACACGTCCGGGCCGCGCACCCCGTGACGCTCCAACCTCTCGGGCGACATCCGCCACCCGTCCGGCTCCACCAACCGGTAGCCGTACGCGGGAACCGAATGACGCAACGGCAGCGCGGTGACCGTGAAGGGCTCCTCCTCCCCGATCGCGCAGCAGCCCGAACCGCCCACCGGCTGGGGAAGGATCACCTCGGTGTCGTGGAAGGAGGTGGCGTGCCGCAACCGGCGCCAGTACTCCTCACCGGCGCCCGGATAGGCCACCCGCACCGTGTGCGGCACCCGATCGCGGGCGATGCGCTGCATCACCCCGGGCAACCCGAGACTGTGATCGCCGTGGAAGTGCGTCACACAGATCCGGGTGACGTCGGTGGCGGCCAGACCGGCCAGACGCATCTGCCGCTGGGTGCCCTCCCCGGGATCGAACAGCACACCCTGATCGCCCCAGCGCAGAAAGTACCCGTTGTGGTTACGCCGACGGGTGGGCACCGCGCTGGAGGTACCCAGGATCACGAGTTCGCGTACCGACATGGGCCGTATTCTCCCACCGCAGCCCCGCGCCCTCCCGCGCCGAGAGGGAACGGCCGACCTCAACGGGTCCGACGCTCACGCGCCCGCTCCAACGCCGTCTCCAGATCGTCGGTGACCGGCTCCCCGTGCCCGGGCAACAACGCGGTCCGCTCCGACAACCCGGACAACCGGTCCAGGGAACGCACGGCCTGCTCATAGTCGTGGGTGGACATCCCGCCCACCACACAGGGCCCCTCCACACCGGTGGTGAAGTCGTGCGTGACCAGGGCGTCGCCGGTGAAGGCCACCCGCCGGTCCTCGAAGACCACCACCGAACTGCCCGGCGTATGCCCGGGGATCGACAGCACCCGCGGCCGCCCCGGAACCTCCTCCAACACCTCGTCATGACCGAACGTGGAGTAGGAACGCACCCGGGCCGAGGTGAACGCCCCCTGCTGCCCCAGATGGAGCAGGGACCCCGCGGCCCCGGGGTGACGCAGCAGACCGTGCAACAGACCGTGCTCGGGAGGCGCGTGCACCATCGAACTGGTGGGGCCGTCGTCCAGGATCGGAGCGTCGGCCTCGTGCACCCACACCCGGGCCCCGCCGTCGTCGCGCGCCCGCTCGGCCAACCCGGTGTGGTCGGGGTGGGCGTGGGTGAGCACCACCGCCCGCAACCGGCCCCCGATCCAGGCCACGGCGTCCAACAGTTGAGCGCTGTGCGTGGGCAACCCGGCGTCCACCATGACCAGGCCGTCATCGGTGTCCACCAGATAGAAGTTCACCACGTGGTCTCCGAGGCGGTACACACCGGGAGCGACCTGGGTACAGGTGTGCGTCATCATCCCTCCCGCCCCGTCTCGGGCCCGACCTCCCCACTCGACCGGCGGGCCCTCCTCCTCTTGTACCCACCACCGGCGCGAGTCCCGCCCTCACCACGCCGGAGGAAACGCCATCGCTCGAGGTCACGGGCCCCACGGCCCGCGGCGCACCGCCTCGGGACGGCGCGGAGGGCCCGGCGGACCGTGCGCCCCCTCACCGCCTCGACTAGCGTCGGAGCCGTGAGCAACATCGAACCCCACCCCGCCGAGCAGCGGGTCTGCGGCGGCGAGGTCGACCGCCCCGGCCCCGAGCCCGATACCGAACTCCTCGAACCCCGCCGGGTCCCCCTCGGAGGACCGCGCGCCATGCCGGTCCTTCGAGCCCTGCCCGGCAAGAACCGGCGCATGGTCGGAGCCTGGTGCTTCGCCGACGCCTACGGGCCCGTGGACGTCTCCGCGCAGGCCGGTATGCAGGTCCCGCCCCATCCGCACATCGGTCTGCAGACCGTGAGCTGGCTGATCGAGGGGACCGTCCACCACCGGGACGGTCTGGGCTCGGACCAGACCGTGCGCCCCGGACAGCTCAGCCTCATGACCGCCGGACACGGCATCGCCCACTCCGAACGCACCCCCGACGGAGCGCCGGATCTGCTCCACGGGGCCCAACTGTGGGTGGCCCTGCCCGCCGACTCCCGTGAGGACGCGCCCCACTTCGAACACCACGCCGACCTTCCCGTCTTCACCCTGCCCGGGGCCCGGGTCACGGTGATCGCCGGTCGTATGGACGGCCACGAGTCCCCCGCCCGCACCTACACGCCGCTCATGGGCGCCGAGATCGTCCTCGAAGCCGACCGGGACGTCGAACTCCCCGTCGACCCCGCCTTCGAACACGGCCTCCTGCCATTGGACACCCCCGTGGAGTCCCACGGCCACCACGCGCCGGCCGGCTCCATGATCTACCTGGGGACCGGACGCACGACCATCCGCGTCCGCGCCGGAGAACGCGCCCACCTGCTCCTGATCGGCGGTGAGCCCTTCACCGAGGACCTGGTCATGTGGTGGAACTTCGTGGGCCGCGACCACGACGAGATCGTGCGGGCCCGCGAAGGTTGGGAACGGGACCGCGACGGGGCCTCCACCGAGGAGCGCGCGCGCTTCGCCCCGGTCACGACCGACCCCGGAGCGGCCCTTCCCGCCCCGGAACTGCCCAACGCCCGGCTCCGTCCCCGCCCGCCCCACCGAGGTCGCTGACCCCGGTTCCGAATCCGTTCCCACGGCCCGTCCCACCGTCGTCTTTCGGTCGGACGGGCCGTTCGCGTTCCCGTCTCTCCCCCCGGATCCACAGGGGTGCTGAAGCCCTCGGATAAGTCCGACTTGACATCCCCACCTCCGTACGAGCCTGAACAGTTCAGAACGAAAGGCCCTCGTTCGGGCGACATCCGGCGCACGGACCAGCATCGACGATGCTCAAAGCGGCAAATCCTGCTACCGTGCGAAACGCGAACTACGGGATGATTTAGGAGACCTGAACATGGGTCAACAGGCTCGCGAGCAATGGGGAACTCGCGCGGGCTTCCTCATGGCCGCCATCGGATCGGCCATCGGACTGGGCAACATCTGGCGATTCCCCTACGTCGCCTACGACAACGGTGGTGGGGCCTTCCTCATCCCGTACCTCATCGCGCTCTTGACGGCCGGTATCCCGCTGCTCATCCTCGAGTACAGCATCGGACACCGTTACCGTTCCTCGGCTCCGCTGTCCTACCGGCGCATCTACCGGCCCGCCGAGGCCATCGGCTGGTGGCAGGTGGCCATCTGCTTCGTCATCGCGGTCTACTACGCCGTGATCGTCGCCTGGGCGATCCGCTACGCGGGCTTCTCCATCGGACAGCAGTGGGGTGATGACCCCAACGGCTTCTTCTTCGAGGAGTTCCTCCAGATCAGCGACACCCCGGGCATGGTCTCCGGGTTCGTCTCCGGTGTGGCCTGGCCGCTGATCGCCGTGTGGGTGGTCGTCCTGGGCATCCTGGCCCTGGGCGTGCGCAAGGGCATCGAGAAGGCCAACAAGGTCTTCATTCCGCTGCTGGTCGTGCTGTTCGTCCTCCTGGTCGCGCAGTCGCTGACCCTCGAAGGCGCCTCCGAGGGCCTCAACGCCCTCTTCACCCCCGACTGGAGCGCCATGCTCGACGGCGGGGTGTGGATCGCGGCCTACGGACAGATCTTCTTCTCCCTGTCCATCGGCTTCGCGATCATGGTCACCTACGCCTCCTACCTCAAGCGCAAGACCGACCTGACCGGCACCGCCCTGACGGCCGGCTTCGCCAACAGCTCCTTCGAGCTCCTGGCCGGCATCGGCGTCTTCGCCGCCCTGGGCTTCATGGCCAACGCGGCCGGCACCGGCGTGGACGAGGTCGCCGCCTCCGGCATCGGCCTGGCCTTCGTGGCCTTCCCGCAGATCATCTCCACCCTGCCCTTCGGCGGAGCGCTGTTCGGACTGCTGTTCTTCGTCTCGCTGGTGATCGCCGGTATCACCTCGCTGATCAGCATCGTCCAGGTGATCATCTCGGCCGTCCAGGACCGCACCGGCCTGGCCCGCGTTCCCACCGTGCTGCTCGTGGGCGGCGCCACCGCCGTGGCCTCGATCCTGCTCTTCCCCACCCACGAGGGCCTGTACATCCTCGACTCCTTCGACCACTTCATCAACCAGTACGGCATCGCCATGGCCGGCCTGGTGATGATCCTGGTCTTCGGTTGGCTCGTGCGCCGCCTGCCGGTGTTCGAACGGCACGCCAACGCCGTCTCCACGATCCGCCTGGACCGGTGGTGGAAGGTCGCCCTGGGCGGCATCACCCCGATCCTGCTCGGCTTCATGATGTGGGACAGCCTTCGCAGCGAGCTCACCTCCAACTACGAGGACTACCCCGACCAGTTCCTGCTGGTCGCCGGTTGGGGCGTGGCCATCGGCGCCATCGTCTTCGGCATCATCGTCGCCTGCTTCCCCTGGAAGCGCGCCGACGCCATCGCCCGCGCCGACGCCGAGCGTCTGGCCGGGGCCGAGGACGCCGAGGTCCCGCCGGAGCTGGACGCCCCCGACCGGATCACCGCCACCGACGCCGAAGCCGGTGACAACACCAAGGAAGGGGACCGCTGATGTCCGCCAGCGCGATCGTGATGATGGTCATCTCCATCGTCGTCCTGTGGGGCGGCCTGCTCGGCGCCGTGCTGCACCTGCGCCGTCACCCCGACGAGCCCGAGGCCTAGCCCTCCGGCCGACACGACCGGCATGACGAGGAGCCGCCGACACCGTGACGGTGTCGGCGGCCCCTCCTCGCGTCCTCAGCCCGCGAACTCGGACACGATCCGTTCGCAGAACGCGTCCAGATCGCCGGGATCACGGCTGGTGGTGACACCCTGGTCGGTGACCACCGGCTCCTCCACCACCGTGCCGCCCGCGTTACGGATGTCGGTGCGGATACTGGGGTAGGAGGTCAGGGTGCGACCACGCACCACGTCGGCCTCCACCAGGATCCACGGCCCGTGGCAGATCGCCGCCACCGGACCGCCCCGGTTCACGAAGTCGCGCACGAAACCCACCGCGTCCGCGTTCGTGCGCAGATGGTCCGGGTTGATGGTCCCACCGGGCACCACCAGAGCGTCATAGTCGTCCACGCTCACCTTCGAGACCTCACGGTCCACGGCGAAGCGGTCGGCGGGCTCGATGTCGCCGTTCATGGCCTGGATCGGATCCGTGGACAAAGAGACCAGATCCACCCGGGCCCCGGCCTCGGTCAGAGCCTCACGGGGGCGGACCAGCTCCACCTGCTCGACCCCGTCGGCGGCCAGCACGGCCACCCTTCTTCCGGAGAGTTCCCCTGCCATGGCGTCCTCCTGCGTCGTACGTCGCGTTCGGTCGAGTCCCGTGCCACGTTCGCCGCCCTACCCACGCCGGCCCCTCCTGTCACATCCGAGGCCGTGAGACGGTCGTGGACGCGACCGGAGCCGATCACACCCACGACCGTTTCCCACACCGGAGACCTCAGTCCCGGCTCTCCTCCCGGAGCCGATCCGGAAGGAGCTCCAACAGGTCGATGGAGGCCTCGATGGTCTCCAACGCCATCGTGGCCCCCAACCTCCCCCGACGCCACGACAACAGGTGATCGCCGGTCAGCCGGAAGGGGGAACGGAGAGAGGGACGCTCCAACAGGTGCTCACGCACCCGCGGGGTCAGCGTGCGCGCGGCGAACGCCTCGTCGTCGCCCGCCACGTGGAAGGCGGCGTCGAAGTCCTGATCGCCCACCTCGATGTCGCGCACCCCGGCCGCCGCCGAGAGGGCGTACCCCGGGTGGGTCCGACGCACCTCCAGGATCGGGGTGGCACGGGTCCCGACCACCACGACCCCATAACGCTCATTGGCGGTGAGGGAACCCTGCGCGGTGGTCAGGGTGGAGGTGTAGGAGTACTCATAGGCCAGGAAACGATGGCCTCGATGCTCACCGGAGATCACGTGCCGGACCCTGGCGTCGGAGCTGCCGTCCTTGAAGGGCGATCCCCGAAAGAGCCCCACCATCTCCGGACGTTCCCGGTCATAGCGCCAGCCTCGGCCGCGGGCCCAATCCTCCAAGGCCTGGGAACGCTCCCGATCGGCCGCCGACTGCATCACCGTGATGGCCACGATGACCAGGGCCGCGATGAGCAAAAGGGCGATCACGCCACCGGACATAGGGGCCCTCCCCTCTCGTTCCGTCTCTAACGGAGAGACGTACGGCACATCCTTCCGGTTCCCGTACCCCACAGGGAAACCGGACCGTTCTCAACCCCTCGGAGAACGCCCGAGAACACCCCCTCCCCACCTCGACACGGAAAGGCCGCGAAAGGGCGGGGCGGGCCTATCCTGGACACCGCCGCGCCACGGCCGAGACGGGGAGGAACCGACGTGGACGAACCGCCCCGCCTACGCCCCATCGACCTGGCCCGCGCCGCCGGCATCTCCACCCAACAGGTCCGCAACCACGCCGACGAGGGCCTGCTGCCGCCCACGGAACGCACCGAGTCCGGCTACCGCGTCTTCACCCCACGCCACCGACGGGCCCTACTGACCTTCCGCGCCCTCTACGCCGCCTGCGGAAGCGACGTCTCCCGCCGGATCATGCACGCCCTCAACGACGACGACCTCCCCACGGCACTGGCCCTCCTCGACTCCTCCCACGCCGAACTCCACCACCAACGCCTGGCCCTGGACGAGACCGCCAAGGCGCTCACCGCCATCGCCGACCGGGACACCGGCGCGCCCGCACCGCCCACCGGCGACCTGCGCATCGGCGAGGTCGCCGCCCACCTGGGGGTGCGCACCTCCACCCTGCGCGTATGGGAACAGGCCGGACTCCTGGACCCCGCACGCGAACGCGTCACCGGCCACCGCCTCTACACGCCCACCGACGTGCGCCTGGCCCGTATCGTGCGCCTGCTACGCCAGGTCCACTACCCGCTGCCCGACATCGGACCGATCCTCCGAGAACTGGGCCGCACCGGCGACAGCGGCTCCCTGCGCGTGGCCCTGGACCGGCGCGCCCACGACCTCGACCGACGCTCCCGAGCCCTGCTCACCGCCGCCGCCCACCTGCACGAGCACCTCGACCACCCCTGAACGAGCACGGGCCCTCCCCCGAAGGAGAGAGCCCGCACCGACCATCGAGGTGGAGCCGACCCGCACCCGCACCGGCCCCACACCACATCGCCCCTAGACGAACACCTTGCCCGGGTTGAGGATCCCCTTCGGGTCCAGCGCGCCCTTGATCGCCCGGTGCATGGCCACCACGTCGGGCCCCAGCTCATCGGCGGCCCCGCGCATCTTCAACAACCCCACCCCGTGCTCACCGGTGACGGTGCCGCCCATGGCCAGGGCCTCGTCCACGATCTCCTCGAAGGCCCGCTGCGCACGCTCCTTGGCCTCCTCGTCCCCGGCCGGGACGATGAACAGCGGATGCAGGTTGCCGTCACCGGCGTGGGCGATGTTCCCGATCCGGGTCCGGAACCTCTCCCCGATCCGCTCGATCGCCTCCAACATCGTCGGCACCGACGCCTTGGGCACGCACACGTCCTCGGTCAACAGCGGACCCAACCGCTCCAACGCCGGATAGGCCAACCGGCGCGCGGCGAAGAGCGCCTCCGCCTCCTCCTCGTCGGTGGAACGCACCGCGTACACGGCCCGCTCCTTCTCGAAACACTCCAGGATCCGCTCGGCCTCGGCCCGACCCGACTCTCCGGGCAGGTCACTGCGGGCCAACAGCAGCACCTCGCCCTCGGCGGACAGACCCATGTTCTTCCACTCGTCCACCGCCTGAAGACAGAACCGGTCGATCAGCTCCAGCGCCGAGGGCACGACCCCCGCCGCCGACACCGCCGCCACCGCACGACCGGCGTCGGTCAACGAATCGAAATAGCCCACCACGGTGTGCTCGACCCCGGTACGCAACGGCACCAGACGCAACGTCACCTCGGTGACCAGCCCCAACGTGCCCTCCGAACCCACCATGAGTCCGGCCAGGTCGTACCCGGTCACCCCCTTGGCGGTGGTCTTGCCCAGCCGCACCACCCGCCCCGTACCGGTGACCACCTCCATGCCCAACACGTAGTCGCGGGTCACCCCGTACTTGACGCAGCACAACCCGCCCGCGTTCGTGGACACGTTCCCACCGATGGTCGACCAGGGCGAGGACGCCGGATCCGGCGGATACCAGAGCCCGTCCCGGGAGACCCGCGCGCGCAGATCGTCGTTGACCACCCCGGGCTGGACCGTCGCGCTCTGCTGGACCGGATCGACCGCCAGCACCCGGTTCATCCGCTCGAAGGAGACCACCACCCAACCCCGCCCGGAATTGGCCGCGCCCGACAGCCCGGTCCCGGCGCCCCGTGCCACCACCGGCACCCCACGGTCGGCGCAGATCCGCACCACCGCGGCCACGTCGGCGGTCTCACGAGGTCGCACCACCGCGACCGGACCCTCATAGGGGGCCCACTCGGCCTCGTCGTGGGCGTACCCCTCCATCACCTCGGGATCGGTGACCACCAGGCCCTCCCCCAGGGCGGCCCTCAACTCCTCGACCACTCCCGACATGGGCGGCTCCTTTCCGACTGCGCGACCGACGACCTGTCACGTCGGCACTGGCCGAACCCTAACCGCCCACCCCGGAACGGCACACACCCGACCAGGGCAGAACGGGACTTCGCGGACATGCGGTGTTAGCGTGATCGTCTACCGGTCTCGGAGGTGGAGCATGAGCACGATCCTGGTCACCGGCGCCACCGGCACCCTGGGCACCCACGTGGTCCGACGCCTGCGCGAGGACGGACACCGCGTACGCACCCTCAGCCGCCACCCCCGCCCCGACGACCCCGACGCCCACGCCGTCGACCTGCGCGAAGGAACCGGACTCGACCGCGCCCTGGACGGCGTCGACACCGTCCAGCACCTGGCCAGCACCCCCGCCGGTGGCGACATGGCCGCCGCCGGCAACCTGATCCACGCCGCCCGCGCAGCGAACGTCCACCACCTGGTCTACATCTCCATCGTCGGCGTCGACCGGGTCCCCCTGGGCTACTACAAGACCAAGCACACCATCGAACAGGCCCTGCTCGCCTCCGACCTGGGCGTCACCATCGTGCGCGCCACCCAGTTCCACGACCTGGTCCGCGGCCTGTGCGACCGGCTCGCCCGGATCCCCGCCATGCCCTACCCCGACATCGACGTCCAGCCCATCGACCCCGCCGAGGTCGCCCTACGCCTGGCCCACCTGGCCGGAGAGGAACCCGCCGGCCGCGTCGACGACATGGGCGGCCCCCTCGTCGAGCCCTTCCAGGACCTGGCCCGCGCCTACCTGGACTCCCGGGGCCTTCGACGTCGACTCTGGCCACTGCGCGCCCCGGGCCGGATCTTCGCCGCCTACCGCGCCGGCGAACACCTGGCCCCCGACCACCGGGTGGGCCGCACGACCTTCGCCGAATACCTCGCCCGCGACACCACCACCGCGACGATTTGACGGCCCGACGACCCCTTCCCTAGCCTCGTACCGTTCGATCCCTCCCGCGGAAGGAACCCCCTACCTCTTGGCCATCGTGATCACCGGCACGGTTTCGAAGGGCGCTTCGTCCCGGAACCCCGCCGCCTGACATCACCGTCGGCGCCGCCTTCTTCCGGTGTCGAAGCCCCTACCGGGTCCCCATAGGGCGTGACACGCCCTCCACCCGGTCGTCCCGCCTGCCCAGGCCGTGTTCTTCGGATCATCACGCGCTCGCGTCGCCCGGCGGCCGTTCGCCATGGATCGGCCCCGCCGATACCGAACGAGAGCATCCGAAAGAACACTCCCCAGAGGCGGGTCGGCTTCGAACCCTTCCGAGGAACATCGGTGCATTCGCCGTCTCACGAACACGCCACACCTTCCACACCCGCACGCTTCTGGGCGGGACTGGCCCTGCTCTGCCTGCCCACGGCGGTACTCGCCCTGGACATGAGCGTCCTGTACCTGACACTGCCGCACATCTCCGCGGCCCTGGGCGCCGACGCCACCCGGGAACTGTGGATCCTGGACATCTACCCGCTGCTGATCGCGGGCCTGCTCGTACCGATGGGCGCCCTCGGCGACCGCATCGGCCAACGCCGGCTCCTGCTGTACGGGTCCGCGGCCTTCGCCGCCGTCTCGACCCTCGCCGCGTTCTCACCCAACGCCGACACGCTCATCCTCGCCCGCGCCGCCCTGGGCGCGGCCGGAGCGCCCCTGATGCCCACCACCCTCGGGCTGCTCAACGCGATGTTCCCCGACCCGAACCATCGCCGAACCGCGATCGCCGTCTGGAGCAGCGCCTTCATGACCGGCTTCGCCACCGGACCGCTCATCGGCGGCGCACTGCTGGAGACGTTCTGGTGGGGATCGGTGTTCCTGCTCGCCGTCCCCGTGATGGCGCTCGTGGTACTGACCGGCCGCACCCTGCTGCCCGAACACCGCCGTGAGAACCCCGGACGGTTCGACGGTCCGAGCGCGACGCTGTTCTTCGTGGGCCTGCTGCCCCTGGTCCACGGCCTCAAGGACCTCGCCCACCAGGGGGCGAGCCTCGCCGCCGCGGCCTGGATCGCCCTGGGCGCGGCCGCCCTCGTGGCCTTCGTCCTGCGCCAACGCCGACTCACCGACCCGCTGCTGGACCTTCGCCTGCTGACCGACCGCACCTCGGCCACCGCGCTCGCGTTCCTCCTGCTGGGGCCGGCGATCATCGGCGGACTCACCCTGTTCGTACCGCAGTACCTGCAATCGACCCAGGGCATGGGCGCACTGCGCGCCGGAGCCATGGTCGCCCCCGCAGCGCTGGGACTGATCGTGGGCGCACTGCTCGCGCCGATCGCGGCCCGCCGCATGCCGGCGGGCACGGTCATCGCCGCGGGACTGGCGCTCTCCTGCGCCGGGCTCGTCATGGTGGCCCACGGGACCACGGCCGGACCCGCCTGGGTGATCGTCGGACTGATCGTGGTCTACCTGGGCAGCGGCCCCTTCGACGCGTTGGGCACCGACCTGGTCGTGGGAGCCGCCCCCAAGGGCGGGGCCGGCTCGGCCGGAGCGGCGAGCGAGACCGCCACCGAACTCGGCACGGGCCTGGGCATCGCCCTGCTCGGCACCCTGGGCACCGCGATCTACCAGAACCGGGCCGCCCACACCCTGCCCGCCGACCTGCCCGAGGACGTGGCCGTCACGGCCGGCGCCTCGCTCTCAGGGGCCGTGTCCGTCCTGGCCGACCTGGACCGGGCCGAGGCGGACGCCGTCCGAGAGGCCGCCGCGACGGCGTTCGCGGCCGGACTCCAAACGGTCGCCCTCACCGGAGCCGTCATCGCGGCCCTACTCGCGATCGCCTCCGCACGTCTACTCCGCCACGTCTGACCCTCCGGGCGGCCGGCCCCGGTCGGCCGCCCCACCCCCGGCGGGAGAGAGCCCCCCGCGGACCTCTCCCGCCGGGCTCAACGGCCCGCCCGCCGATACCGCCACAACGACAACGGCACGAACACCGCCAACAACACCACCGGCCACACCACGGCCATCGGTATCGCGTGCTGCGCCACCCACGAATCACCCACCGCCACGCTGTTACCGAACAGCTCCCGACACGCCAGCACCGTCGCCGACAACGGATTCCACTCCACCACCGGCGCCAACCAGCCCGGCACCATCCGCGCCGGAACGAACGTCTCGGCCACCATCGCCAACGGGAACACCAACGAGAAGAACTTCATCGCCGCCTCGGGACCGCGCACCAACAACCCCAGGAAGATCCCGATCCAGGTGAACGCCACCCGCAACAGCAGCAACAACCCCAACCCCGCCAGCGCCGCCCACGGGCCCAGATGCCAACGCCACCCGATCAACAGCCCCATCACCACCAGGACCGACAGGTCCACCAGGGCCGCGACCACATCGGCCATACCGCGCCCCACCAACAACGCCGACGGCGCCATCGGCAGCGTCCGGAACCGATCCACCACCCCACGCCCCACGTCGGTGACCACCGCGATCGTGGTGTTGCCGATCCCGAACGCCATCGTCAACGCGAACAACCCCGGCATGAGGAAGTCCCGATAGTCGACGGAATCCACCCCCATCGCCGCGCCCATGGCCTCGCCGAACACGAACCCGAACAACAGCACCGCCATCACCGGGATCATCAACGTGCCGACGATCTCCCCGGGACGACGCACCAGATGCGTCAGATAACGCCGGGCCACCACCACCGCGTCGGCCACCGCCCAACCCAGACCGACCACGACCTCCCGCGTCCACGAACCGGACCGTTCGACCTCCACGGCCTCCACGACCCGCGCAGGCGCCCTCCCCTCCAACGTCCTCACGTCCGCTCCCTCCCGCCCTCACGGGACCCGGTCAACCCCAGGAAGACGTCGTCCAACGTCGGCCGCCGCAACGCGATGTCCTCCACCTCCAGACCGGCCTCGTCCAACGCCCGCACCATCCGGGTCAGCGCCGCGCCCCCGCCCTCGAACGCCACGCCCACCCGCAACGCGTCGACCTCCACCCGGGCCGGCACGCCCGACACACGTTCCATCACCTCGGCGACCGGCGCCAACCCCTCCACGTCGGCCACCACGACCTCCACCCGACCACCGCCCACACGGGCCTTCAACCCCTCCGGGTCGCCCTCGGCGATCACCCGACCCGCGTCCAGCACCGAGATCCGATCCGCCAACCGGTCGGCCTCCTCCAGGTACTGGGTGGTCAACAGCACCGTGGTACCGCCCGCCACCATCGTCCGCACCGCCGCCCACACCTCGCTACGACTCCGCGGATCCAACCCGGTCGTGGGCTCGTCCAGGAACAGCACCCGAGGGTCGAGCACCATCCCCGCCGCCAGGTCCAGACGACGACGCATCCCTCCCGAATAGGTCCGCGCCGGCCGCTCGGCCGCCTCCACCAGGTCGAAACGCTCCAACAACTCCTGCGCCCGAGCCCGCGCGCGCCGACGCCCCAGGTGGTAGAGCCGGCCGAACATCTCCAGGTTGCGGCGACCGCTCAACACCTCGTCCACCGCCGCGTACTGGCCCACGAAACCGATCCGCTCGCGCACCCGACGCGGCCGAGCCGCCACGTCGACCCCCGCCACCCACGCCTCGCCCTCGTCGAAACCGGCCAGGGTCGCCAACACCCGCACCGTGGTCGTCTTACCGGCACCGTTGGGCCCCAACAGCCCGTGTACCGTTCCCGCCTCGACCTCCAGATCGACCCCGTCCAGGGCCATGCCGCCGCCCCGATAGCCCTTGCGCAACCCCCGCGCCAGGATCGCCGCCCGCCCGCTCATCGGACCACCACCGACCCCCGACCGCCCGCCGGCGCCGGGACCTTCGCGCCGCCCCCGGCCATCGTGACCCGTTCATAACGCCCCACCGCGATCCGCGCGATGTTGCGCACCGACTCGCTGCCCCTGCGGTAGTAGGAGCAGTGCCCGTCGATGTCCCCGGTCTCGAAGACCCGCGCGCCGAACGACCTGCGCAACGGCGAGGGGCCGTGCCCCACCGTCCCCACGTGTCCTCGGGGAAAGAACCGGATCCAGTCCCCGGGGCCCAGCCCAGCCCACAGGTTGCCCTCGAAACGCAGATCCTCGCGGGTACGCACCCCCATCCCGGGGCTGCCCAACGCCACACAGTCCGCCACCCGGGCCCGCGCCAACGCCAGACCGCACACCACCGTGCCGTAGCTGTGCCCCACCAACGTCACCCGCGCCGACGAGGGCAGGAAACGCGTCAACCGCGCCAGGTCCTCGGCGCCCCGCAGCGCCGGACCGCGCATCACCGCCTCACCGAACCCACGAGGGGTCCGATAACCCACCCACACCACCACCGCCACACGCTCCCCCGGAGCCTGCCTGCGCATCTCCTCCAACAGGATCGCCGCGTTGGCGCGAGGACGGGTCGAACGCTTCTGGTCGAAGTAGTTGGCCAGATAGTTGTCGTTGCCCGGCACCACCACCGCCACGTGGTCGGCCTCGGCGGCGTCACCGAGCTCCTCCACGATCCGGCCCGCGCCCCGCTCGTCATAGGCCAGTACGCGCACACCGAGTCGCACGTCGCGCCCATAACGCAAAGGGCCCTCGTAGCGGGAAGGGGAAGGGGGGCTCGCCACGATCATGACTCTCCTCGACGGCACCGGGACAACGGGCTGATCCGACCCTTCAACGCTAGGATCGCCGCCCCGCGCGGACGATGACGCAGACACCCGGATCCCGCTCCACCACGGCCCACCCGCTCCGGTGGTGCTCGCACTACCGTGCCCTCGCCGCAGGGCCGCGAACAGCGCCGATACCACCGCCCGAGGAGCCCGTTCGCGACGCGTCCCCCACCCACCGCCTCATAACGAAACGATCACGCGTATGGAATAGTCGAAGGTCGGAGGGGGTCTCCTCCGATCCGGCCCGGCCGCGGGCCGCCTCGACGGTTCCGATCCCGGGACGGGATCGGAAGGGACAAAGGAGTGTCGACCATGACCGACCGGCTCTTGGACTTCACCGACAAGGTCGTCCTCGTCACCGGTGGTGCCACCGGCATCGGACGGGCGACCGCGCGGGCCTTCGCCCGACAGGGCGCCAAGGTCGTCATCGGGGACGTCGACCCGCACGCGGCCGAGACCGTCGCGCTCATCGAACGCGACGGCGGATCGGCCACCTTCGTACGCACCGACGTCACCCGCTCCGACGAGGTCGAGAACCTCGTGAACACCGCCGCCACGACCTACGGCGGACTCGACGTGGCCTTCAACAACGCCGGCGTCCTACCGCCCACCGGAGCCCTGCTCGACCAGACCGAGCAGGACTGGGACCGCACCATCGCCGTCGACCTCAAGGGCGTCTTCCTCTCTCTCAAACACGAGATCGCCTACATGGTCGACCACGGCGGCGGATCCATCGTCAACACCGCCTCGGTCGCCGGACTGATCGCCGACCCCGGGATGGCGCCCTACGTCGCCGCCAAACACGGCGTGGTCGGCCTGACCCGCGCCGCGGCCATCGACTACGCCGAATCCGGGATCCGGGTCAACGCGGTCGCACCCGGCCTGGTCGCCACCGGAATGACCAAGGGCTGGCTGGACGACCCGATCATGGCGGCCGAGGTCCTGGCCGGCTCTCGTATGGGAAGGGCCGCCCAACCCGAGGAGATCGCCGGCATGGTCCTCTACCTCGCCTCGCCCCTGGCCTCGTTCGCCACCGGCGGCGTCCACACCGTCGACGGCGGCCAGACCGCCCACTGACACGACGGGTCGCCCTCCGGTCTCCCGTGGGAGGGCGGCCCGTCGCGGTCCTCAGACCCGTTCGAGCCGGACGTGCTCACCCGCGGGAAGACACACCCCCACCGGCGTCCCCGGTTCGACCTCGCCCTCGGTGAGCACCACGCCCATCACCCCGGCCTTGCGCACCAGCTCGCCCCGCTCGTCCCGGTACACCATCCGCTTGAGCAGGCCGGGCGAGAACCCGTCGATCTGCGCGCACGGGTTGCGCAACCCGGTGATCTCCACCCGGGCCCGCCCCAACTCCAGGACGGTGCCCCGCCCCAACGCGAGCAGATCCACCCCGCGAGTGGTGATGTTCTCGCCCATCTGCCCCGGCTTCACCACGAACCCCGCCTCGGCGACCTCGTCGAACAACTCCTCGTGGATCAGATGGACCTGACGCAGATTGGGCTGAGAGGGGTCCGCGGCCACACGGGAACGGTGCTTGACCGTCCTGCCCATGTGGGCGTCCCCCTCCACCCCCAGACCGGCCAACAACCGGATCCGCGCCCGGTTGACCTTGCCGAACGTGTGCGTGGGACTGCTACTGACCGCCGTGACGACAGGGCCCATGCCCTCGACCTCCTTGGGGGGTGGTGGAGCCCTCAGCGTAGAGCCCCCTCTCACCCTCGAGGGCGAGACCCTACGGCTTCGACGCCGCCACACCCGACTGGATCGACGGCGACCGCACCGTGCGCTCCCTTCGAGAGAGCCCCTTCGGCTGAGGCGGAACCGGTACGTCGACGACACACGATCGCACGGGAGCCCCCTCGGTAGGCCGGCCGCCCAAGGACGGGGCACCGGAACACACGGGCGGACTATATGACCGAACACGTCGACGAGGTCGAGCGGGCCGCCCGTCTCCTCCAGGAGGACCTGGGCCGTTCGGGTACGCACATCACCCACGAACGGGCCCTGGAGACGGCGGCCCGGCTACTCGACCACCACGGCCGCTACACCGACACCGCCCTCGACGTCCCCTCGAAACCCCGGATGCGCGGTGCCGTACCCATCCTGCGGATCCACGACGAGGAGGCGGCACGCGAGTTCTACGTCGACCATCTCGGATGCTCCATCGAGTGGGAACACCGTTTCGCGCCGGGAATGCCGCTGTACGCGCGTCTGCGACGCGATGAACTCGTCATCGACCTGTCAGGCCACGAGGGCGACGGCACCCCGGGATCCGTCCTGTGGGTCGAGGTCGGCGACGTCCACCGACTCCATGAGGAACTGTCGCGAAGCTCCCACCCGCGGACACCACCGGAGATCGACCTCGAAGCGCCCGGCGGGCCGACGATGACGATCGTCGACCCGTTCGCCAACGTGATCCGATTCCGCCGACCCGAGGAGTGAACCCGCGCCCCGCGCCCCTTCAGCCCGGCGCGACCTCGTCGGCCAGATCCTTCACCACCCGGGAGGGCTTGCCCGACACCGAGGAGGCCACGAACCGCTCCATCCCCGGCAGGGCGGACAGCCGCAGCACCGCGCGCCGGATCCGCAGCCGGGCCGGACTCTGAGGCAGGAACCAGGAGGCACCGGTGAGCGCGGCCCGTCGACGCTCCTCCACCACCGGACGCCAACGCCGCTCATAACGCGCCGACGCCTCTTGGACCGAACCTCCCCGGGCCAGCTCCTCGGCCAGCACGAACGCGCCGCCCACCCCGAGCGAGGCACCCTGCCCGGCCAGCAACGACACCGCCTGGCAGGCGTCCCCCACCAGGACCACCCGCCCCCGGCTCCACCGATCCACCACCGCCTGGGCGACGTGATCGTAGTAGACCTCCTCCGGGGCGGGGCAGCGCTCCAAAGCTCCGGGCACCACCCAGCCCAGACCCGAGAGCGCCTCACGCAGAGCCGCTCGGGCATCCTCGGGCAAGGTGGTCTCCAGGGTGCGGTGCACGGTGAAGGCCGCCACCCGCTCCCCCGCCAAGGGGTAGAGCCCCATCTGCGCGCCCAGACTGTCGGTGAGCACGAACCGCCCTCGCAGCGCGGCGTGGATCTCGGCGTCGTCGAAGGCGAAAGCGCCGGTGTGAAAGCCCAGATGGCGCAGGTAGCGCTCCTCGGAACCCCACAACAGACGCCGCACCGTGGAGTGGATACCGTCGGCCCCCACCAGCAGATCGGCCTCCAACACCCGACCATCGGCCAGACGTGTGCGCACCCCCTCACCGTGGTCGTCGATCTCGACCGGACGGGCGCCGTAGAGGACCTCCACGCTCTCGGGCAGCGCCTTGCGCAACAGCTCCTCCAGGTCGGGGCGCATGATGGAGACCACCTCCCCGCCCACCGAACGGGCGAACCCGGTGAAGGAGATCGCCGCTCTCCTTCGACCACGCTCGTCCACGAGCTCCATCTCGTCGAAGTCGTGGCCGCGGTCGCGCAGTTCGGACACCAGCCCCATCGCGCGCATGGCGTCATAGCCCGGCCCGAAGAAGTCGATCATGTAGCCCTGGGGTCTGGGCGCCGGGGCGCGTTCGAGCACCCGGACCCGCGTGCCGTGGTGGGCCAGGCGGTGGGCCAGCGCCAGTCCGGCGATCCCGGCCCCCACCACGAGGACGTCCCGTCGTCGGTCGTTCATCGTCGCTCCTCTCCTCTGTCCTGTTCGGGGATCAATCGGTCCAGGACCGGGGTCAGGGATCGGCGGGTCGCCTCTGGATCCAAGGGCCGGTGGAGCATGAGCCCGTCGACCGTGGCGGCCAACACCCGCGCGGTGGCCTCGGGTTCGGGCACCCCGCTCCGCTCCAGCCATCGGGCGGTCCGTTCCCGAAAGTCCGCCAGCAGCCGGGCGAGCCCCTCCCGGAGACCGGCGTCGCGACCGGCCGCCAGATAGGCCTCCAGGAACAGCCGCGAGGTGGGGTCGTCGCCGGGGTAGCCCTCCAGTTCGAGGAGCATCGCCTCCACCCCCTGACGTGGGGTGGTCTGCTCCATGAGCGCGGCGGCCCGGTCCACCATGGCGCGGACGGTGGCCAGGGCCGCCTCCTCGAGCAGGGCGTTCAGCGAAGAGAAGTGGTAGTGGACCAGCCCCGGGGTCAGCTCGGCGCGTTCGGCCAGGGCCCGGGTGCTCACCGCGGACCAGCCCCGTTCCCCGATGAGTTCGGTGGCGGCCGCCAACAGGCGTTGTCGGACCTGTTCGCCGCGGGGTGAGGACATGAGGTCGCCTCCAGAGAATTTGGGCGATCGCCTTGGACACTTGCCCAACTAAAGGTACGCCCGCCACCGGCCTCGCACAACCCCGCACCCCGCCCACACGAGAACAAGGGGCGGACCGGCGCCCTTCACACCGCACCACCCCTCGCCCCCGAAGGAGGAAGACCTCGATCGGAGCGCACGCTCCACCACCGCGCAGAGCTCATCGAACCGATGCCGCGACACGCTCACCCGGAGCAGACACGACGCGCATTCGATGCCCTCGCCCGCACCGGACCCGACTCCGCGCTCACGATGTAGGCCGAGTCACGATCCGTCCACGGCGTGTACGTGAAGTCGCGGGCAGACCAGGTCCACTGCCGATCGTCCAGACCGGGCCGATGGCAGGAAAGGTGGGCACCCCGTCATTGCGGACACACGAGCGGTGTCCCACGATCGAGACATGGACCGTCCCACCGTGCTCTTCCCGCTCTTCGACCGGGTCCAGAGCCTCGACGTCACCGGCCCCTTGGAGGTCTTCCACGGCGCCGCCTCGATCCCGGGCCACGCCCACCGCGCCCCACGCGTGGTCACCGCCTCCCCCGACGGCGCCCCCGTACGCACCGACAGCGGACTGACCCTGCTCCCCGACACCGCCCTGGACCGGGTCGGCGCCATCGACACCCTCGTCGTCCCCGGCGGCCCCGGAACCCGAACCCCCGACCCGCGCCTGGTGACCTGGGTCGCCGAACACGCACCCCGCATCCGCCGCGTCGCCTCGGTCTGCACCGGCGCCTTCGTCCTCGCCGAGGCCGGCCTCCTCCACGGCCGACGCGCCACCACCCACTGGAACCACTGCGCCACCCTGGCCCACCGCTTCCCCGACATCACCGTCGACCCCGACCCCATCTTCGTGCGCGACGGCCCCATCACCACCTCCGCCGGGGTCACCGCCGGCATCGACCTGGCCCTGGCCCTGGTCGAGGACGACCTGGGAGCCGACGCCGCCCTGCTCATCGCCCGCCACCTGGTGATGTTCCTACGACGCCCCTCGGGCCAGGCCCAGTTCAGCACCCACCTGGCCACACGGACCGCCCGCCGCCCCGCCCTGCGTGACCTCCAACACTGGATCGCCGACAACCCGGCCGCCGACCTCTCGGTACCGGCCCTGGCCGAACGCGCCGGCTTCTCACCACGCCAGTTCAGCCGCCTGTTCACCGCCGAGGTCGGCACCACCCCCGGACGACACGTCGAACGCGTCCGTCTGGAGACCGCCCGCCGCCTTCTGGAGGAGAGCGACGACGGTGTCACGGCCATCGCCCGCGCCTGCGGCCTCGGCACCGACGAGGCGCTGAGACGCGCCTTCGTCCGCTCCCTGGGATGCACCCCCACCGAATACCGGAACCGCTTCCGGACCACGACCTGAACCGACACCACCATCGACCGTCACCACGAAGGAGACGACATGCGCATCGCGATCCTGCTCTTCGACGACCTCACCGCGCTCGACGCCGTGGGCCCCTACGAGATCCTGTCGTTCCTGCCCGGAGCCCGGATCCACCTGGTCGGCGAACGCCGCGGCCCGGTCCGCGCCCACCGGGGCGGACTGGGATTGATGGTCGACACCGAACTCGACGAGCTCACCGACCCCGACATCGTCCTGGTCCCCGGCGGCCCCGGACAGAACGCCCTCATGGACGACGGGCCGGTCCACGACTGGCTGCGCACCGCCGACACCACCAGCACCTGGACGACCTCGGTGTGCACCGGATCGCTCATCCTGGCCGCCGCCGGCCTCCTCGACGGCCGACGCGCCACCTCGCACTGGCTGGCCCTGGAACAGCTGAGCGCCCACGGAGCCGAACCCACCGGTGAACGCGTCGTCGTCGACGGCAAGTACGTGACGGCGGCCGGGGTCTCGTCCGGTATCGACATGGCGCTCACCCTGGTCGGCCGCATCGCCGGAGACACGACCGCCCAGAGCATCCAACTCGGTACCGAATACGACCCCCGGCCGCCCTACGACGCCGGATCGCCCGACAAGGCCCCCGAGGAGGTCGTCCGCCTCCTACGGGACAACAGCAGGTTCGTCCTCCAAGGAAGGTGAGCCGGCCTCACCGCTGTTCGCAGCGCTCCTCCACCGGCTCGACGGCCACGGTGGAGGAGCCGCTCCGTACCAGGACCAGGGTCGACAGCAGACCGACCACCGCGACACCGAACGCCCAGGCCGGCAGCGCTCCGGCCGAGACCCCCGTGTCCAACAGGCGCCCGCCCAGGGCCGCGCCCGCGGCCGACCCCAGGTACATGGCGGCCATCTGGAACGCGATGATCGCCATGGCCTGACGGCCCCGATCGCGCACCAACAGGTGCTGGAGGACGGGCACGCTCGCCCACCCGGCCGCGCCCCACAGGGCGGTCGCCACGATCCACACCGGAACCAGATCGGTCCAGGTCAGGGCCGCCAACGTCACCACCAGCACCGCCACCACCAGGGGCAGCAGCCGGCGCGAACCCCACCGGTCCAGAGGGCGGCCGATCAGGGCCGAACCCAGGACACCGCCCACGCCCCAGGCCCACACCAGCGCGAACGCCCAACCGCCCAGGTCGCGATCCTGGGCCATCGGCACCAGGTAGGTGTACAGGCCCAGGCTCGCCACACCGAGCACGAACGCCGACAGCACCCCGGTGGCGATCGAGGAGGTGCGCAGCAGCCGCAGGTTCTCGGAGATCCTCACCACCGCGATCGCGGGGTAGGACTCCCTGCGGGCCAGGACCGCGACCATGCTGACGATCCCGATCAGCACGACCAGGCCCATGGTCCAACGCCACCCCGCCCACTGGCCGATGAGCATGCCCACCGGCACGCCCGCGACGGTCCCGGTGGAAAGACCGAAGGTCACCATCGCCATGGCGCGGCCGCGTTCGTGGTCGGCGACCATCGCCGCGGCCGTGGCGGTGGCCACCGCCGTCAGGACACCGGCGCCCAGACCGGCCACCACGCGCGAGGCCAGGAACACCGCGATGCCCGGGGCCAGCGCGGTGACGAGGTTGCCGAGGTTGAACAGGATCAGCGCCACGGCCAGGGCGCGACGGGTGGAGCCGGCCACGAGCGGCCCCGACAGCAGCGGCCCGGAGAAGGCGTAGGCGCCGGTGAAGGCGCTCACCCCCAGACCGACGGCGGCCACCGACACCAGAAGGGAGTCGGCGATACGGGGCAGGACCCCGGCCAGCACGTAGGCGTCGATGCCCAGCGCGACGGTGGCGGCCACCAAGGGCCAGAGACGGCGGATCAACGCTCGCCCCCGGCCCGGTCGTCGTGGCCCTGGTCGGCTTCGGACTCATAGCCCGAGAGCACGGTCTCGACCAGCCCGGAGAAACGGGACTCCAGGTCCTGTTCGCGCAGGCTGATCATGCACTTGCGGCCCTCGGCCCGCACGAAGACGACACCGGACTCGCGCAGCAGGCTCGTGTGGTGGGTCAGGGTCGATCGGGGCAGGTCGGGCCCCAGGTCGAGGCTGTCCATCTCGCCCCGTTCGGCGAGTTTGCGGACCATCTCCAGGCGCAGCGGCTCGCTCAACGCGAACAGCACACGCGGCAACGAGATGTCCTCGGTGTCGGGATGGACATAGGTCCGTGCCGCGGACATGGGCACCACCTCCATGATCGTTCGAAGATTTCCGCACGATAATAGTTCGAAAATTCTCGAAAGATCAACTCGGGCGAACAGGACCAGGACCCCCCACCCCACCCACCCCCGGACACACGAAAGGGCCGGAACCCTTCAAGGCCCCGACCCTCGACGCCCACGCCCACCCAAAGGCGCACACCACCCCCGAAAAACAAGAAAATCGCCCACCGACGGTGGACGACTCGACCGGACGGAAGCGATTCAGAACGCTCCCCTCCACTCTCAATCTATAGCGCACCCCGGGCCTTGCCACAAGACCCCCCTCATGCCTCACAATCGACCCTCGTGAACACCGCACACCGCCCGGGGGATGACGTGAAACCAGCCACGACCAGCGCGTTCGACCTCCCCGACCACCTCGCCGCCAAAGCCGACCCCGCACTCATCGCCGCCGACGAACGACACTTCGACGCCATCACCACCACCCTGCGCCGCACCATCACCGACCTGACCCACCGCCTGGACACCGCACGCACCCGCACCGGAGGCACCGGCCGCGAAGTCCTCGAACGCGACCAAGAGATCCGCCGCCTGACCACACGCCTGCGCACCCTGAACCGCTTCGGCCTGGACCTGTGCCTGGGGCACATCGTCCACACCCACGACCCACGACCCCTCTACATCGGACGCCTCGGCCTCACCGACGAAGAAGGAAACCGCCTGCTCATCGACTGGCGCTCCCCCGCCGCCGAACCCTTCTTCGCCGCCACCCACGCCACCCCCATGGGCCTCGAGAGCCGACGCCGCTACCGCTGGAACCACGGACACGTCACCGACTACTGGGACGAGGTCTTCACCGACGACGCCATCCAAGGACACGCCGCCCTCGACGACCAATCCGCCTTCATCGCCGAACTGGGCACCCACCGCTCACCCCGCATGCGCGACGTCCTGAGCACCATCCAGGCCGACCAGGACGCCATCATCCGCGCCGGATCCGAAGGCGCCCTCGTCGTCGACGGCGGCCCCGGCACCGGCAAGACCGTCGTCGCACTCCACCGCACCGCCCACCTGCTCTACTCCGACCCGCGCCTGGGCCACCACCGCGGCGGCGTCCTCTTCATCGGACCCCACCGCCCCTACCTCGCCTACATCGCCGACGTCCTCCCCGGCCTGGGCGAAGAGGGCGTCCAGACCTGCACCCTGAACGACCTGGTCCCCGAAGGCGCCGACGCCCTCCCCGAAACCGACCCGAACATCGCCCACCTCAAATCCACCGCCCGCATGATCGAGGCCATCGAACCCGCCGTCCGCTTCTACGAACGACCCCCCGAACAGACCACCACCCTGACCACCGACCACCACGAACTCACCATCGACGCCTCCCACTGGGCCCACGCCTACGCCGCCCTGGACCCCGCCACACCCCACAACGAGGCACGCGAGGAGATCCTCGACCACCTCCTCCAACTCCTGACCGAGCACCACCCCGACCCCGAACTCACCACCGCCCACCTGCGGGCCGCACTCCCCGCCAACCCCGAACCCCTGGAGATCCTCGCCCGCGCCTGGCCCCTCCTGGAACCCACCGACCTCGTCAACGACCTATGGACGGTCCCCGCCTACCTACGCCTGTGCGCGCCCTGGCTCACCACCGAACAGATCCACACCCTCCAACGCGATCCCGACCACCCCTGGACCACCCAGGACCTGCCCCTACTGGACGCCGCCCGACGACGCCTGGGCGACCCCGAATCCGCACGAGAGACCCGCCGCCACAAAGCCCGAGAGGCCGCCGAACGCGAACGCATGTCCCTGGTCATCGACGACCTCATCGCCTCCGACCACGACGGCGAAGGCCTCATGACCATGCTGCACGGCCAAGACCTGCGCAACAGCCTCGTCGACCACACCACCCCACCCCACAACACCCCCGACCGGCTCACCGGCCCCTTCGCCCACATCGTCGTGGACGAGGCACAAGAACCCACCGACGCCCAATGGCGCATGCTCCTCGCACGCTGCCCCTCACGCAGCCTCACCATCGTCGGCGACCGCGCCCAGGCCCGACACGGCTTCACCGAGACCTGGCACGAACGCCTCCGACGCGTCGGCCTGGACCGCGTCCACCTCACCCACCTGAGCATCAACTACCGCACACCCCGAGAGGTCATGACCGAGGCCGAACCCGTCATCCGCGCCGCACTGCCCGACGCCAACGTCCCCACCTCCATCCGCGCCGCCGGAATCCCCATCACCCACGGACCCACCACCGACCTGAAACCACTCCTGGACACCTGGAAGACCCACAACACCGAAGGCACCGCCTGCGTCATCGGCGACCCCACCCTGCCCGACACCCCCCGCGTCCGCTCCCTCCCACCCCACCTGGTCAAAGGACTCGAATTCGACCTGGTCGTCCTCATCGACCCGCACCGCTTCGGCGACGACGTCCAAGGCGCCGTCGACCGCTACGTCGCCATGACCCGCGCCACCCGACGCCTGGTCATACTCACCACACCCTGACCCCGCACCACCCCGGCCCCTACTCCGCCCCACCCCGGCGGAGTAGGGCACCACCCCCCGGGTAGGAGAGCGCCCATGCGCACCGCCTCCCCCCTCGAACTGCACCGGCTGGACGTCCCCGCCCCACAGACCCTCCCCTTCTCCATCGGCACCTTCGACACCATCGGCCCCCTCTCCCGCGCCCCCTTCCCCCACCGCCACACCTTCCACGAGATCGTCTACGTCACCGCAGGCACCGGCGAACACGTCATCGACCTGCACAGCCGCCCCATCGACCCGCCCAACCTGGGCATCCTCACCGCCGGCCAGGTCCACCACTGGGACCGCGCCCACGGAGTCGACGGCCGCGTCCTCCTCCTGGAGGACTCCTTCCTCCTGGACCGCCCCGGCGACCGCGACCTCCTACGCCGACTGGCCGAAGAACGCCCCTGGCAGACCCCCACCCCCGACACCGCCGCCCAGATCGGCGACATCCTCGACGAGATGCAGCGCGAATTCCACGCCCGCCGCACCGGCATGGCCTCCATCCTGCGCGCCTACCTGCACATCCTGCTCACCCGCGCCGCCCGCTCCTTCGACCGCGAACCCGCCCCCGCCCCACCCGCCACCGACACCCCCGGCGCCCGCTTCCTGCGCCTACTGGACGACCCCGCCACCGCGACCGGCATGACCGTCGCCCAAGCCGCCGCCGAACTCGGCCTCACCCCCGGCCACCTGGCCGAATCCGTACGCAAGAGCACCGGACGCACCCCCGGAGAACTCCTACGCGCCGCCCGCACCCTGGAGGCCAAACGCCTCCTGACCGGCACCGACCTGACCGTCGCCGCCATCGCCCGCGCCGTGGGCTTCAACGACCCCGCCTACTTCTGCCGCTTCTTTCGACGCGAGACCGGCACCAGCCCCGGCGCGTTCCGCCACCACACCCACACCACACCCGCCGAGTCGAAGGAACCCCCCGGAAAACACCACGCCCACCGAGATCCGTCCATCGCCCACCCCACGAACGGAACGTAATCTCGTCCTCACCCACAGGGAGTAACGGCCGGATCCCGCCTCCCCCACTTCTCATCCCGCTACGAGGAGCCCCCATGGCCGAGCGCGACGACCGACCCGACGGCACCGAACACGGGCCCACCCGCAAAAGCCTGCTCAAGGCCGCCTTCGTCGCGGCCCCCGCCGCGGCACTGCTCTCCGGCGCCGGCGCCGCCACCCCCGCCCTGGCCAGAGAACAGGTCCAAGGCGGCCGCTCCCTGGAACCCACCCCCCAGTGCGACGACGGCGACGACCCCACGCCCCCGCAGATGGAAGGCCCCTACTTCAAACCCAACTCCCCGCAACGCACCGACCTGGTCGTGCCCGGCCACCCCGGCACCGCGCTGGTGGTCTCCGGCTACGTCTTCTCCCGCGACTGCCGCCCCGTCTCCGGAGCCCTCGTCGACTTCTGGCAGGCCGACGACGCCGGCAACTACGACAACGTCGGCTACAACTACCGCGGACACCAGTTCACCGGCACCGACGGCGCCTTCCACCTCGACACCATCATCCCGGGCCTCTACCCCGGCCGCACCCGCCACCTGCACGTCAAGGTGCAGGCCCCCAACCGGCCACTGCTCACCACCCAGCTCTACTTCCCGGGCGAACCCCGCAACGGCACCGACATGCTCTACGACCCCCGCCTGCTCATGAACGTCACCAACGAAGGCGCCGGCCGACGGGCCGAATTCGACTTCGTCCTGAACTTCACCGCCTGACCACCTCGACCTCCCCCCGAAAAAACGCGGGGCCGGGCTCCCTGTCGGAGGCGCCCGGCCCCGCGCCCTTTCGAAAGCCCCTCTCCCAGGGACATTCACGCCCACCTCGAGAAACCAAGGATTCCCTCCGAAACCGGACACCGGGTGGAGGATGGACGCCGCAGAGACCACCACCGCCACCCGACCACGGCTCCGGCGGCGGCCACCCGCGCACGATCCACAGGCTCACTCGAGGAGAGCGATGACGGTGAACACCAGGACCAGGGCGATCACGGCGCTCGCGTTGACCGGCGCCCTGCTCGGCGGCGGAGCGTTGACGGCCGCCCCGGCTTCGGCCGCCCCCATTCCCCCCGGATGCACGATCCGGGCCACCTCCACGGCCGCGCACACCAAATGCCTCGACATGGCCCACCGGGCCGCGGTCAAGTGCACCGGAGACAACTGGCACTTCGGTGACTGGGTCGACCCCGGTTTCACCTCCATCGCGAGCTGCGCCTCCGGAGACGTCGCCTTGGACCACTCCATCGACCTGCACGAGTGACCACCCCACCCGAACACGACCTCGGCCCCGCGCTCCACACGAACGCGGGGCCGCCCCCCTTTCCGCCTCACCGCAGACGATCGGCACGCTCCAACAGATAGCGCCCCTCCTCGATCGCCTCCACATCCCACAACGACCGATCCTGCTCCTCCAACGGCACCAGAACACCATCGGCCCCGGTACGAGCCGCGCGCCGCGACCACAACAGCAGCATCATCGCGAGCAGACCGGCGGCCTCGGCCTCCTCGGGCAGAGCCGCCCGCAACATGCGCGCCGACCGGATCGCCTCCGCCATCAGATCCACACGCGAGAGCTCTTCACCCGCCGAAGCGGTGCAACCCTCGTTGAAGACCAGATAGAGGACCCGCATGACCGCGACCGCGCGAGCGGCACGATCCCGATCCCCCACCGGGAGCGTGAACCGGGCACGGGCCTCGGCCGACCGCCGCTCGGCCCGACCGATCCGCGTCCCCATCGTCGCCTCGTCTACCCCATGGGCGTGCGCGATCTGCGCCGTCGTCAGACCACCCACCGCACGCAACGTCAACGCCACCTGCGAGGTGACGCTCAACGACGGATGACAGCACAGGAACGACAACGCCAGACCATCGTCGACCTCCGATACCGAAGCCCCAGGGCCGCGCAGCGCCGGATCGGCGACCACGACCTCCCGCGCCCGCTCGGCCCGCAACAGATCGACCATCCTGCGATAACCGACCCTGATCGACCAACTCCGCGGATCCTCGGGAACCCCATCGACCGTCCAACTCCGGTAGCCCGCCCAAAGAGCCTCCTGGACCGCGTCCTCGGCCGGATCTCGACCGCGCGCTCATGGCCCGCGACGTCGATCACGGCGAAGCTCGCCAACACCTCCTTGAGTTCGACGAAGGGCCCGCCGGACCGGACGTGGTCTCGCGCTTCTACGACTCGCTCGGCAACACCTTGGACTACGTGTACGAGCTCACCGGCGACCGGCTCACCATCTGGGGCGGGACCAAGGGGAGCCCGGCCTACTTCCAGGGGACCTTCGACGCCGCCGGTTCCACGCTCGCCGGGGCCTGGACCCACCCCGGGGGCGGCGGCTACGCCTCCACCATGACCCGCACCTGAACTCGGGGGCGAAGGCGCGGGGTGGTGCTCGGCCGCCACCCCCGCCCCATGGCCCCTTTCCGCCCCCGGAGGCCGGAGAGGAGCCGTCTCCACTCCACGCAATATCGTTTTGTTTGTAACGTTACTCAAGAAACGTTATTAGGTTTCCGCGACGAAACGAAACCCGGAAACCACCGGAATCCTGACTACCGATAAGTCAACCTTCTAGGAAGTCAGGCGCTCAGAGGGGTCGACCCGCGCATCCACACCCACACAGGGACCGCCAACGTTATTCAGGGCCCGTCGACGACCTCGCGAAACGCGACGGATACAGCCACCGCTGTACAGACCTCGGGGTGGACGAAAAGACCTCGAAGGGCCCTTCCGTCACCCCCGCCGGCGAGGACCCGCCCTCACCCCTCACCCCCGCCCCTACCGATAGCCGGCCAGACCGTCGGCCGGATCCCCCAGAGCGACCTCGTCCCAATCGACAACACCGCTCAAACGCGGCACACCCCGCACCCACTCCCACAGGACGTTCTCAGCCCCCAGATCACCGTGGACCACGGCGGTGGTGAGATAGGGCAGGACGTCGAGCGCGCCGAGCTCACGCTCGGCACGTTCTCGACCGGTGGGCGACATCAGTGGGAACAGCTCGGCGCGCACCCGCGCGGCGAACTCCCGCCACCGGTCGGCGAACTCCCGCCACCGGTCGGCGGACACCTCCGGCAACACGGCGCGCCCGGCGCCCGCCGCCGCGAGCCCGCTCAGCAGAGCCGCGTACTGCTCGGCCACCGCCTCCAGCACCTCGGGGCGGGTGAGCGTCTCCCCCACCAGCGGAGCTCCGGGGATACGGCTCATCACCAGATAGGACGGCTCGCCCGGACTCGTCCCGGACCCGACCAGGAGCGCACGGGGAACCCCGAAGTCGAGATCGATCCCGGCCAGAGTACGCAGCGCCACCGCCGTGGCGGGCAGCCGATCGGCGGCCGCGGCCGTGCGGGCCAGACGCACCACCCGATCCGAGCCGACCACCACATGGTGGAACTGTCCCTCATGCACGACCAGGTCCCTCACGCGATCCCCGGGCAGAAGCCGACCCAACAGATCACGGTGCGTCTCGACGATCCCCATGAGGAGGTACCTCTTTCTCGAATGTGGCCGGCCCACCCCCTCTAAGAGCGGGAGCTCAGGTCCGACAGCACATCCTGGACCAGATCGGCGCGTAGAAGAGACCGACCATCACGTCGACGGGCACATCCGAGCGCAGCCGCCCCACGGCGAAGGCCGGCGTTCACCCGCCTCGGCGAAACCGGAGAGCAGCGACTCCAGAGCGAACTCGTGCCCAGGGCCGTCTGCCGCCGCGAGTGAGGCGAGCTGCGGTGTGCAACCGTCGGTAGCGCGGTCGCTTGGGCTCGGCCCGGCCCCGCAGCACGGCGAGATACGAGATGGTGTCGCCACCATGTCCGTGATCACCCGGCCCGGGCCGTGGCCGCCGGTGCGCTGTCGTCCTCCGACCGGCGCTTCACCGAAGGCACCGGTCAGCACGATCGCCTCCGCCGGATCGGCCGGCAGCCGAGCCCCGGCACGCGAGACGACACCTCGCCCGTCGGACGTTACGGACAGCCTCGAACGAGACGTTGCCGAGCTCACGTGAAACCGCTCCAGGCTATGGCGCTTTGTCACCGACAAATCGGATCATCACAGCTCAGAGCGTACTTCTGCGTACCGCTATCAAGGTCCGGACCTACTCGGTGAGACTGGTCGCGATCGAGCAGGCCCACGCCTGACCCACGCCGCCGATCCACCCGGCCCTGCCGCGCGATCGACAAGGTGTTGAAATCCGGATGGTGCGAAAGGAGCGGCAGCGCTAGCGTGCGCGTATGAATCTCGAACCTGGAAAGACCGTTCCCGCCGTTCCCGTTCCTCTCGATGCCGAACTTCGGATCGCTTATGACGCCTACCTGGCGGAGGAACCGGACCCGGCGCCGATGAGCCTCGAGAAGCTGTCGGTGATCCGCGCGGAGATCGACGCCGAAGTGGCGGCGCTCGAGGACCTCGGCCATGGCGGGCGCTTCACCGTCTTCCAGCCTTCGGTGCCCGGGCTGGACGGCGCCCCCGAGATCCCGCTGCTGGTGTGCACCCCCTCCGGCGCGCCCGCGTCACGGCCGGCGCTCTACTTCATACACGGCGGCGGCTTCTACTGCGGCGATCACCGCACCGAGCTCGACCAGATACTCGAGACGGCCGAGCGGCTCGGGGCCACGCTGATCTCGGTCGGCTACCGGCTCGCGCCCGAGCACCCCTACCCCGCCCAGATCAACGACGCTCACGCCGGTCTATTGTGGGTCGCCGACCACGCGGACGAACTCGGCATCGACTCGGAGCGCATCGTCGTCACGGGCTTCAGCGCCGGCGGCACCCTCAGCGCCGCGCTGGCTTTGACCGTGCGCGACAAGGGCGGCCCCCACCTGCTCGGCCAGCTGCTGATCGCCCCACTGCTCGACGACCGCAACGACAGCGCCTCGGCCCTGCAGATGGACGACGTCGAACTCTTCGACCGCAGCCGCAACAGGTTCGCCTGGAGCTCGCTGCTCGGCGACATACAGGGCGGACCTGACGTGCCGCAGTACGCTGCGCCCGCCCGCGCCACCGACCTGGCCGATCTGCCGCCCACATTCCTCGACGTCGGCTCCGCCGAATGCCTGCGCGATGAGATCCTCGCCTACGCCGACCGGATCTGGCAGGCCGGCGGCGAAGCCGAGCTGCACGTGTGGCCCGGCGGAATCCACGGCTTCGACCGGAAGGCCCCCGAGGCGCGGATCAGCAAGGCCGCCGTCGCGGCACGCCACAACTGGCTGGAGCACCTTTTCGCCACCCACTGACGGTCTCCTCCGGCGGTAGCCGGTCCCGGGATGGACAACGTGCCGGCCAGGCGTCTCTAGCAACGAGGTCGAGGAACCTCGCGACGGAACTCAGGCGGATAGCCGCGTGACACGGAGCCCTCCAAGGTTGTGGACCGACAAGTGTCCGGCGTCCCGGCTCCGTCGAACCCCGAGGGCATTGGACAGCCTCCAACGAGACGTCGTGGAGGTCACGTGGCAAGTGCTCCCAGCTGTGATGCCTTGATCTTCGGCAAGTCGGATCATCACAGCCCAGGGAGCACTTCTGCGTTCCGACATCGAGATCCGGACCTGCCCGGTGAACGCGTCAGGCCGGTAGTTCCACGGAAGGCACCCGCAGCAGCGGACGACATGCTGTGAGGCATGCGAAACGTGAACATCTGGAGTGAAGAGTTCGGCGCCCAGACGGACACACCGATCCTGTTGATCATGGGCTCGATGTCGCAGGGCATCCTGTGGCCGGACGAGTTCGTCGGCCGCCTGGCCGCCGGGTGATCCGGTACCGACCACCGTGACACCGGCAGGTCGGACACCGTCGACTTCGCGACCGATCCGTACACCTGAACCGACCTCAAGAACGACGTCTACCGCGTACTGGCGGCCCACGGCCTGGACAGCGCCCACCTGGTGGGCCACTCGGCGGGCGGGCTGCTCAGCCGGCTCATCGCCGTGGAGGCCCCGGAGCGGGTGCGCTCGCTGACCGTCATCGCCTCCTCGCCGCTCGGTCGCGGCGAGGGCCGGGTGCTCCTGCGGGCCCTGACGGGCCGGCCGCAACCCAGAGGCAGCCTGCCGGAGCGGGAGTTCGTGGAATCCTTGCGCGCACTGATGGCCGCCCCGCCCACTCGGGACCACCCCTCGCTGATCAACAGCATGATCGCCGAGCAACGCGTGCTGCACGGAACCGGGCCGCCCCACGACGCGGCCGGGGCAGCCGGAAGGGGTGATCAGCCGCTGACCGTGCGCAGAAAGTGATCGGCGTCTTCCGGCTCGCCGAGTCGGCCCAACTCCAGCCAGGAACCGTCCGCGAACGCGAGCCGGAAGGTGGCGTACCCGCGCGGCTGGCCCGCCTCACCGTCGATCCGGGCCTGGTCGAGGGTGAACTCCGTGACGGTCCGGAAATCGTCGGCCTTGGTCGGCGACAGCCGGCGGCGCGGGGACGCTGCCACGCAGATGCGGTCGCGGGTCAGCATGACCAGGCGTTTAGGGCTGGGCGAGTACCCGTACCAACGCAGCAGCAGCCGGCCCGCGGTCAGGTTCCAGTCCCCGTCGAAGACCCCGTTGGTCGGGTCCTGCCCGCGATCCCTCCCACGAGAACGGCCACGGCCCGAACGCTGTGTGTCGGGTGGAGACGGCTGCCCGGTCCGACCGTCACGACCCCGTCCCGACAACCGTCGGTCGAGTCTACGGCCGAGGCCGTCCAGCAAGATCATCGGTACGACCACGAAGAAGAACACCACGGCTCCGACGTACCACAACCAGTGGTGGCGCGATTTCAGACGTCCTTTGCCGGCGGCACGGTGAACGTCCTTGGGCGGCGCGGGGATGGGTTTGTGGATCTCGCACCAGACCAAGGCCACGGGTTCCTCGCCCAGGATCTTCCGCGCCCGCCGCCGCACCTTGCCCTTCGCCATGCCAAGATCCTAGCGCCGGCCTTCCACCAGTGGGCGGTGGGCAGGCGGTCGGTGGCTGGAGCCGCTCTCCCTCAGCGAGACCGGCCGACGCCGCCGTCCGGGTTGTCGTTCGCGTCGAGCCGGTGTGGCAGCGCGGGCAGGCCGGGGAGGGTGTAGGTGTCGGCGTCGCACTCGTCCAGGCCGCACAACAGGGCGGCGTGCTGTCCACGGCTTCGCTCCGCCTCCACGGATCCTCCCTTCCCCTTGACCCGTTGTACGGCGTACAACAAGGAGGAGTCCATGACCTGCCACCCGCCACGGGCCAAGACGCACCGAACCCCTCGCCCGACCCTCCTCGCACGACTCGAACGCGCGCTCTACCGAGGAGACCAGGCCTCCCCCACCACCCTCATGCGCGCGATCAACCGCCTCGACGCCCTGCTGTACGCCTCGAACCTGCTCTCACCACGCCGGGCCGCGACACTGGAGGTGACCGGCAGGCGCTCGGGACGTCGACTTTCACTGCCCGTCGCCGTCACCCACCTGTCCGGCGAACGCTATCCGGTGTCGATGCCGGGCGAGAACACGAACCGGGTGCGCAACGTCCGCGCGGCGCACGGCCACGCGGTACTGCGCAGCGGAGGAGCCGAACCGGTCACGCTCCACGAGATCCCCGTCGACGAACGCGCACCCGTGATCCGCCGCTACCTCGCCATCGCCCCGGGCGCCCGCCCCCACATACCGGTGGACCCACGCGCGCCCCTGGCGGAGTTCGAACGCGTCGCGCACCGTCATCCGGTCTTTCGTATCGCCTCACGCGAAGATCGTCCGCCCTCACCGACCCCGTGAAAGACCGGCGACGCTCAGGGGACACCGTCCGGGCACCGAGCCCTCGCGAAGGGTTCTCCGTCAGGGCTCCTGGGCGGGGACGGGAAGCGGGTGGGTGGCGTTCATCGCCTCGACCGCCGCGACCAGAGGGGCCAGCCCGGGGTTCTCGGCGGCCTCCTCCAACGCCTGGGCGAAGGCGGTGTCGTTGGTCGGCCGCGCCTGCTCCAAAAGCTCGAGGCCGGCCTCGGTGACGTCGGTGTAGATACCGCGACGGTCGGTCGGGCACAGGTAGCGCGAGAGCAGACCGCGCTCCTCCAGCCGGGTGACCAGCCGGGTGGTGGCGCTCTGGCTGAGCACCACGGCGTCGGCGACCTGCTTCATCTGAAGGTGGCCTCCCTCGCCGTCGTGTTGGCGGCTGAGCACGTCGAGCAGGGAGTACTCGCGCACGCTCAAATCGTGTTCGGTCTGTAGGGCGCGTTCGATACGCGTCTCGATCCTGCCGTGGAGCAGGTAGAGCGCCGCCCATCCGTTGGCGAGGGCGGTCAGCGCGGGATCGGTGGCGGTCATGGGTCCTGTCTCCTTCTGGGTGCCGACACCCCTCAGGATAAGCTCTGCTGAAAATACCGGCCAGCACATATAGAACGCGCCTGCAAATATTATGTGCGTGGTTCACGAAACCAGGCCACACCCGTCAACCGGCCTCCAGAATCCGCACCCGCTCCACACCCTCCTCCAAGAACCCCGCCAACACCCACCCCTCGGCCTCCACCTCCTCACACTCGGCCCTCGACAACGGCCGAAGCGGCGCCACCTCCAACCACCCCCGACCATAGGTCCAGGTCGCGGCCGCACGCCCATCCACCAACACCGCCCTCTGTCCCGCCACCGACAACCCCAGATGAGCCTCATCGATCACCCGACTCCGATCCCGATAACCCAGGATCGCGTTGTCGAACGCCGGCAGGAACCGCACCGGCGCCGGCGTATCCGGATCCGGACGCGGCGCCTGCTCCAGATCCCACAACCGGCGCCCCCGCTCATCCCGGAACGACACCAACTCCGGCTCCAACTCCCGCACCGCCGCCGGCAACCCCGCCAACCCGCACCAGGCCCGCACATCGGCCGTGGTGGCCGGCCCGAACGCCGCCAGATACCTCCGCACCAACTCCCGCCCCACCGGATCGCCCCGCTCGGCCGGCGGATCGACCTCACACCCCAGCCACGTCTCCAACGGCAGATTGCGCACCCCCGCCCTGACCTTCCACAACCCCCGAGGCGGCAGCTGCGCCATCGGCACCAGCGCCGCCACCACCAACTCGCCCAACGCCCGCCGCGACACCGCCGGCCAACGCCCCTCCAAAGCCTCGGCCAACTCACGCATCGTGCGCGCACACCCGTCGGACATCACCTCACGCCCGGCCCGCGCGACCTCCTCCAGGTCCAGACCCGCCAACTCACTCCGATAGACGCCCAGAACCTTCTGCCGCAACATCGCCTCATGACGCGAACGCCACGCCAACGCGTCCCGCGCCGCCACCAGATGGACCGTGCGCCGCATCAGATGGGTGCGCACCACCGCCCGACCGGTCAACGCGGCGTCCGACATCCCCACCTCGAAACCGGACAGACGCGACCACAACCCCACGAACGGCTCCTGGGGTTCCTGCGCCTGCACCCCGCACAGACGTGCCACCGCCTCCGGCACCGACCACTTCGAACGCTCCAACAACGACTGCCGCGCCAACATCGCCCGATTCAGCGCACGAACCCCCAGAACCGTCACCGGCCGACCCCCTCCAACACCCGCACACCACCCCGAAGGGCGCTTCTCGCACATCAGGGTCCCCGACGTCCAGGACACCCCCCGTCCTGCACTCGAAAAAACACGATGCGCCCACCCACCCCCATGACCCAGGATCGACCCCCATGGAGCACACCCCACCCGAACCCGTCCTCGCCCTGGCCGAAGACGCCGCCCGACGCCACCACCTGCACCCCGACCGGATCCACCCACTGCCGGCGGGGGAGGCCAACCACGTCCTCGCCCTGGGAGAACACCTGCTCCTGCGTGTGCCCCGCACCCCCGAACACGCCCACGACCTGGCCAAAGAAGCCGAAATCCTCCCCCTGGCCCACGCCGCCGGACTGCCCGTCCCCCACCCGATCGAACACCACACCACACCCCGGCCCCACATGATCCAGACCCGCCTACCCGGCCACGACCTGCACGGCCACCACCCCACCACCCGACTCCTCACCGAACTGGGCCACCGCCTCGCCCACCTGCACCGACTCCCCACCCGCACACTCACCCGCACCCCCCACCAGGACGACACCACCCGCCCCCACACCCTCATCCGACGCCTGCACCACACCGGACACCTGGACCCCGACACCGCCCACTGGCTCCACACCTGGTACCGGCACCTGGAAACCCACCTGCCCCCACACCCACCCGAAACCGTCCTGATCCACGGCGACCTGACCCCCGCCAACCTCCTCACCGGCCACGACGGCACCCTCACCGGCATCGTGGACTGGGGCGACGCCGCCCTGGCCGACCCGGCCGTGGACTTCGCCAAACTCCCGCCCCACCGACTCACCCCCGTCCTCAACGGCTACCTGACCACCCTGAGCCTCGAAGACGACACCCTCACCTGGCGGGCCCGTATCCTGCACCACCAGCTCACCTGGGCCCTGGCCCGCCTGAAGGACCCACACCCCCACCCCGACGCCCGCCACTGGAGCGCCCCACCCCACAGCCGACTCCTCGGGCTACTACGCCTGTTCGCCACCCACCCCGACCCCACCTGGCGCGCCCTGACCCCACCCGGCTGACCACCACACCCTCGCCCCCACGGGCACGGCACCGCGAAAACCCCTCACACGTGGGCGCCGATCCACCCCATCTGCGCCTCCACGATCCCCTCCAACACCCGCCGATCCGCGAAACCCCCCTCCAACAGACGCAACGGCCCCGCCACCAACGACAACCGCTGCGCCCACGCGTACAGACCCAGACGCGCCCCGTCCAACCCCGGCACCTCCAACGACCGGTACAGGTCACCGAACCGCAACCGCACGAACACGTGCTCCCACTCCACGTCGAAGAACATCGTCCCCTCCACATCGATGAGCACCGGCTCCCCACCCGCACCCACCAGCACATGGTCCGGACCCAACTCGCCGTGCACCAACCCGTAACGACGACGAGGCTCCACCCGGGCCGCGGCCTCCACCACCCCGCGCTCCACCCGCCCACGCACCGCCGCCAGATCCGGACGCCGCCGCGCCCCCTCGGCCAGATCACGCAGAGCCCGCTCCAGAACCAGCCGCTCACAGGCGCCCTCACCCCGGACCGCCCCCGAGACCCGCCCCCACCCGGAACCGCGCAGGGACGCCATCGTCTCCAACACCGACCCCAGCCGCTCCACCACCCTCATCCCCGCACGCCGATCCCGCGCCAACAACCCCTCCAGGTCGGGGCCGGGCACATCCTCCACCACCGCCATGTCCACCCCCGGCCCCGGATGGTCGCGTTCGACCCACTCCACCGCCGGCACCCGCACCCCCGCCCCCTCCAACACCCGCGCCGCACCCAGGAACAGATCCAACCCATCGGGATCGGCGAAGGGCCCCTCCCGCTCCACCGCCGCCTCGGGCCACCGATGCTCCGCCCGCCCCCACACATAGACGACCACATCACGGCCACCCTCGACCCGCACCCGATAGACGCCCTTACGCGTCCCACCGCGCAGCCGCTCCACCCCCACCGCCCGACCCCGCCCACCCAGAGCACGGGCCGCCACCGCGACGATCGCCCCCGGATCGGTCCGCCCACCGACAGCGCACATCCACAACACCCCACACCGAGAAGAGGCCACACGAAAGCCCGAACCCACCCTTCCCCACCCCAGGCGAGTTCACCCCACCGCAACGATCGGCCCCGGAGCGTTCACTCCCCGTTACACCACACCGACTAGCGTCGACCCGTCCCACACCCGAACACCGAAAGCGAACCCCCATGACCGCGCTCCCCCGCTCCACGGTCCACCTCGCCCTCGCCCTGATCGGCGGCGCCGCCCTGACCCTGACCCCCACCGCCGCCGTCCACGCCCGACCCGCCCCCACCGTCCAAGGCTTGACCGAACGCATCACCCTGTCCCCCACCGCAGACCCCACCACCTCCCAGACCATCACCTGGCGAGGCGACCACGGCGACACCGCCCTGGTCCGCTACGCACCCGCGGACGACCCCGAACAGACCCGCGACGTCCAAGCCCACATCAGCACCGAGGCCGCCGGCACCTACTACACCGCCACCCTCACAGGCCTGACCCCCGCAACCGCCTACGACTACCGGGTCGGCGACGGCGACACCACCCTCAGCGCCCCCCGCACCTTCACCACCGCCGCCCCGGACGACACACCCTTCGACTTCCTCTACTTCGGCGACACCCAGAACGACATCACCGAAGAGGCCGCCCCCGTCGTCCGCGCCGCCCTCCAGGCCCAACCCGACGCCGCCCTGGCCCTGCACGCCGGCGACCTCATCAACACCTCCACCAACGACGCCCAATGGGCCGAGTGGTACGACGCCTACGGGCCCGCCGCCGTCAAGATGAACCAGCTCGCCGCCCCCGGCAACCACGAATACTCAGGCACCACCCTCAGCCCCCAATGGACCGGCCAGTTCCCCGGCTCCGGCAACGGCCCCACCAACGGCGCCGACCTCCCCGAAACCACCTACTACACCGACTACCAGGGCGTCCGCTTCATCGTCCTCAACTCCAACTACCGCAACGCCGCACCCATCAGCCGCAACGCCTGGCTCCAGGAACAGGCCCGATGGCTCGACCAGGCCCTGACCGACAACCCCGGCCGCTGGTCCGTGGTCACCTTCCACCACCCCGTCTTCTCCAACACCCCCGGCCGCGACAACCCCGAACTGCGCAACGCCTGGATGCCCGTCTTCGAGGACAACGACATCGACCTCGTCCTCCAAGGCCACGACCACTCCTACAGCCGCGGCAACCTCACCACCAACGACACCGACGACCCCACCGTCCAGACCGGCCCCGTCTACACCGTCGCCGTCACCGGCCCCAAGATGTACGACGCCCACGAAGGCAACTGGACCGACAACGGCGCCCGCGTCCGCGCCCACGCCACCGACACCCAGACCTACCAGTCCATCGAGGTCGACGGCACCACCCTGGAATACCAGGCCCGCACCATCGACGGTCAGATCATCGACGCCTTCACCATCGTCAAGGACGACCAGGGCAAGACGGTCACCGACCGTCTCTAACCCCCGCACGTCGGGTGCCCGGGCGAAGCGCCCGGACACCCGACCCCTCACACCGGCTCCGGCTCCCGATCCAACAACGCCCGCGCCCGCCCACGCACCCGCTCCACCCGCTCACCCGGCACCGAAACCGCCGGCTCGCCCACGGCCACGGCCACAGCGGCCTCCACATCGCCCAACGCCTCCACCAGACGGTGCCGACACCCCGCACCACCACAAGCCGACACCCGCGCACAGGCCCGCTCGCACTCGACCAACGCCCCCTCCAACCGGGCCCGCGCACCACGATCGGCCACCACCACACAGACCACCAACCCCACCACAGCGCCCAACACCGTGGCCGCCGTACGCTCCACCACCAGATCGAACGTGCCCTCACCCGGCCGGGCCAACGCCGACAACGCCAACGTCAACGGCGTCACGCACACGATCGCGTACGCGTAGTTGGTCATCACCACCAACTCCGCCCCCACCTGGCAGGCCACCACCAAAGCGATCACCACCCACACCGACGAGATGTCCACCAGCGCGAACACCCCCACCGCCACCACCGCGCCCACCACGGTCCCCACCCCGCGCTGGACCGTCCGATGCCAGGTCGCCGACACACCGGCGACCTGCAACACCGACGCCGCCGACACCGTCGCCCAATACCCATGGCCCAGCCCCCACAGCCACGCCACACCACCGGCCACCACCGACGCCACCGCCACACGCACCACCCAGGCGCCCGAAGCCCGCCCCCACGACCAGCCCCGGACGGGCCGCGCACCGGCCCGCACCCGATCGGCATAGGCGCTCAACCGGACACGCTCACCCTCCTCCACCAGCGGATCCACCACACGACGCCGCCGCACCCGACGCGCCACCTCACGCAACTCCGCAGCCCGACGCGCCCGCTCCACCACCGAACCACCACGGATCGCCCCCTGGGCGCGGGCCGCCAACACCTCCAACCCACGCGTGCCCTCACCGCGCTCTCGCGCGTGCAACACCCGCCAGGCCGCCCGCACCGCGTCCTCGGCCCGATGAACCCCTCGCCCGGAAGGGTCCTCCAGATGGTCGGCGACCGCGTGCAGGGCCCGCGCCAGAGCCAAACGCTCCGGAGCACGAGGATGCGCCAGAGCTCCCACCACGGCCGCCGCCCAGCACAACCCGGCCGCCGCGGCGGTCACCCCCGCGCTCACCCCCACCTCCGGCCACGTCCGCGGCGCATACCCCGCCACCCCCGCGGCGAACACGAACATCAACCCCGCCGGAGCGCCCAACGCCACCACCTCCGACAGGTACCTGGCGCCGGACGCCACCGCCGCCACCACCAGGATCGGCGCCCACACGCCCACCCCCAGCGCCGAGGCGGACGCGCCGGCGGCCACCGCCACCGTCAACCCGACGCCCACCACCGCCAACAGCCGCACCCGACGCGCGTAGGTCTCATCGCGCGCGTACAGGGAGGTGAAACACCCCATCGCCGCATAGGGCGCCAGATCCATTCGACCGGTGAGCCGCAACGACACCAACACCAGCGCCAGACACCCTCCGGCGCGCACCGCCGTCACCAGCACGTTGCCGCGCACCCGCCGAGGAACCAGGGCGCCACGAACGTCGAAGAGGTCGGCACGCCGACCCCATAAAGAAGAAAAGTAGTTCACAAGTAAATTATTATAGGGTGTGTCCGCCCCGGCACCACCCACCGAAAGAACCACCCATGACCGACGCCGTACAACGCTTCCGCGACAGCTGGGCCCACCTCCACCCCCACCTGGACCTGACCGGCATGGAGACCATGGGACGCGTCCTACGCCTGGCCGCACTCATGAACAACATCACCGAAGACGCCCTCACCGACAGCGACGTCTCCCGCCCCGAATTCGAAATCCTCGCCGCCCTACGACGCACACCCCAAGGCCTACGCCCACGCCACCTCACCCGCGAAACCCTCTCCTCCGGCGCCGCCACCACCAAACGCCTCACCCGCCTCGAACAGATCGGACTCCTCACCCGCACCCGCATCGAACGCGACCGCCGCGAAACCCTCGTCCGCCTCACCCCCCAAGGCGAACAACTCATCGACACCCTCTTCACCCACCAACTCGAACGCGAAACCACCCTCCTGACCCCCCTCACCCCCCAAGAACGCACCCACCTGGCCACACTCCTGACCCGCGTCCTGACCCCCATCGACCCACAACCACCCCACACACCCGAGGCACCCCACCCATGAACACCCACCTGTGGAACCCCACCACCACATGGCTCAACACCGCCCAACACGGCCTCCCACCCACCACCGCCCACACCGCCCTCACCCAAGCCCTCCACCAATGGCACACCGGCACCACCCCCATCCACCACTGGAACCAGACCACCGAACACACCCGCACCCTCTTCGCCCAACTCATCAACGCCCCCACCACCGACATCACCCTGGGCGCCACCACCTCCCAGATCATCGGCACCATCGCCGCCTCCCTACCCGACCACACCAACGTCCTCCTCCCCCAAGAGGAATTCACCTCCACCACCTTCCCCTTCCACACCCACCACGACCGCGGCATCACCATCACCACCGCACCCCTGCACTCACTCGCCGACCACATCAACCCCCACACCCACCTGGTCGCCTACAGCCCCGTCCAATCCGCCACCGGCACCCTCGCCCCCACCGAACAGATCCTCACCGCCGCCCGCGAACACGACACCCTCGTCATCGCCGACGCCACCCAGGCAGCCGGCTGGCACCCCCTGAACGCCACCCACTTCGACGCCCTCGTCTGCTCCGCCTACAAATGGCTCATGGCACCCCGCGGCCTCGCCCTGGCCTACATCGCCCCCACCCTCCGCGAACGCCTACGCCCCATCAACGCCGGCCCCAGCGCCGACCGCCACCCCGCCCACGCCTTCTACGCACCCCACCCCGACACCAGCCCCCACGCCCGCGGCCTCGACCTGTCCCCCAACTGGTTCGCCACCCTGGCCGCCGCCCCCGCCCTCCAAACCCTCCTCGACACCGGCATCGACAAGATCCACACCCACAACACCCACCTGGCCGACCGCTTCCGCGCCCACCTGGACCAACCACCCGCCCACTCGGCCATCACCACCGTCACCACCCCCGGCGCCCTCCAGACCCTGCGCGAAGCCGGCATCATCGCCACCGAACGCGGCGGCCACACCCGCCTGGCCTTCCACCTCTACAACACCGAAGCCGACGCCGACCTGGCCGCCCACACCCTCACCCGCTGACCCCCGACCGGAGACCGCGCCCTCCCCCGCACACGAAAAAGGAGGGGGCGGGCCCCAAGACCCCGCCCCCTCCACGCGTTCGAACCCCTTCGAACACCCAGTTCAGGGCACCAACCCCGCACGCTCGGGCCGCACCGTACCCAACACCCGCTCCACCGCGATCTCGATCACCACCCGCTCCGGATTCTCCCGCGGCCGCCGATACCGCTCCTCATACCGACGCTCGGCCTCGGCCACCGCCCCACGATCACGCACCACCCGCGCACGACCCTCCAACGTCGACCACCGCGCACCCTCCACCTGCGACACCGACACCCGCGCCCCCGGACGCGCCGCCAGATTCCGCGCCTTATAACTGGCTCCCGAACAGATCACCCGCGCCAGATGCCGCTCCGGATCATAGGTCACCCCCACCGGCACCTGATGGATACTCCCGTCCGGACGCGGCGACGCCAACATGCACAACCGGTACTCGCCCCAGAACACCAGGAAGGGATCCTCCACACCGGACCCTTCCACCCCCGACACCACCTCGGACACACGACCTCCCACCATCGAAACCACGGGGAACACCCCCACCACCAGCATCCCAGCGCCCCCACACCACCCCCACCGACCCCCGCCCACCCACATGTTCGAACCCCTTCGAACACCCCCGAGAGCGCACACCGACCCGTGGCCCCCTACGGCGGAACCCCGCCCTCCTCCCACGACCAAAGACGCGAACGCCACCCGCGGGCCACCGCCGACGCCCCCGCGTTCGAACAGGCTCGAACACCACCGGGACACCGCACACCCGTGGGCGCGGCGGCGGCCGGGGAACGCACACCGAAGGCCGCCCCCGGACACGGGCGACGAGGAAAAGAGAGCGGCGGACCACCCCGCGCACGACAAGGGACGCCCACCGGAACCACCCGTCCCGACAGACGCCCCCTCTTCACCCCGGTCATCTCTCCAGACCGGGGCGCGCACCCCTCACAGGTGCGGCGTGACCAGATCGACCACGTTGCCCTTGCTCGCCGGGCCGATACGCGTGGCCACGATGCTCCCGCCCTTGAACACATACAACGTGGGAATCGCCGTCACGTCGTACTCGGGCGGCGTCTCCGGACTCTCATCGATGTCCAACCGCGCGACCGTCAACCGACCGTCGTACTCCTTGGCGACCTCGACCAACACCGGATCCAACGCCCGGCACACCGCACTCCACTCCGCGCGAAAGACCGCGAGCACCGGCCCCGCGACCCGGACGACCTTCGCCTCGAAATCAGCGTCGGTGACATCGACGACGGTACCGCTCATCAGAGGTGACTCCTTTTCTCCAGAGGGAACGGCGACACCAGGGCCACCGCGCATTCGAACAACCATCGAACAGACCCGGACGAGCGCTCCTCGACGAACACGAGAACGACCACGCCCGACGAAACCGGCACCACCACGGAACCGGACCGGCGCCCTACACCCCGACGGAGGACGCACCCCGGAAAGGTCTTCGACCAGGACACCGACGAAGACCACCCCGACAGCCAGGGGACGAACCGAACAACGGAGCACTCTCCTTCACACGGGCCGCAGGAGGGAGGACGACGCCACCAACGCGAACGAACCCCAGGGCCCGAGAACCCCGAACGCCATCACGAAACGCGACGAACCGATCACACGATCATGCCGGCCGGCCACCCCTCACCGAAAGACCCCAGGTCAAACACCCCACTAACACACCAACATCCCGAAAACCACCCCCACACCCGAAACACCCCACTACCTCCCCCGCCTAGAAAAAACCCGCCCCCACCCCCACCACACCCGCTACCATCACCGGTCCCCACAAAGAAAAGAGCCCCGAATGCACCCCATCACCACACCCCACACCACCGGCACCCTCACCCGCCCCCACGGCCAACACCTGCACTGGCAAGAACACGGCAACCCCCACGGAACACCCCTCCTGGGCATCCACGGCGGCCCCGGCGCCCACTCCAACCCCCGCTGGTCCCAACTCGCCGACCCCCACCACTACCGACTCATCCTCATCGACCAACGCGGCACCGGCGCCAGCACCCCCAACGCCGCACACCCCCACACCGACCTCACCCACAACACCACCGGCCACCTCATCGCCGACTTCGAAGCCCTACGCACCCACCTGAACATCGACCGATGGCACCTCCTCGGCGCCTCCTGGGGCACCTGCCTGGCCCTGGCCTACGCACAAACCCACCCCCACCACATCCACTCCCTCACCCTCCTGGCCGTCAACACCGGCACCCGACGCGAAATCGAATGGATCACCCACGACATGCGCCGCGTCTTCCCCCACCAATGGGAAGAATTCCGCGCCGCCGCCGGACCCGACGCCGACCCCCGCAGGCTCCCCACCGCCTACAGCCGACTCCTCGCCCACCCCGACCCCACCATCCGCCACGACGCAGCCCTGGCCTGGTGCCGCTGGGAGGACACCCACGTCGCCACCACCCCCGGCCACACACCCGACCCCCGCTTCGACGACCCCGCCTTCCGCGCCACCTTCGCCCGCCTGGTCACCCACTACTGGGCCAACGACTGCTTCCTCGAACCCGACCAACTCACCCGCGACCTCCACCGCATCACCCACCTACCCGCCACCCTCATCAACGGCCGCCTCGACATCAGCGGCCCCAGCGACATCGCCCACGACCTCGCCGCCTCCTGGCCAGGCGCCCACCTCGTCATCGTCGACAACGCCGGCCACACCTCCGACCACCACGGCGTCGGCCAAGCCGCCAAAGACTCCCTCGACCGCATGCGCACCCTCTGAACACGAAAAAGAGGGCCGCCCCACACCCGGCGACCCCCACCACACGCACAACCCACCCACCCCATCAGCCACAATGACCAACAACCACCACACAACCCCGAAAGGCCCCACACACCACCATGCCCATCCCCAAAGCCGAACTCCACCTGCACATCGAAGGCACCCTCGAACCCGAACTCGCCTTCCAACTCGCCCACCGCAACAACATCACCCTGCCCTACCCCGACGTCCCAACCCTGCGCGACGCCTACTCCTTCACCGACCTCCAATCCTTCCTCGACCTCTACTACCGGCTCATGGACGTCCTACGCACCCCGGCCGACTTCCACGACCTGGCCACCGCCTACCTCACCCGCGCCGCCGCCCAAGGAGTCCGCCACGCCGAGATCTTCTTCGACCCCCAAGCCCACACCCAACGCGGCATCCCCCTCGAAACCGTCATCGACGGCCTCACCTCCGCCCTCGACACCAGCCTCCAAGACCACGGCGTCTCCACCCACCTCATCCTGTGCTTCCTACGCGACCAGAGCGCCCAGGACGCCATGGACACCCTCGACGCCGCCCGCCCCCACCTGCACCACATCACCGCCGTAGGCCTGGACTCCGCCGAAGTCGGCAACCCGCCCGAAAAATTCACCGAGGTCTTCCAAACCGCCGCCGACCTGGGCCTACGCCGCGTCGCCCACGCCGGAGAAGAAGGCCCCGCCACCTACATCTGGAACGCCCTGAACCACCTGGGCGCCGAACGCATCGACCACGGCATCCGCTGCATGGACGACCCCGAACTCATCACCCACCTGGCCACCACCCGCACCCCCCTCACCGTCTGCCCCTTCTCCAACGTCCGCCTACGCGCCGTCCCCACCCTGGACCAACACCCCCTGCCCGCCATGATGGACGCCGGCCTCCTGGTCACCGTCAACTCCGACGACCCCGCCTACTTCGGCGGCTACGTCCACGACAACTACCTCGGCCTCCAACACCACCTCGGCCTGACCGACGAACAACTCCGCACCCTGGCCCGCAACTCCTTCACCGCCTCCTTCCTGACACCCGAACGCCGCGACGCCCTCATCGCCCAGGTCGACGCCCACACCTTCTGACCCCCCACACCGACACAGGAGGGGGACCACCGCACACGGTGGTCCCCCTCCTCCATGTCCGCCCCCGGCCCGCTCACCGCCAGGCCAACGTCCCCCCATGCTCACCCGCGTACGCCACCACACGGCCGTCCACCGCCACCGCGAAATCCGTATCCACACCACCGAAGGCCCCCTCCCACTCCGGGAAGACCGCCCCACTCTCATTCGACACCCACGTCACGTCCAACCCCCGCACCAACCCCTCGAACCGCACCCGATCCACCCGCGACAGATACGCCAACACCGCACTGTGCAACACCACCGGCCGCACCCCCGCAGGCACACGCTCCACCACCCCCGGCAACTCCTCCAACAGATCCCCCGCCACCATCCACGCCGGCTCCCGCGCAGCCACCGACGCCGCCGCCCGCAACCGCGCCACCCTCTCCAACTCACCCTCACCCGGCCACACCAACGCCGCCAACCAGTCCACGTCACCCTCATCGGCCGGATCCAACGGATTCATGTCGATCCCCGCCCGCCACACCACCTCCGGCACCCTCTCGGGTATCGGAACACCCCCCGACGTCGCACACTCCAACACCACCGGACTCTCCACCGGCCCCACCGGCCCACCACCATCGAACCGATACCGATACCGGTCCGGATACAGACACAACCCCGCCGACGCCCCCACCTCGATCAACGCCAACGGCCCCTCCAAACCCGCCAACACCGGCAACAACGTCGCACACCGACGTGCCTCGTTGGTCTGCGTCGAACGCGACAGCACCACCTCCACCACCGCCTCCGAACGCTCGAGCACCCACCCCCGAAACGCCTCGAACGAGTCCACCGGCCCACCCAGGAACCGCACCGCCCCCAACCACAGGTTCGGCTGACGCTTATTACCCTCCGGAACCGACATCACCAACTCCAGCAACGCCCGATCCCGCGCCAGGCCCCGCGCGATCCGCGCGTAGGCCGGCGAACCACCCCGCTCGAAATGGACCGCCATCCGCTCGAACCTCTCGGCCACCCGACCCGCGTCCTCCACCACGACACACCCCTTCGCAACAGACGAAAACGTGCGCCGACCCTACACATCCACCCCCACACCGCCACGACCCGCCCCCGTGCGAAAAACCCGCCAGAACCCTCACCCGCCCACGACAGTCCCACCCGCCGAAGAACCCACCCACACGAACGGACCACCCGTGAGACTCATCGACCGCGGCCACCTGCACCACACCACCACCGCACCCACCCCACCCCCACCACCCCTGCTCCGGATACGCGACCTCACCCACACCCACCTGCACCACCTCGACCTGACCCTGCGCCCCTCAGAACACGTCGCCCTGGTCGGCCTGACCACCCCCGCCCGCACCACCCTCACCCGACTCCTCCACGGCCACCTCCACCCCACCCGAGGCGACCTGCACACCACCACCGCCCTACACCACACACGACCCCACCCCACCCTCGCCCAGGCCATCACCGGACACACCCACCCCCACCCCGACGACCCCCACCTACACCACGCACTGACCGCGACCGGCCTCCACCACCACCCCCACACCACACCCCTGAAACACCTCCAACCCCACCTGGCCTCACACCTGCACCACGCCCGCACCCTCTACGCCCACCACACCCACGCCCACCTCCTCCTCATCGAACAACCCACCACCCCCACACCCCCGCCCACACCCACCACCGCACACCTGACCCTCACCGACCACCCCACCCTGGCCCGCAACGCCGACCGCATCCTCCACCTCCACCACGGACACGTCACCGAAACCGGAACCCACCACCAACTCCTCATCCGCGGCGGCGCCTACGCACGCCTGTACGCCCTCCAGAGCACCCGCACCCACCTACACTGAGCCCGTGGCACCCGTAACCAAGGAACTCACCGTCGGCCAGGTCTCCCAACGCTCCGGAGTGGCCGTCTCCGCCCTGCACTTCTACGAACGCCAAGGCCTCATCCACAGCCGACGCACCTCAGGCAACCAACGCCGCTACCACCGCGACACCCTGCGCCGCGTCGCCTTCATCCGCATCTCCCAACGCGTGGGCATCCCCCTGGCCCGCATCCGCCAGGCCCTCGAACGCCTCCCCGAGAACCGCACCCCCACCCGCGCCGACTGGGCATCGGTCTCGGCCCAATGGCGCACCGAACTCGACGCCCGCATCACCCAACTCATCCGCCTCCGCGACGACCTGACCGGATGCATCGGCTGCGGCTGCCTGTCCCTGAGCTCGTGCACCCTGTCCAACCCCGACGACGAACTCGCCGCCACCGGCCCCGGCGCCCGCCGCCTCATGGTCGACCCCTTCAAGGACGAGACCACCTGAGACGACGAAGGCGGCCCCGCCCCCCACCAGGGAACGGGACCGCCCGCACACCACCACGCCGGCCGCCTCAGGCGGCCGCGGCCTCATCCCGACCACGCCGCGCCAACTCGTCGGCGTGCTCGTTGCCCTCATCACCGCTGTGGCCGCGCACCCACTTCCACTCCACCTCGTGCTCGGCGGCCAACGCCTCCAGCCGCTGCCACAGATCCACGTTCTTGACCGGCTTCTTGTCCGCCGTCCTCCACCCGCGCCTCTTCCACCCGTGCACCCACGAGGTGATGCCGTTGCGCACGTAGGAGGAATCGGTGTGCAACACCACCGGCACCCGCCGCGTCAGGCTCTCCAACGCCTTGATGGCCGCCATCAGCTCCATCCGGTTGTTGGTGGTCTGCGCCTCGCCTCCGTACAGTTCCCGCTCATGCTCGCCATAGCGCAGCCACACACCCCACCCGCCCGGGCCGGGGTTGCCGCTGCACGCCCCGTCGGTGTAGATGACCACACGTCGCGTCGACCCCTGGTCGACCTCGTCCCCGTTGTGCATGCCGGGCAATCTACCGCCCCCACAGGTCACAAAAAGGCCACAACCCCCGAACAAAGTGCCACTTTCAGAGCCAATCGTGACCAATGGAGCCCCCAAAACGGCCATTTCAAACCACCTGAACAACCAAAGGCACCCCCACACCCCACCACCACCGACCACCCGACACAAAAAACGAGGGCGCCCCGGCCACACCGGAACACCCCCGCCACCGACGGAACCGACCACCTCAGGCCGGCTCCACCCCCAACTCACGCGCCCGCTCCACACGACGAGCGAACACACTGTCCGACATCTCGTTCATCTTCTTCAACACCCGCTTACGCTCACGCTTGGACAACCGATCCACGTACAAACGCCCGAACGTGTGATCGGTCTCGTGCTGAAGACAACGCGCGAAATACCCGCTCCCGCTCACCACCACCGCGTTGCCGTCCTTGTCCACCCCACGCACCGTCGCGTGCTCGGCCCGCCCCAACTCCGCGTGCGGACCCGGAACCGACAGACAACCCTCGTTCTCCACCACCACCGCGTCGGACACATCACGCTCGTCCAACACCGGATTGATCACATGCCCCACATGCCGCACACCATCATCATCGGGGCAGTCATAGACGAACAACCGCAGATCCACACCCACCTGGTTGCCCGCCAACCCCACACCCTCGGCCGCGTACATCGTCAAGAACATGTCATCGACCAGACGCGACAACTCCGCGCCGCCCAACATCTCCTCGGGCACATCGGCGTTCACCCGGTGCAGGACCTCCTCACCCGTCACCGTCACCCGCAGCACACGACCACGAGCCGCTTCCGGCGCCATATCCGGATAGTCCGACACCTCCCGCCCCTGAACGAAGACGGCGGGCACGGGCGTGGACTGCTCCGACATGGTCCTTCTCTCCGGGGAAACGGCCACCGACGGCGACACACCGCCACGGCCGATGAAAACGAACACCGACCGACGACCCGCCCCGGCCCCTAACGGAACCAGGCGTTGCCCTGAATGAAACACCGCGCCAGATAGTCGCGCAACGACACCACCACCAGGCGCCGCCGGTCACTCTCATGATCCCACACCACGATCCCCGGCCCGTAGTCCGTGTGCACATACGCGAACTGCGGACCCATGTCCGAATCACCGAAGAAGATCATCTCGTCGAAGGGCGCGTACAACTCCTCGTAATCCGGCTCACACCGCATCGCCAGATTGTCCTCCACCAACCGGCGCGCACCCCACACCACCGCGTCCCCGTACTCGTTGGTCACCCCATCGGTCTCACGCAACAACGACGCCAACTCGAACGGCAAAGGCAGCATCAAGTGCTTCTCCACCTCGGCCAGCATCACCTCATCGGCCGGATCACTCAGATCGGCCTCCGGATACATCTCCAGGATCAGTTCACGCCACACACCACCGATCATCACAGGTCATGGCAAGACACGGGAAATCGTGGTCGGCGAGTTGCGCCGAAAATCCACCCCACCACCCACCCGGATCACCACGAACACCCCAAACCCCCACAAAACCCCCAGCCCCGGAGGCCACCCCACCCACCAAAACCAACACCCGAAACCACCAACCCACTACAAAAAGTCACCAACCACCCCACACACCACCCCCACCACGAACCCACACACCACCCCCACCACCACAACGCACAATAGAACAACACCACCCACACCCACCCCTGGAAGAGACCACCATGGCCACCACCCGACCACCACGAACCCCCCACCACACCACCACGGCCTACCTCTTCCTCCTCATCTCCCACAACACCGCAGCACTCACCCTCACCCCCCTCGTCATCGCCTCAGGCCTCCTCACCCTCCTCTGGATCGGCCTCCCCTTCATCATCCTCACCGCACTCACCCTCCGCACCATCGCCAACGCCCAACGCACCACCCTCACCCACCTCCTCCACAAACCCCTCCCACCCCCCTACCGACCCCTCCCACCCACCGGCATCATCCCCCGCGTCCGCATCATCCTCACCGACCCCGCCACCTGGCGAGACCTCCTCTGGCTCACCACCTCACCCCTCCTCATCACCCTCGCCCTCATCCCCACCGCACTCCTCGCCCACGCCACCTACCAAACCCTCTACGCCCTCCTCCTCTGGCACACCCACCCCCTCTACGACACCTTCACCGCCACCACCCAAACCCAAGCCCTCACCGCCCTCATCCCCGCCACCCTCCTCACCATCACCGCCACCCTCCTCACACCCCACACCACCCACGCCTACACACACCTATCCCAACTCATCCTCGCCCCCTCCGAAAAAGCCCGACTCACCGCACGCGTCGCCCACCTCGCCACCAGCCGCGCCGACACCATCGACACCCAAGCCGCCGAAATCCGCCGCATCGAACGCGACCTCCACGACGGAGCCCAAGCCCGCCTCGTCGCCCTCGGCATGCACCTCGCCATGACCGAACAGATCATCGAAACCGACCCCACCACCGCCCGCACCATGCTCACCGAAGCCCGCGAAACCACCCGCCACGCCCTCACCGAACTCCGCGACCTCGTCCGCGGCATCCACCCACCCGTCCTCGTCGAACGCGGACTCGACGGAGCCGTCCAAGCCCTCGCCCTCACCCACCCCCTCCCCATCACCGTCACCACCCACCTCCCCGGCCGCCCCGCCGACCCCGTCGAATCCGCCACCTACTTCGCCATCGCCGAACTCCTCACCAACACCGCCAAACACTCAGGCGCCACCCACGCCCGAATCCACATCAACCACGGCCGCCAACGCCTCATCACCACCGTCACCGACAACGGCCACGGCGGAGCCCACCCCACCCCCGAAAGCGGCCTCAACGGCATCGCCCGCCGCCTCGACGCCTTCGATGGCACCATGAACATCACCAGCCCACCCGGCGGACCCACCATCATCACCCTGGAGATCCCATGCGCGTTGTCATCGCCGAAGACCTCGCCCTCCTCCGCGACGGCCTCATAAGACTCCTCCAAGCCCACGACTTCACCGTCGTCGCCGCCGTCGACAACGGCCCCGACCTCCACACCGCCCTCACCCAACACAAACCCGACGTCGCCGTCGTCGACGTCCGCCTACCCCCCACCTTCACCGACGAAGGCCTCCAAGCCGCCATAGACGCCCGCACCCACCTCCCCGGCCTGCCCATCCTCGTCCTCTCACAACACGTCGAACAGCTCTACGCCCGCGAACTCCTCTCCGACCACACCGGCGGCGTCGGCTACCTCCTCAAAGACCGCGTCTTCGACATCGGCCAATTCATCGAAGCCGTCCGCCGCGTCGCCGCCGGCGGCACCGCCATGGACCCCGCCGTCATCTCCCAACTCCTCGCCCGCCAGGACAACCAAGGCCCCCTCGCCCAACTCACCCCCCGCGAACGCCAGGTCCTCGCCGAAATGGCCGAAGGACGCTCCAACTCCGCCATCGCAGGACGCCTCTACATCACCGAAAAAGCCATCAGCAAACACATCAACAACATCTTCACCAAACTCGACCTACCCCCCTCCTCCGACGACAGCCGCCGCGTCCTCGCCGTCCTCGCCTACCTCAACGGCCGCTAGAGCACCCACCACATCCCGAGACCACACCTCCACCACCGACCGAAGAACGACACCCGAACCCACACCCCACCCAGACCACAACCAAGAACACCCCCCGCACACACAAAACGGCCGTGGCCCCCAAGGACCACGGCCGCACGCACACCCCCACCTACTCCCGACGCACCCGATACAGACCATCGATCTCCTCGGAGAACGCCCTCAACACAGCCTCACGCCGCAACTCACCCGAAGGCCGCACCAACCCCGACTGCACCGTGAACTCCTCCGCCAACACATGGAACGACCGCACCGCCAAATGCCGCGGCACACTCCGATTGGCCTCGTACACCAACCCCTGCACCTCACGAAGCAGATCACGATCCCCCGCGACCTCCTCCGGCGCCATCGACAACGGCCGACCATTCACCAAACGCCAATACTCCAACTGATCACGCACCAACGTCACCAGAGCACTCGCGAACGGCCGCCCCTCCACGATCACCAACACCTGACTGATCAACGGATGAGCCCGCAACCGAGCCTCGAACCCCGCCACCAACTCGGCGTCCTCACCCGAAACACCGGAAGAACCCTCCTCCTCCGGCTCCTCCACACCCGACTCCACGACCCCGGACCCGGCACCCTCACCCTCGGCCACCGCCCCCAGAACCGCCAACGCACGACGAGCCTCCTCGGCCCCCCGCCCCTCGACCGGACCCCCCGAAGACCCCTCAGAACCCTCCACCTCAACGACCCCAGAAACCCCCGAAGACGCCACAAAACGCCCAGGAACCTCCAACGCCGACGCCTGAGGCCTCACACGCCCCGACACCCGAACAAAACCCTCATCATCCACCTCGGCCGCCACACCCGTGGCCAACCACCCATCACGAAACGCCGCCCGCGTCCCCTCCACATCCGCCCAATAACCCAAGAACACCGCACCACCACGCAAGAACAACTCACCCTCACGCGACACCCACGGCTCCCGGCCCTCCACCACACGACCCACAGAACCCGCCACACGATCACCCACAGCGTTCGCGGCCACCACACCACCCGCCTCGGCGACCCCGTACACCTGCATCAACGGAACACCCAAACCGTTGAAATACGAATCCAGACGCTCCGACAACCCCCCACCCCAGCACACCGCCACATGCACACGACCACCCAACGCCTCCCGCACCTTCGCGAAAGACCAATCGTGCATCGACCGCGACAACCGGGCCCAAGCACCCTTCTTCTTGTTCTGATCGAACTGCACCGCCGCGTCCACCGCCGCGTTGAACGCCCCCACCGAATTCCAGTCCGTCGCATGCGCGGTCGACCGCTCCGCACCATGCACACGCTCGAAGAACCCCGACGTCCCCACCAACACCGTCGGCCGGAACCTCAACAACTCACGACGCAACCCACCAGGCCGAGCCACACCCGCCCGCACCCGACCGGCCACACACGCCACCAACATCGCCAGACCCGAGAACTCCGACAGCGGCATATCCACCACCGCACTCGCCTTACCCTCGGGCAACTCCGACAACCGCGGCCACAACCGATCCACCACATCCGCCGCCGACGACAACAACGCACCATGCGAGAGCACCACACCCCGCATCGTCCGCGACACCGTACTCATCGGATACAGCACCACCGCCGGATCCTCCGCCACCACCGCATCACGACGGAACCGCACAGCCGAAGCGTCCATATACGCCCCCAAGCTCGCCACCTCCGGCAAACCCTCCGAAAAACGCCAGACCCTCCCCAGATCCGACATCTCCCGCTGCAACCCCACCACCACACGATGAGCACGCTCACCCGACACCACAGCAGCCGCCGGACGCGTATGCCGCACCACATACGCCAACCGCTCCGACGACGCCACCACCGGAACCGGCACCAACACCGCACGCACCGACCACACCGCGTACGCCAAACGCACCCAGTCATGCCCCTGCGGCAACACCGACAAGACCCGGTCGCCCTCACCCACACCCGCCGCGACCAAACCCTTGGCCAACGACGTCACCTCGGTCGCGAACTCCCCCGCCGTCAACCGCTCCCAACGCTCCTCCCGGAACACCGAGAACACCTGCGCATGCGCGTCAGAGGTCGCCACGTCATAGATCTGGTCACTCAGCCCGGACTGCTCCCGAGCCACCGAACCGGGGGTCTCGCCCATATCCCACTCATCCTCTGCCACATCAGAAGACGGGCCACACGAAACCAACCCGCCTCAATCGGGGAATTAGAGCCCTACTGTGCCCACTTCACCACCGAACGGCAACCTCAGAACCCCAGCACAACCCACAACGACCACACTCACACCACCCTCACCCGAGAACCCCACACGAACGCCCCCAACGACAACACCGCCACCGACGCCATCACCACCGCCATACTCACCAACGACGCCTCACCCGACGGAGTCAACCCCGCCAAAGCCGCCACCGAACCACCCAACGCGAACTGCAACGACCCCATCAACGCCGAAGCCGTACCCGCCACCGACGCCGGCTGACCGTCCAACGCCGTCACCGTCGCGTTCGGCATGATGAAACCGACACTGAACATCATCAACGCCAACAACGCCGACACCGACCACAACTGCGCCACCCCGGCCAACGCCACCACCAACAACGTCACCACCGAGAACAACGCCACCGACAAACCGGCCGCCAACCGCCGCCGCGTATCCACACGACCCACCAACAGACCATTGCCCTGCGTCCCCAACATCGACGCCAGAGCGTTCACCGCGAACAACCACCCGTACGTCTGCGGCGACACCCCGAACTCGTTCTGCGAAACGAACGAGAACGCCGACACATACGTGAACAACATCCCGAAACTCAACCCCAGCGACAACACCGGCCCCATGAACCGCCGATCCCGCACCAGAGAACCCACCGTCGCCAACAACACCCGCGGCCCCTGCGCCCGCCGAGCCTCCACCGGCAACGACTCCGGCAACCACAACGCCACCAACACCAGGCTCAACGCCGACATCGCCGCCAACACCCAGAAGCTCAACTGCCAGGGACCCACCAACAACAACTGGGCACCCACCAGCGGAGCCAACAACGGCGCCAACATCATCACCAACGCCAGACGCGAGAAGAACCGCACCGCGTCATCACCCTGGAACATGTCCCGCACCACGGCCCGCGCGATCACCGCACCCGCGGCACCCGCCACACCCTGAACGAACCGCAACACGATGAACGCCGTCACGTCCGGCACGAACACGCACAACACCGACGTCACCGTGAACAACGAGACGCCCACCAACAACGGACGCCGACGACCCCACGCGTCGCTCATCGGCCCGATCACCAACTGGCCCACCGCCAGCCCCAACATGATCGCCGTCAGCGTCAACCCGATCTGCGCCTCAGAGGCCCCCAACTCCTCGGTGATCTGAGGGAAGGCCGGCAGATACATATCGGTCGCCAACGGACCGGTCGCCGTCAACACACCCAGGACCAGCACCAACAACGCGATCGCACCACGCGAACGTGGCGGCCTGAGAACCGCCGCCCCTTCGGGAACGGCGGTGGGGGAGGACGAGGAAGACACAGGGACTCCAGTTCATCGAACGAGGACGAGGTAGGGGAAAGCACACCCGAAGGCGCACAACACTCCATACCAACACCAGGCCGACGAGAATCGCTCCCCGCCCCCGCGAACCGAAACCTGTGACCTCCCTTACGTCCACCCCCCGGATCAACGCACCAGACGATCCAACAATCGCTCCACCTCGGCCTCCGGATCCTCCGTCAACCCCCCGTGGATCTCCCCCGCACGCACGATCGTGCTCCGCGGAGCCGTCAACCAACGGAACCGCTGCCCCGGCCGCTCACGACCGGCCGCACCCGCCTCATCACCACCGCGGCACATCATCTCCACCGCCTCCAGGGCCCGACGCACCCCCACCAGGTCCACACCCTCGTCCAACGCCAACAGACGACCCTCGTCCAACGCCGAACGAGCCGCCAGGAACGCCCTCTCCTGGCAGTAAACGATCACCCCCGCGTTGACACACTCACCACGCTCCACACACGGCACCACACGCAACAGGGCGTACTCGAACACGGCACGATCGCGTTCCACACCCACACGCCCGGTGGTCACCGTCCCACTGGGGTAACGCTCACTCACGAGGACACCTCCGGAAGCCAGGAACGATCGGCCATACGAGCCGACAGATGACGCACGTAGGCCTCACGGACCTCCTCGGCCGAGTCGAACCCCGGCTCGTCCACCAACCACACCTCGGGCACCGCGGCCACCACACGACGCAACAGGACCTCGTCCACCACCGGGGCCAGCACGGCGTCCGCCGCGGCCACATCCGGCCGCACCCCCGACAACACGTGATCGGAGGCGTCATAGGGACGGGAGACGAACCGGTCGGCGTTGGCCCACGAGTGATGGAAGATCAACGAGGCGCCATGGTCGATCAGGTAGGGCGCACCGTGCCACATCAACATGTTCGGGTTGCGCCAGGAACGGTCCACGTTCCCGACCAGGGCGTCGAACCACAGCACCCGCCCCGCCAGGTCCCGATCGACCTCGAAGACCAGCGGATCGAAGCCCAACGACCCCGGCAGGAAGTCCATCCCCAGGTTCAACCCGTCACTGGCCTTGAGCAGCTCCTGGACCTCCGGGTCGGGCTCACCGCGACCGATGACCGCGTCGAACTCCACCAGCGCGAGCTCGGGCACCGGCAATCCCAGGGCCCGACCCAGCTCACCGGCGACGACCTCCGCGATCAGGGTCTTACGCCCCTGTCCGGCCCCGATGAACTTGACCACGTACATTCCCAGGTCGTCGGCCTCGACCAACCCCGGGAGCGAACCTCCTTCGCGCAACGGCACCACGTACCGCGTCGCGATCACTTTCTTCAGCACGCCGGCCAGCATAGACACCGATGACCCGAGGCGGGACCGACCGCGATGTCGCGCACCCCACGGTGCTTCGAACCCGCACCGCCGAGTGCGCTTTCGAGTCCGGGAGGAGACGAGGCGTTCAGTCCTTCTCTCCGCGATCGGTCGCACGCACCCACGCCGTCACCGGAGAGCACCCCTCCAGGGGTCTCCAACACACCCCTGAACACGTTCTAGATATGGCCCCGAGGGGCCACGACACGCCGAGGGTCCTTCAGGGAGGGGTTTATAGGGGTGCGGCGTAGCCGCGCGATCTTCTTTTCAGTGAATGCTTTTCATAGAAAAGCCGCGCCACCTTGACGACGTAGATTTATATGCTGGAACGCGTTCCATGTCAGGGTCCTTCGAAGATCTTCACCGTCTTCCCGCCGATCTCCCCCGGGAAAGAGGGTGTCTCCTCCGCCCGACCGGGCCCGCTCCCCTAGACGTTGTCCTCCGGGAGCTCCTCCCAGCCCTCCTCCCCCCGCGGATCCTCTCCCGGACCCGGCAGGGACGGCACCGGGGTGGGCTCCCCCTCCTCGTCCCCCGGTGACGGCTCCTCCTGCGCCGGTTCGGACCGCTCCTCCCCCGGTTGCTCCTCGGGGGTGCTCTCAGGCTGGGGGAACTGCAACATCCACAGGTACAGAAGGAACATCGACACCAGCAGCAGGGCCAGCAGCGCGCCCAGGGCGCCGATCAACCACCAGTTGGCCTCGCCCCGGGCCACCTTGCTGTCACGCCCGTCACCGCGCACGCTCCATCGCACGGCGGAGGCGCCCCGCTCCCCCGCCCAGTGCGGCATCACCACGGGACCGCTGCGCACCGCCGGACCGCCGCCTCCGGCCCTCTCCAACAGCACCCCGGCGTCGGGGCCGTCCTCGGTGTGGGGCCGCGCCACCCACAGAGCCGAACGGCCGCTGATGCGCGCGGCCACCACGTCGTCGTCCTCCTCCACCACCCGGGCGAACCGCTCACGGGTGGGCTCGTCGATCGCGGCGGCGTCGTTGAGCATCGCCACGCTCACGAGCTCTCCCGAACTGTCCCGCCCCAGGTAGACCACGCCCAGGCGCGACTCGCGCAGTCTCCCCAGCAGCCGGTACTCCCCCAGCTGCCGCGGATCCCCCTCACGCAGCCCCATCGTGGGCACCGACATCCGTCTCCCCCTTCGCCGCGAACGCCCTGACCCACCACCCGTGCCGGAAACCGGAACAACGGGGCCGGAACAGGTAGTGTCGCCACAGGTGATCCACAACCTACTCCTACCGGTGCCCGAGGACGGAGCACCCAGTCTGGGAAGGCGGGCCATGGCAGAAACCTCACCCGGGAACGGTTCCCCCACTCCGAGCCCCGAGAGTGCACCGGGGGAACCGACCCGTCTGCTGCGCGCGGCGCTGCACGAGGTCTCCACCGTCATCGTCGGCCAGGAGCGCATGGTGGAGCGCTCCCTGATCGCCCTGGTGGCCCGAGGACACTGTCTCATCGAGGGGGTCCCCGGCATCGCCAAGACACTGGCCGTGTCCACACTGGCCAAGGTCACCGGTGGTTCCTTCACCCGGATCCAGTTCACCCCCGACCTGGTCCCCTCCGACATCGTGGGCACGCGCATCTATCACCCCTCCACGGAGCGGTTCGACGTCGAGCTCGGTCCCGTGTTCGCCAACTTCGTCCTGGCCGACGAGATCAACCGGGCCCCGGCCAAGGTGCAGTCGGCGCTGTTGGAGGTCATGGCCGAACGGCAGGTCTCCATCGGCGGCACCACCCACCCCCTGCCCGCCCCCTTCATCGTCATCGCCACGCAGAACCCGGTGGAGTCCGAGGGCGTCTACCCCCTTCCCGAGGCCCAGCGCGACCGTTTCCTGATGAAGGTCGACGTGAACCACCCCAAGGCGCACGAGGAGATGGAGATCCTGCGGCGGATGAGCACGGAGCCGCCCACCGCCCACCAGGTGCTGGATCCGGTGACCCTGGGCGAGCTCCAGGCCGACGCCGAGCGGGTGCACGTCCACCAGCTCATCGCCGACTACGTGGTCCGGCTGGTCATGGCCACCCGCGAGCCCGAGAACCACCAGATGCCCGATCTGCGCCAGGCCCTGGAGGTGGGGGCCAGCCCTCGCGCCACGCTGGGGCTGGTCGCCTCGGCCCGCGCCCTGGCGCTGCTGCGCGGGCGCGACTACGTCCTGCCCGACGACGTGCGCGTGCTCGCCCACGACGTCATCGCCCACCGTCTGGTCCTGACCTTCGACGCGCTGGCCGACGGGATCACCCCGGGGCAGGTGGTCGATCGGATCCTGTCCACCGTTCCGGCGCCCAGGGTGATCTGGGACGAGCCGCCCAGCGGAGAGACCGCCTCCTTCGCCGCGCGGAGGTGACCGGTCCATGAACACTCCCGCCATCGGCACCGACCCTCGGTTGCGTGCCGCGCTGCGCCGTCTGGACCTGCGTATCGTGCACCGGCTGGACGGGCTGTTGCACGGTGAGCATCTGGGGTTGCGGTTGGGGCCCGGTTCGGAGGCGGCCGAGGCGCGTCTGTACCAGCCGGGCGAGGACGACGTACGGCACATGGACTGGGCCGTGACGGCGCGCACCGACACCCCGCACGTGCGCGATCTGGTCGCCGACCGGGAGTTGGAGAGCTGGACCCTGTTGGACCTGTCCCCTCGGATGGACTTCGGTACCGGCCTGTACTCCAAGCGCGACGTGGCGGTGGGGGCCCTGGTGGCGGCGAACCTGCTGACGCAGCGGGTGGGCGACCGTTTCGGCGCGCACTTCCTGCATCAGGGGCGGGTGCGCCGGTGGCCGGCCCGGTCGGGCAAGGAGGCCCTGCTGGGGTTGTTGGCGACGGTGGCGGCCGCGCCCACGGGTGACGAGAACGTCCCGTCGGCGGACGGGGCGACGTTGGCCGACGCGATCGACGATCTGGTGCGTACGCGTCGTCGGCGTGGTCTGCGCGTGGTCGTCTCGGACTTTCTGGACACTCCGGCCTTCGGGGGCACGGTCCCCTGGGAGCGGCCGTTGCGCATGTTGGCCGCGCGCCACCAGGTGTTGGTGGTGGAGGTGGTGGATCCGCGTGAGTTGGACGTGCCCGAGGTGGGCGACGTGGCTCTGCGGGACCCCTCCAGTGGGCGGGTGCGCGACGTACGGCTGACCCGTGCGGTGCGGGAGCGTTATCGTCGGGCGGCGGCGGAGCAGCGGGCGACGATCCGTTCGGCTCTGCGTCGTTGCGGCGTCCAGCATCTGGTGTTGCGGACCGACCGTGACTGGGTACTGGACATCGCGCGGTTCGTGGTCGATCAGCGTCGGACCGCGCATCACATGGCCCGTCACACTCCGGGGGCGCCCCGGTGAGACGGAGTCGTCAGGACCAGGCGTGGGAGGCCCCCGCGCATTCGACGCCCATGGGGGAGGCGAGGCCGTCATGACCTTCCTGGAACCGCAGCGGCTGTGGTGGCTGCTGCTCATCGTGCTCCTGGTGGTCGCCTACGTCCTCGCCCAGCGGCAGCGTCGTGAGTACACGGTGCGGTTCACCAACCTGGAGTTGTTGGACCAGGTGGCGCCGAAGCGTCCGGACGTGCGTCGTCACGTCCCGGCGGTGCTGTTCGCGGGGACGACGGCGGTGTTGATCGCCGCGATGGCGGTGCCGGCGATGCCGGTTGAGGCCCCTCGTGAGCGGGCGACCATCATCGTGGCGGTGGACGTGTCGTTGTCGATGGCGGCCACCGACATCGAGCCGGACCGGTTGCGCGCGGCCAAGGAGTCGGCGCGCGGGTTCGTGGAGACGTTGCCGGAGCGGTTCAACGTGGGTTTGGTGTCCTTCTCCTCGACCGCTACGGTGGTGGCGCCTCCGACCCAGGACCACGAGGCGGTCATGGGGTCGATCGAGAACCTTCGGTTGGGGCCGGGTACGGCCATCGGCGAGGGTGTCTTCGCCTCGTTGGAGTCCATTCGCGGTTTCGACGAGGACGCGGAGGAGGATCCGCCTCCCGCGGCGATCGTGCTGCTCTCCGATGGTGAGAACACCAGCGGTCGGGACATCGCGCAGGCGTCGTCGGTGGCGGCCGAGGACGAGGTTCCGGTGTCGACGATCGCGTTCGGCAGTGGGGCCGCGATGATCGAGATCGACGGCTACCAGGTGCCGGCCGACATCGACAAGGAGGCGTTGCGCGCGTTGGCCCAGGACACCGGTGGCCACTTCTACGAGGCCGAGAGCGAGAGCGAGCTGGACGAGGTCTATGAGGACATCGGCTCCTCGTTGGGGACCGAGTACGTGCACGAGGAGATCGTCACGCGTTTCGTTCTGGTCGCGATCGTGCTGTCCATGGCCACCGCGTTGACCTCGCTGCTGTGGTTCCAGCGACTTCCCTGATCAGAGCCACCCCCACCACCCCCGAAGTGATGTTGACCACATCCTTTTAGGTGGGGTTTACACCAATTGACCCGGTGATACCGGTTAGCGTTGGCATGTTTTGTCATGCCCACTTACATCGAGGAACGATGTCGAACACACCCGCTTCTCCGACCGCGATCCTTTTCGATCTGGACGACACCCTCATCGACGACGCGGCCTCCTCCTCCGCGGGGCTGCGCGCGGTCATGGAGCGCATCGGCCACCCTGACTTCGGCGCCGCCCGCGCCCTGTGGGACATCCAGACCGAGCTCTCCTTCGGCGCCTACCTTCGCGGACACCTGTCCCTGGACGAGCAGCGCCGCGAACGCATCCGCGCCCTGGCCGTCCAGGCCGGGCACAACGAGCTCGCCGACCAGCACTGCGACGAGCTCTACCGCCTCTACCTGGAGGTCCAGCGCACCGCCTGGCAGGTCTTCCCCGACACCCACTCGACCCTGGCCGCGCTGGGGCAGGCCGGGTACCGGCTGGCGATCGTCACCAACGGCATCGAGGCGCTCCAGCACGCCAAGCTCCAGGCCCTGGAACTGACGGGCTACTTCCACACCGTGGTCTGCGCCGACACCGCCGGCGCCGGCAAGCCCGACGCGCGCATCTTCCAGTTCGCCGCCCAGCGTCTGGGCGTGGACCCCACCGCCTGCTGGCACGTGGGCGACCAGCTCCAGTCCGACGGGGTGGGGGCCACCGCCGCGAGCATGCGTCCGGTCATCATCGACCGCGCCGGCCGGAGCCCCATCGAGGGCGTCACGGCCGTTCCGGACCTGGAGGGCCTCCTGCGCCTTCTGGGTCTCCCCTCGGCCGTGGGGGCCCTGTGACCACTGCCGACTGGATGGCCCGTCGGGTCACCGTCCACCTGATCACCGACGGACCTCGGGGGCCGGTCCTATCGGGCGCCCGGGTGCTCTTCGGTCAGGATCCCGAGGCGATCGCCCGCGAACTGGGCGGGATGTCCCGGGAGGAACCGCTGGCGACCGTGGACGTGCTCACCGAGACCGTGAGCCTGTCCCACAGCCGCGCCCTGCACGTGGACCGCGTCGTCTACTCCCGACCCCATCTGCTGGCCTCCTGGCCGAACGTGGTCCCCACCGAGGGACTCACCCCGACCGCGTCGCGGCTCGTCGACGAAGAGCCCGAGCCGGACGCCGACGCTCCGCCGAGAAGGCGCCGTTTCGCCTCCTACGGCATCGTCACCGACCCCTCCGGGCGGATCCTGTTGAGCAGGATCGCCGAGGGCTATCCCGCCGCCGGCACCTGGCACCTGCCCGGAGGCGGCGTGGACGCCGGTGAGGACGTGCGGGCCGCGCTACGGCGCGAGGTGCTGGAGGAGACCGGCCAGTTCGGCGTGGTCGGAGACCTCATCAAGGTGACCAGTCACCGTCGTACCCCGGAGGGCGGCACCGACGTCTACGCGGTCTGGGTGTTCTCCCATGTACACGTGGGTCGGCCCACCGAGCCGCGGGTGAACGAGCCGGACGGCTCCACCGCCGACTGCGCGTGGTTCACCCCCGAGGAGCTGGCGGAACTGAACCTGTCCACCACCGCGCGTCGCGGGTTGGGCTTCCTCGTCGAGCATCGCGGCCGCTGAGGGCCGTCCCGGGGTCGAGCATCACCCTCGGCCCGGCCCCGGCTCAGGCCAGAGCGCGGTGGCGCAGCCACCACAGCCCCGCGCCGGCCCCCAGGACCAGAACACCGAGCATGACCACCGGCAGGGGCAGGCTGCACGCCAGCACCACGCACCCCACCAGGCCCCCGACCGGGGCGATGAGGGGCGGCCGGTTCTCCTCGGGCCCCAGACGCAGCGCCGAGGCGTTGGCGATGGCGTAGTAGACCAGCACGCCGAAGGCGGAGAAGGCGATCACACCGCCCAGGTCGCCGACCAGCACCAGGGCGATCACCACCACGGCCACCGCCACCTCGGCGCGGTGGGGCACCCCGAAACGTTCGTGGGTGCGGGCCAGGTGGCGGGGCAGGTGCCCGTCGGCGGCCATCGCGGCGACCGTGCGCGAGACGCCCAGCAGCAGGGCCAGCAGCGCGCCCACACAGGCCAGGACCGCGCCGGCGATCACGAACGGGACCAGGAAGGGGACCCCGGCCACGCGTACCGCGTCCACCAGGGGGGCGTCGCTGGTGGTCAGCCTCTCGCGTCCCAGCACGATCAGCAGGCTCGTGCCGATCGCCAGGTAGAGGGCGAGCACCACGCCCAGGGCCAGGGTGATGGCGCGGGGGATGGTGGTCCTGGGGTCGCGTACCTCGCCGCCCAGGGTCGCGATCCTGGCGTAGCCGGCGAAGGCGAAGAAGATCATCCCCGCCGCTCCGAGGACACCGAAGGATCCCGGCCAGGGGCCCATGCCGTCGACCTCGGCCACCGCGGACAGGCGGCCGCTGAACACCATCGCGGCCAGGACGGCGAGCAGGACGGCCAGGACCGCCACCAGCAGGATCTTGATGACGAGGGTGGATCTGCGCACCCCTCGGTAGTTCAGGGCGGCCAGCACCAGGACCAGGGCCACCGCCACGGGTCTCTCCCAGCCGGGGAGGAGGTAGGCGGCGAAGGTCAATGCCATGGCGGCGCAGGAGGCGATCTTTCCCACGACGAACGCCCAACCGGCGAGGTAGCCCCACAGGTCGCCCAGGCGTTCGCGTCCGTAGACGTAGGTGCCGCCGCTCTCGGGGTGGCGGGCGGCCAGTCGCGCGGAGCAGATCGCGTTGCAATAGGCGACCAGGCCCGCGATGGCGATGGCGACGGGAAGCCAGGCGCCGGCGCCCAGTGCCGCCGGTGCGAAGACCGAGAACACCCCGGCGCCGAGCATCGCGGCGGCGCCGATGGCGGCCGCGTCGACGGTACCCAGCACCCGGGCAGGTTCGGCCTGCGGTCCGGAAGAGGTGGCCAACAAGGTCTCCTTGATCGATGATCCGACTTTTCGAGTGTGCCCGATCCGATCGGCCCGCGGGGGCCGCCTCCCGTGGTCGCGGTGTCCGGCCCCGGTCTCACGGCGGCCGCGAACCCCGACCCCGTCGGCACAGCGAGAGGCCCTCGGACCTCTCCGAGGGCCTGCTCACATCGCGTCGACCCGGCGGTCGGCGCCCCTGGTCGCCCCGCCCGTCGCGTTCACGTTCAGATCGGACGCCACGGGGTGCCGGTGTTGTCGTTGATGTCCTCGGCCGCCACCTGACGCAGTTGTCGGGACAGGTCGGACAGGGCGCGGGAGACCGCGAGCTCCTCTCCGATCTCCGGTACGTCCAGATCGACGGGGTGCTTACGGGCCATGCCGTGTCCCCGGAGCGCGGTGCCGTCGTCGGCCATCAGCCCGACTTCGGCCCAGGTCCGGGCGGCGTCGCCCTCGCTCTCCTCCGCGACGACCACGTCGACGTTCCATCGCTTCATCGTCTGCATGGACTCGGCTCCCCTCGCGTGCGGTATGTGTTCGATGTGCGCGTCGGGTCCCGGGTAGATCAGGTCCCGGTGTTCGACGCCTCCATCGGTCCAGCGCACCTGGTAGGGCGGTGCCCCCTCGGGCCCCCTGACCTCGGTGACCACCGCGGTCCGGCGGTGGGTGTCGGCGTTCGGGCTTTCGACGACCAGGTGGTCGCCTACCTTTGCTCGCATCGGTTCCCCCACAAACCTCGCCTATCCTCATCATTCCGCCCGAAACGGTGATCACACCAACGGTTGGCCCTTTCGTTCCCCGTGGTATGAGAGGTTTTTACCGGCTCGTCACGGGCTCCGACCCTGGTAGCGTCACGGCGTGGCCCAGCACTACTTCGACTCCTCTCCGAGCTCCGCCAGTCGGCCTTCCACCGCCGACCTGGTGCTGCCCGATCTCCACCTGCGCCTGCGCACCGACCGCGGGGTGTTCTCCCCCGACAAGGTCGATCTGGGCACCCGCGTCCTGTTGGAGAGCGTTCCGCCCCCGCCGCCCGAGGGCACCCTGCTCGACGTGGGCTGCGGCTACGGACCCATCGCCCTGACCCTGGCCTCGCGCGCGCCGGGCGCCCGCGTGCTGGGGGTCGACGTCAACGCCCGCGCCGTCGCGCTGGCCCGCCGCAACGCCGCCGAGCACGGCCTGGACGGGGCCCGCTTCGCCGTGATCACCCCCGAGGGCGATCCGGCCCCCGAACAGGGCGAGGTCGAGGGCGCGGCCCCCACCTCCGAAGACCTTCTCGGACCCTTCGACGTGCTGTGGTCCAACCCGCCCATCCGGGTGGGCAAGGAGGTCCTGCACTCCCTGCTGCTCACCTGGTTGGGTCGCCTGTCCCCCACGGGGGTCGCCCACCTGGTGGTCCAGCGTCACCTGGGTTCGGACTCCCTCCAGAAATGGTTGGAGTCGCGGGGGCACGCCACCGAACGTCTGGCCTCGCGCGCCGGTTTCCGGGTGTTGACCGTGCACCCCGCGACCCCCGACGAAAGGGCCTGAGGTCCCGAACGCGCCGGGTCGGGCGTGCACACCCGACGGGGTGCCGGTAGTGTGTACCGACCAGGGCCGGACCGTCCGGCCCAGACCCACGAGGAACACACCGCAGTTGAGCACGCAGTTGCGTCCCACGGACGTCAAACGTCTGAACCGCCAGTGGCGCAGGCGGACCGAGGGACGTCTTTCCCTGTTGGTCGAGTCGGTCACCCAGCCCTACAACCTGGGTTCCATCCTGCGCACCTGCGCCACCTTCGGTGTGGACCGTCTCTGGCTCACCGGCAACAGCGCCGACCCCGACGACCCCAAGGTCGGTAAGACCGCGCTGGGCACCGCCGCCAAGATCGCGCACGAGCGCGTCTCGACCACCGCGCAGGCCCTCGAGGCCGCCCGTGCCGACGGCTACAAGGTCGTGGCCGTCGAACTCGCCAAGGGCGCCGTCCCCCTGCACGCCGCCCCGCTGGAGCCCGACGTGTGCCTGGCCGTGGGCGCCGAGGACCACGGCTGCTCCCCCGCGCTGCTGGCCGGCGCCGACGCGATCACCTACATTCCGCAGATCGGCCGGGTCGGCTCCCTCAACGTGGCCGTGGCCACCGCCATCGCCCTGGCCGAGGCCCGGCGCCGCGAGTGGACCACCTTCGACGGCGAGGCAGAGGCCCCCGTCGGGATGTGACCGGGCCGAGGGGAATCTTTTCCCCGTCCCGTACGTCACCCTTTTGACCATTACCGTGTATTCCGCACATCAGTCCCAAGCGCCACGGCGCAGAGAGAGGAACAGTGGACCCGTCCCGAAGTACCGGCAGCATCCCTCGTGGATGCTGTGACCCCGACTCCGACGAGCCCCCTTCTTGGAAGGGCGCGCACCTGGCTAGAAACCCGATCCACGGGCGAGAACAGGCGGTGCGTGCCCGATGAGCACCGTCCTCAGTATCGCCTTCGGAGCGTTGGTGGTCTTCTTGATCACCATGGCGACCGGCTATTTCGTCGCCCAGGAATTCGGCTACATGGCCGTGGACCGCTCCAGACTCAAGGCACGGGCCGCCGCCGGTGACACCGGCGCCCAGCGGGCCCTGTCCATCACGAACCGCACCTCGTTCATGCTCTCCGGTGCCCAGTTGGGCATCACCGTCACCACGCTCCTGGTCGGCTACATCGCCGAACCGATGATCGGTGACGGTGTCGGCGAGCTCTTGGGGGGCGCGGGCGTCCCCCTCGGCACCGGCCTCGCGATCGGAACGGTCCTGGCCCTGCTGTTCTCCACCGTCGTCCAGATGGTGTTCGGCGAGTTGTTCGCCAAGAACCTGGCCATCGCCCGTCCCGAGCCGGTGGCCCGCCGGTTGGCCCTGTCCACCGGCATCTACCTGAAGGTGTTCGGCCCGGTCATCTGGCTGTTCGACCAGGCGGCCATCGGACTGCTCAAGCTCGTCCGGATCACCCCGGTCGAGGACGTCCAGCACGCGGCCACCCCGCGCGACCTGGAGAGCATCATCGCCGAGTCCCGTGAGAGCGGCGACCTTCCGGCCGAGGTGTCGACCCTGTTGGATCGCACCCTGGACTTCCACGAGCGCACCGCCGGTCACGCGATGATCCCGCGTCCGGAGGTCACCACCGTGGAGGAGGGCGATCCGGTCAGCCGGGTCGTGGAGCTGATGGCCTCCGACCACTCCCGTTTCCCCGTGCTGGGGGACGGCGTCGACGACATCGTCGGCGTGATCTGCCTGCGCGACGTGCTCGCCCTGGGCGATCGGGACCTGTCCGAGATACTCGTACGCGACGTGGCCCGGCCCACCGTGATGGTGCCGGCCTCGCTTCCGCTGCCCGGGGTCCTGGACCAGCTCCGCGACGCCTCGGAGGAGTTCGCGTGCGTGGTCGACGAGTACGGCGGCCTGGCCGGCGTCATCACCACCGAGGATCTGGCCGAGGAGCTGGTCGGTGAGATCGCCGACGAGCACACCCCCGAGGAGGAGGCTCCGGCCCCGCTCGGCGGTGACGACGGCTATCTGGTCCCCGGCGCCCTGCACATCGACGAGGTTGAGCGGCTCATCGGCCACGACCTGCCCCAGGGCGACTACGAGACCATAGGCGGTCTGGTCATCCACGCGCTGCACCGGCTGCCCCGTGTGGGCGACCGGGTCGACCTGCCTCTGCCCCGGCCGGCCGGCGCCCATGACGAGGACCCGGACATGACGTTGGCCCTGACGGTCAACGCGGTCCAGCGGCACGTGCCGCACACGGTCGAGGTCAGGTTGCACGAGGTCGCCGGAGAGGGCGCGCGGGAGGTGCGGGCATGAGTGACATGAACATCTGGTTGGCGATGGCGCTGACCGTCCTGTTCATCGCGTTGAGCGGGTTCTTCGTGGCGATCGAGTTCGCCCTGGTGGCGGCGCGCCGCTACCGGTTGGAGGAGGCCGCACACACCAGCGCCTCGGCTCGCGCCGCTCTCAAGAGCGCCCGCGACCTGTCGCTGTTGCTGGCCGGTTCCCAGTTGGGGATCACCCTGGCCACCCTGGCCCTGGGCGCGATCTCCAAGCCCGCCTTCCACCACATGTTGGAGCCGCTGTTCGGCGGTCTTCCCGACACGGTGGGCTACGTGCTCTCGTTCACCTTCTCCCTGATCATCGTGACCTTCCTGCACCTGGTCGTGGGAGAGATGGCGCCCAAGTCGTGGGCGATCTCGCATCCGGAGAAGTCGGCGACCATGCTGGCGATCCCGATGCGGGCGTTCATGTGGCTGACCCGCCCGGTGATCGTGATGCTCAACAACATGGCCAACGGGGTCCTGCACCTGTTCGGGGTGCAGGCCGTGGACGAGCTGGTGAGCGGCCACAACCCGGAGGACGTGCGGGAGCTGGTCGAGCACTCGGCCAAGGCCGGTGCGTTGGACTCCGAGCGTCGTGACCAGTTGGCCACCGCCCTGGAGGTCAACTCCCAGCCGTTGAGCTCGCACATCACCCCGCGCGAGGAGATCGCCTGGGTGGGCCCGGACGCGGACGTGGAGGAGATCAAGCGGGTCTCGCGCGAATCCACGCACCTGCGTCTGGTGGTCATGGAGCAGGAGCGGCCGGTGGGCGTGCTCCACGTGCGCGAGGCGCTCATCGGGCCGGCGGGCACCACCGCCGCCGACCTGATGCGTCCGGTGCTGACGCTGGCCCCGGCCACGCCGATGTACGCGGCCATGGGGATCATGCGGGAGAGCCGCAGCCACCTGGCCCTGGTGGAGGACGGTGAGGAGCTGGTGGGTCTGGTGACCCTCCAGGACATCCTGGACCGCCTCCTGCTGTTGGACACCGCCGCCTGATCCTCGCGGTGGACGTGACGACGGGCCCTCCCGCTCTGGTGCGGGAGGGCCCGTTCGTCGTCCGGGGCCGGGTTCAGCGGTGTCGGCGGGCGCGGACGACGGCGTCGCGCATGCTCTTGTGCCCGCCGTCGGGGAGGGTGACGACGCGTTCGCGGCTGTCGGCCTCCAGCACGTCCCATTCCGCGGGGTCCAGGACCGCCGCGACCCGAGGCGCCGACATGTGGGCGTGGGTCGGTCGGTCGTGCGGGGCGGCGTGGGTGTGGGCCTCGGAGGTGTCGTGGCCCACGATGAGCAGGGTGCCGCCCGGAACGACCTTGGCGGCCAGGCGTTCCACCAGTCTCTCGAAGCGGCCGGTGGGGTGGGCGTAGTGGCTGCTGACCAGGGTGAAACCGGGCTCGCTCGGAGCCCATTCGGTCAGGTCGGCGCGCACCCAGGTGATCCGTGCGGCCGCCTCGGGGTCCAGGTCCCGAGCGCTCTGGGCGGCCTGGTCGAGGGCGGCCTCGGAGATGTCGACCGCCGTGACCCGCCAGCCGCGTCGCGCCAGCCAGATACCGTCCTCGCCTCGGCCGGCGCCGGCCTCCAGGGCGGTGCCGGGGTCGAGCTCCCCCGCGGTCTCGACCAGCGTCGGGTTGGGTCCCCGGTGCGTGCCGTGGCCGTGCTCGTGACCCTCGTAGCGCCGTTCCCAATAGTCCCGGCCGAAGGTGTCGGACATGTGCTTCCCCCTGTGGTGTGTCGATCCCGGTTCCGGCACGTCACCGGCCCGGCGTTGCCTCGTGCCCCGGTTCAGGCCGAGGATCCGCTCTCCCCGTTCAGGGCCCGGTCGACGTCGGCCTCGATCAGGTCGGCGTTGATCCGGGCGGCCGCCAGGGTTCCGGCGGCGGCCGAGGCCCCGACCTGCGCGGAGGGGTCGGTGGCGTTACCCGCCGCCCAGACCCCGGCCACCTCGGTGCGTCCGGTGGCGTCGGCGGGCAGGTGGTCGCCCATCCCCGAGGGGTGGTCGACCGGCTTCAGGCCCAGCGGCGCCAGGAAGTCCACGCGTGCCTCCATCCTCGCGGCCACGGCCAACGCCCGGCGTTCGACGAGTTCCCCCGTGTCCAGTCGTACCCCCGCCAAGGCGTCGTCGACCGTCTCGATCGCGGTGACCGGCTCGGACACGACCCGGATGCCCTGGGCGTTCAGGCGGCGGGCCTGCTCGGGGGCGATCTCTCCGCCGTCGGCGAAGTAGATCACGTCCGGGCTCCACTGGCCGAACATCGAGGCCTGGTGGGTGGACATCGGGCTCGTGGCCAGGACGCCGATGGGCAGGTCGCGTACCTCCCAGCCGTGGCAGTAGGGGCAGTGGAGCACGTCCCGGCCCCAGCGTTCGGCCAGTCCGGGCACGTCGGGGAGCCGGTCGGTGAGCCCGGTGGCCACCAGGATCCGGCGCGCGCGGAGCACGCGTCCGTCGGCCAGGGCCGCCCGGAAGCCGTTCTCGGCGTCGCCCTCGACGCTTCGGACCCGGCCCGAGGTGATCTCGCCTCCGTAGGAGCGCACCTCGGCACGGCCGCGTTCCAGGAGTTCGGTCGGGGGGATCCCCTCCAGCCCCAGCAGGCCGTGCACCCCGCTCGCGGGGGCGTTGCGAGGTTCGCCACCGTCCACCACCAGGACAGAGCGTCGGGCCCGGGCCAGGGTGAGCGCGCCGCTCAGGCCGGCGGCTCCCCCGCCGACCACCAGTACCTCGTGGACGTCCTCGTTCTTCGTGTTCATACGACCACCTCCACCGAACACGGTGCGCCCTCCCCGGCGTAATGACAACTTTCCTTGCCGGTATGGCAACATGGACGCATGGATCACGACCTGGATCAGGCGCTGGACGCGGTCGGCCCCCGGCTGCGGGCGCTGCGGCTGCAACGTGGCACCACCCTGGCCGACCTGTCCGAGAGCACCGGGATCTCGGTGAGCACCCTGTCACGGCTGGAGACCGGCGATCGGCGCCCCGCCCTGGAACTCCTGCTCCCCCTGGCCCGGGCCTACGGGGTCACCCTCGACGAACTCGTGGACGCCCCTCCCACCGGCGATCCCCGCGTGCACCTGCGCCCCATGAACCGGCACGGCATGACCGTCATCCCGCTCACCCGCCGCGCGGGCGGTATCCAGGCCTTCAAGATGGTGCTGTCCCCCGGGGGCGGGCGCGAGGTGCCCGATCCGCAGAGCCACGAGGGCTACGACTGGCTCTACGTCCTGGACGGGCGGCTGCGGCTGGTCCTGGGCGAGCACGATCTGGTGCTCTCCCCCGGCGAGGCCGCCGAGTTCGACACCCGCACCCCGCACTGGTTCGGCACCGCCGACGACCGTCCGGTGGAGATCCTCAGCCTCTTCGGCACCCAGGGCGAACGCGCCCATCTGCGGGCCCGCCCGCGGCGTGGTCAGGGCCGGGACGAGGGGTCATCCGCCTAGCCCCTCCACCACGCGGCCGATGACGCGAGCCCCCTCGACGAAGTCGCCCGGGCGCGGACCGGAGTAGTTGAGCCGCAGGTAGGGGCCGGTGGGTTCGGTGGGGAACCATTCGTCCCCCGGCGCCACGACGACCCCGGCCCGCGCGCACTCCTCGGCCGCCCGGAGCGGCGAGACCCCCTCGGGCAGGCGCGCCCACAGGTTCAGCCCTCCCCGGGGCGGGGTCTCCACCCGCAGGGCGGGGGCGTGTTCGGCCAGGGCCGAGGTCAGCAGGTCGCGCCGTTCGGCCAGCCGATGGCGCAGTCCCTGGCGGTGGGTGCGCCAGGCAGGTCGGGTGACCACGTCCAACGCCACCTCCTGGAGGGCTCCGCTGACGTACATCGACTCGCTCTGAGCGCTGACCAGGACGCGTTCGCGCACCGGACCCCGGGCGATCACCGCGGCCACCCGCACCGCCGGGGACACGCTCTTGGTGAGCGAGCGCAGGTGGATCACGTGCCCGTCGTCGTCACGGGCGGCCATCGGCACGGGGTCGTCCTCGATCCCGAAGTCGTGGGCCCAATCGTCCTCGATGAGGAAGACACCGTGGTGGCGCACCACCTCCAGGATCCGTTCGACCGTCTCGACCGACCAACAGGTGCCGGTCGGGTTGGCGAAGAGCGGTTGGGCGTAGAAGGCGCGCGCCCCGCTGCGGGCCAGCGCCCGGTCGACCTCGTCGGGGTCGGGTCCGTGTTCGCCCCCGGCCACGGGGACGACGCGCACCCCCGCCCAGGCGGCCGCCCTGATCGCACCCCAGTAGGTGGGCGACTCCATCACCAGCGCCCCTCCGGGGCCGGCCAGGGCACGGAAGAGGGTACTGATCCCGCTCTGGCTGCCGGGGACGACGACCACGTCCTCCGGGGTCGGCGGGTCGATCCCGTGGAGCGCGGATCCGGCCAGGGAAGCGGCGAACCAGGCCCGTAGTTCGGCGTCACCGGCCGCCGTGGGACGCTCCAGCGCGGCGCCGCCCCGGGCCGCGCGGGCGAAGGCGGCACGCACCAGCCGTTCGGGGAGCAGTTCCCGGTCGGGGTAGCCCGAGTGCAGCGCGATGGCCCCCTCGGGGGCGGGGCACAGCGCGGTGGAGGGCTCCGGCACGCGGGGCGCGGCACCCAGGGCGGAGGTCTGCCATCGGTGATCGTGGACGCGGGTCGCGCGGCGGGCCCGGACGAAGGTGCCCACCCCGGGACGGCTCTCCACCAGCCCTTGGGCGACGAGGGCGCGCAGGGCCTTTTGCACGGTGACCGGGCTCGCCTCGTGGCGGGCGACCAGTTCCCGGGTGGAGGGCAGGCGCGCGCCCGGTTCGGCCCGAGAGATCCAGTCGCTCAATTCCGCCACGATACGGCCACTGCTATCGTTGGACATGAGAGTCAACGATAGCGCTACTCACACGACCGCACCACCGCTACCCTCTTTCGGGAACGGTCTCCGCTGGGGTCTACTCGGGGTGGCGGCCTTCTCCCTGACCGTTCCGCTCACGCGGCTGGCCGTGGCCGACGAGGGGCTGACCCCTCTGTTCGCCGGCGCCGGCCGCGCGGTCGTGGCGGCCCTGCTCGCCGCCGCCGCGCTGGCCCTGACCCGACAGGCCCTCCCCCGGGGTCGACAGTGGCTCCGCGTGGCCGTGGTCTCGGCGGGTGTGGTCATCGGTTTTCCGGTCCTGACCTCGCTGGCGCTGACCACCGCCACCGCCACCCACAGCGCCGTGGTGATCGCGCTACTGCCCGCCGCGACGGCCACGGCGGTCGTCCTGCGCGCCCGGGAGCGGCCCGGGCCGCTCTTCTGGGGGACGGTCGCGCTGGGCGCGGTGGCCGCGCTCGGCTTCTCCATCCTGTCCGGAGGCGGCGCGCTCGGCGCCCTCGCCTTCGACCCGCTCCTGTTCGGCGCGGTCCTGGCCGCCGCCGCGGGCTACGCCGAAGGCGGTCTGCTCTCCCGTGAGCTGGGCGCCTGGCAGACCATCTCCTGGGCGCTGGTGCTCGCCTCGCCGGTGATGGTCGCGCTGACCGCGTGGACCGCGGTCCACGAGCCGCCCACCGCCTCCCCCACCCAGTGGGCGGCCTTCGCCTACCTGGCCGTGGTCAGCATGTACCTGGGCTTCTTCGCCTGGTATCGGGGGCTGGCCATCGGGCCGCCCGCCCGGGTCGCCCAGATCCAGCTCACCCAGCCGGTGATGACCGTGGGCTGGGCGGCGCTGCTGCTGGGCGAGGCCCTGACCCCCATGGTGGTGCTGGGAGGGGCCGCCGTCCTGTTGTGCGCGACACTGGCCGTACGCACCCGCTCGCGTTCCTGAACACGACGATGGGGGCGGCGCGCACGATGCGCGCCGCCCCCATCGGGGATCGGATCCCGACTCAGGCGGTCTTGACGGTGAGGCCGACCTCGATGTTGCCGCGGGTGGCGCGGGAGTAGGGGCACATCTGGTGGGCGGACTCGACCAGCTTCTCGGCCTGGTCCTGCTCCAGGCCGGGCAGGGTGACGGTCAGGTGGACGACCAGGTCCATGCCCTCGTCCTTGCCCAGGGTGACCTCGGCGTCGATGCTGGAACCGGCCACGTCGACCTTGTTCAGGCCGGCGACCTTCTTCAGCGCGCCGTGGAAGCAGGCGCCGTAGCCGACGGCGAAGAGCTGCTCGGGGTTGGTGCCGGGGCCGTCGTCGCCGCCCAGGCCCTTGGGGACGGACAGGTCGACCGACAGACGGCCGTCGTCGGTCTTGCCGCTGCCCTTGCGGCCTTCACCGGTGACGGTGGCGTTGGCGGTGTAGAGCTTCTGGAAAGCCATGGTTGCCTCTCTATGGGTCCCGGCGGTCGGCCGGGTCCCGGGTGAGTGGGGTGGGGTCGTCGGTGTCCCCGGTCACCGAACGGGTGACCTGGTCCAGGAGGGAGCGCAGGTCCTCGACCCGGTCTCGGGGAAGACCGGTGGCGCACAGGACCCGATGGGGAATGTCCCGCGCGCGCTCGCGCAGACGCGCGCCCTCGTCGGTGAGGGCGACGTGCACGACACGTTCGTCCTCGGAGCCGCGACTGCGCGTCAACAGACCGGCGCCCTCCATACGGCGCAGGAGGGGGGAGAGTGTGCCGGTGTCCAGGCTCAGCGCCCGTCCCAGCTCCTTGACCGGCAGGGGATCGTGTTCCCACAGCACCAGCATCACCAGGTACTGCGGGTAAGTGAGCCCCAGGTCGGTCAGGATCTCCCGATAGAGCCCGGTCAGGGCCCGGGAGGCGGTGTAGAGGGCGAAGCAGAGCTGCTGGTCCAGGTGGAGGGGATCTCCCTCGTCGGTACCGGCCATGGGCCCTCCCCCGTATGCGCCGCGGTGGTCGGAGCCACCGTAACAGAGAAAAGGTTGTGCACAACAGTGTTGGGCACGACTTTTCTAGGCGCACCGCGGCCACGAGGGCCCGCGCCCCGGGGCGCGGGCCCGACGCCGCTCCGCTACAGGAAGCGCACCCCCTGGGCGAGCGGCAGCTCACCGCCGTAGTTGACGGTGTTGGTCGCCCGCCTCATGTACGCCTTCCACGAGTCCGAACCCGACTCCCGGCCGCCGCCGGTGTCCTTCTCGCCACCGAAGGCCCCACCGATCTCGGCGCCCGAGGTGCCGATGTTGACGTTGACGATCCCGCAGTCCGATCCGGCCGAGGACAGGAACCGCTCGGCCTCGGCCTGGTCCTGGGTGAAGATCGCCGACGACAACCCCTGCGGCACCCCGTTGTGCAGCTCCACCGCCTCCTCCAGGGTGCGGTAGGTCAACACGTAGAGGATGGGCGCGAAGGTCTCCTCCCGCACCACCTCGGCCTGCCCGGGCATGCGCACCACCGCGGGCTCCACGTAGAAGGCCTCGGCCGCGTCCTTCTCCAGCCGTCGCTCGCCGCCCACCAGGACCCGACCGCCGTCGGCGCGGGCCCGCTCCAGGGCGGCGCGCATCGCCTCGTAGCCGCGCTCGGAGACCAACGGACCCACCAGGGTGTCCTCCTCGAAGGGATCTCCCACCCGACCGCCCAACTGCTCGTAGGCGTTCACGATGCGCTCGGTGACCTCCTCCACCACGTCCTCGTGCACGATCAGCCGGCGCAGCGTCGTACACCGCTGCCCCGCCGTCCCCGCTGCCGCGAACACGCTGCCGCGCACCACCAGATCGACGTCGGCCGAGGGGGTCACCACCGCCGCGTTGTTACCGCCCAGCTCCAGCAGGTAGCGGCCCATCCGCGCGGCCACCCGGGGCGCCACCGCGCGCCCCATCGCCGTGGAGCCGGTCGCCGAGACCAGCGCCACCCGGGGGTCGTCCACCAGGGTCCGGCCGATGTCGGCCCCGCCCAGCACCACCCGGTGCACGTCGGCGGGGGCGCCCACGTCGGCCGCCGCGCGCATCAGGAGACCGTGACAGCCCAGCGCGGTCAGCGAGGTCGTCTCCGAGGGCTTCCACACCACCGTGTCGCCGCACACCAGCGCCACGCAGGTGTTCCACGACCACACCGCCACCGGGAAGTTGAAGGCGGTGATGACCCCGACGACCCCCAGCGGGTGCCAGGTCTCCATCAGGCGGTGTCCGGGCCGTTCCGAGGGCATGGTGCGCCCGTACAGCTGACGCGACAGTCCGACGGCGAAGTCGCAGATGTCGATCATCTCCTGGACCTCGCCCAGCGCCTCGGAGCGGATCTTGCCCGCCTCGATGGTCACCAGTTCGGCCAGGTCCGCCTTGTGCTCGCGCAGGAGCTCGCCCAGTCGGTGCACCAGCCTGCCCCGCTCGGGCGCGGGGGTGTCGCGCCAGGTGGAGGTGAAGGCGGCGTGCGCCGCGGCCACCGCGTTCTCGGCCTCGACCGGGGTGGCGAACTCCAGGGGGAACAGGTCCTGGCCGGTGATCGGCGTGCGGGCCCGCCCCGGCGCCCCGACGGCTTCGGGCAGCCCGGTCGTACCGCAGCGTTCCAGAGCGATCCGCGCGCGTTCGGCGAGGGACCGCGTGTCGGGAAGAGCACCATTCGGCATGTGTGTTCTCTCTCCGTTGAGAGGGACGATGGTCACCCCTCACCTTGCCAAGTCCCCGCTCCGGGGTCCACCCCCGGCGTTCGGATTCGCCTTCCCCATCGGAGTTCCGGCCCGTTCGTCACCGACGAACGTTAGACTCTGCGGGCCCGTCCCCGACCCAGACAGCTGGCCCGTGCACCACGACACCACCCCCGAAGAGAACCGTGCCCTCCTCCCCGCTCCCCTCCGGATCCTGGAACGTTCCGGTTTCGGCGCCGCCGCGCCCCTGTTCACCGCCGACCTGCGCGACGCCGGCTCCTTCGAGCGCGCGCGGGAGGTGGTCGCCTCGCACGCCTCACGCCTGTGGACCGAGGCGGTCCGCGAGGACGGCGGTCCGGTCGACGACCGTCCGCTGTACTGGGCCCGCCTGACCCTGGCGGCCCGACTACGCTCCTGGTCGCCCTCCTTCCCCTTGGAGGCCGAACGGCGCGCCGAGCTCGCGCGCCTGTTGGAGACCGCCTCCCGAGGCATCACCGAGCTGGACTTTCCGCCCGGCGACCGCTGGGTCCGAGTGGTGGTGACCGGTTTCGACCCCTTCCATCTGGACGGGGATCCCGAGTGCTCCAACCCGTCGGGGGCGGTGGCCCTGGCCCTGGACGGTCTGACCTTCCCCATGGGCGAGCGCACCGCGCTGGTGCGTTCGGCCCTGTTCCCGGTGCGCTGGTCGGACTTCGAGGAGGGGATGGTGGAGGAGGCGCTGGCTCCCCCGCACGGGGTGGCCGACGCCGTCATCACCCTGAGCCGGGGCCGACCGGACCGCTTCGACCTGGAGGTGTTCAACGGCGCCTGGCGCGGCGGCGGCACCGACAACCTGGGGCAGACCCGCACCGAGCCCGTACCGGTCTCCGAGGGGCCCGGGCCGGAGTGGACGCGCACGTCCCTGCCGGTCGAGGAGATCGTGGCCGCGGTGGAGGGCCCCTATCGGGTGGTGGCCAACACCGAGGTCGTCGAGGTCCCCGCCGGTGGCGCCGAACCCGTGACGCGCCCGGAGGGACCGAGCGAGGGTTCGTCCGCACGGAGCGGCGGCGGGGGCGACTACCTGTCCAACGAGATCGCCTACCGCAACACCCTGCTGCGGGACCGGCTCGGCTCCCGTGCCCGCTCGGGGCACGTGCACCTGCCCAAGACCACGCGTCCGGAGGAGCACGTCGACGTGGTGGAGCAGACACGCGCCATCGTCGCCGCGGCCCTGATCTGAGCCCTTTCGTCCTTCGCCCGGCCCCGGGTCGCTCCGTTCCCTTCCGAGAGCGACCCGGGGCCGGGTTTTCGTCGGCCGGGGGACACGCCCGAGCGCGCACCGAAGAACAAATCGCACTTTTCCGCCAACGAACGGACATTCATTCACACTGCGAGGTCGACTCGTCGCTCTGAGGTGCGGCTTTGCGGCCCCACCTCCGATATGGTCCCCACGTGTCTGTCATCTCTCTGCGACGAAACGTCACCGTCGGTGTCGCCCTGGGGATGCTCCTGGTCCCCGGGTGCCACGCCGCGGACACCTCGATGCCCTACGCGGAGGCGATCCAATTCGCCCCCGAGGACCTGGGTGGCCTGAACACGCGCACCGTGTCCGTGGAGTCCGAGGACAGTACGGTCTCCTACAGCTATCCGATCCTGGGTGAGTCCCATCCGCTCTCCGCCTACGTGCGCACCGCCATGGCCGAGCGGCAGACCGCCTTCCTGGAGAACCTGCCCGACCGGGGCGCCCCCGAGCTCGTCCAGACGACGAGCCTGCTGGCCGCCTCCGACGACGTGGTGGGTGTGCGCATGAGCGTCACCGACTCCACCAAGGCCTCCGACCGACCCGGATCGTCCACCCTGTGGTACGACGCCCGGACCGAACAGGTCATGCCCTGGACCTCGCTCTTCCACGACGAACAGGCCCTGGCCCAGGCCCACCTGGCCCTGGCCGACGTCCTGCGCGAGGACTACGACATGGCCCCCGAACAGTTGCCCGGCCTGGTGGGCGAGGTCTCCGCCAAGGCCGAGGAGTCCGACGGCGAACTCGTCCCGGCCGCGGCCTCGGACCCGGCGACCGACCCCGAGGAGGGGGAAGGCGCGGGCGAGGGAGAACTGCCTCTGGGCGACGCCGACCTGACCGATCCGGAACAGGCCATGGAGGCGGCCGAACGCTGGTCCGCCTCACCTCTGGCCGACCTGGCCTTCAGCACGGCGGGCGGCCTGGCCGTCCGCATGGACCCGGCCCAGATCCCGGGGACGGGCCGGGCCGAGGAGGCGCTGATCCCGATCGAGGCGGAGGAGACCGAGGAATCGCTCTCCGAGCTCGGCTATCGGGCCCGCGACGCCGCCGTCAACGGCAACTCCGTGCCCGCCGAACGGGTCGCCGAGACCACCGGTGACACCGAGGGCCGCACCCTGGACTGCGCCGAGGCCAAGTGCGTGGCGCTGACCTTCGACGACGGACCCGGCGAGTACACCGAGGAACTCCTCGACACGCTCGCCGAGTACGACGCCCAGGCCACCTTCTACGTGCTGGGCTCCCTGGTGGAGGAGTTCCCCGAGATCGCGGAACGCACCGCCGCCGAGGGCCACGAGGTCGGCAGCCACACCTGGAAGCACGACGACCTGACCTCGCTGTCCGGCGACGGCGTCCGCGAGGACATGGAGCGCACCTCCGAGGCCATCGAGAAGGCCACCGGGAAGGCTCCGCGCACCATGCGTCCGCCCTACGGCTCGCACAACAGCACCGTGAGCGACGCCCTGGGACAGCCGATCATCCTGTGGGACGTGGACACCATGGACTGGCAGAGCCGCGACACCGACGCGATCATCGATCACGCCGTCTCCGAGGTCGATACGGGCAGCGTGGTGCTCTTCCACGACATCCACAAGAGCACCGTCGACGCCATCCCCGACATCCTGAAGGAACTGCATTCCCAGGGCTACCACTTCGTGTCGGTGGAGAACCTGTTCGCGGACGGACAGCTCTCCGAGGGGGAGGCCTACACCGACGCCCGACTCGAGTGACATCCGTACATGAGGGCCGGGGCGCGAGGGCGCGCTCCGGCCCTCCCTTCATATCCGAACGCCTCGGAGGCGGTGATCGCCCCGGATCCCCGACATGGCCGAGGAAGCGGACCGAAACCGCCCTCACCTGGAAGAAGAGGCCTTACTCACTCGGCACGCCCCAAGGGCCCCCCACGTTGTCACCACGAAAACATTCACGTACATTTCGATGCGTGAACGTTACCTCTGTGATGCGTAAGGCCGCCGTCGGTGGGCTCATGGCCACCACCGGTCTGCTCGCCCTGACCACCGTCCCCGCCGGTGCCGCGCCGGAAGACGTCACACCCGACTGCGACGAGGTCAAGTGTGTGGCGCTGACCTTCGACGACGGACCCGGCGAGTACACCGGACGGCTCCTGGACATGCTCGACGCGCACGACGCCCGGGCCACCTTCTACCTGCTGGGCTCCAACGTGGCCGACCACCCCAACGAGGTCGAGCGCATGGTCAAGACCGGACACGAGGTCGGCAGCCACTCCTGGCGGCACGACGACCTGACCACACTGTCCGGCGAGGAGATCGAGAAGGACCTCGAACGCACCGACAAGGCCATCGAGGACGTCACCGGTCAGACCCCCGCCACCCTGCGCCCGCCCTACGGCGCCGTCGACGACACCGTCCGCGAGGCCGCCGACCGCCCCCTCATCCTGTGGGACGTGGACACCGAGGACTGGAAGAACCGCGACCCCGGAACGATCCTGGACATCGCCGACCGCGACTCCGGCGAGGGCAGCATCGTGCTCTTCCACGACATCCACCAGACCACCGTCGACGCCATCCCCGCCGTCCTGGACAGGCTGACCGACGAGGGCTACACCTTCGTCACCGTCTCCGAACTGATGGGCGACGACCTCGACCAGGGCACCGCCTACACCGACGCCCGCTCCCAGGACTGACCCCGGGCACGAAGGAAGGGGCCCGACCCGCGCCCGGACCGGCCCCCTCCTCGACGCCGCCTCAGAGCATCCGGCGCAGGATCTTCTCCTTGAGCTGGGTGATGGGCGCGTAGGCCACCCGCATGGTGTCCATCACCAACGACTTGTCCAGCACCGACTTGGTGTGGGAGAAGACGTCGATGGACGCCTTGCCGTGATAGGCGCCCATACCGCTCTCCCCCACACCGCCGAAGGGCAGGTCCGGCACGGCCAGGTGGGCGATCGGCAGGCCGAAGCCGACCGCGCCCGACGAGGTCTCGGTGGTCAACCGCCGCTTGGTGACGTCGGAGTCGGTGAACCCGTACAACGCCAGCGGCTTCTCGTGGTCGTTGACGTAGGCGATCGCCTCGTCCAGGTCGGCGACCTCGACGATCGGCAGGATCGGACCGAAGATCTCCTCGGCCATCACCGGGCTGTCGGGAGACACCCCGCCCAGCACGGTGGGCGCGATGTAGAGGTCCGCGCGATCGCTGGAACCGCCCACGACCACCTCACCGCTGTCCATCAACGCGGTGAGCCGGTCGAAGTGGCGCTCGTTGACGACCCGCCCGTAGTCGGGGCTCTTACGCGGGTCGGAACCGAACATCTCGGTGATGGCCGCGCCCAGCTCACGCTGGAGACCGGCCGCGGTGTCCCCGATGGCCAGCACGTAGTCGGGGGCCACACACGTCTGACCGGCGTTGGTGAACTTGCCCCAGGCCAGCCGGCGCGCCACCGTCGCCAGATCCACCCCGGGCTCCACGATCGCCGGGCTCTTGCCGCCCAGCTCCAACGTGACGGGGGTCAGGTGTTCGACCGCGGCCGCCATCACGATCCGCGCCACCGTCGAGTTACCGGTGTAGAAGATGTGGTCGAAACGCTCGGCCAACAGCGCGGTGCTCTCGGGCACCCCGCCCTCGACCACGGCGACCGCCTCGGTGTCCAGGTAGCGCGGGAGGAGGTCGGCCAGCGCGTTGGAGGTGGCCGGGGCCAGCTCGCTGGGCTTGAGCAGCACGCTGTTGCCGGCCGCCAGGGCGCCGACCATCGGCGCCAGCGCCAGGTTCACCGGATAGTTCCACGGGCTGATGACCAGCACCGTGCCCAGCGGTTCGCGGACACGGCGGGCCCGGGCCGGCGCCAGGGCCATGGGCACCGAGACCCGCTCGGGCCGCAGCCACGAGGCCAGGTGCTTGAGGGTGTGGTCGATCTCGTTGATGACGAAACCGATCTCGGTGGTGTGCGCCTCCAACGGGCTCTTGCCCAGGTCGTCCTGGAGCACCTTCTCCAGGGTGGGGCGTTCCTCGACGAGCATGCGGCGCAGGGCCCGCAGCTGAGCACGACGCCAGGCGAGCGGCTTGGTCCGACCCGAGGCGAAGGTCCCGCGCAGTCGGGCGACGGTCTCGGGGATGTCGACGGTCGTGGTCAACGGTTCTCGAGGGGTTTCGGTCGTAGCCATGACTCAGATAGTAAACGAAAACGTTTCGTTTCCAATAGGAACGCGCCTAGAATTATCCCCATGACGACCCATCTGCCGGCCGCCTCCGCACAGGTCTCTCCACGAGGACGACCCCGCGACGCCAGCCGAGACCGCGCGCTGATGGACGCCACACTCGCCGAACTCCAACGACACGGCTACAGCGGACTGACCACCGCCTCCGTGGCCAAACGGGCCGGGGTCTCCACGGCGACCCTCTACCGACGCTGGCGCTCCAAACAGGACCTGGTCGTGGGCGCCGCCCAGGCCTGGGCCGAGAACCTGGGCCCCGACCACGACACAGGCTCCCTCGAAGAGGACCTGGGGGCACTGCTCCACGACAAGGCCCTCGCCCTGGAAGGCCCCTCCGGTCGACTGCTGCGAGCGGTCCTGGGCGAGGCGGCGCACAACCGCGCCCTGGCCGACGTCCTCTTCGACGCCTTCGTCCTCCCCCTCCAGGACAGGGTCTTCGCCCTCCTGGAACGCGCCGTGGCACGCGGCGAGATCCCCCCGGTGGAGGATCCGCTGGTGGTCGCGGAGATGGTGATCGGCCCCATGGTCAGCCACACCTTCCTCGTACCCGAGGGGGAGGCCGACACCCCCGCTCCGGGGCGGGACATCGCGACCCGGATCCTGCCCTACCTGCTGCGGGCCCTGGGCCACCGCCGCCCCTGAACGGGGAGCGCTCCCGTACTCGAGCGCGGACCCGGCCGTCCACGCACACCCTCCAGGGGCGAGCGGTGTCCACCCCTCGCCCCGAGAACCCGACCCCCGGCGTAAGCCCCCCGTACGTAAGCCCACACCTCGTGCCTACCCCCGGCCGGCCCACCCACCGAACCGCCACGCCGGAACAGGTCGCACGGACCGCCCTCGGGGGCACGCCCCTTCCTCAACGCGCGCCGACCGACTCCACCGGCCGCTCCACCCCTGCCGCATCGAGCACCCCGGTCACCGCGCGCGAACGCCCCGCCCGCACCCCGTTGGCCACCACGACCACCTCGGCCACCTCGTGCACCAACACCACCGCGGCCAACCCCAACACCCCGAACAGCGCCAACGGCATCAGCACCGCGATGATCGCCAGCGACACCCCTACGCTCTGCCACATGATCACCCGCGCACGACGGGCGTGCGCCAACACCTGGGGCAGATGCCGCAGGTCCTCCCCCATCAACGCCACATCGGCCGTCTCCACCGCCACATCGGTGCCCATCGCCCCCATCGCGATCCCCACATCCGCGCGGGCCAGCGCCGGAGCGTCGTTGACCCCGTCACCGACCATCGCCACCGGGCCGCGCCCACCGAGCTCGGACACCACACGGGCCTTGTCCTCCGGACGCAGCTCCGCGTACACCTCCTCGGCATCGATCCCGACCCTCTCGGCCACCGCGAGCGCCGTGGCCCGGTTGTCACCGGTCAGCATCGCCACCCGATGACCGGCCGCGCGCAACGCCGCCACCGCCCGCCCCGCCTCGGGTCTGGGCTCGTCACGAACCGCGACCGCCCCGATCACACGGCCGTCCTCCTCCACCAGCACCACCGTGGCACCGGCCTCCTGCGCCCGCGACACCGCATCGGCCAACGGACCGGCCTCGATCCACCCCGGACGCCCCAGCCGCAGCCCCACCTCGCCATCGGCCGCACGGCCGATCAGACCGGCCCCCGGCACCGCCGTCACGTCCCGCGCCGGCACCGGATCCCCGACCTCCGCCAGGATCGCCGCCGCCAACGGATGCTCACTGCGCGACTCCAGGGCCGCCGCCACCGCCAGCACCTCGTCACGACCACGCCCCTCGACCGGCACCACCTCGACCACCGCCGGCCGGTTACGGGTCAACGTCCCCGTCTTGTCCAACGCCACCGTCCGCACCCCGCCGAGCGCCTCCAGAGCCGCGCCGCCCTTGACCAGCGCACCCCCGCGCGTGGCGGCGCCGATGGCCGAGACCACCGTCACCGGCACCGAGATCGCCAACGCGCACGGCGAGGCCGCCACCAGCACCACCAGGGCACGCTCGATCCACACCAGCGGATCGCCCAGCGCGGCACCGAGCACCGCGATGAGCACCGCCGCGACCATCACCCCCGGCACCAACGGGCGGGCGATCCGATCGGCCAACCGCTGCCCCGCGCCCTTGCGGGCCTGCTCGACCTCCACGATCCGCACCACACGGGCCAGCGAATTGTCCTCGGTCCCGGCGCTCACCGCGACCTCCAGGACACCGGTGCCGTTGACCGTCCCCGCGAACACCTCCGAGCCAGGACCGACCTCCGCCGGGATGGACTCCCCCGTGACGGCGGAATCGTCCAGGGCGCTATGCCCCGACACCACCACCCCGTCGGTCGCCACCCGCTCCCCCGGACGGATCAACAGGGTGTCGCCGGGGACCAGCTCCTCGGGCGCCACCTCCCGCTCCCGACCGTCTCGGAGCACGGTCGCCCGCGCCGGCACCAGATCCAACAGAGCCCGCAACCCCCGCCGGGTGCGCGCCACCGAGTAGCCCTCCAACCCCTCGGCGATCGTGTACAACACCGCCAGGAGCGCGGCCTCGGCCACCTCTCCCAACAGGACCGCGCCGACCGCCGCGATCGTCATCAGGGTGCCCACCCCGATCCGATCCCGGAACGGACCGGAGCCGAACAGCCGGCGCAGCGTCCCGGGCACGAAGGTCCACCCGGCCACCACCAACGCCAAGGCCCACAGAACGTGGACGATCGTGTCGGGGACACCCAGCCACGACCCGGTGTGACCGGCGACCAGCGGGACCAGCGCCACCGCCGCGAAACGGATCTCCCGCACACCCCACAGGGTGCTCGGACCCGACTCCGCGCCGCCGGCCTCCTCCGGACGGTCGGACGAGCAACCGCAGGCGTCACTCATGAACGGTCGCCACCCCGTACTCCGGGCACAGCGCGACGGCCTCGCCCGTGGCCTCCAACAGACGCTCGGCCGAGGCCAGCAGGTCGAGGAGCTCGGGCCGGGCCAGCCGGTAGAACACCTGACGCCCCTCGGGTCGCCCCTCCACCAGACCGCAGTCGCGCAGACAGGCCACGTGCGCGGAGATCGTGGACTGGGCCGACCCCAGCCGCTCGACCAGGTCGGAGACGCGGGCCTCCCCTTCGGCCAACCGACGCACGATCGCCAATCGGGTCCCGTCGGAGAGGCTACGGAAGAGGGCCTCGGCCGCGCCGGTGCCGGGGGCGCACCCCTGTTGATTCATCGCCATACAACGATCATATCGCCGCCAGACGATGAGTCAGGGTGCGGGGCGACCGAGACCGGGAACCTCAGCCGCGCCGCCGCTCCCGATAGGTGCGCATCTTGTGCCGCGCCCCGCAGATCTCCATGCTGCACCAGCCACCGTTGCCCGCCGGAGAACGGTCGTAGAAGACCCACCGGCACTCGGGCGACCGACACACCTTCAACCGCGCCCGACGATCGGCCAACTCCGCCACCGCCAGCACCGACAACACCTCGGCCACCACACGGCGTACCGGCTCCTCCGTGGCCACCGGCAGCACGACCTCCCCCTCGGCGCCCCACCGCGGAGCCCCCAGAAGTTCGCTCGACAGGCCGGTGAGATGCCCGGCCGCCTCTCGATCCCCCTCCAAATGCTCGCGCACCGCCTCACGGGCACGTCGCAGCCAGGCCAGGGAGTCGACGTCGAGCGCTTCGGCGACCCCGGGCAGATCGCGCGCGTTCGCCCACGCGCGCGCCGAGTCGAGGGAGACGAGGAGGTCCTCCCTCTTCAGAAAGCGGGCGGAGTTACAGAGCCCCTCGATGAGCGCCAGGTCTCCGGGGGCGGGTGGACGGTCGTAGGCCATACCCCAGAGGTTACCCCCTTTACATGAATGATGGTAACGCTCTACGGTTACCCCCATAAGCCAGATAGCGGTAACGGAGGAGATCATGACCGAGAAGAGCGACGCCCTGGACCGCTGGACCCCCGACGAACGCTTCGCCTCGCCCCACGGAGAGGTGCGCTGGACCCGCGCCGGCCAGGGACCACCGGTGGTCCTGATGCACGGCACCCCCTTCTCCTCCCACGTGTGGCGGGAGATCGCCGAGGCCTTGAGCGGCCGCCACACCGTGTACCTGTGGGACATGCCCGGCTACGGCCGGTCCGAGATGAGAGAAGGACAGGACGTCTCCCTCGCCGCCCAGCAGGAGGTCTTCACCTCGCTGCTGGAGCATTGGGGGCTGGAGCGACCCCGCGTGGTCGCGCACGACTTCGGCGGCGCGGTGGCCCTGCGCACCGCTCTGTTGGATCGCGTCGCCTACGACCGGTTGGCCCTGGTCGACGCGGTGGCGATGCGCCCTTGGGGCAGCCCGTTCTTCCGGCTGGTCAACCGCTCGGCGGAGGTGTTCTCGGAGCTGCCCGAACACCTGCACGAGGCGCTGGTGCGCGCCTACATCGCCGGATCCTTCCACCGGGAGCCGAGCGCGACGACCCTCGATGCCCTGGTCCGTCCCTGGCTGGGCGAGGTCGGCCGGGCGGCGTTCTACCGTCAGATCTCCCAGGCCGACGAACGCTACACCGCCGAGTTCGAACCCCTGCTGGGTGAGTTGGAATGCCCGGTCACCGTGCTGTGGGGCGAGGAGGATCCCTGGCTTCCCGTGGAGCGCGGGCGGGCCTTGGCCGAGGCGATCCCGCAGGCCGACCTTCGGCTGATCCCGGGCGGCGGGCACCTGGTCCAGGAGGATGCCCCCGCTCCCCTGACCGCGGCCCTGATCGACTTCCTCGGGAAGTGAGCGGGGCCCTTCGATGTGGATGTCGATTCGACGCCACGATCCCCGAACGGACCCTTGTGGGTTCGGTGCGGCGAAGCCGCTCGTTGTGCTGTGGGGTTCGGGTGTGAACCCGACCCTCACCTTGACGACGTAGATTTACACTATGGCGAGAGGGGAACGGTGAATCCCCCGATCCCGGCCCCTCGAAGCCTTGGCGGAAAGAGCGGCGCCGCCTTCCGGATCAGGGCGGCCCCTCTCGCTCCGCCCCCGAAAGTCCGCCTTCGCCCCCTCTCCCCTCCCCTGAGCGGGCGAGCGGAAGGACTCCAGGGAGAAGCGAGGCCCCATGGTCTTCGGTGCTTCCACTCCCCTTCCCCTCAGTGGGCACTTCCCTCACCTACATCGAAGCGAGCAGCTCCCCCACCCTCCGCCGGACGTAGGGCAGCGGTCGGGCGTGCAGGTCGTCACGCTCCGACGCCTGGATCACCTCGGCGGAGATGACCAGCTGGGCGAACCTCCCGGCCTCGGTCTCCATCACGTCGGCGAACACCTCGCGCACCTTGGCCGCCATCTCCGGCGCGGGCAACGCGTAAGTGTGCAGAACGGCGACGTCGTATCCGACCGGGGCCTGCCCCCACCCCTCCCAGTCGATGATGGCCAGGGGCTCGGCGGTGAGGTTGGCCCAGTGGAGATCGCAGTGGGAGGTCTCCCACGCGGGCACTGTCAGGTCCAGGCCCTCCAGTTCGGGGATGAACCGCGGCATGCGTTCGATGAACCCAGGTGTGTGGCTCCTCTGTCGGTGTTCGGGTACGGCCGTCCGCCGTAGGTGTTCGAGTCCGTCACGCAGTTCGGTCCACCATGGGTCGGAGAGTGTGACCGGTTCGGACAGGTCAGGGGTCCGTGACACCACCCGGCCGGTGAGCCGCTCCCAGAGAAGGGCCTGGAACATCGAGCCGCTCGGCCCCGACCACTCGTGCTCGCCGATCAGAGCCGGCCGCGGGATCTCGTCGTCGAGTGTCGCGGCGGCCAGGGCCGAACCCTCCCAGGTCCTTCCGCCCGCCTTGGTGGCTCGCATCACCCGCAGCCACGCGGGTGTCCCGTTCGAGGCCGTGACCGGGCCGCTCAGGGTTCTGTCCCCGACCCCCGTCTGGAGCGCGAGGTCGGGGGCGGCCTTCGTACCGAAACGCTCGGCGGCGCGGAGCCACGCGGCCATCAGCTCGTTCGGAGGCGACGAGGCCTTCACGACTCGAACTGTCGCTTGACCAACGACGGCCCCTCGAACTCTTCGGGTCGGTCCGCGCGCAGGGGGCCGATCCCGGCTTTGGTCCCGCGTAGCCAGAGGGTCGGGGCCTCGGTGTCGCTCATGGTCGTCCTGTGGTCCTCGTGGTCGGGGTACGGCCGGAGGCCGGCCGTCACCGACTCTTCCAGAACCACGCCGTGAGCAGGGCCGAACCGAGCAGATCACCGTTCGACGAGAGCCCGGCCGAACAGCGGGTCCGGGTCAGTCGACGTGAGCCGGGCCGGGAGCGGACCAGTGTTCGTGCAGGAGCTCGATCTGTTCGGGCACGACCCGTGCCACCGACAGTTCCGGCAGGTCGTCCACCTCGAACCAGCCGGCGCCGCTGGTCTCCACGCTGGTGAAGTCGGTGTCGACCTCCTCCACCGGCTCACAGACGAAGAACAGCTTGTAGACGTGCCGGTCGTAGGTCGGAACGTGCGGCCACCGGTGCCGGTCCAGGACCCCGGCGAGATGGATCGCCTGAACCGCTACCCCGGCCTCCTCTTCGACCTCGCGCTCGATCGCCTCCCGAGGGCTCTCCAGGATGTCGCACCATCCGCCGGGCAGGGTCCAACGGTGCCGGTCGGAGACCTCCCGCACCAGCAGAACCCGTCCCGAGGCGTCGAAGACGCCACCGCGCACGTCGAGTTTGGGGGTGGTGTATCCGGCGACCGAGGCGACCCGCCGGTCGTAGGCGGGCGGCTCTTCGGTGGAGACGGTCGCCATCAGGTCGCGGGCCAGGGAGCCGATGCGGTGGAAGCGTTCGATGTCGAACCGGTCGGTGCAGTACGCCAGCCCCGACTCGGTCAGCGCGGTGAGCTCCATCGCGACGCGTCGGATCTCTTCGGCGGGCTGAGGAGAGGTGCTCACGCGGCTCCCTGGGCTCATGTGGTCGGCGAACGGCTCGGCCACATGCTCGCACAGAGTCACCGGGAACTCCCCGAACAGCCCGGCCTCAGAACCCGGTGCCCGTCGAATACCGCCCCTTCCGGATCAGAAAACGGAGGGGAACACGACCAGCGGGAGGTCCCCGGCTTCGACCTCGGACCGACCTATCTCCAACCCGCAGTGGTCGCCGACCGCGGTAAAGACCCTCGGTAGGAGATCGTCGAAATGCTCCTCCCAGTACGTCTCCACCAGCTCTTCAGGGGAACCCCGCAGGGAAGGGTAGATCGCTCCGGCGGCTCGCAGGGAGTCATCGAACGCGGAATGCCCCGTGGGGTCTCCCGCCTCCACGTAGGAGGCGTGTCCCTCGGGCGTGACGTGGGAAACGTAGGGCGGAGGGTCTTCCTCCCTTGTGGTCACGCAGACGATCTCCGCTCCGAGCAAGGCCCGTGACCTCTGGAGGTCGAGGCTCTTCGCGTACCACGTGGCGTCCTGGGTCTCCTCCAAGACGTAGACCCACCCTCCTCGGGTTTCGTACATGGCGAAGGAGTCGAAGGTCGCGCTCCTCGGCTTCTCTCGATCCTTGAAGAGGACCCCTCGATCGAGATCCTCCGCGTGGGCGCCGAGAGCCAGAAGGAACTCCCTCGCCCCGGTACCGCGTGCGACCGTGAGGGAGATGCCCTCTCGCATCCCGGGGAGGCCGGGGCTCCTACGGGTGTACCGGTGTTCTCCGATCCAACGGATCCCCTTGTTCATGCGGCCAGGCCAGTGGTCGAGGAAGTGGGCCCGGTGTGGGTTCGCACCGAACGTCCGACGCGTTCGGAGCCGTGCCTTCTCCTCGACGCCCGGCACCTCCTCATTCGCCTCCACCTCCGCCGTCGCCACCACCAGCGCCACCGGCTCCTTCAACCCAGCCGCCGGGGTAGCAGATCGTGACCAACACGAAGCCCAGGGCAAAAGACCCCGCCGGATACCAGACGAACCGACCGTCGAGTCCGAGCACGGCGAGAAGCAGCACGAGCAGGGACGAACCCCAGAGCAGCACCAGCCCGACCTTGCCCACACGGCTTCGGAGGCTGCCTGGGGCGGGGTTCCTGTCGTCCGGCTCGTCAACCGACCTCCATCCGGTCAGTCCGGCCATGACGAACGCGGCCGCCATCGGGTAGAGCAGTGCCAGAAAAAGGAGCCGAGGCAGAGCGAACAGGTCGAAGTCCCGTAGTTCGTTCAAGCGTGCGAGCGGATCCATCAACACGATGACGGACATCAGCACCACGGTGGCGATGAACTTGATCGCCAGAGCCACCAAGGGCTTCACTTCGTTCGGGTCCCTGTCGGCCGGTGATGGCGGAGGGCCGGAGAGAAAAGTCGTGAGGAAGGATATGAGCGGGCTCACCAGGTTCAGGGCGAGCAGCACGAGGGCGAGCAGGGACAGGGGAAGGAGGGCGGACAGGTCCCCGTCCCCCGTTCTCTCCACCAACGGGATCATCATGAGGCTCACGACGCCCAAGGCCAGAGTCAGAGCGAAGAACAGGATCAACGGCAGGGAGGAGAGCAGAGTTCGAGTGAGGGAACCGGTTCTGGTCATCGGCGCTCCGGAATAGGGGAATTCACGGTATGTCGCCGAGCGATGGGAGGGCTCGGTCGGAGGTGGCCGTATCCGGCCGTCCCCGCCGTGTTTCCTCCATGAGCGTGTCCGCCTCGCGCTCACCGACGACGCGGACGGTGCAGCGAAGCCGGTCGGGTCGGTGTCCTGGAAGGCGCTTCACTCCCCCAGGAGTGTGTCCGCGAACGAAGAGGAGTCCGAGGTTCCGCGGTCAGGCCGGAACCCCGGACTCCCCGCCCATTCCGAAGTCCTAGTCCCGGTAGGTCTCCAGAGCGTGGAGCGCGGCCCGGGCGATCTCCTCATCGATCGCGCCGTCCGGGGCTCCGCCGACGCCGATGCCGGCGATCGGGGTGCCGTTCGAGATCACCGGAACCCCGCCGGCGAGGAACAGGGTGCCGGGGATGTCGGAGAGGTTGGGCTCGTCTCCGGAGGCGCCTTCGGTGAGGGCGCTGGTGGGCTGTCCGAAGGAGACCGCGGTGAACGCCTTGCGCTCCGCCGATTCCTGGGTCTGCGGGCCGGCGTTCTCGGTCTTGAGCACCAGGCGGGTGGAGCCGGAGCGGTCCACGATGGCGATGGTGACCTGCTGCCCCTTCTCGTGGGCCGCGTTCAGGCCGGCCTCCGCTGCGGCCAGGATGGCGTCGGCCTTGAGCACCTCCTGCTGCGCGACGGCGTCGGGGGACACGGTCCGGTCGTATCCCTCGGAGGCGGCAGCGGCGGCGGGGGCTCCGGGGAGGCCTTCGGGCATGGCGATGGTGGCCAGTCCGCCGAGCACGGCCAGGCCGACCGCTCCGCCGGCGATGCGTGCCGCTGTGGCGGGCTTCAGCATTGTCTCTCCCTGCTTTTGCATGATCACGGAACGTGATGATCGTAGGTACACCGGAGCGGATTTCCCGGCCATGACAGGGCCCATCGGCGAGTTTTCCGCACCGGTAAGCGGGGATGGGGTTCCGATAACGGGGCGAAGCCAGGGAAAATCCCCACCCCTGTAACGCGGCCCCTTCTTTCAGGGGCGCGTGGCCGGGTATCCCGCCCCGGCCACGCGGTCGAGGGAAGCGTGGTGGGGGTCGCCTACCGAACGTCGTAGGTGACCTGCATCATCCCGTTGTCGAAGCGGCGCGCCCGGTCGAGCGAGAGGTCGAGCCGCAGGCCCTCGGGGAAGATCGGTGTTCCGGCGCCGACGATGGCCGGGCACACCAGCACCTCGACCACGTCGACGCGGCCGAGGCGGAGCGCCTCTCCGGCCAGGGTCGGCCCTTCGATCGTCAGGTCGCCGGAGGCCTCGGAGATGGCCCTCTCGATGGCCTCGATGGTCAGCTCGCGCTCCAGCCGGGTGCGTTCGGTCCACACCTTCGGCAGGGTCCTGGAGAAGACGATCTTGTCGGCGGCCTTCCACATCCTGGCCCAGTTGGCGGACTCCGGTGACTGGTCGGCGGTGGTGGGGTCGGTCTCCCAGACGGCCATCGTCTCGTACATGCGCCGCCCATAGAGGAAGGTGCTCGCCCGGGCGGCGTCCTCGGTGAGCGCCGCGATGACCTCCTCGTCGGGGACGGCCCAGGAGAAGTCGCCCTGGGGATCGTTGATGTAGCCGTCGAGTGAGGAGGCGACCGAGTAGATGACGCGGGACATGGGATGGGTCCTTCCTGATCGGTTTCCCCGGGAAGACCTCGGCGGCGGACGGAACTCATCGCCCCGGCCCGGGTGGATTCTCCCCGGTGCCCTCGACCGGCCGGCCCGCGTTGTCTCCCACGGGCCCCGACGGGTGGCTCTCCTCTCTTCCTTCCCCTTGGACACGGCTCTCACCATGGCCCCGACATACCCGTGTGAACCGACACCACCGTGCCGGGGACGCTCCGTCCTCGCCCCGGCACGGTGTGCGGTCAGGTGAGGGGCACGTCGGTCACGTCGCCGAAGTCGGGGACCTCGACGGTGACCGTCTCCAGGTCCGCGGGCACCGAGTACAGCGACCAGTAGGTGAGCGTGGCTCCGGGGTCGAGCCGGGTGTCGATGGTGCCGACGGTGTCGCGGGTGCACAGGCAGGCGGACTCGGAGTTCATCGCGGGGTGGAAGCGGGTGCGACTCTCCTCGTCCCGCAGGGTCACCCCGGCGAAGCTCTGTCGGTCGAAGTCCAGGGAGGTGTCCTTGGGGTTGATCGTGATCCGCTCGGTGCCCTCGTTGCGGACGCTCCACAGCAGGGTCGCGTAGGTGCCGGAGGAGTCACGGCTGAGCTCGTTCACCTCCAGCACCAGGCCGGCGGTCCTCTCGTCGACGCCGGTGGCGGTGCCGACGTGGTCGAGGGTGTCGGCGGGCGCGGCCGTGCCGGTGGCCAGGAGCGCGGCGGTGGTCAAGGTCAGGAGTGCGGCGGTGCGCTTCATGATCGGTTTCCTCACGAGGTCCTACTTGGCGAAGGTGACGGTGACGCGGCGGTTCTGGGCGCGACCCTCGTCGGTGTCGTTGTCGGTGACGGGGTCGGCCGATCCGTGTCCGTCGACGTCGTAGGCGATGCCGGAGCGGTCGACGAGGTCGTTCAGGGCCGTCTCCACGGCTTCGGCCCGCTCTCGGGAGAGGGGGACGTTGACCGAGTCGTCGCCGGTGTCGTCGGTGTGGCCGTCGATGGAGATCCGGTCGGCGGAGGAGATGTCGATCTCGGCCGCGACCCGTTCCAGGCTCTGTGCGGCGGCGTCGCCGAGTTCGGCGCTGTCGGTCTCGAAGAGCACGTCGGCGGCGAGTTCGTAGGTCACCTCGCCGTCGGTCTCGTGGCGTTGGTAGTCCGTGACGACGGTGTCGGTCGGGTGGGTGAGATCGAGGATCACGGGGGCGTCGGCGCCCGGGTCGGGGATCTCCTCGTCGGCGTCGGTGAGGGGAACGCCGTGGAAGGGCGCGGTGATGGGGGTGAGGACCGCCATGGTCTCGACGCCTTCGGGCGGGGCGGGGAAGAGGACGGTGGTGGACTCCACCACGCCCGCACGGATACGCCGGTCGGGGAACTCCTCGCAGACGCAGTCGCCGCCCACGGTGAGGGGGAGGTACTGCCGGTCGGTGGTGACGTCGAGGAGGGTGAGCCCGGACAGGTCGTATCCGCCCAGGTCGTTGTCGCGCAGGTTCTTGAAGTGGCGGATGTCGTCGGTGGTGTGGTTGCCGACGCCGACGGTGAGGCGGAGCGCGTCGCTTCCGACCCGTTCGAGGGCCTGGATCTCCACCTCCAGGTCGGGACCCCAGGCGGTGGAGGTCGTGGTCGAGCCGACGGGGAGTTCGACGGCCTCCTGGGCGGCGGCGCCTTCTGCGGAGTTCGCGGTGTCGCCACCGTCACCGGTGTCGTCGGCCTCTTCCTCAGGGGTGTTTCCGATCAGTCCGCATCCGGTGAGCAGGAGCAGGAGGGCTCCGGCGGAGGCCGCGGCCCTGAGCCGGGCTCGGGGTGAGGTGGGCAGGGCGGGGGTGTGTTCCATGTCCATCTACCTGGGTTCCCATAGAGCCAACACATCGTTGGCTGTTTGCTTACTCTTGACGCATACGACTCCACTGGAATCCTTCTGGTTCCCATGTGAGTTTGTTTTTTCGCTTCTTCGGTTGCTCTGTGACCACAGCAGGCTCAGGAGGGTGCTCACTTCCCCCACGGCGCGGCCCGGGAATGTCCGTGGCCGCCGGCAGGCTTCCCCGCATGAGCGACCAGGTACGTCTACGGGAAGTGGAACCGGCCGATCTCGAGGTGTTCTTCGCCTACGAACACGACGAGGAGGCCGTGCGGCGTTCACGGTTCCCTCCGCGTGATCGGGAGGCCTTCATGGAGCACTGGCGGACCCGGGTCCTCGGCGACCCCGATTCCTTCGTGCGGGCCGTCACCGTCGACGGTGAGCTCGCGGGCAACCTGGTCTCGTGGTCCATCGAGGGGCGACGTTTCCTCGGCTACTGGCTCGGGCGGCCCTACTGGGGTCGGGGCGTCGGCGGTCGGGCCCTGGCGCTGTTCCTGGAACAGGAGCGGACGCGGCCTCTGCGCGCCGACCCCTTCGTCGAGAACACCGCCTCGGTACGGCTGTTGGAGAGGCACGGCTTCCGTCGCGAAGGGACCGTCCGGTACGGCGAGGACGAACATCTCATGCTGGTGCTCGACGAGGGGTCCTGTTAGCCCCCCCATCGCGCGGCGTCTTGCCGGCCCTTCCCGCCCGCACTACCGTGCCGCCGTGGATCTCTTCGCGTACTCCTGGGCGGCGCTGCGCGCGGCCGTCGCCGATCTGCCCGATGAGGACTTCGCCCGTCCCTCCGGGTGTACCGGCTGGCTGGTCCGGGATCTGGTGTTCCACCTGGTCATCGACGCCCAGGATGTGCTGATCACCCTGGCCACCCCGACGGAGGCCCCGCCGACCCGGGACGCGGCGACCTACTGGGATGTCTCCGCCTCCCCTCCCGCCGGCGACGATCCGTTCGACGCGCTCACCGTCCGGCTGGCCGCCGCCTACGAGGAACCGCGGCTGTTGAGGTACCACCTCGACGACCTCGGTTCCGCGGCGGGCCGAGCCGCCGAACTCGCCGACCCCGACCTGCGGGTGGAGACCCAGGGCGAGGTCCTCACCGTGCGCGACTATCTGGACGCGTACGTGCTGGAGTGGACCCTGCACCACCTCGATCTGGTCGCCCATCTGCCGAACGCCCCGAGGCCGGCTGCGGCGCCCCTGGCCCATGCCCGCCGGCTGCTGGAACGGATCGCCGGTGATCCCTTTCCCGAGACCCTCGGCGACGAGGCCGTGCTGCGGATCGGCACCGGACGCCGAGCCCCGACCGAGGCGGAGAGCGTCACCCTGGGCACTATGGCCGCACGGCTCCCCCTCGTGCTGAGTTGAGCCCTCGTGCCGGCGTCGGCCCCGGCGAGGACCGTCCGGTGGTATTCGGCCGACACGCAGGCGAGCGACGGCGGGCCGTGGTGGACCGGCGGTTAATCTGAGGCCCGCCCACCCCACCGGCGTCCCCTTCCGGGAGGAACCCGGCGGATACGGGACGCGGGAACCGACCCCGAGACAGGACCGCCTTGATGCGCTCACCGATCCTCGACTACCTCGACGCGATCATCGCCCAGACCGAGCACGTCGTCTCCGGGGCCCCGGCCGACTACATCCCGGAGCTGGCCTCCGCCGACCCCGACCGGGTGGCGGTCGCGGTCTGCACGGTCAACGGGACCGTGTACGCGAGCGGCGACGCCGACGACCTGTTCAGCATCCAGTCGATGTCCAAGCCCTTCGCCTACGCGCTGGCGATCGAGGACCGGGGGATCGACGACATCCTCGACCGGGTGGGGGTGGAGCCCAGCGGCGAAGCCTTCAACGAGCTGTCGTTGGATCCCGAGACCGGCCGGCCGCGCAACCCGATGATCAACGCGGGCGCGATCGCCGTCCACGCGCTCGTCGACGACCGGGAGGCTCCGGCGATCGACCGCCTGCTCGGCCTCTTCTCCGACCTGGCCCAACGGCCGGTCGAGATCGACGAGGCGCTGGCCGCCTCCGAGCTGGCGACCGGGGACCGCAACCTGGGGCTCGCGTACCTGCTGCACGCCTCGGGCCGTCTGGCCCGGGATCCGGCCTCCTCGGTGGAGGGCTACGTCCGCCAGTGTTCGGCGTCGGTGACCGTGCGCGACCTGGCGTTGATGGCGGCGACCCTGGCCAACGGCGGCGTGCAGCCCAACACCGACAAGAAACTGTTCAGCAGGCGCACCACCCGGCACCTGTTGAGCGTGATGGCCTCCTGCGGCATGTACGACGCGGCCGGCGACTGGCTGACCAGCGTGGGCATCCCCGCCAAGAGCGGTGTGGCCGGAGGCATCATCGGGGTGCTCCCGGGACAGGTGGGCGTCGCGGTGTTCTCCCCGCGCCTGGACCGGCACGGCAACAGTGCCCGGGGCGTCGTGATGATGGAGAAGCTGTCCGAGGATCTGGGCCTGCACCTGATGGAGCCGGGGCGCCCGTCGCGTTCCTCGCTGCGGGAGACCCGTAAGGAGGTCGTGGAGGGGGAGCCGACCACGATCTACGTGCTCCAGGGCGACATGGTGTTGAGCAGTATCGAGGCGCTCGTGCACGAGCTGGTCGAGAACCCGCCGGCGACCGACGTGGTGGTCTTCGACATGAGCCGGGTGGACGAGGTGCTTCCGGTGGCGCGCAGGACCGCGGCCGAGACCGCCACCAAGATGATCGACGGCGGGTACCGGATCATCGTGGTCGACCCCGAGGAGACCGTGCCGGCCTTCCACGACAGCCGGGGGCGTTCGGTGGAGCGCTGGACCTCCGAACGCCTGGAACTCGCCCTCCGGAGCTGAGAAACCCCATGGACGCGCCGCCCCGCCCCGGGATAGGAACGTCCTCGTCACGGTGCCCCGGTGGCCTTCTCCCTCGAAGGCGCCGGGGCCGCCCGCGACGGACCCGTCACTCACCCGGAAGGTGCCCCATGGCCGCCAAGTTCACCGAGCTCGCGATCGATTGCGCCGATCCCGCCGCACTCGCCCGCTTCTGGTGCGCGGTACTCGACTACGAGGTCCAGGGCGAGGAGGAGGACGGCGTGATCAGCATCGGCTCCCCCGAGGTGCCCGAGGGGCGGGAGCGTCCCGGGCCGGTGCCGCCGGTGTTGACGTTCGCGCGCGTGCCGGAGGGCAAGGTCGTCAAGAACCGGCTGCACATCGACATCAATCCGACCGACCGGGATCAGGGGGCGGAGGTCCGTCGCCTGCTCGACCTGGGGGCTCGGCGCGCCGACGTCGGTCAGAGCGAGGTGAGCTGGGTGACGCTCACCGACCCCGAGGGGAACGAGTTCTGTGTCCTGGCCACCCGCTGCCCCTGAGCAGACACGTACGTGGCGCGGGGTTCCCCGGGCGAGAGGTCCCGCGCCACATATGCCCCACAGCTCACAACCACCTCGGTAGAGCACCTCGTCGGGCAGGCGTCATGTCAGAGCGTCCCGGTCGGTGTTCCGAGGGGTGTCCCCAACGGGCTACTTGAGCAGCCGGAACCCGGGCCGCTCGACCCAGGCGCGTAGGAACGCCGCGGTGCCCAGCACCGTCGGATAGCCATCGTCGACCAGGCCCAGCACCCCGGGGAGGCCGGCGATCACCCGTTCCTGTCCCACCGGCAGTTCGGCCTTGACCACACCCCCGAGGACGTCGATGATCGCCGCGGTGAGCAGGGCGGTGGCGACGTGATCGATCTCCTGGTTACGGCCCGCACTGACGTTCACGGCATGCGTCGGCTTGAAACCCAAGGCCGCCTCGATCACGGCCTCGTCCGCGTGCTCGGCCTCGAAGAGGCTCTCGTCACCGAACCCCGGCCCCATCAGGTGGACCAGGAAGGGTCGATCGTCCGTCTCCCCCGGGTCGAGAGCCCTCCGCGCCTCGACGCCCAGCCGTTCCACGGGCACGCCGACGTCGAAGTATCCGCGACGGGTCCGTTCGAAGTGGGTGGAGAGCGCTCGTATCAACGCATCGAACTCGTTCGACCTGGTGGAGGGGGGAGGCCCCGCCAGGTCGATCACCAGGGTCGGGCCGGCCATGCCGGGAGCCTATCCCCGCCCTGGTAGGACATCGCCGGGAGGCCCGTCGTCCCGATACGCGCTCGGCGCGGGGCTCCCCTGTCGAGAGGCCCCGCGCCGTGCGATCGGCTAGCAGCGGGGCAGGGCCGAGGCGTTCTCGACGTACATGTAGTCCCAGAACACGTAGCCCCGAACCCCGGTGGTGTGGTTCCGCACGCCGTAGTACCCGACCATGGGGTCGGGGTAGATGGCGCAGAACGCGGAGACCGAGTGGTTCCGGTAGCCCAGACCCAGCACCTCGCTCGTCGAGTCGTAGGAGCGGCGGATGCGGACGCCGTCCTCACGGAAGGAGGCCGGGACGTCGGCCTGCGCCATGGGGGTGGTCGTCGAGGCCGCGGAGGTGTTCTCGGCGGCGGGCGCGACGGTTCCGGCGGAGGCCGGAACGGCACCGAACGCCAGGACGGCGGTGAAAACGGCGAGTGCGAGAGCCCTGGTACGAGCACGAAGCATGAAACGGTCCCCGTTCGTGGTGTGTACGATCCGCGAAACATGGTGACCGATCGAGGTGCTGCGGGTCAGCCGCTTCGAGGACAACCTGTCATCACACCTTTGCCACAAAGAGCTGCCCCGAAGGACAGGTCCGTAGTGCGCCCGTGCGACCGAAGACGCGGGCCGACCCATCCCCGCGTGTGCGGGGCTCAAGACGAAGTCGTGCGAATCGGAGACCTGTGCGACGGTCCATCCCCGCGTGCGCGGGGCTCGGCGATACGAGAACCTCACGACGGAGAGAACGGCCGGTGGTGAGGTTCCGCTACACCCGACGAGAACGCACCGCTTCGGCCAATCCGTGCGCGGCCGCGCCCTCTCCGATCTCGGTGACGAGTCGCAGCATCCTCTGTCGAGTGTTGGCCCGCAACGATCCCTCCGGCACCGCTTCGAGCACGCTCATCCCCAACGCCACCGCGCCGTCGATGTCCCGGCCCCCGAACCCGACCACGTGGGCACGATGATCGGCGTCGGCTACCGGTGATGGCGGCCTTCGTCCGCTGAGCCTCGGGGACGAGAAGCCCCCGCTCACCCGCTCCGTCGGGCCATCGCCTCGATTCCGTCGAGCAGGGAGCGCAGGCCGAAGTCGAACGCCTTCGCGGCGGCCTCGGCGGGGCTGCGGTCGAAGCCGCCGTCGTTCCAGGTGCGTTCGATCGCCGGGTAGCGCGCCGGGTCGAAGATGTTCTCCCAGAACACGCGGCGGTCGTCCCACCAGTCCTCGTCGGATTGGCCGCTGATCCGTTCGGCGTGCGAGTGTTCGGCGAGGGTGGCGCTCGCGCCGTCGACGAAGGTGATGATGGAGTCGCTCGCGGCGGAGATCTCGGCGGCGGTCAGTCCGGTCTCGAACAGGGCGCTCAGTAGGAAGTCGTTCCTGGCGAACAGGCCGGGGCCCAGGGGCGGGCGCGCGGTGGAGACCTGGCGCAGCCAGGGGTGGCGTTCGTGCAGGGCGACGTTCTGTCTCGCGTAGCGCTCGATCCGTTCGCGCCAGGGGCCTTCGGGGGCCAGGTCGAGTTCCCGCCAGGCGTGGTCCACCATCAGGTCGGTCAGTTCGGCCTTGCCGGGGACGTGGGTGTAGAGCGTCATCGTGCCGACGTCGAGGGAATCGGCGATGCGGTCCATGGTCATGGCGTCGAGCCCGTCGCGGTCCGCCAGGGCCATGGCCGCGACGATGATCTTGTCGAAGGAGACCTTGGGCGGTCGGCCGCGCCCCGACCTGGCCCGCGGCGTCCGCCAGAGCAGGTTCAAGGTCTCCCGGGGGTCTCCCCTACCGCTGCGGTCCATCATGCCTCCTCATTTTCCGTATAGGCTACGGTATTATTTATCCGTAGGACGTACGAAAAAGGAGTGATCAGTGCGAGTTCTGGTGACCGGGGCGACCGGGAACGTGGGGCGACGGGTGACGGCGGGTCTGGTCGAGGCGGGGGTCTCGGTACGTGCCCTGACCAGGAACCCGGCGAGGGCCGAGCTTCCCGGAGCCGAGATCGTCCGGGGCGATCTCACCGAGCCCGAGACCGTGCCGTTCGACGGCGTGGACCGGATGTTCCTCTTCCCCGAGCCGTCGACCGCGAAGGAACTGGTCGAACGCGCCGTGCGCTCGGGTGTTCGGCGGATCGTCGTGCTCTCCTCGGGAGCGGTGACCGGCGGTTTCGACACGACGTTCCACCCTCCGGTCGAACAGGCCGCCGAGCGGTCGGGGGTGGAGTGGACGCATATCCGGCCCGGCGAGTTCGCGGCCAACAAGCTCGCGCTGTGGGGGCCGTCGATCCGGGCAGAGCGGGTGGTCCGGGATCCGAACCCGGACGGAGGCTGGTACCCCGTGCACGAGTGGGACGTGGCCGACGCGGCGTTGGCGGCCCTGCTGGAGGACGGTCATCACGGCAAGGCCTACGACGTCAACGGCCCCGAGCTGATCAGTCTGCGCGACCAGGTCGGGGCCATCGCCGACGCGCTCGGCGAGGAGGTCCGCTTCGAGGAGGTCACCCCGGCCGAGGCACGCGAGATCTACCAGAGGCTTGGAGGGTTCGCCGCCGAAGCCGCGGACTTCCTGTTGGGGTTCACCGACTACGACGGCAATGCGGCCGATCCCGCCGAGGCCGCCGACTTCGACCCGAGTTCTCTGGGGCCTCTGCCCACCGTGAGCTCCGTGACGGGCGCCGAGCCGCGAACGTTCGCGCAGTGGGCCCGAGACCGGGTCGAGGACTTCCGCTAGGAACACTCCCCGCCCTCGGCCACGGCACGTGCGCCGGGGCGCGGGGCTCACCCCTCCACCGCACTCTCACGATCTCTTCCAAGAGCCCCTCGAAGGTCGTACCCCCGCGTTACCCTCCCGCCATGCTCTTGGACTCGATCACCCTTCAGGCCGACGATCCGTCCTTCCTGGCCCGCTTCTGGTCGAAGGCCCTGGAGGTGCCGGTCGTGTCCGATGGGCCCGCCGGGTTCCTCCTCCCCATTTCTGGAGTACCGCTGCGCTTCCTCCCGACCCCGGTCTCCCCCACGCCCCGGCCCGAGGCCGCCATCACGCGACTGCACCTCGACCTCAACGGCGGAGGCGACCATCGGGCCTGGGCGCGGAGCCTGTGCGAGCTGGGCGCGAGCCCTCGCGACGTGGGTCAGGGGGACGTCGTCTGGGAGGTGCTGGCCGATGTGGAGGGCCATCTGTTCTGTGTGATGCCCGGCGATCGTTACGAGGAGACCGGCCCCGGCCTGGGTTCCCTGCCCGTGGACTCCGCACGCCCTCGGGTCGATCGGGACTTCTGGGCCCGGGTCACCGGCTGGATCCCCGTCGAGGCGAGCACGCCGGAGCTGCGTCCGCCCCAAGGCCCCGGCATCCGCTTGGCGTTCTGCGACGAACTCGCCCCCAAGCCGGTGGACGAACCGAACGTCATGGGCCTGGCGCTACGGCTCGACGAGGGTGAACGGGAGAGCGACGCCCTTGATCTGCTGGTGGACCTGGGCGCGCGTCGCGTGGAGACCGAGGCCGAGGGGCCCTGGCACCTGTTGACCGACCCTTCGGGGAACGAGTTCAGGCTCGCGAAATCGCTCCGCTGAGTTCTCGGATCCGGATTCCAGGGTGTGCCGATACCCTCACCGCCCGGTAACAGCCTCGACCCGAGGTCGGCGTTCGTCGGGCGCCCCACATCGCCCGCGGATACACTCGCGCAGTGCGTCCAGCCTCTTTTCTCATCCCAGCAGCCGCTTTGACCGGAATCATCGCGTGGGCGGAGGTCGTGCATTGGCGATCCTCCAGGCGTGGTCTGGGCGGTGTGAGACGCGCTGGAGGGTCCGAGGCGGTCATCGTGCTCGGTTTTCGGAACCGGTCCGTCAAGGCCAACTATCTGAACCGCTATCGGGTGCGCGCCGGGCTGCGCTCTCAAGATCCCCATGCGAAGCGGAGCGTGCTGGTGCTGTGCGGGGGCACGGTGGCCGGTGACGTCTCCGAGGCCGAGGTGATGGCGCGTTACGCCCGTTATCAGCTGGGATACACGGGGCCGATACGGCTGGACCGCAAGAGCACCAGCACCTGGGAGAACATCGAGAACGTGATCCCGCTGGTGGAGGACATGGACACGCTCAAGATCGTCTCCAACTCCCTGCACGCGGAGAAGGGCCGCGCCTACCTGTGGCGTCAGCGGCCCGACATCGCCGTGCGGCTCGTACGTGCGGAGGAGCACCGTTTCGGGGAGCTCGCTCTGCTCAAGCCGGTGTTGGCCGTCATCGGCCTGAACAGGTTGGGACGTCTGCGCCGGGGGTGAACCCGGCCTCTTCAGCCGGGCTCACCGCTCGGAACGGTCCGATCGGTCCAGGAGGCGGGCCCGAACGCGGGCGAGGTCGTCATCGGCGACCCCGGCCTCCAGGAGGAGGGCCTCCGCGTCCAGATCTTCGAGGGCGGCGAGGACACTGTCGCGCAATGTCAGCCCTCGGTCGGCCAGGAGGGAGGCGATCAGCGGCCCCTGGTCCTCCTTTCCCATCGCGGCGAAGAGCGGCTTGAGCGCTTCGGTGGAGATCTCGTAGTCGTCGGCGATCGAGTCGGGCTCCACTTCGGCCAGGGCGAGCAGCAGCAGACCGATCAGACCGGTGCGGTCGCGGCCGGCCCCGCAGTGGAACAGGACCCCGCCGGGTTCGGAGCGCGCCAGGGCGGTGACCACCGCGGCGCACCGTTCGGCCTTGCGATCGAGGAAGGGGCGGAAGTAGAGCGGGCTCCCGTTCAGCCCTCGCCCGTTGATGTCCTTCCAGAACTCGACGTCCTCGACGTGGTCCAGGGGGATCTCCAGACGGTTCATCCCCGGTGGAAGGGGCGCCTGGTCCGCGGACGCGGGGAAGACGGCGGACCCTCCCTGTCTCGTCAGCCCTTCGTCCTGGCTCGGTCGGATCTCGTCGGGGTTTCGCAGGTCGACGATGGTGCGCACACCGGCCTCGTAGGCGGACCGCCATCCTTCGACGGTGACGAAGCGCAGGTCGGCGGCTCTGATGAAGGCCCCGCGTCGGGTGGTGCCGCCGTGGCTGGTGGGGAGGCCGCCGAGGTCACGGGTGTTGAAGAAGCCGTCCCAGGTGATCTGTCGGTTCTCGCTCATGGATGTCAGGGAACTCGACCCGGTGGGGCGATGAAAGTGCTTTGGTCACTTTCCGGACGGTCCATCGGATCCCGGTGGCGGGGACCCGAAGCCGAGCCCTTCCCCCCACCACCTGCTCAAAGCCCGAAGAGTCCGGAGAATACGGCATCGACCTTGGGGACATCGGATACGGCCCGTCCCCGCGTACGCGGGGGCAGGGACCACTGCCACCCGCCGATCCTCCCGGACCCATCCCCGCGTGCGCGGGGGCAGGTGGGTCTTTCACACGCCGAAGGCCTCAGGGCGGACCATCCATGGCCGTCAACAGCGGGGAACGTCGCCCGCTCGGACGTACTCCGTCAGCCCCCGGCCGAGCCGAAGCACCCTGTGACCCCGACCGTTCTCAGACCCCCGATTCACTACCCAGGGTAACGAGTCTTGCGAATTCCCCGGGGCTCATTACTACGCAGAGCAACAATGGGGGCGGCCCCCGACAGCACAGGACGCGACCTCCTCACGACTCGCAGGTCTGAGCACAGCCTGCTCCCACTTCCACCAGACCGGCACCCGGCACCCGGCACCCGGCACCCGGCACCCGGCACCCGGCACCCGGCACCCGGCACCCGGACGATCGTCCCCTCCCTCTGGAAGGCTGTTCCCGTGCGGGAACACGACTGGTACTACGACAACGACGAGGAAGCGCCCCTCGACGCAGACCTCGACGATCCGAACTCGGAGGCCGCGACGCACTGGATCGCGGTGGAACGGGTCTACCGCCTGGACTGGCGTCGCTTCACCCCCGAGAGTTGGGAAACGCTGCGCCGGATCTACCAGGCTCTGCCCGGACACCTGCCTTCCTCCGCCGACAGCGCTCGGTGGTTCTCGCTGGACGAAGATCGGGAGCTGTACCTGTGGGCTTCGGTCGAACCCCCCGGCCTCCAGGTCGAGGGGATGCTGACCCTGGCCATGTGGCACGACTGGGACTCACGGTTCCGCCGTGAGGTGATCGAGCACGATCTTCCTCGCTCCCCTATTCCCTCGTGAGCAGAAACGAATTCACCCTCTCTCCGCACACCCCTGTCGACCGAAACCCCTGCCAGGGTCACCGGCAGGTGCACAGGGTTCTCCTTTTCGACTCGACCCGGAAAACCCTTCTGTGAAGAGCCCGAACACCGTCCCGGGCGGCGTCCGGAATCCGATGTCTTCGTCGCCACCGCGTTCCGGCACCCGGAAAACGGGCTCGGGCTCCGGGCATCACGCCTGGGCGGTCAGGGCCTTCCACAGGGTGACGTCTTCGGCGCGGTTGAAGTAGGCGTTGGTGCACACGTCGTACAGGCCCGGCCCTGCGGTGCTGTTGGTCTCTAGAAAGCTGCCGCTGCCGTAGAGGTTCCACAGCAGCAGGACGTCGCCGAGGCGTACGGCCTGGTCCGTGGGGCTGGAGGTCTGGGCGAAGATCCGCCAGCGTCCGGTGCCCTCGCCTCGGTCCTTGCCTGGAGAGGTGGAGACGTCGTACCTTCCGCCGGAGCGTTTCTGGCCGTCGGAGGCGTGTCCGTTGGTGTCGAGGTATCCGCCGTCGTCCTGGTAGAGGTTTCGCAGGTAGACGACGTCTCCGCTGATCACGGCCGTCCCGTCGGTCTTGCCTTCGGCCGAGAGGACCTCCCAGGTTCCGGTGCCCGGACCTCGGGTGGGACCGGGCAAGAGGCGCGCTCCGAGCCCGCGCGCGGCCAAGGAGCCAGAGCCGCGAATCGGCCCTCACTGGCAAGGGACTCGTTTTCCCCGCCTGCACCGTGCGGCGATCGCGCACGGGGTTCACCCCCACATGCGCGGAGCCCTGCCGCCTGAGCCCGCCGACCTCGGATGCTCGAATACCCATCCCCACATGCGTGGGGAGCAGCCCCTCGGATCCTCCGGGCATCCCGTGAAAATCTGAGAGAGTGAAGAGAATCCTCTTCAGACGGCCAGAACTAACGCGTCGCCGATACAGCGACCAACGCCGACCACTCTTCGGGCGCGAAGTTCAACTTCACACCCTTCGAGCTCTTCGAATCCCTGATCAGCGTGCCGCATTCAGCATGTCCGACCTCCACACACTGACCGCCATCCGAGTAACTGCTCGTGAACCACCTGATGTCTTCGTTCAACTTCCGTTCCTCCTTGGCTCGGTGGAACGCCGAAGAGGTCGAAGCGCTTCGCACATCCGTGGATCACATCGACCTGGGCGCGAATCAAGACTAAAACCGCGTAGAGGTTCAGACCATAGAAATCACGTGATCGATACAAGCAAGGAGCATCCCCCACACAGCTCCTCCCCCACCCCCATGAAGCCCCAGTTCAGCACCCCATTCCATCTTCACACGTCTCGAGTTGTATGAACTTGTCCATACTCAAACGAATACAAAGGGTCAGTAGCCCGCACGTAGCGTAACTATTACGGTTACGCCATGGACCAGCCGCTCGGCCCTGACGCCGACATCATTCACGACGCCCCCGAACCGCCCTACCGTCAGCTCGCCCAGATCCTGATCGCCCGGATCAAACGGGGCGACTGGGCCCCCGATCGCCCGATGTCCTCGGAGACCCAGCTCGTCCAGGAGTACGAGCTGGCCCGCTCCACCGTGCGCCGCACCATCGCCCTCCTCGTCGAGGATGAGTGGGCGTACGTGGTGCCTCGCCGTGGCACCTACGTGAAGAAGCGCGACAGCTAGTTCGACGTCGTCCGGGACGGTGGTGACGTCCCGGCCGTTCGGACGACGGCCGACAACGCACAGCCGAAGGGTCGACTTCGATCCGCGGTCTGGAGGAGCCGGGGCGACGGTGCTGCCCCGGCCCCTCCATTCGTTGGAGCGTTCCTACCGACTCACTCGCCTGAGGACGTCGTCCTGAAGCGGCCCTCGGGGCCATATTCGGCCACTTCAACGAGAGAACCGGCTTCCAGCGCCTCAGAGGTTCCATTACACCCTGGACCACCAGAGCACCGTGCTGGCTCTGACCGCCGAAGGCTCCGACGCCGAGTCCCCGGACACGGTCTATGAGTACGGCCCCTACGGTGAACAGACCTCTGAGACCCTGGAGGACACCCGGGCGGGAGAGCTGAACCCGTTCGGCTACACCGGCGCCTACCAGTTCCAGGACGGGACCGTACACCTGTCCCACCGTTTCCTGGACACGTTCACCCTCAACTTCACCCAGCCCGACCCCTCGCGCCAGGAACTCGACAACCACACCTACGCCGCCTGCGACCCCATCAACAACACAGATCCGACCGGACTGAACCTCTGCAATGCGATCGCCATCGTCGGTGGTTCCATCAGCATGGCTCTACTCTTGACCGGAGTCGGGATCGGCTGGTCTCTTGTTGTGGCCGTACCGACATTGGCTGCAACATTAATCTGTGGAGCAATGTGGCTTTCGAACCATGCAGCCACACAGCAACCTTGAGAATAAGTAGTTCTTCGGGGCCTGCAAGTGACTTGCAGGCCCCGAGTTCATTAGCATCGACCTTAGGAGAGCAATGGATTTCATTACGCTACTTGCCATCATTTTCTTGGCGACATCCCTCATGCTCCTGATAATCCTGAAAAGTCGAAACGAAAAACCAAAATCGAATTCTTGGATTATGATATTTGCGCTCTCCTTCTCCCTGCTCGCCATCACCCTCGGACTCTATGGACTATTCTATTAATTTCTTCTCTTGACTTGATCGCCACCCGCACCTTTTGACGGTCGACCTGAGTATTTTTCACTGTGCACGATAAGTGAGATCTCATGCAAAGAGATCGATGTGCCTGTTCGCTTGCTTCTCAGGCCCGACCTTCCAAGCGGATGGAGTGAACCCGGCGGCTCCACCGCACCACCTGCAACGAGCCCTCCAGGAGGCCGCCGTCCTTCGCAGGCAATGATCCACGACCGTGAACCCGAATCACGCTCTCCTCCCACGCCCTTCCGATCTGGACATCGAGCGAAGAGAGTGCAAGGCTCGAAAACCGCGGTTCGCGCACCGGACTCGATGGAGATGAATGATGCGCGCGGGGATCTCATGGGATGCGGCGGGTTTCCATGTCACCGTGGTCGATGATTACGGAAGAACGGTGATACCCACCCATGGATACCGAACAGATGAAATCGAGACCATGGTCGATTTTCTACAGGGAAACGGATCTCGGGTCATCATCGACGACACCAACGGCCTTCTGTACGACCGACTCACCGAGGCGGGCCTCATCGTGTACCGGGCGGACCACCGGGCCCCGTCCGAACTCCCGCTTCTCGGCTCGGCCCCGGCCGAGGCCCTGGCACGCACGATCCTCCGTGATCGGCCTCCGCTCTCCCGGTCGGCGATGGGCTCGGGGACCCACTCCGGGCGCGACGAGGAGCTCGCCGGAGGATATGAGACCGCTATGGCCGCGGTCGCCGATCAGCCCGCCCCGGGCAGGTTCTTCGCCCACGGTCCGCGTGGCGAGAAGAAGGTCGCCCTCACCTTCGATGACGGCCCCTTTCCTCCGCACACCGACCGAATCCTGGACATACTCGAGCACTATGCGGTGCCGGCGACCTTTTTTTGCGTGGGCCTGAACTCCGTCGCCCACCCCGAGATCCTCGGGCGAATACAGGAGCGGGGGCATGCGTTCGGGAACCACACGTGGTCGCATCCTTATCTGCCGGATCTGTCCGAAGCGCAGATCCTCGAACAGCTGCGTAGCACGGGCGAGGCGCTCTCCACGTTCACCAACGGCGACGCACCGACCTTGTTCCGTCCCCCGTACGGCGCTCTGCCACCGGGACCGTACGACTGGTTGACGACGATGGAGGCGACCACGGTCCTGTGGGACGTGGATCCGAAGGACTGGTCGAGGCCCGGAGTGGAGGTCATCGCCCGGTCGGTACTCGATCAGGTCCGCCCCGGGTCCATCGTTCTGATGCACGATGGTGGCGGAGACCGTTCGCAGACCGTCGACGCCCTGCCCACGATCATCGAGACGTTGCTCGACCGGGGCTACCGGCTGGTCCGGGTCGATCACCTCTTGGAGAGGCCCGTGTCCGAACAGGCCGAGGCTCGGGGCACCTCGCCCTCGAACCCCGGTTGAACGCGGTCCGTTCGACGCACGACTATGGCCGGACGCCCCGGCCATGGAACAGGGCCGCACCCCGAAGGGTGCGGCCCTTGCGGAGGGCCCCTTCGAAACCGCCGGGTCTCCAGTCCCGCGGCCCCGATATCCAGCCGGCCCTCACGTTCTACGCTGCCCCGAATCACATTTCGGTCAACCCGAAAATGGTACCTCTGATTCGTGCAGGGGTAGTACCGGTATCCCCCTTTTGGGGGAACCTAAAGATATCGAACAAGTCACGACCCTGATGAACGATCTCGAACACCGGCGAACGCACCTGTTCGCAAAGCGGCCCAGTCACCGAAGAGCGTGACTTACGCACATCAACAGGACAACCAGGACGAAGAGACTTGCGAGTCGCTGCGCACCCGTCCCAGGATGATGTACTTTCTCCTTTACGGCCCCTGTCGCTCCCTTGACGGCTTGGCATCTCCAGAATCCGCCGAAGCCGAAAGATCCGGGGTTTCGCGACTATCCAGCCGTGTCAATCACAACGAAAGGTCTCATGTGACCGCCTATCTCTCCCTCGACTCTCGAGGGATGCGCGTCATGATCGTGGTCGTCATGATTATCGTCGCGCTCGTCCTGCATCGTCTGGGACAAGACCTCGCCACCGCCCTCGTACTGGCTGCGATAACACTCGGATTCGCCGCTGATGTCTCTCATCGCATCATCCCGAAGGAGGCGCGCTGATGTCGTCCGCGTACGCCTTCGAGGGCGAGCGGTACGTGGTGGCCGCCGAGGCTCGGCCCCGTGCCGTCCGCAAGGATCCGGACGGTTCCCTGTGGGCGGAGTTCCCCCTCACCCTGGCCCGTGACACTCCCCCTGGCCGGCGGGGATCGGTCCACACCGTCCTCGGCCCTCGACCCGCGCCACGTCCGGAGAAGGTGCCGGAGGTGCCGGAGGACGTCCCGGGGTTCTCCATGAAACCGGATCCCATGGAGGCCACGAGCGTCGCGGAATTCATCGAGATGATGCGGCGGTACCGGAGGTGGGCGGGCGACCCCAGCTTCCGCAAGATGTCGCTCCGCGTCGGAACGTGTTCGGCCGCCGGATTCTGCGAGGCGCTGAAATCCGACAGGCTCCCCACCTTTCCGCTCCTCAATGCCTTCGTGGTTTCCTTGGGCGGTGACTCCGACGACTTCCAGAGGTGGGCGACCGCCTGGCGGGCGTTGGACGGACAGGCGCCGGGGCACTCTCTCCTATTGGTCATCTAGCGCGTAATGCGTGAAGGGGCTCGCGCCCGCGCGCGGGCCCTTTCCTTGGAATGTCCGTTCACGTGGGTCACCGTTCGGGTTCCTCGATCAGATGTCGGACGTCGGCGCGGAGGTACCGGCGGTGGCCGCACGACGCGCGAACCCGGTGCGGCCGGGCCCTCGTTCCGCGGGGCTGCCACCCCGCGTCGTTGTGCGGTGAGTGTGTTCTGGAGGGGCCGGAGGTGGTGGTGACACCCCCGGCCCGCTCCCCCATGGCCCCGCCCGGCTTCAGGTCCGAGCGGAGCCTCACCACCCGTAGGCGGCGGGGCCTGGTGAGCGTGGCGGTACGGGACCTGACGGCCCCCGCGAAGGGGCGGTCCGCGCTGTCCGAGGTCGACCGCACCGCCACGCCGGCTTTCACACCCCCGCGCACGTCACCGACGAAGCGGAGGCGGAAGGTCTTCGTGTCTCGATCACAGCCCGCTCCGGCACCCCGAGATCGACGTGGTCCGGGCCTCGATCATCGGCCGGGCTCGGTGAGCAGGCGTTGAACGTCGGACTTGAAGTAGCGACGATGTCCGCCGAGCGTGCGGACCCACCGCAACCGCCCTTCTTGCGCCCACAGGCGCACGGTCTTGGGATCCACCCGAAACGCCTGGGCGACTTCCTGAGGGGTCAGGAGGTCCATGGGGTCGACATCCGGCTGCGTCATGTTCTTCTCTCAAAGGGGGTCGTCATCGGGGGTCAGGGAAGTTCAGGGTTCGAGGAGGATCCGGCTGCTCGACGGGGCCGTCTCGGCGAGGCGAGCTCGCTCCTCCGGGGAGCGAAGCACCTCTCGTCACACCGGTATTCGTGTCCGGGCGGCGTGCAGCGCGGCCAAGGCCTGGAGCAGCCGTCCTTCGGCGTCGTTCAGCAGGGCGTTCCGTCGAGTCGCGCCGTTCCCCGCCCATTGGGCACGGGTGAGGTAGCGGGCGGCGTCCTCGGCGGCGCTCGCTCCGGCCAGTAGCGTCGGGCCGCGGACCGGTTCACCGCTCAAGTCCCACGAGGTGCGCGTTCCCTCGATCTGCCGGCGTCGGGTCTGGAGGGGTAGTTGGGCCTGGTCCCACAACAGGTAGGCCTGCTCGCGCCCCTCCTGATCGGCCTCGTAGACGTCGAGCAGGCGGATCATGAGCTCGTGCGAGGGGCGGATCCGCCCGTTCTCGATGCGGGAGACCGTCGACTGGTCCACCCCGGGGAGCCGGTATCCGCTCAGTCCGGCCACTTCGCGCAGCCTCCTCAGGTGGACGCCGAGTGCCTTCTTGGCTTCGCCGTCGTCATCCATGCGGGGCGTCCCGTCGTGTGGACCAGAGTGCCTGGTGGGGTTCGTGCAGCCAGAGGATCTGGCGTTCTCGTGCGAGGTCGACGGTGAGCCCGAAGTCGGTGTAACCGGGTTCGCCCTGGTCGTGCCACCACTCGCGCGCCTGCGCGGCCTGGTCGACGAGGTTCCGTTCGCCGGCCTGTTCGATCCGGCCGTCGGCGTGCAGCCGTGCCCAGGAGGGGCAGGTGGTGGAGGCGATCCACACGTACGGTTCCTCGGCGTCGTCCTCCTGTCCCATGCCGTGGGCCCATCCCGGCATGAGCAGGGAGAGCAGGAGTGCCTGTTCTCCGTCGAGCCAGGGTGCGCGGGGGTCGTCGTCGACTCGGGCCACCGTGTCGGCCTCGACTCCGATGGGCGGGCTGTGGCCCGCCCGCCGTTGGCCGCGCGCCCACATGAACGCCAGGCCCCCTTCGAAACGGCCTTCGGCGCGGCCGTCGGCCACGTCCAGGACGGCGAGGACCCCGCCGGGGGCACCCGGTGTCGGCGCCCAGGGGGTGACGATCCGGCCGTGTTCCCGTACCTGTCGGATCCACACGGCCGGGACTCGACTGACGGTGCAGGTGGCGATGGCCTGGTCGTAGGCGGGGCCGGGGAGTCCGGTCGCGAAGTTCTCGCCATCGCCGGTGAGGACGGTCGGCGCGAACTCGGCCTCGATCAGCGACCGCCGGGCTCGGGCGGCGATCCGCGGGTCGATCTCGATGGAGGTGACCCGGTCGTCGCCGACCAGGGTGCTGAGGAGGGCGGCGTTGTATCCGGTGCCGGTGCCGATCTCCAGGACGCGGTCGCGGGGTTCGATCCGGGCGGCGGTGAGCATGCGGGCCATGACCGTGGGGGCGCTCGACGAGGAGGTCGGGAGGCCCGTGCCGTCTTCGCGTCCGTCGTCGCGTTGGGTGACGAGCGCCTGGTCGGTGTAGGCGGTGCGCGTCCACGCGTCGGGGTCGAGGGAACGGTCGTGGCGGACGCGGTTCTCGTCCCACAGGACATCGGGCAGGAAGCGGTGCCGGGGCACAGTGGCGAACAGGGCACGGACGTGTTCGGGGCCGGGGAGCCGTGCGGCCAGGTCCCGGGCGAGGTCGGTGGGGTTCGGGCGGGTGGTGGCGTCGCTCATCGGACGGTGCCCTTCCTCTGCTGACCGGCACAGGGAACCCGGAGGCGAGGGTGGACGCCGAGGGTCCCCGCGGCTCCGGTATCTCCGGTGTTCCGGCGCGGGCCGAACGGCGCCGGCTCCCGCGGGGCCGGGGGTGCCGGCGCGATCGGCGCGGTCGGCGCGGCGTATGTGATGAGGGGGGTCATGGTTTCCTTTGCGCGTCGGTCGCGGGGCGAAGGCGGGGCGTTCTCTCGAGGTACGCCCGCGTCGTCTCTGTTCTCCGGGAAAGGGCCGTGGTCTGGGGGCCCAGGAGGGCGCCGGTGAGGGCGCGCCTCCTGGGACACCGGACGGGCCACGCATTGCTGCTGCCAGGCCGCAAGTGCCCCGCCGTCTTGTGGGAGTTGCTAGGCGAGGGTGCGCACCAGCGCGACCCAGGCGCTGCCCGGCAGGGTCAGTCGGACCTGGTCGGGGTTCTGGGTGTCGCCCATCAGCACGTTCCCGCCATCAAGCAGCTTGGCGGCGGCGCAGTTGGTGGCTCCCTGCGAGGCCTCGGCCTTGTGCTGAACACCAGCGGTAAGGGACTTACGACCCTGGGTGTAGATGATCTGCATCGATAGCCTGCTTTCTGCTTCTTCTTTTGGTGAAGCCCGGGGACGCGGCGGCAACCGCGCCCGGGACCGGGGCTCTGTCCCCCGTGTTCAGCCCTTCCGTAGTCGGGAGGGGCTGACGTCTTCTTCCATCGGCGTGGTACGTCCCGCCGGTGGGGGGCCGCACCCGGCCTCCGCGGTGGACCGGCCGGGTGCGTGACCCATCTGTTCAGAGGGGTCGGGCGGTGCGGTCCGGGAGGTTCGGTCGGTTCGATCGGGGTGTGTGGAGGCGTCCAGGGTGGTCAGGGCGGCGATCGGCGGTTCTCCCCCACCCGACTCACGCGGCGACAGACCCCGCCAACGCCCCCAGCCCGAGGCTTCGAAGACCTTCCGCAACCCCTCCGGATCCCGCGCCACCAACCGGGTATCCGCCCCCTGCTCTCGGGCCTGGCCTGTGTAGACCTCGGCGGCCCCGTTCATCCCGGACAGGTGGGTGATCCCCCAGCCGCTTCCCGGAGGCAGCCTCGCGGCGAGTGCCTCCACCAGGCCTGTGACCTCGGTGTCTTCGAGGTGGTCCAGGGTCAGGGTGGAGAGCACCCCCACCGGCACCGACAGATCCAGGTGCTCACCCAACGCGTTGACCAGAGTCTCCGGATAGCGCAGGTCCAGATCGAGGACCCGCACGTTGTACCCCCGAACCTGAGCCGGATGCTCCCACCACGCCCTAACGGCGGCCAAGGCGGCGAGGTCGTGGTCGACATAGACCGTCCTCGCCCGGCTCCCCCACAACACCCTGCCGCGTTCGTGTGGAGCCCGGCGCATCGCCGGCAGTCCGCAGCCCAGATCCACGACCTGGGAGAAGGAGCGGCAGACCGCGTCGACCACGCCTTCGCGTGCTTTGCGGTGCACCAGCATCTGCCCCGCCAGACCGGGCGAGGCTTCGGCCATCTTGACGGCGGTGTGGCGGTCTTGGCTCCACGAGTCTTTCCCGTAGTCCAGGTAGTCGAAGGTGCGGGCCGCGTTGGTCAACGCCCATTCCTCACGATCCAACAGAGTCCCGCTGCGGGCCGCGCCCCAGGTCATCGTCATCGCTACCCCCGCATTCGCGTCGTGGTTCGGATAAGGGGCGACACCCGTGGCCCGGGCGCGCCTGACCTGGTCGACGGTGCCCTGGAGGTAGTAGTAACGACGCCCCACATGCAGAGCCGGGATCACGCCTTCGCGGGCCCAGCGGGCGGCGGTCGCATACGACACCCCCCACTGAGTGGCGGCCTGGGCGGGGGTCAAGAGGTCGTCCACGACCGACCTACTTGCGCCAGGTATCGGCGTATGGCCGTTCCCAACTCCTGGGTACCGGCGTCCTGTTCAGCCTGTTCGGCTTCGCGCAACTGCCGTTCCACCCGGGACCGCTCGTCCAAGATCCCGTCGACCAACAGCCGAGCCAGACTCAACCGGTGATCCACCCGAGCCAACCTCTGCTGCACACTCAACCGACCCAACAACCTCAACGCGCTCAACTCCGCGGCCGCGTTCTGCTCCACCGAACGCGAAGCGGACGAGTCAGAAGAGGCTGAAGCACTGGAAGTGGACTGTGCGGGACGCCGAGGAGGAGGCACGGGAGAGGTCGGTGGGACGGGCGAGGCCGACCGGAACACCGGAGCCGGCGGTGTGCTCGGAGCAGGGTGGGCGGCCGAAGCGCGCCGGGCAGGCAGAGGCGGCCGGGGCTCCGAAGCGGGCGGAACGCTCGGTGCGACCGGGGTGTCCGAAGCGTCCGGAACCGTCGAGGGCGGTGAGACCGGACGCTCGGCCCGGCCCGATGTCGGGAGGAACCCGGCCCAGTGGGCGAACCGGCACCGAAGACCGAACCAGCGCTTCCGAACCTTCGGGATGACCGGAGTAGCGGTGGTGGTGTCGGGCGGAACGAAGATTCCCTGCCGGACAGGCAGGACAGGGGTGCCCTTGGGCGGGGTGAATGTGGTGGTTGGGAGGGTGCGTCGGACCTGTGTCGGGATCATGCTCACGATGTGCTCCTTCACGCTGGTCAGGGAAGTTCGATCCGGGCCTTGACCGTCACCGGTAGACCCGCGCACCCGTCCCAATCCCAATAGAAGGAGAGCGAAGCCACCCGCCCCAGACCACCGCCGTGGCCCTTCTGCTCCGGGAAAGAGAGCCGCTTGCAGCCGGGGGTGGGACCGGCATCGGTGACCGTGATCGACAACAGATACCGCGACCGCTCCAACATCAGCGTGAGCGTCTGATCCGGAGCACCCGAGTGAGAATGACGATGGGCGTTGTCCATCAACTCCCACGCGATCAACGAAGCCCGGTTCGCGATCTCAGCCGCCGCCATCGGGTTGGCGATCCCCCGAACAGCATGGCGGCGTACCCAGTTCCGAGCAGCGGCACGAGCAGCCACCGTGTGCCGCACCCGAAGGCCCAGCCTGTCGGGGTCGGAATAATGGAGCATTTGGTACGGAGCGGACAAAAGCCTGTTGTCCCGCCGCTTAGCAGCGATACACTTCATGTCGTCTCACCTCGGTGCAGTCGGGGTGGGTTACAACCCCGGGCGGCCGCTCTCGACTTCGGCCCCCGGGGGTTTCTCTGCTCAGAGTTCGGTTCGTCTCGGATCTGCCTTTTGAAGCGAACCGATACCGCTCCCACCTGATCAAAGGCGGGGCGATCTGGTTGGCCATCTCACTCCGTGACGCGAGGTGGCCGTGCAGCTCATGCCCCCATCTCCCCAGACGGAGAACAGTGAACTGAAAACCGAACCGATGCTCTCGGTTACGGCTTCGCCACAGACCTTGCCAACAACAGGGGCATGCGGTCTATGATTACCGCTAAAGACGGTAAAAGTTCTATTCTCAGCGGTAGCTTCAGGTAACACGGTGGTGCAATTGAAGAACGCAGAGGACGGGGAGGATGCCGCAAGGCTCCGATTCGGACAGCTTCTCAGGAAAGCCCGAGGTCAGGCGGGATTATCCCAACAAGAACTGGCGGCTGCGGCCATGGTTTCACAGAGCGCCGTCAGCGATTTGGAACTAGGGAAAAAAGGGACAAGGCGGGACCCTGTGGTCCGTCTCGATAAAGCCCTTACCGCTCGGGGTGTCCTCGTGGATGCCTGGGACGCGGTCTTCTCCGGTTCCGGTATGACCGCATATTTCCGCGAGGTGGCCGAGTCCGAACATGTCGCGACCACCATCCGCGAGTACTCACTCAGCTTGGTTCCCGGACTGTTCCAGGTAGAGGAGTACGTTCGGGCGATCAGTGAGATTGCCGAACCCGACAAACCACCTGAGGTCATAACCAAGATCGTGAAGGCCCGGAAGCTTCGAAAGCAGATTCTGGAGCGCCCACACCCTCCGAAGGTCACAGTGCTCTTGGATGAGGTGGTGCTGCTGCGACGGTTCCGAAACCCAGAGGTCATGAGGTTACAGATCAGCCACCTGCTCAAGCTGTCCTACCGCCCCCGCATGCACATTCAACTGGTGCCGACAACAGCCGAAGATCATCCCGGCCTAGGCGGTTCATTTAAGCTGATGGATGTACCCGACACCGGGTCGTTCGTGTACATCGAGAGCCAGCAGACCGGGCTCTCACTGAAGCAACCTGATGTTGTGGCACGCTATGACCGAACGTTTGCGGAGTTGAGGAGCGCCGCGTTGCCCGTAGCGGCGTCACGAGCTCGCATGGAAGAGATTCGAGGCAACATCACATGATGACCGAAGAGTGGAACAAGTCCACTTACAGCAACGGTAGCGGCGGTGACTGCGTAGAAGCCTGCGTCATCGAGCAGGAAGCCGCTGTGCGTGACACCCAGAATCGCGAGCTGGGACACCTGTCCTTCTCTGCGAACGAGTGGACCGCACTCCTCAGCGCAACGACCTCCAGGTAGTCCGGACCACACGCAAACCGGCCCCCGCCAGGCGAGTTGGCGGGGGCCGGTCGTGTTCGTGCACTCCTAGAGTAACTCCCCTACGTAACAACGCAAGGGGAGATATGTCCGATCGTGAAGAAACAAGGACTACTCCCCAGCTCAACGGGGAAGAAGAAATTGCGTATCTCCGCATCATCTCAGCCGTAGATACGCCCTAAGAACACTCTTCCCCCACGAGCACATGACCTCTCTCGGTCCCCCGAAAAAGCCCCGCTCCGCAGCAGTCAGCCTCCGACCTCCGAAGAGAACGGGCAGCGCATGACCAGCGAAATCACGTGGCACAAGTCGTCCTACAGCCCCAACGGCAGCAACTGCGTCGAAGTGGCCGAAGGCCCCACCACCCACATCCGCGACACCCAGAACCGCGACCTGAGCGAACTCACCCTGCCCGCTCGCGAATGGAACGCCCTGCTCAGCGCGGTCCACACGAGCTGAGCCCCTCAGGCGACGGCCAGAGCCTCTACCAAAGCCACTGCTTGTAGCCGTCGAGCCCCGAGGCCGGTCACCATAAACCACGTGACCGGCCTCGGCCGTGGGGCCAAGAGCACCCCCAACAGACCCGCGCCCACCCATCCCCCCACATGCGGAGAACGGCCCCAACCGCATTAGCAGTGCGGCGACCTCATGGAGCTATCCCCGCCCACGCGGGGAGCAGCTGGACGGGCGCCGAGTGATCCGCACGGTGTGGGGTGTGCGGGGAGCAGAAGACGGTCGTCTCCCTGCTCAGGTGGTTGATGGGTCCATCCCCGCATGCGCGGGGAGCAGTACCACTGCGGGCTCCTCATGGAGTGGGAAACGGGTCCATCCCCGCATGCGCGGGGAGCAGAACGCCCCTTCCGTCCTCGGCGCCGTCGTCGTGGGTCCATCCCCGCATGCGCGGGGAGCAGAACGCCCCTTCCGTCCTCGGCGCCGTCGTCGTGGGTCCATCCCCGCATGCGCGGGGAGCAGTCTTCCTGACCTGCAACGCTATCCCGACCAACCCACCATTTCTGCACGTTGTCGAGAAACAGACAAAACAGACACCCCTCGATCCCTCCGCGAGAGTCCCTCACCGATCAGCGTAGACACTCCGCTCAAGCATCCGCCGCCTCGAACAACGCACCCGCTCTCCTCAGGAACCGAAGCGCAGGTCCGTGATCACTGCCAGATCGATGCCGTAGCGGGTGTAGACCTTCGTGGTGTTCTCACCGGTCAGAGACGCCTCATCGAAACCGAGCAATGCGGCCACACGCACCACCTCCGCCCGGCTGTCGGCCTCGACCTCCAGGTAGGCGGGGATGCGGGGCCAGGTATCGATCTCCAACTGCGCCCCGTCCAGAGTGAAGCTGTGCCGCCGGTTCTCCTGGTAGGCCTTGGGGGTGTAGCCGAGCTTGCCCAGCAGGGCGTTGGTGGTCTCGAAGTCGCCGACCTCCGTCTCGGTCTCCCGGGTTCCACCGATGGCGTCCGAATCGATCTCCTTGACCGTGAGCGTGACCTGGCTACCGGTGTCGCGCAGACGCACCCACCGGGACTCGTCCCCAGGCTCGATGTCGTACACATAGCGCCGCTGAAGCACCTCACCCAGGTCGACACCGCCCTTGTCGAGAATCAGACGAGCCACCCGCTCGGGATCGATGTCCAGAACCTTGGCCTCGTACTCGATCACGCTCATATCGTCGGGGTCCCTTCCTCGCTGTGCATAGACGGTGGAGAAGTCGTGAAGTCACGGTGGTCGGCTTCCAGCCTGTCACGGTCGGACCGGCGAAACCGGAGGATCTCGGTGCTCATGTGTTCGTTGAGGAAATCATCGATCGGCCGACACAGGTCCATGCGTTGTAGACACACACCGACCAGGTATCGCCCTGTGCGATCCCGGTACAGGCGGAGACCGTAGAAGCCTTCCTGACAGTCGGTGTCGTTGTTGAACCGGCACCCCTGGCACGTGGTCGGCAGACGCACAGGACGGATCCATTTGACGTGAATGCGTCGTTGTCCTCCATCGATGAGATAAGCGGTCCGTGCCCCCGAGGCTCCGGCCGTCAATCTCCGGGCCTCGGCCACCGCACCACGTTGACGCAGAACCTCATCGATGGCGTCGATAGACGCCTGGCCATGGTCGAGGGAGTTGAGCAGGCGCACGGACAACTGTGGTGCGTAACTGTCCAGGAGCCGGTGGACACGTTCGATGTGAGTGTGGTCGAGCACAACGATGTTGGCGCCGACTCGGACCCGATGCTCGACGCAGGCTTGGATAGAGGCGTGCAGGGCATCGATCTTGGCGGCGGCCTTGGCCCTGTCGCGAAAGCGCTCGTGCTGGACTTCGGCGAGTTCCTCAGGAGTCGTACCAAAGATGGAGAAGTTGACCCGGTCGAGACCGGCTTCGGCGCAAGCAGGGATCTGACGAACCCCGTTCTCCCCGTTGGAGGTCATACACACCCGGTATCCCTGTTCTGCGGCGAGGTTCACCAGTTCGGGCAGACGAGGGTGAAGGGTGGGTTCGCCCCCGGTGAGGTGAAGTTCGGTGAACTCCATGTTCTCGCCCAAACGACGCAGGGCCTGGGAGAAGTCTTCGTCGGGAGGGATGCTGCTCGGTAGAAAAGTGGAGCCATTGGTGGCGGCGTAGATCGACGTCCGCCCGGAGCTTCCGCTGGTCTTGAAGAGGGCGAGCCCGCGGTTCCGATTGTCGACTACGACGGGCGTCCCCTCGTTATGGCAGAAGGTACAGGTCAGGCCACAGGCGTCGAGGATCTTGACCCGCAACGTGGTGTCGGTTTCGATATGTGTCGGCAAAGGTGAAGCGAGAGAGGGCAGGGACTTCCCCGGCTCAACGCTCATCGTTGCCACAACTCCCCCCTGGCTGGAGGATCGATCAACCCTTCCGTTCGGACGTTTCCCGCAGACATCCACGTGGAGAACACGCACGGGGACACCGACCCGTCAGGAGCGATCGACGCCCGCCCATCCCCACACGCCCCGCACAGACCAGAGCAATCCGGTTCATCGCCCTGCGCCCCACGTCCATAGGGGCGCACTCGGTCGACGCCGATACGGGTGACACCGAGACCTTCGAGTTCGGCCCGGGGCTCCTCGACCCCTTCTCCATCAGCGGTGATGATCGCGACGCGCAGTGGAACCCCCAGTTCCACGGCACGGACGATGTTCGTCCGTGTGTGGCGGTGGGAGGCGGGGCGACCGGTCATGGCGCTGTGTCGTGCGGGGTCATGGGAGTAGTAGGAGGTGGCCAGGGACATTCCCGGCCGCTGGAGCAGCTCCCACCAGGCGGGGGTGACGTGGACGAGGTTGGAGTAGACCTCGACCGCGCAACCGGCGGCCAGGGCGTGTTCCGCGATCCGGGGCGCGTCGGGATGGAGGGTGGGTTCTCCGCCAATGAGCTGGACCAGGTGTGTCCCGCTCTGGGCCGCCTGGTCGATGACGCGCCGCCAGTCGGTGAGCGTCATGGTTCCGTGGTCGCCGGCCGGGCCGGAGGAGTTGTAGCAGTGAGCGCATTCCAACTGGCAGCGTCGGGTGAGATCGAGCCAGAGCATGCCGGCGGGTCGGGAGGTGGCTCGTTCGGGGGTGACGGTCACTTGCCCTCCTGAAATGGGGGTGAGGGTGGACAGTGCGCACGAACTCGACCAGGAACGTAACCATCCGTGGTCGGAATAACACGCTTTGGGCCAGAACCGGCCAATGGTCCGACTCCGTTCACGAGGTAGGAAATCTGTCCTGTGAGAACGGGGTTCAGGAGTATTCGAGTCACTTCGGAAGCCGATGTCATCCCCCGGAATGTGGGAGACAGGGTGAGCGTAGAACGGGCCCCGCTTCGGAAAGGCGGTGTTGCGCGGGATTGCGTCCAGCGCCTTCCTCAGACCCTGTCGCGGTCGATCATCGCTCGACATACTCCAGACAGGCCCCCTGATTCGAGGAGCACCATGAAACTCCGCAAATTGGGCACCACCTCCCACGGAGGAAACTGCCCCACCCTGTACGAGACCGACGAGGGAAACATCGTGGTCCAGGGTTACCGCCTGACCGACCCCGAAGCGCTGTCCCAACTCGCCGATGTCCTACCGAACGAAGAGTTCGTCATCGTCCCCCGAGAACTCCTGACCCGATTCGCCCCCGAGGAGTAACGTGTCCGACCTCGTCACCGGAGAGGAATTCGACGACCTCTTCCGCCACTACCGGCACACCGCCTGGCGGCTGGAGACCCGCACCTTCTACGGCGTCCTCCACGAGAACAAACCCTTCCAACGATGGCTCACAGGCGACGACTCCGACCTGGAGTGGTTCACACCGTGGCTGAAGATGATGCGCCCCGAACTCGCCACCGGCAAACGCATGGAGAGAGTGCGCCTCATCGACGACCCGCCCTCGGACTACCTGCGCTGGGAGCTGTGGAGCACCCCCTACAACCTCGGCATCGGCGAGGACATCCGCTACCTTCCACGCACCCACCCCATCGTGGAGGAACTCCCTGACCAGGACTTCTGGGTCTTCGACAGCCGACGGGTCGCCTGGTTCGAGTTCGATGAGAAGGGCAACGTCCTCGGAGCCAGACTGAGCGAGGAACCAGAACAGGTCCTCACCGCCCTGCGTGCCCGAGACGCCGCGTGGCATCATGCACTGACATTCACTCAGTACATGGCGACAAGGGTGCGATGACCGACTACCAGACAGCCCGCGTCTCCCTCGGCGTTCGACTCCGCGAACTCCGCGAGGAGGCCGGGCTGTCCGGGCGCGAACTCGCCTCCCGAGCGGGATGGCATCCCTCCAAGGTCTCCCGCCTGGAACGCGGAAACCAGACCGCGGCCGTCGCCGACCTGCGCCGGTGGGCGTGGTTGTGCGGGCGCCAGGACGCGACCGAAGGGCTCATCGCCCAGCTCGGAGCGTTGGAGACGCACTACACCGGTTGGCGGCGCAGTCTCGCGGCGGGCAACCGGGCGCGCCAGCAGAACGCCATCGAGATGGAGAGCCGGACCGGAACGCTGGGGATCTTCGAGTCGGTGTGCGTTCCCGGGATCCTCCAGACCCCCGACTACGCCCGGATGATGCTGCGCAAGGCCGCGGAGCTCTACGGGACGCCGACCGATATCGAGGACGGCGTACGCAAGCGCATGGAACGGCGTTCGATCCTGGACGTGCGGCGCCAGGGGCTACGGATCCTGCTGTGGGAACCCGCGCTGTACACACGCCAGGCTGGCAGGCGAGTCCAGGCCGAACAACTCGATCACCTCGCCGAATGTGTGCGCACCGGGCGGGGACGTATCGGGATCGTGCCCCTGGGGACCGCGCTGTCGGCCTCACCTGTACACGGCTTTTGGATCTACGACGACGAACGTGTGATCGTGGAGACCATCGGCGCGGAGCTGGACCTGACCGACGACGACGCGGTCGAGCCCTACCGTCGAGTGTTCGACTCCATGAACCGCGACGCGGTGAACGGCAAAGCCGCCCTGGACCTGGTGCTACGCGCCCGTGATCGCCTGAAAGGCGAATGACCCTGCCAGGGGCCTCCGCACCTATGTGTTAGGGACAACCGGGTTCTACAACTGCTTCGGACAAAGCGAGATCAACGCATCCCCACAGGCGCGGGGAGCAGGTCGGCCTCGCGCCGGCTCTCGGCCTCGGCGCGGGTCCATCCCCGCGTGCGCGGGGAGCAGGCGGCGCAGGACGGGCTTCTTGATGTCGCGGTGGGGTCATCCCCGCGTGCGCGGGGAACAGTTGACCACCTCCGCGCCGCCGAGCACCAGCCAGGGGTCATCCCCGCGTGCGCGGGGAGCAGTGGTGCTGGGTGGCTGCCTCCCTGCTGACGGGGGGTCATCCCCGCGTGCGCGGGGAGCAGGCTCCGTTCTGGGGTGGGCCGCCCGGGGCCGTGGGGTCATCCCCGCGTGCGCGGGGAGCAGTCTTTCTGACCTGCAACGCTATCCCGCCCGACCCATCATTTCTGCATGTTGTCGGGAAACAGACAAAACCGACATCGTCTCGACCGTCCACCCGAACGCCACTTTCCCCAGCCTAAACACCCTCGCCAGAAGCAGAGGCGAAGTCTTGGAGCCCATCCTCGCGCGCGCAGTACTCAGGTCGGTGTGGCGCCACCACTCCGTGCCGCCTCAGAGCGAATACCCGAAGAAAGGGTGGTAGGCGACGTCTTCCCTTCCTTCGAGAGCGTTCGTGACCGCGGCGCCGAGGCTGTTGAGGATGTGCGAGCGCACCAGCGCGGCCGCGGCGGCACCATCACCACTGACGACGAGCTCCAGGATCTCGTGATGCTGGTTCTGGTCGATGGTGCGCGGCTCGGCTCCCGCGGGCAGTTCCAGACCGATCCGCCGGTACCGGTCGGTCTTGTCCCACAGATCGTCCAGAAGCCTGATCATCACGTTGTTGTGGGAGGCCGTATAGATCGCCCGGTGGAAGGCCCTATGCGCCACGATGGCCTCCTCGCCCCAGGTACGGGTCACCGGAAGGAGCGCGTCGGCCGCCGCCCTCATCGCGGCTATCTCTCGTTCCGTCCGGCGCAGCGCGGCGAGCTCGGTGGCGGAGGGCTCCAGCGAGAAACGGGCCTCCAGCAGCTCACGTGCTTCGGACGCGCTCATGGGTGCCACGCGAACGTCTCGGTGGGTCTCCATCACGACCCAGTCCTCGCTGGCCAGCCGCCTGACCGCCTCACGGAGAGGGGTGATGCTCATCCCCATCTCCTCCGCCAGCTCGTACTGAGACAGGCGTGATCCCGGGGCGAGCTCACCCGAGGTGATGCGGCGGCGCAGCTCGGTATAGGCCAGACCACCCTTGCTGGAGAAGACGTTCGCACTGCTCATCGTGACCTCACTCACAAGATCTTCCCCCACGGGCTTGTGACCCCCATCTCAGCCATTATAGGGTCCGAATAACTTATAAGTACCTTATAAGATCCGTTTCCGCAGGAAGAGACCCATGCGAATCGTTTCCGCCCACGCCGGCACCATCCCGATCAGCTCGTCGATGCGCAACGCCTACATCGACTTCAGCAAGATGGACTGCACGATCCTGGCCTTGGTCAGTGATGTCGTGGTCGACGGCAGGCCGCTGGTGGGGTATGGCTTCAGCTCCAACGGCCGGTACAACGCCACGGCCATCCTGAACGAGCGGATGCTGCCCCGGCTGCTCGACGCCACGGCCGAGGACCTCCTCGACGAGGACGGCGAACTCTCGCCCGCCAAGGCGTGGAACGTCATGATGAGCAACGAGAAGCCCGGTGGACACGGTGAACGCTCCGTCGCCGTCGGCGTGGTGGACATGGCTCTGCACGACCTCGCGGCCAAGGCCGCGGGCGTACCGCTGTATCGGTGGCTCTCCGATCACTACGGTGACGGTGCCCCGGACGAGGACGTCTTCGTCTACGCCGCCGGCGGCTACTACGCGCCCGGCAAGACCCTGGGGGACCTCCAGGACGAGATGCGGGGCTTCCTCGACGCCGGCTACGAGGTCGTCAAGATGAAGATCGGCGGCGCCGACCTGGCCGAGGACCTCAGGCGCATCGAGGCGGTCATCGACGTCCTGGACGGCGACGGATCCCGGCTGATGGTGGACGTCAACGGGAAGTTCGACCTGCGGACCGCCCTGGAGTACGGCCGAGCCCTCGACCAGTACGGCCTCTTCTGGTACGAGGAGGTCGGCGACCCGCTGGACTACGCGCTGAACGCGACCCTGTCCGAGAACTACCGCAACCCCATCGCGACCGGAGAGAACCTGTTCTCCCTCCAGGACGCCCGGAACCTGATCCGCTACGGCGGAATGCGCCCGGACCGGGATTTCCTCCAGGTCGACCCGGCACTGAGCTACGGCCTGACGGAGTACCGCCGAATCCTGGACATGCTCGCCCTGCACGGCTGGTCCTCCCGCCGATGCATTCCACACGGTGGGCACCAGTTCTCGCTGCACATCGCCGCGGCCCTCAAGCTCGGCGGCAACGAGTCCTACCCCGGAGAGTTCCAGCCCACGGGCGGCTTCACCGACGACGCGGTGATCACCCGCGGCCGCGTGGCGCCGGGCGACCTCCCTGGCATCGGCCTCGAAGGCAAGGCGGAGTTCTACAAGATCCTCCGAGACCTGCACGGCTGACCGTCCGAGACCGACGGCTCCCGCGACGGCCGCGCGTACGGGAGCCGCCGTCTCCGACACCGCGCACCATGCCTCCGAGACGGTGCGAACGACCGCCCGGTCCACGAGCACCGCCGACTGAACCGGTGCCACGACCGGCGACGGTCACCTACCTCCCCGCGGAGTCCCCACGACCCTGTTCCCGAACACGGCCGATGGCGACCCGCTACCCCCTCCCCCCGAACCGGTCTCTTCGCCTCGGTACAAGCCGGGCCGAAGAGCAGAGAAGGTGCAGCAATGGCGACCTCTTACCCGTACACCCTCTGGGAGAGCCTGTGGGCCTCCCACCGGGAGATCAAAAGGCTCCTGATGTTCGCGAAGCGTGAGGAGCCACCGCAGAGGGAACCGGTGGCCTCCGGCGGCGGATCCGCCGCGCATGCGGGCCCCGAGGCCACGGGTCCGGCCGCGGAGCCCGGCGACCCCGGTCCAGGATCAGGACCCGGACCAGGCCCCGGCTACACGCCCGCACGCGTCACCGGGCTGGTGCTCGGCCCGCTGCTGTTCGTGGTGACGCTCTTGTTCTTCGAACCCGAAGGGCTCTCACCGGAGGGGCTGGCGGTCCTCGCCACCACCCTCTGGGTCGCGACCTGGTGGATCACCGAGGCGATCCCCATCCCGGTCACGTCCCTGCTCCCGATCGTGCTCCTACCGTTGACCGGCGCGCTGGACGGCGACGCCGTGGTCTCGGCGTACGGCAACGACATCATCTTCCTCTTCCTCGGAGGGTTCACGCTCGCGATCGCGATGGAGAAATGGAACCTCCACCAGCGCATCGCCCTCTCCATCGTCTCGGCGATCGGGACGAGTCCGCGCCGCATCATCCTCGGCTTCATGGTCGCGACGGGCTTCCTGTCGATGTGGGTCTCCAACACGGCCGCCACCATGATGATGATCCCCGTCGGACTGGCGGTCGTGTACCAGGCCGCACGTTCGCTGCGAGGAGGGGAGTTCGCCGACGACCTGCCCAAGTTCGAGAAGTCCATCATCTTCGGCATCGGATACGCGGCCACCATCGGCGGTCTCGGGACACTGATCGGAACACCGCCGCTCGCCATCCTCTCGGCGACCGTCGGGGAGCTCTTCGACGAGAGCATCTCCTTCGGAGGGTGGATGCTGTTCGGAGTCCCGATCGCCGCCATCCTCATGGCCTCGGCGTGGCTCTACCTGACGGGCGTCAAGTTCAAGGTCCGGTTCAAGCAGCTTCCCGGCGGCCGGGAGATCATCCGGAAGGAGCGGAGGGCCCTCGGCCGGATGTCCGCCGAGGAGAAGATCGTGCTCGCCGTCTTCCTCGGAACGGCGTTCATGTGGGTGACCCGGTCGTTCCTCTGGGAGGGCCTCCTTCCGGGGATCAGCGATGGGCTGATCGCGATCGTCGCGACGGTGGTCCTGTTCACGCTGCCGACCCGCAGCGCCAGTGAGAAGCGGATCCTCCAGTGGGAGGACTCCAAGAAGATCCCCTGGGGCATCCTCCTGCTGTTCGGCGGCGGGCTGGCCATCGCCGCGGGGTTCGTCGACACCGGCCTCTCCGCGTGGATCGGTGAGCAGTTGCGCGTGCTCGACGGGGTCAACATCATTCTGACCATCGTCTTCGCCACCGCGCTCGTACTGTTCCTGACGGAGATCACCTCGAACGCCGCGACGGCGACGATGATCCTCCCGGTCATCGCGGCCCTAGCGTTCTCCCTGAACATCCACCCGTACGCGTTGATGGTCCCCTGCGCGATGGCCGCGAACTGCGCGTTCATGCTTCCGGTGGGCACTCCCCCGAACGCGATCATGTTCGGCACAGGCAGAGTGACGATCATGGAGATGGTCAGGACCGGGTTCTGGCTGAACCTCTTCGCCCTCGTCCTCATCGTCGTGGGGACGCTGTTCCTGCTGCCGTTGTTGTGGGGAATCGACCTCATGACGATCCCCGCCGGGTTCCGGTAACCGGCTCGTCCGGGTCGGTTCCTGTTAGCCGGACCCGGTGGAACGGCCCTTCACCGAGATCGCCCAGTGGGTGATCCGGTGGAGGCCCTCCACCTCCCCGGAGGTCGGGCCCATCCCCGCGTGCGCGGGGAGCAGGACCCGTGCACCAGCACCAGCACCAGGTTCGCCGGACTGGGTCCATCCCCGCGTGCGCGGGGAGCAGGCCGATGCCGAGCGCCTGCGGGAGTTGGTGCCGGGGTCATCCCCGCGTGCGCGGGGAGCAGTCCGCGCTGCCGCTGATGCGACCGACGGTGCTGGGGTCATCCCCGCGTGCGCGGGGAGCAGCAGGTGCTTCTTGAAGTCCTCGCGCACGGCGAGGGGTCATCCCCGCGTGCGCGGGGAGCAGACCGCGAGGGTCGTTCACCAGGTGGAGGGTCTGGGGGTCATCCCCGCGTGCGCGGGGAGCAGCTTCCTGACCTGCAACGCTATCCCGGCCGACCCGCCATTTCTGCAAGTTGTCGAGAAACAGACAAAACAGACACCCCTCAACCACCCACCCCAACACCACTCTCCCACCAACCTAGCCACCCCGCCCCCTCATTCGGTATCCACCCGCCACCTCAGTTCTCGAACCAGAAGTGGATCCGTTCGCAGGCCTCGTCTCCGAACAGCGCGTACTCCTCGTACATCGTGAACAACCTCCGAGAGGCCTCCACCTTCCCGCCCCTCCCTCGCGTTCCCTGACGGGCGACCTTCTCGTCCACCATCGCCAAAACATCACCCGGGCGAATCCGTGAGCCTGCGGACGACCCGAACGCCCCGGATCCCGTCCGAGAACCCCTATTACAAGGGGCTTGTGGTCGATAGCGTCGGGAATCCGATGCTGGCAAGGCTCGATGGAGGCGGAACGTGGGGCTGTGGAGGAGGAAGGCCTCGGGCGGCGGAGTCAGGAATCTTTTCTGGGGCACCGTCCAAACGGGTGGCACGCTCATCCAGAGCAAGACCATCGATACGGTGCACGTCTACGACCGCACCACGGCCGATCTACCTGATCCCGCGGAGTGGCCGCCGGCGAAGGACTGGGACGGGCTCCTCGCGGGTGTGCACCGTGCCCGACCGGGCGCGGAGACGGAGGCGCTTCCCGAGTACGTGAAGCGAGACGCGGACGAGCGGCTGGGCGAGCGCCTGGGTGAGGCGGCCGGAGAGGGCGGCCTGGTGCTGGTCACCGGGGACTCCACAGCGGGCAAAACCCGGGCCGCTTTCGAGGCTCTGCGATCCGTGTTACCTGGGCACCGTGTCCACGCACCGAGCAACCCCGCGGATCTGAGGGCCGGGGCCACGGCGATCCTACGAACGAAATCGCCATGTGTGGTGTGGCTGGACGATCTGGAACGCTTCCTGGGACCGGGCGGCTTCGACACCGAGCTTCTGACCCGGTTGCGCGGCAACGGTACTCCGGTGGTGGCGACCATGCGCCTGAAACAGTGGGCTTCCTTCACCTCGCCCGTGACAGGCGGAAGCGATCGTGAAGACGGCGCACACGCCGCCAAAGTCCTCAACAGCGCCGAACGTGTGAACCTGGACCGGCTGTGGAGCGACCAGGAGCTGCTGCGGGCCGGGGACAGCGCCGACACGAGGGTCCTGGACGCGCTTGAGTACCAGGAGCGTTACGGTCTCGCCGAGTACCTGGCGGCCGGACCAGGACTATTGGAGAAATGGCGGGCGGCCTGGACCCCTGGCGGCAGCCCACGCGGTGCGGCTCTGGTCGCGGCCGCCGTGGATCTGGCCCGGACCGGGCTGATCGGCCCCTACCCGCGTTCGGTACTGCTGCGGCTGCACCAGCGATACCTGGACGACGCCGGGGGTCGTCATCTGCGCCCGGAGAATGAGGACGAGGCCTTCTCCTGGGCGGCTTCCTTACATTTTGGAGCGACGAGCCTGCTGTTGCCCGGGGAGACCGGTGACAGCCAGACCTGGGAGCCCTTCGACTACCTGGTCGATCATGCGGAAGAACCTGTGACACCTGAGGCCTGGGATGAGGCGTTGGTCCACGCGAAGGACCCGGAACAGCGCTTTCAGGTCGGGGTCGCTGCGGTCGAGGCCAAACGAATGGATGTCGTGGAGCGGGCATGGCGGCCCATCGTGCACCTCGATCCCGACATCGGCATGATGCTGGGATCACTGTTCGCCTTGATGGAGCGCGACACCGAAGCGGAAGAGATGTTCCGTTCCGCCTCCCGCGAGGGCTCCTTGGAATCGAGTACCGCCCTCGGCCTGTTGTTGGCCCGAACGGGGCGGGAGGACGAGGCCGAGGTCCTGCTTCGACAGAGGGCAGGGGCGGGTAGTCTCCGCGCGATGTTCGTTCTGGCTGAACTCCTGCGTCAGACAGGGCGCGAGAATGAGGCAGAAGAGTGGCATCGGCGCGGGGCCATAGAGGGCAGTGTCCCCGCGCAGGCGAAGTACGGGATGCTTCTCATGGATCTGGGGCGAGCGGCCGAGGCCGAAACGTGGCTGGAACGGGCGGTGGAGCAGGAGAACTCAGGCGCGATCGCCGCACTGGGGCTCCTGCTGATGCGAACAGGTCGTGAGGACGAAGTCGGGGAGCTGTTCGCTCGCGCATCGACCAAGGGCAGCTTCGCCTGTCTTCGCCTGGGGATGGGACGAAACTGGGCGGGACTACTAGCCGAGCCGCGCAAGGCGGAGCTGGAATTCAGGCGTACCCATGTCCTCGCTCATATGGAGGCGGCCTCCGGAGCGAACGCCGATATTCTATGCGTGCGCCCGGATACTTCCGATGAAGATGAGTACTTGCGGCGTCGGGCCAACCAGGGCGATGTCTACGCGGCGTTGAGTCTGGCCGGATTGGCACCGGAATCGCCTCCGCCGGCCGATGACATGTACGGGCGAGCGACCGCCGCCGGCATATCCGGCGACAACATCGAGGCAGCCGAGATCGTTCGTTCCGCCGCGGAGGCCGGGGACGCCCGGGCTCGATCCATTCTCATCACCGCCCTTCTTCAGCAAGGAAGGGTGAGACAAGCGCTTCCCTTCCTACGCGTTCAGGTACAGGAGGGGAAGGAGGACGATATTCCGCGGTTGGCCGAAACTCTGAGCGTGACCGGCCACGAGGAGGAAGCGGAGCGCTACACCGGCGGGCTCGGGGCTCAGGAAGGGGAGGAGGCCTATCGGCGAGGCCTCTACTTCCAAAGGTCGCTTGTCCTCTCACTCCGGGATAGGTCGAAGGAGAACCTGGCGGCGATTCGAAGACTCTCACCGTTGAGTGAGCACGAGGCCGAGGAACTGGGGCTCGCGTACTACCGGTACGCGGCGCGACTGGGCCACACCGAGGCCGCCATCAAGGCCGCGGACCTGTTGGAGAAGGCCGGGAAACCCGAAGAAGCGGCTGAATACCGCCGTCGAGCGGCTGACGCCGGACACCGATCCAGTTCCTACAAATACGCGCTGTGGGCCGACACCCAGGGCCGAACGCAAACGGCGGAACAGTACTTTCGGCGGGCGGCCGACGCGGGCCACACCGAGGCTATCCGGCGTCTACGAAGGCTTCTGGTCGCTTCGGGACGACGTGCCGAGGCCAAGGTCTACCGCCGACAAGCCGCCATCGAGGCTCGGCGCCAGAGACGGCTGGCAGCGAGTCCGTCACAGAAGGTGGCGTGGACACTCCTTATCCTCGGGTCATGCGGGTTCCTGGCATGGGCGCCCTTTCTGTACTTGACCGTGCGGCGTGGGAGAGGCGAGGACTGGCTGTTGTTCAGTTCCTCTGGCGGCTTGACCCTGATGACGGTCGTGGGCATGGTGGCCGGGCAGCTTCCCCCGGCATTGGCCCTCGTGCTTCAAGCGTTCGTCGCCGGTGGTTCCTTGCTCAATCTCCTGGTGTTCGTGTTCGACCCTCGGGACGACTGAGAGCTTCCAAACGATCGAATACCGCCCAGGCTCGCAGCCGGACACTAGCGGGAGCGGGTTCGGACTGTCCAGAAGTTCGTGAACGACCACCTGGCCGACTTCAGTCATCCCCGCGTGCGCGGGGAGCTGCCCGAGGGGGTCGTTAGGGTCGTTGATCCAGTGGGTCCATCCCCGCGTGCGCGGGGAGCAGAACGACACCTCCAACTTCACGCCCAGCCCTGAGGGGTCATCCCCGCGTGCGCGGGGAGCAGGCGAGAGGCCTCGTAGGCCTCCTGGACCGCCCGGGGGTCATCCCCGCGTGCGCGGGGAGCAGATCGCCTCCGGGATCATGATGGCCATCGGCCGGGGGTTATCCCCGCGTGCGCGGGGAGCAGTCAACGATCCAGTCGACCACCGGCTTGATCGCGGGGTCATCCCCGCGTGCGCGGGGAGCAGAGAGGCCTAGATAGAGGCCTGGTCGATGCGGTGGGGTCATCCCCGCGTGCGCGGGGAGCAGCCACGATGGGAGTGGTGACTCCGACGGTCATTGGGGTCATCCCCGCGTGCGCGGGGAGCAGCGGGCCTGTGCTGTGGTCATGCCTCGGCGGGCGGGGTCATCCCCGCGTGCGCGGGGAGCAGGGCTGAGAGTTCGCCGGTGATCTCTCCCGAGCGGGGTCATCCCCGCGTGCGCGGGGAGCAGGTAGGCGGTCGTGGTCATGGTGTGCCTTTCGGGGGGTCATCCCCGCGTGCGCGGGGAGCAGTTGGCCTCAGCGCTCATCGGGGTTCTCCTTCTCGGGGTCATCCCCGCGTGCGCGGGGAGCAGTCGGAGGTGCCGCCTCGACCGACCGTGTAGCCGGGGTCATCCCCGCGTGCGCGGGGAGCAGACCGAGTCCACCACGACGCACGACATCCTCCAGGGGTCATCCCCGCGTGCGCGGGGAGCAGGAGTACACGCGCCACGGGTGGCGGCCTGTGTGGGGGTCATCCCCGCGTGCGCGGGGAGCAGGGAAGCTCCTCAGTCTCTGTGTCGATGCTGGCGGGGTCATCCCCGCGTGCGCGGGGAGCAGAGAGCACGTCAGGAAGCCAGGAAGTGGACTCTGGGGTCATCCCCGCGTGCGCGGGGAGCAGGGCGTCTACATCTGGTCCCCCGACCTCAGCGAGGGGTCATCCCCGCGTGCGCGGGGAGCAGGGTGAGGGCGGCATGACGCGCCTCGAGCTGTGGGGGTCATCCCCGCGTGCGCGGGGAGCAGACAGAGAGGCCTCCGCCGCGGTTGAGCACGATGGGGTCATCCCCGCGTGCGCGGGGAGCAGCTTCCTGACCTGCAACGCTATCCCGGCCGACCCGCCGTTTTTGCAAGTTGTCGAGAAACAGACAAAACCGACAATCCTCAATCACCCACCCGACGCCACTCCCCCTCCAGCCTAGAGCGCCTGGAATCGACACGGGGCGGAGTGTACGAGGTTGCACCTTCCGTAACGGCATGTGGTCCAGTGGACTCACGTCCCGATCCCCTGAGGAAAGGTCCCCGCTCATGCACTCGTCCTTCAAACCACCCCGCCAGGTCAAGATCGGTGACGCGGCGGCCTTCGCCGGCACCACGCCACGAGCGATCCGCCACTACCACGAGATCGGCCTGCTCCCCGAGCCTGAGCGGGGCGGCGATGACCGTCGTCGCTACGGGTACGAGGACATGATCCGCCTGCTGTGGATTCGCAAGATGGCCGACGCCGGGATCGCCCTCGACGACATCCGTGACGCCTTCACCACCGGCACGGACAGCGAAGACGGTATCGCGAACACTCTGGAACGGCTGGAGGAAACCCTCGCCGAGCAAGAAGCCGAATTGCGGCGGCAACGGACCGCCGTGCAGCGGATGCGCACCGAAGGCAGCCGTATGGGTCTGCTCTCCGACTTCGTCACCGACCGACTCAAGAACCTGCCCGAGGGCTCTCTGCGTCAGGCGGACCTGGACACTCTGCTGGTCACTGAACGGATCTTCGGCCCGCTCGGCGCGGCTGTCCAGGCCACCCGCTTCATCGTCCTGGCCACGCATCCCGCTCTGCGGGAGGATTCCGACCGCATCGATGACGCCGAGGAGGCGCTCGATGACAGTGTCGCCGTCGATGATCCACGGGTGGCTCAAGTGGCCGCCGAGCGGCACATCTTCGAGAGCGCCCTACAGACCGTCATCGAGGAGTCCGGACTGGGTGAGGACGACGATGCCCTCTTCGACGCCTGGGACGCTTTGCACCCTGAGCCCGCCGATGACGATGAGGCCGACATCAGATCCGGAAGGAGGGAGGCAGGCTCCATGAGCGCGTTCGAAGCCATCGGAAAGATGCCCTACGACGCCTCCCCGGCCCAATGGCGCTGCATGGAACTGGCCATAGAACTATCCGCTCAAGATTCACCTGCTATCTAGAACACTGACCAGGGCCATCCCCGCGTGCGCGGGGAGCAGGAAGTCAGAGGGTCAGGAGCCCAGGAACCGGAGGGGTCATCCCCGCGTGCGCGGGGAGCAGCTTTTCCGGTCGACCGTTCTCTCGCCGCGCCGTGGGGTCATCCCCGCGTGCGCGGGGAGCAGGAAGCAGACTCCGGACCAGGGAAAACGCCCTAGGGGTCATCCCCGCGTGCGCGGGGAGCAGAGCACGTCGGCCCCGTCAGTGACGCCTTCTCTGGGGTCATCCCCGCGTGCGCGGGGAGCAGATGCGGCCATTTTTACACCGACCAGTCGGTATGGGGTCATCCCCGCGTGCGCGGGGAGCAGTGACGCCCCCACCCGAACAGAGTGGGGGCGTTCGGGGTCATCCCCGCGTGCGCGGGGAGCAGGGGCCGAAAAGCTCACCGCGGGGACAGCCCGCGGGGTCATCCCCGCGTGCGCGGGGAGCAGACATGGGGGGTGGTCCTCTCGGTCTTCGGGCGGGGGTCATCCCCGCGTGCGCGGGGAGCAGCCCCAGGGTGCACACATCCGGTGTCGCGCCAGGGGGTCATCCCCGCGTGCGCGGGGAGCAGGACACCGGTGAGCAGGACCAGGCGACCCAACGCGGGGTCATCCCCGCGTGCGCGGGGAGCAGGAGCTGGGCATCCGCGATCGGATCGCCCGAGGGGGGTCATCCCCGCGTGCGCGGGGAGCAGTTGGAGCGGACCCGCAAGGCTCTGCTGCACCGGGGGGTCATCCCCGCGTGCGCGGGGAGCAGAGCGGCACGGTCGCCGGCGAGATGCCGGGCCTGGGGTCATCCCCGCGTGCGCGGGGAGCAGACACCACCGTCTGCGCCGTGTCGTCAAGCGCGGGGGTCATCCCCGCGTGCGCGGGGAGCAGCTGGCGGCGGTCGAGGTCGGCGACGTCGAAGCGGGGTCATCCCCGCGTGCGCGGGGAGCAGTCGGCGATGACCTCACCGCCACCCTCGCTCAGGGGGTCATCCCCGCGTGCGCGGGGAGCAGGGGGAGGGTCGTCTCCCGCACCTGAGAGGCGGGGGGTCATCCCCGCGTGCGCGGGGAGCAGTCTTCCTGACCTGCAACGCTATCCCGGCCGACCCGCCATTTTTGCAAGTTGTCGAGAAACAGACAAAACCGACACTCCCCCAACCATCCACCCCAGCACCACTCCCCCACCAACCTAGTCACCCCCACCTGTTCGGAGGCAGCGACAGGCGAAGATCATCTGAGGTCGCTCAGGGAACAGGCGAAGAACTCGTCGACGTCGAAGGACACATGCCCGTGGAAGATGCTGGGAAAGTCGAACACCTTTCCAGGCTAGGGCGCCCTCCTTCAAAGAAGAAGGGGATCTTCCGAGCCTGTGGACAACCCGCCACCGGAGCTACAGCCACCGCCCTCCCGCCGAGACCCCACACCCACAGGCATCACCGAAGCCGGGATGCACACGCCCACCCATCTGTCGTAGGCGATCGCTAATCTCCCACCATGAGTTCCTCGCTTTCCCCCTACGTGGTCGACCTCGACGTCCTGCGCAGCGGCATCGGTTCCAAGAACGACAAGCTCCGGCGCATGATCGGTGGCCGGTTCAAGAAGCACCTGGACTTCGACGACCAGCAGTTCGACTCACTGATCGATGAGGGCGCCCCCAACATCCGCGACGCGATCCGCACGGTCATCGAAGGCGGCCCCTTTAATGATCAGCACGGAACGATGTACTCCTACGCCTATAAGTGGATGTGCGAGTTCCACGGCCGATTCCAGGTCAACGGTGACTTCTGCCCGATGAAGTACGACTGGCTGGAGATGGTCGACGAGGGCCTGGAGCAACTCGGGGTGACCGCGGTCGACGTCAGTTCGTTCAGCCACGGAAGCGTCCCCTCTCCGATCCCCTCCCCGGTGGATCTCGTGCCGGGTTACGGGGAATGGAGCTTCGAGCAGTGCCGCGAGGCCCTCGAACAGTGGGAGGCCGCCACCGACGAGGCCAAGTCCGCCATCGACTCCGAGGTGCTCCACGCCATCGAGACCTGCATGGGCTGGTGCCGCAACGCCACCGCGCTCGAACGGGGCGTCGCCGCCTTCTTCTTCTGACCGCCCCCGTCGCACGAGCGGCTCGGCCGTTCGATGGCGCCCCTTCGGGCCGCTCGTGCACCTGTATCCCGGCGAGGCCAGAACCCACGCCCAAGCCCTCTTCTCGTCTCGCTCGCCAACGCGTCAGCGTCCCATTCGCTATGCTCCGCGACGGCACCTTCTACAAGGCCCGCGCCCCGAAGCAGCCACCGCATGCCCCTCGGTCTTACCTGGTCTCTCGGGGTCACGGCGGGAAAACCCACTCCCCGAAGGGCACCCCCATGAGTTCGCCGCAGGGTATCGAAGTCCCTGACGCCCTGGTCGCGTCGTACACGAGGAACGGCGGTGAGGAGGAACGGGCCTGGGTCGCCCGGCTGCCCGCGCTGGTGGCGGAACTGCTCGACCGATGGAAGTTGGAGCGCGACGGCGACATCAGGTCCGGCGAAGCCTCACTGGTAGTGCCGGTGCGCCGCACGGACGACACCCGCGCCGCCCTCAAACTCCAGATGCCCCGCGAGGAGACGACCGCCGCGCTGATCGGGCTGCGGGCATGGAACGGCGACGGCATCGTGCGGCTGCTCGACCACGACCCCGAGAGCAGCGCCATGCTGCTGGAGCGCTTGGACGGCTCACGCACCCTGGCTTCCGTCGAGGACGACGACGTGGCCATGACCACCCTGGCCGGACTCATGACCCGGCTGCACTCCGTCCCGGCTCCCGAGGGCCTGCGCGACCTCGGTGACCTCGCGCGCGACATGCTGGCGTCCGTGCCGGCCGCCCTCGCCGCCCTGCCGGACCCCGAGGACCGACGGCGGCTACACGGCTGGGCCTCGGCCGTCACCGAACTGGTCGAGGAGCCCGGCGACCGGATGCTGCACTGGGACCTGCACTACGACAACGTGCTCGCCGCCGAGCGCGAGCCGTGGCTGGTCATCGACCCCGAACCCCTCATCGGCGACCCGGGCTTCGATCTGTGGCCCGCGCTGGACACCGGCTGGGAGAGGCTCCACGCCACCGGGAACGCTCCCCGGGTGGTGCGGCGCCGCTTCGACCTGCTGACCGAAGCGCTCGGACTGGACCGTCGGCGCGCGGCCGGCTGGACCCTGGCCCGGCTGTTGCAGAACACACTGTGGGACATCGAGGACGGGCGGACCGACATCGACCCCTCCCAGACCATCGTGGCCGAGGCGCTGCCCCGCAACTGAGCGCAGCGCCCCCGAACCCACCACGAATCACGCGACCGGCCTCGACCCCGCCTCCTGTCGCCTGAGGCCGGCGCCGGGCCAGGCGCGCTCCTCCGCGTGCCCATGGCCCGGCGCGAGTTCCGCCGATGCACCGGAGAGGGCGAGGGCGACCAGTGGCGCGGGGCCGTACCGCCCCTGGCGGGCTTCAGCGACCCCTGCCGCCCACTCCGGTATCGCTCATGCTCCCTCTATCGTTCCGCGTGTTCACCCGGCCCATGGGGCGCGAGGCCCGAACGCCAGGGCCGTGATCGGACGACGGCGTCATGATGACGAGGCAGGAGCAGGTGGGGGGCGAGCTTGATGGCGAACACCTCCGGTGCCGGCTTCGCTAGTCGTCGATGAGGGCGAGTATCCCCGTCAGCATGCGCGCGCGATCGGCCCCGGTCATCGGCGCCGACAGCGTGCTCTCGTAACCCCAGGAACCATCGGCGGCCATCCGCGCGACCAGGCAGCGCAGCGAGAGGTCGTCGAGCTCCCCCACAGGCTGTTCCCCCTCGGGGAACCAGCGCCGGTACACCCGTTCCCACGGGGCCATCCATTCGGGTTCGTTGGCGGCCTCCATGATGAGCCGCATCTCGACGTTGGTCGGGGACTTCATCGAAGCCCGCACGTACCCACGCGTGCGCTCCACGAGACTCGCCCCTTCGGGCTCCCTTCCCGTGGCGTCGAGGAGTTCGCGCTCCATACGCGCGGCGAGGTCCTCGTGAATCCCCGCCAACAGGGCGTGCTTGCTGGGGAAATGGTAGATGAGGCCACGTTTGGTGACCCCTGCCTCCTCGGCGACCGCGTCGAGTGTGAGCGCCGTGACGCCGCGCTCCTCGACCACCGTGAGAGCGGCCTCGATCAGCCTGGGCCGTGCGCTCGGTCGAGCCATCGGTTCCTCCTATCGACTCGATTAGTATACCTTCTGGTGAAGTACACTGTTTGGTGAAGTAACTCGCTAGGAGGCAGAAACCCATGCCGGAAACACCACCCCGGGCCACCACCCGCACCTGGATAGGCCTGGCCGTACTCGTACTGCCCATGCTGCTCATCGCCGTCGACGGCATGGTGCTGATCTTCGCCCTGGCCGACATCGCCGCGGACCTGGAGCCCTCGGGCGCCCAACAACTGTGGATGCTCGACATCTACGCGCTCATGCTCGCGGGCCTGCTCATCACCATGTCGTCGCTGGGAGACCGCTTCGGGCGGCGCAAGGTACTGCTCATCGGCGCGGTCTTCTTCGCGATCGCCTCCGTCATGGGCGCGCTCTCGACCGAACCTCGGATGCTGATCGCCGCCCGCGCCCTCCTCGGCATCGCGGGCGCAGCGATCATGCCGGGAACGCTCTCCCTCATCCGCAACATGTTCCTCGACCGCAACCAGCGCCGCACCGCCATAGCGGTCTGGTCCTCGATGGGCGCGCTCGGCGCCGCCGCGGGCCCGATCGTCGGCGGCTGGATCATCGAGGTGTTCAGCTGGCACGCCGCGTTCCTCATGAACATCCCGGTCATGATCCTGCTGCTCGTCCTGGCGCCGATCCTCGTCCCCGAGAGCAGGAACCCGAACCCGGGCCGCGTCGACCTCCCCAGCATCGTCCTCTCGCTGGCAGGCATGATCTCGTTCGTCTACGGCGTGAAGACCTTCGCCGGAGGCAAGGAACCGGGCCTTGCCCTCCTCACCTTCCTCCTCGGCCTCGCCCTGCTCGTCCTGTTCGTCATCAGACAGCTGCGCGTGCCGGTGCCCATGATCAACGTCCGACTCTTCCGTGTGCGAGCCTTCACCGGCGCGGTGATCACCGACCTGCTCTCGGTGTTCTCCCTGGTCGGCGCGATGTTCGCCCTCACCCAGTTCCTACAGCTCGTCGTAGGCCTCAGTGTCATCCAATCGGCGCTATGGATGCTGCCGCAGGCCGCCGTCTCCGCCAGTGCCGGCTTCATCGCCGCGGCGCTCGTCAAGCGGATCCCCACCGCGCTCCTCGTCTCCACGGGCGTGCTCATCACCGCGGGAGGCTTCGCGACCCTGCTCACCCTCACCCCCGACACCCCGCCGTGGGTGATCGCCATCGCCCTGTGCCTGGTCGGCCTCGGCGCCGGTGTGGGCATGATGCTGACGAACGACCTCATCATGAGCTCGGTCCGCCCCGAACAGTCCGGCCAGGCCGCCGCGGTCAGCGAAACCGCCTACGAGCTCGGCACCGCGTTCGGTACCGCCATCCTCGGCTCGGTCCTGCTCGGCTTCTACCGCACGGGCCTCGCCGACACCGCCCCGGCGGACCTGCCCGGCGGCGTGCTCGAAGCCGCGCAGGAGACCCTCGCCGGAGCGCTGCTCTACGCCCGGGAACTACCGGGCGAACTCGGCGAGGCGCTGGCCACGGCCGCCACCGACGCGTTCACGTCCGCGCTCTCGGCGACCGGAGGGATCGCCGCGCTGATCCTGCTCGCGGTGGGTATCTTCGCGGGCATCATGCTCCGCGGGGTCTCCTCTCAGGCCGACCTCACCGAGACCGAGGAGCAGCCCGAACCGACCACCGCCCCGTAGGTCGGGCGGTTGTCATCGAGCCCGGGGCCGGTCACCACGACCATGTGACCGACCCCGGGCTTCCCAATGTCGTTCTCAACCCCGAACAGGCCGAGTCGCCGTTTGCCAGTCCGATGCCACCTCGTGAGGACTTCGTCGTGCGACCGTTGTATGGGGGTTTTGCTCGGAAACCTTGTGGATGCCTCCAATGCGCGAAGTCGTGTCGATGCAGGGCGCCCCCGTTAGCTGCGCGAGCAGGACGCCCTAGCTCGATTTCGGTTCAGGACAGAGTGGTTCCGATGGCGGCCAGAAAGATGATGAACACGATGATGGCGATCAAACCGGGGTCGATGGTCCCCTGCGCGGCGGAGTTGGACTGCCGAGTGGGTCGGGTTCGGTAGTGGCCTCGAACGCGGGTTCCATCCTCGCGAACGTAACCGCGGACGCGCTGGCGAGCATAACGGGGGTTAGCCATGGGGAAAGCTCCTCGAAGAAGTTAAGGGGCGCAGAGGCACCTGCGAAGTCCATGTCTTTGCTGGCTCCCCATGAAGTGAGGCAGCATGGAGTTGTTCCAGCTCGGGCCGGTCGCTCTTCCTGTGGAGGTGAACGCCAGCCGCAGAAGTCAGGTGCCGGCCGCACGCCCGACGAGAAGGGATATGAGCTGCTCGAAGTAGTACTTGCAGGCGAGGCTCTGCTTGTCGTCACGGGTGAAGATTCCGACAACAAGTGGGAGCGCGAACAGGGATGCGGCAAGGTACACAGCACCTCCAAGAAACACCAGAACCCACAGCAGAGCACTGTTGTCGACACCCACCAGAGTGAGACCGGCGCCACCGACCCCGATAGCGCTTGCGGCCCTGATCAGCATTGACAACCGAGACTTGGCGGTAGATACTTGGGGGGAATCGGAGGGCTGGGGCTTCTGAGCCAAGGACAGTTCTCCTCATGATCGACCTGTGAATCTTGACGGCCTCCTGCTGCAACAGGGGGTCGTTACGTTTTTTGGGCGCACGCAACCCAAGGCAGTCAAGAAAACCCAGACTATACGCCTCCCCAACAGGCCAAGTGCACCACCCAATCCACCTCCCTCAGGGGAATCCGAGATAATCTTCTTTGCCTTGGCCTTATTTTTGCTGGTAGGCGTCAAGTTGATCTTCATTGAAAGCAAGAAAAGCCACCTCATGTGATATAGATCACACCCCTTGACTTAACCCTTAAAAATAAGCGCAAATGTGCTTATTTGATCCTTGTAGGACTTTAGTCATCGAGGCTAGGAAGATGCCTGCTTCCGGAGCCCGCGTTGTGCTCACCGAGGGATGACGTTGATGTATTGGGTGCTGAGGGCGCGCACTTGGTCGTAGACCCTGGAAAGCCCGGTGAGAGGACAGGAATCTTGGCCGGGACAGGTGGGCCCGACTGAGGCCTGAGAAAGGCGGCGGTGTATGGCGGAATCGCCTACCGTCACTCGCCTCTGGACCTCACTTGAGGGTCGAGAAGCGCCGGCTCCTCTGTGCGCTGGCCCCCTAGACTCGGACGCATGTCGAGAAGCCTGTACCTGGTGTTGTCCGGAGCCTCCGCCCCGGAAGGGGCGCCCGAACTCGTCCAGGCCCTCCACGGCCACGACTGGTGTGTGACCGTACTGTCCACCCCCACGGGCACCGACTTCCACGACCAGGACCGGCTCGCGGAGTTGACGGGCGAGCCGGTCCGCGTCGCCTTCCGCAAGCCCGGGCACGGTAAGTCCCTACCGCCCGCCGACGTGGTGTTGGCCTGTCCACTGACCTTCAACTCCACGAACAAGTTCGCCCAGGGGCTGGCGGACAACTTCGCCATCGCTCTGCTGTGCGAGATGGTCGGATACGGGGTATCCACCGTGGTCGTGCCGCACTGCAAGCCCCAGCTCGCCGCCCACCCGGCCTTCGTCCGCTCCCTGGAGATCCTGCGCGGGATGGAGCCGGTCACCGTCCTGCACGATCCCGATGCCCCCTACGAGAACCGTCTGCCCTCCTGGCAACAGGTCATCGTCACCGTCAACGGCCTCTGACCGGAAACGAAACCGAGGTGGTCACCGACATGCGCCACGACGTCGCTTCCACGACCGATCGGGTCATGGTGCGTTACTCCACCTGTCCGGGACCCTCCACCCAGCGAGAGGGGAGGCAGCGACTCCTGGTTCACTCTCGGACCGCCCGGCGCTTGAACGGGGTGGACGGCCATGATCCGCTGGTCGAGGTCGGCCGACGCGGACTCGTCGGCGGACAGGAGGACATGCTCGGCGACATCGCGCTGGACCTGACCTCCGACCACGCCGCGCGGGAGGTCTCGTGATCGGCCGCCGTATCGACGTCCATCAGCACATCATCCCGCCCTTCTACCGTGAGGCCCTGGCGAGCGCGGGCATCGCCGACGCCGGCGGGCGGCCCCTCCCCGATTGGAGCCCCCAGGCGGCGCTCGCGGCGATGAAGACCTTGCGTATCGCCACGGCGATCGTCTCGGTCTCCACCCCTGGAGCCGGTTTCCTCACGGATCGGGACGAGGTCGCCGACATGGCCGCGCGCCTCAACGACTTCTCCCACGGCCTCGGCACCGAGCACGAGAACCGGTTCGGGTTCTTCGCCACCCTGCCGATGCCCGACATCGACGCCTCGGTGGTCGAGGCCGAGCGTGCCCTGGACGAGCTCGGGGCCGCCGGGGTCACGGTCCTGGCCAACACCCACGGCGTCTACGCGGGAAGCCCGGGGCAGGACCGCCTGTGGCGGAGTCTCAACGAGCGAGGCGCGACCGTCTTCGTGCACCCCGCCGACCTTCCCGCTCCCCCGGTGGAGGGGATCCCGCCCTTCGCCGCGGACTTTCTCCTGGACACCACGCGCGCCGCGTACCTGCTCGTCCGCAACGGGGTGGTGCGCCGTTACCCCGACATCCGGTTCGTCCTGAGCCACGCGGGCGGGTTCGTGCCCTACTCCTCCCACCGGATGGCGGTGGCCATCGCCGACGACACCGGACGCACGCCCTTGGAAGTACTGCGCGACCTCCACGGCTTCTACTTCGACACGGCTCTGTCCTCCAGCCCGGCGGCCCTGCCCACGCTGCTGGCCTTCGCCAAGCCCGGTCACGTGCTCTATGGAAGCGATTGGCCCTTCGCGCCCACCGCGGCGGCCCGTTACTTCACTGCGGACTTGGAGAGCACCCTGCGCGGCGGGCCGGCCGCGGCGATCGACAGCGCCAACGTGAGGGCCCTGATCCGTCGCCTGCCCGCACCGCCCGCGCCCGCCTCTCTGTTCGAGCGTGTGCGCTCCGGGATCCAGGCCGGGGCGGCCCGCACCGTGTTCAAGCTGATGCAGCCGCCCGGCTCTGCCGAGCGCTCACGGGAGGCGTCCGACTGAGGAGCCGGCCTCGGTCGTCGCGAACGCCCCGGACCCGCGGCGGCCCGTTACTTCACCTCGGGCCGGGGCCGCCGTGTGCGGCCATGTGGACACGTCCAATTGAGGCGCGGCCACGCTTCAGAGATCGGCTTCCTGCCAAGCGACGGTGGTGAGTTCCGGCAGCGGACGGTGGGCGAGTTCGTGCGCCTCCTCCGGCGCCATGCCCAGCATGCGTAGGAGGTCCTCGGCCACCTGATCGGTGGCCTCGGCGTCGTCGCGTTCGGGGTGTTCGTGCAGGAGGTTGCCCAGGACCAGCGTCGCCCCGGCCACGATCGTCAGGGACAGCTCGGGGTCGGCGACGGTGAAGCGTCCCGCGTCGGCCCCGGCCTTGATGGCGCGCAGGGCCCGGGGGGCCAGGCCGATCTCGATATCGATCAGCTGGAGACCGTAGTCCAGGAGGACACGGCTCAGCTCCGGTTCCCTGCGGTGGATGCGCCCGGTGAGCCGGAAGTTCTGGGCGAAGATCTCCGCCGGGTCGTCGATGCCGAGGGTCAGCTCGTCCAGGAGTCGTCCGTGTGCTTCGAAGGCCTCCTCAGAGGCGACCCGCATGAGTTCCTCGCGGCTCTCGAAGTGGTTGTAGAAGGAGCCCATGCCCACGTCGGCGGCCTGGGTGATCTCCAGGATCGGCGCGTGGGGTCGACCCTCCGCGATGAACCCCTGTGCCGCGCGCACCAGGGCGGCGCGGGTGCGCGCCTTGCGCCGTGCGGTGCGGTTCGGCGCTGTTTCGGGAGTAGCGGGCATGGGTCGACTCTCACTCTCTGACTCGTCCGACCCGGCCACCCTACCTTCCATCAGAGTTGAGGATTTCCTCAGAACCGGGTGTCCTTCTTCACCCGCTCCCCCATGAACTCGCGACCGCACCCCACTCGACCTTCACAAAGGCGCACAGCCAGGGCATACGAACCGCGAGGTGACGCAGGGAACCGGGCGAAGCGAGAGAGGACACACACCCGAGCTTGGGATTCTCGCGGGGCACCTCGTATAGTCTCGCCTGAGCAATGAGTCATAACTGATGAAATCATCAGAATGTGGATCGGGCGCGGAGCCCGGATCCCGATGACGCCCTCCCACAGAAGACGAGACGATGGCGACACTCCTCTATCACCTGGGAAAGTTCTCCTACCGACACCGTTGGCCGGTCCTTCTGGCCTGGGTCGCGCTCGTTGCCCTTCTGGCCACGGCGGCGGTCACCTTCCGCGTGCCGGTGACCGACTCCTTCTCCATCCCCGGGACCGAGTCCCAGGAGACGGTGGACAAGCTCCAGGAGCGCTTCCCCGAACGCAGCGGCGGCCAGGCCACCGTGGTCCTGACCGCTCCCGACGACGAAAGCGTCACCTCACAGGCCTACGAGCAGGCGGTACGCGACACCGCTCGGGAGATCGAGGGCATCGACGGGGTGGAGTCGGTCACCGATCCCTTCGAGCTCTACGAAGAGGGCTACGACGAGGCCCTGCACAGCGATGAGCTGCGCTCCACCCTGATGGAGTCGGGCATGGAGCAGGCCCGCGCGGACTACGACTCCGAGCTGTCGTCCGCGGAGGACGACGCGGTCGAACAGGCACGGGCCGTCGTCGAGACGCAGTACCCCGAAGGCGCCCCCGGCCGAGAGCAGGCCCTGGAACAGGCCGAGGAGCAGGCGCGCGAACAGGTCGCCGCCCAGGCGCCCGCCTTCGACGAGGAGACGGTCCGCCCGCAGGTCGAAGAAGAGGTCGACCGCCGTATCGCCGACGACGACCTGCCCAAGGAGGCCGTCGAGGAGATCGACGACCGGGTCAAGCAGGAGATCCCCCTGTTCTCCGAGGACGAGACCACGGCCCTGCTCGCCGTCCAGTTCACCGAGCCCGACGGCAGCGTCGCGCCGGAGACGGTGGACGCCCTGCTCGACAGTGGCACCGAGGCCGAACAGGCCGGTCTGACCGTGGACTTCAGTGGCCAGTCCATCTCCGTGGCCGAGGTCTCCGGCATCCACGGCGGAGAGGGCGTGGGCCTGCTGATCGCCCTGGTCGTGTTGGCCCTCAACTTCGGCGCCGTGGTGGCGGCGGGCATCCCCATCCTGATGGCGCTGGCCGGTTCCGGCGCGGGTATGGCCCTGCTCTACGCGCTCTCTCAGGTCCTGAACCTGACCAGTACCGCCCCGCTGCTGGCGCTGATGCTCGGGCTGGCCGTGGGCATCGACTACAGCCTGTTCATCCTCGCCCGCCACCGTCACCAGATCCTGGAGGGCATGGACCCGGAGGAGTCGACCGGGCGGGCCATCGGCACGGCCGGAAGCGCCGTCGTCTTCGCCGGGGTCACGGTGGTGATCGCCCTGCTCGGCCTGGCCATCGTCCGGATCCCGTTCCTGACGGTCATGGGTATGGCCGCGGCCATGACCGTGACCTTCTCGGTCCTGGTGGCCATCACGCTGCTGCCCGCCGTCCTGGGTCTGCTCGGCACGAAGGTGGGCTCCGGTCGTATCCCAGGTCTGGGCGCTCGCGCCGAACGGGCCCTGACCGCCGAGTCGACCCTGGGCTCACGTTGGGCCACCGCCGTCACCCGGCGCCCGCTGATCACCACGCTCTCCGTCCTGATCGTGCTGGGCCTGGCCCTGCTCCCGCTCCAGGACATGAGGCTCGGGCTGCCCACCGACAAGTCCAGCGCTCCCGAGAGCACCCAGCACCAGGCCTACGACACCGTCACCGACAAGTTCGGCGAGGGCTACAACGCGTCACTGCTGGTCGTGGTGGAGTCCGACGACACCGGTGCCGCCGATCGGGTCCGTGAGGACCTGGAAGGGCTCGACGGCGTGACGGCCGTGCAGCCGCCCGTCCACAACGACGCCGAGGACACGGCCATGATCGTGGTGGTCCCCGATGAGGGTCCCTCCGCGGAGGCGACCGAGGGCCTGCTGCACGACATCCGTGACGCGCGCCAGGACTGGGAGTCCGACACCGACTCCACGATCACCGTCACCGGAGCCACCGCGACCAGCATCGACACCTCGGAGCGCATCGCCGAGGCCATGCCGCTCTTCCTCTCGGTCGTGGTGGGTCTGGCCCTGGTCCTGCTGATGCTGGTCTTCCGCTCCGTTCTCGTGCCGATCAAGGCCGCCCTCGGCTTCGTGCTGAGCATGGGCGCGGCCCTCGGCGCGACCGTCGCGGTGTTCCAGTGGGGCTACGGCAGCGACCTGCTGGGGGTCACACCGACCGACACCCTGCTGTCGTTCCTGCCCATCGTGCTCATCGGCACCCTGTTCGGTCTGGCCATGGACTACGAGGTCTTCCTGGTCAGCCGGATGCGCGAGGACTTCGTGCACGGGAGCGACGCGAGGCGGGCCGTCGTCACCGGCTTCCGGTCCAGCGCCCGCGTGGTGGTGTCCGCGGCCGTCATCATGATCTCGGTGTTCGCGTCGTTCGTCTTCAGCGACAACACCACGATCCAGCCGGTGGCCTTCGCCCTGACGATCGGTGTCCTGGTGGACGCCTTCCTGGTCAGGATGACCCTCGTGCCGGCCGTGATGGCGCTCTTCGGCAAGGCCGCCTGGTGGCTTCCCCGGTGGATGGAGCGCGTGCTGCCCAACGTGGACATCGAAGGCGAGAACCTCCGAACCGAGGTGCCGGAGCACGGAAGCGGCAGTTAGCCCCGCTGCCAGGGCGCCTCGTGCGAGGCAGCGCCACGGAGTAAGGGACAGGGCCGTGCCGGTCGCCGTATCAACGGTGACCGGCGCGGCCCTGCGTTCGTCCGACGAAGGTTCGAAAGCGGCGATTGTGAAGGAGCCCCTCGCCATTCATCGGCATCGCACCGTTCCACCTCGGAGAGGAGAAGTCTTTTCACCGTAGGCGGGTTCTCGCGAGGGCCGCCCCAAGGCCCCGGCGGTAGCCGAGGTGGAAACAGGTGGCGGAGCCGGACCTGGGACAGCGACATCCCGTCAGGTCGAACCATCGGCATCGGGCTCTTGCTGGATCCGCGCGAGCCATTCCTGTACGCGGAGCATCCGATGCTCGTCGCCGGAGGTCTCGTACAGGTCCACCGACCGCCGCATCGCCTCGACCGCCTCGGCGCGCCGGCCGCCGCCCGGCGTCAGCGCCGCGCCGAGGTTCCGCCACGCCCCCGCCTCACCGTGTGTGTCGCCGGTCCGTTGGTACAGATCGCAGGCGCGGGTGTGGGCGTCGATCGCCTCATCGAACCGCCCCAGGTCGGCCAACGCCACGCCGAGGTTGTTCCACGCCACGGCTTCGCTGTGGACGTCACCCACCTGGTGGAAGACCTCGCGGGCCCGAGTGTGAGCCTGGATCGCCTCATCGAACCGACTTACATCGACCAACACCGTACCGAGATTCGTCCACGCCCGTGCTTCGCTGTGGGCGTCACCCACGTGGTGAAAGACCTCACGGGCGCGGCTGAGAGCATCGATCGCCTCATCGAACCGATCCAGCTGCCGTAGGACCGTACCCAGGTTGTTCCACGCCTGCGCTTCGCTGTGGGCGTCACCCACCTGCCGAAAGACCTCACAGGCGCGGCTGAGCACACCGACCGCCTCATCGAACCGACGCAGATCGATCAGCACCGAGCCGAGGTTGTTCCACGCCTGCGCTTCACCGTGAGCGTCACCCACCCGCTGAAAGACTTCATGAGCGCGGAAATGGGCGCCGATCGCCTCATCGAACCGACGCACCTCCCGCAGCACCGCACCCAGGTTGTTCCACGCTCCCGCTTCACCATGGGCATCACCGGCCTGCTCAAAGACCTCACAAGCGCGGAAATGGGCCCTGATCGCCTCATCGAACCGGCGCAGGTCGACCAACACCAGGCCGAGGTTGTTCCACGCCTGCGCTTCACCTCGAGCCTCACCGACCTGGTGGTACAGGTCGCAGGCGTGAATGTAGGCGTCGATCGCCTCATCGAACCGACGCGTCCGCCGCAGCACCACGCCGAGGTTGGTCCATACCCCTGCTTCGTTGTAGGCATCGCTGACCGCGTGGGCGACCCTCTGTGCGGAGCGTGAGACCTGTTCCAGGTCCTCGAAGTGACGCCCACTCCCCAGGTAGAAGCCCAGGCACAGGGGTAGGACCATGGCCGCCCCGGTGTGCCCGAGGCCTGGGGCGGCCAGAGCCGCGGCCACCAGCGTGGCGCGCTCGACATCCAACCACCCCGACGCCGTCTCCCGATCGGGGAAGAGGTCGGAGGTCGACCGCCCCGGCAGGGCTTGCAAGTGCTGGTCGGCGGCACGAACAACGGCGGTGTAGCCGTCCAGAAGCCGCCCCAGTGCCTGGTCGCGTTCGGCGGGCGGGTCGGGGTGGTGGCGGGCGTAGTCCGCGAGCAGGTCGTGGACCCCCCATCGCCCAGGGGCCGGCTGGGTGAGCAGGTGCGCGGCAGCCAGCTCCTCCAGTACCTCTTCGACCTCCTCGAAGGGCAGGTCGGTCAAGACAGCGGCCGAGGCCGTGCTCAGGGTAGGGCCCGGGGTGGAGGCCACGAGCAGGAACACCTCGGCCTCGCCTCGATCCAGGTGCTCCAGGGAGGTGTCGAAGACCGCCCGTAGCGCCCGCTCCTTCCCGACCCCACGATCGGGGTCGGCGAGCTTGTCGACTCGCGACGCGGCCTTCTCCAGCCGGTCGGCCATTCGGTCCGGGGTCAGGCGGGGGTTGCGCTTGAGGTAGGCGGCGGCGATCTCCAACGCCAATGGCAGGCGTCCGCACAGCTCGATCAGGCGGCCCAGCCCCGTCTCATCCTCGGCGCGCGGGTCTTCGGGGGTGTGCGAGGTCAGCTCGGCGGCCAGCAGCGCGAGGGCCCCGTCGAGATCGAGGACGTCCAGGTCCACGTGACGGGCCCCGGCCAGGGAGTGCAGGCCCCCGCGGCTGGTCGCCACCAGTTTGTGTCCACCCGGCCCCGGCAGGAGGGGCTTCACCTGAGCGGCGGTATTGGCGTTGTCGGCCACCACCAGAACCGGACGCCCCTGGTCATCGGCCCTCTCGAGAGCGGCCAGCGCGGAACGGTAGAAGGAGGACCGCTCCGTCTCCCCCACGGGAATGTCCTCCGGGTCCACCCCCATCTGGCGCAACAGCACGTCCAAGGCCGCGTGCGCGGACAGGGGTTCGGCCCCCGGGGTGTAACCGCGTAGATCCACGAACAGCTCGGCGCAGAACCACCCCTTGTGGTGGGCGATCGCTCCGGCGGCCAGGGCCAGGGCGGTCTTACCGACCCCGCCCATCCCCGCCAGAGCCGAGACCACCACACCCGAGGAGGCGTTCTCGCCCTGGGGAAGATCGGTGCGCGTGCCGTCTTCGGGGGCCGGGGCGAGTTCGCCGAGCAGCGCTTCGAGGTCCGCCACACGCCCCACCAGCCTGGTCGGGGGCGGGGGCAGGGAGAACAGGGCGGTGGGCAGCGGTCGGGGCAGGTTCACCACCTGCCCGATGACGTCGCCACCGGCGACGATCCACCGCATGTCGATATGGGCCGTGGGCCCCCGGGAGAAGGTGTCCTCGCCGCTCACCGGGGCGGCCTGCGGCGCGCCTGCGTGGTCTTCTTGCCGACCACGTCCTTACCGGCCCGGATGCCGCGCATGCGGATCCGGTCTCCGGACGAGGCGGTCTCCGGACCGGCCTTACCCGTGACCGACCCTTGCGCCCGCACCCGATCCATCTCGATCGAGTCACCTTCGGCGTCCCCGCCACCGTCGTGCGAGGGTGCGTCCGAGCGCGACGTCCACACGGTCATGACCAGAGCCGCCGCGGCCACCGCGAGAGACGCGATACCCGCGACCTGGTTGAGCTCGTTCAACCCCCAGTCCAGGTCGGGGAAGAGCCGGGGGATCGCCCAGAACCCGGCGAGCACCAGCGCGACCGTACCCAAGGCCGACGCCCAGATCTTCTTACGTCCCATGGGGGCGATTGTTCCCTAACGGCCGGTGTTGTGGGTCGGTTCGGCCGAAAACGGTCACTCCGGCTCGGGATCCGGCGCTGTATCCCGGGGCCGCGGCCAGGGCGATCGGCGCTCGACCCTATTCGTTCGAGCCCTCCGACGCGGGTAGCGCGACGGCGTGCGGGAACATGGTCGCGAACACGTCGCAGACCTGTTCGGAGTCCAGGACCTCGATCTCGGGCACGGCCTCCTGGATCGGCCGGGTGAGGAAGTGCATCAGGATGGACCCACCATGGTCGGTTCGCTCGGCCAGTGCGCACCGATGAGGCGGGTTCCGGCCGCCACCGCCCGGTCCCGATCCGGAGGGCGCCCCCGGATCCACGCCCCAGGCGCGTACGGCCTCGTCCAGGGATCCGCGGGGTCCGCCCAGGCGCCGCAACAGGGTGCTGCGGGAGATCCCCTCTTCCTGGGCGACGTCGTCGACGTGTGCGGGGACCCCCTGTTCGGCGGTGATCGCGTCTCCCACCTCGATTCCCACACCGAGGGCACGGTTCGTGCCCACAGCTCCTTCGTTCGTCGAGGTCGGTTGGAACGCGCGAGCTGAGGCGGGGCCACCTGTCGGCGACCCCACCTCCGCTCCGCGCCTTGTCGCCGTCAGTCCTCGGGGACGACCTCCAGGGTGTTACGGCGCACCGGTTCGGTCGACATCGTCACCGAGTACTCGCTGTCCGCGTACTTGTCCAAGAACGAGGCGTCCACGGCCCGGTTGGTCTCCTCGTCATCGGGGTCGACGGGCACGAACCGCACGGCCTTGTCCACGCCGCCCGCGGAGATCCGACCGCGGCCCGTCTCCAGGGCCGGCCCGTACCACTTGCCCCGGGTACCGTTGTAGGAACGGATGAAGATCCGACCCCCCACCGGTACGGACCAGATGTCCACGGTCTTCGGGGTCGTCCCATCGGGCAGCGTGGCCCCGACCGTGAAGTAGACCTCGGCGTTGATGCGGTCCAGTTCGTCCTTCGTCCAAGAGGCCATGATCGATGTCCTTTCGTCTGATGTGGTCGTGCCGCTCACGCGACCGGCGCCGCGCGGCACGGGGTACTCGGCTCAGAGCTTGTCGGTGAAGAACGGGCCGAGCTCGCTCACGGCCTCGGCGACCTCCTTCTCACCGTCGTAGAGCTCCATGTGGTTCGCGCCTTCCACGACGTGGAACGACTTGTCCTCACTGGCGGCCCGCGCGTACAGGTCCTCGCTCATCCACTTCGAACCGGCCTCGCCACCCGCGATCACGAGCAGCGGCTGCGTGAGGAACGCCTCGGCCTTGTGGAAGGCGTCGTAGGCGATGATCTGCGACAGGCTGCGCGCGGTCATGAAACCCGGAGCGTTCGGGTGCTCGCAGCGGGGCGTGTGGTAGTACTCCCACGCCTGGCGCAACTCCTCGTTCGGGGCGTCCTCCTCGCGCATCGGGGCCAGCGGGAACGGGTTCTCCTCGCCCCGGGCGTCCGCGCTGCGAGCGGCGGCGCCCATCGCGAGCACGGGAGCGGCGTCGGCGTCGGCGACGTCGTTCGTCCATCCGTTGCGGAACATCTGGCCGATGTTGACCAGGCTCACCGTGCCGACCGCCTTGATCCGCGGGTCGTCGATCGCGGCGTTCGCGCTGTACCCGGCACCGGCACAGATGCCCATCGCTCCGATCCGGTCGTCGTCCACGTAGTCCAGCGTGATCAGGTGATCCACCACCGCGCTGACGTCCTCGGTACGAATGTGCGGGTTCTCCAGCTGACGGGGCTCGCCCGTGCTCTCGCCCTGGAACGACGCGTCATAGGCCACGGTGACGAAGCCCCACTCGGCGAGCTTGCCCGCGTAGAGGCCGGCCGTCTGCTCCTTGACGCCTCCACCGGGATGGGAGACGACGATCGCCGGGTACCTCTTCGACGCGTCGAAGTCGTCGGGGAAGTAGACGATGGCGGCGAGGGTGGTGCCGTAGCCGTTCTTGGTCTCGATCGAGGTCTTCTCGCTCATGATGCTCCTTGGGTCGGTGTGGGAGTGGAGCCCGGAGTGCGCCGGGCTCACAGGTGCGCGCCGAAGAACTCCGTCGCGGCCCGAATGGCCTGACGTGTCGGCTCCGGCCGGTCGTAGAGGTCGTAGTGCGAGGTGTCCTCGACGACGAGGAGCCTCTTGTCCTTCGAGGCGGCGCGGCCGTAGATCTCCTGGCCGTCGCGATAGGCGCCGAAACCGCCGGGCCTGTCCCCGATCACGACCAGCAGCGGCCGGGTGAGCAACCGCTCGGCGTCGAAGAACGCGTCCCAGCCGATCGCGGCCGCTCGCCGCGAGAACACGACGCTCGTCATGCCTCCGGCGGTGCGCCCACGCTCGGTCTTGTAGTAATCCGTGGCCTCGAGCACGTCGATGTCGGTCAGCCCGGCTTCGCGCCCGGCCTTGACCGAGGGCGGGAGGAGGTCGTCGACCCGCGTGTCCTCGCCACGCGCCTCGGCGGTACGCTGAGCGGCCATCCGTTCGAGAGCGTCGATGGGGTCATGGCCGCTGAACGCTTCACGGCTGAGCCGGCCGAAGTTCACTCCGGTGATGCTGGTGACGGCCTTGAGGCGGCGGTCGGTCATGGTCGCGTTGATGACGTAGCCGCCTCCCCCGCAGACCCCGATTCCACCGATGCGTTCGGCGTCGACGTAGGGCAGGGTCACCAGGTGGTCGATCGCCACGCGAATGTCCTCGACGCGCTGCGCGGGGTCCTCGATGAGCCGAGGCGACCCGCCGCTCTCCCCCTGGTAGGAGGCGTCGAAGACCAGGACCACGTATCCGGCCTCGGCCAGCGCCCTGGCGTACACGTCGCCGGCGGTCTGCTCCTTGCAACTGCCGATCGGATGCACGCTCACGATCGCCGGATAGGACCGGTTCTCGTCGAAGTCCGCGGGCAGATGAAGAATCCCCGCCAGATCCCAGGCCATCCCGGGGGAACGGAATGCCACACGCTCTGTTCGTTCGGTCATGGCGTCTCCTGATGGTCGCGCTCGTATCCGTCGAGGGTCCGGCCGGTGGTCGTTCCCTCCTACGACATCGATCCTCGTCGCGACGGAGCGAACGTGGAAGGTTCCAGCGGAACCCCCCTCTTCCCAGGTCACGACCGTTTTCAGGGGGTTCTGTCAGAACCTGGATCCCGGTGTGGAACCGGTCTAGCGTTGACGCCATGACTCCGAAGGACGAGAGAGTGCGGGACTTCCTGGCCACCCGCCGCGCGAAGATCACCCCCGACATGGCGGGCCTTCCCCAGGGCGGCGGCGTACGCCGCGTCCCGGGACTGCGCCGGGAGGAGGTCGCGATACTCGCCGGAGTCTCGGTCGACTACTACACACGGATCGAGAAGGGCGACCTCACCGGTGTCTCCGACGACATCCTCGACGCCCTCGCCCGAGCCCTACGGCTGGACGAGGACGAGACCGCCTACCTCTACGACCTCGCTCGCACGGCGCGGCGGCCCGCACGCGCCCGCAGACGGCCCGGGAACGCGACGTCCGTGTCGCAGCAGGTCCAGATGCTCATCGACTCCATGAGCGCGTCGCCGGTGATCGCCCTGAGCGGGCGACTCGACATCCTGGCCGCGAACACCTTGGGCCGGGCCCTGTTCGACGTCGTCTATGACAGCCCCACACGAAGGTCGATGACGTCCCCGCCGAACCTCGCGGCCTTCGTCTTCCTCGACCCGGCCGCCGGCGAGTTCTACGCCGACCTCGACGAGGCGGCCGCCACCAGCGTGCGCATGCTCCGTGCCCAGGCGGGAGCGATGCCGCATGACCAGCGGCTGATCCAGCTGATCGGAGAGCTGTCCACCCGCAGCACGGACTTCAGCGCCCGTTGGGCCGCCCACGACGTCGGCCTCCACCGTGCGGGGAAGAAGACCCTCCGACACCACGAGGTCGGGGAGCTCGTCCTGGGATTCGAGGAGCTCACACTCGACTCGAACCCGTCGATCGCCCTGTCCACCTACGTCGCCGAGCCCGCCTCGCCCACCGCCGAACGCCTACAGCTCCTGGCCGCCTGGGCGGCGACCGAAGCGGCGACACGGAGCTGAGCGCGGGTACGCGACACGGCCGAGGGACGACCTCTGTTTCCGGGTGGAGCGATCGGTGGGGCGAGGCCCGCCCCGCACCGACCGCCGCACTCGACATCCCGGGGAAGCCCGGAACCCATCGCGCTTCGGTCAGGTTCTAACAGCCGCTCTCTGATCCTTCCCGGCCTCTGCGGTCGTGTCCGTCGCGGCTGTTCTAGAGATAGGCGAACGCAGGACGAAAGCCGAGATCAGGGCGGGCGTTGGCTTCAATATTCCACAGTGTCAGAGTCAAGCGGAAGCCCTCGTAAGCATACGCGAACCCGTAGCCCTGGAGCCAATTCGCGTTTCTACCCAAAGCGACTTCGTAGACATCCACGGAGCGCTGTTCCGAATCCTCCACTATGAAAACGACGCCGCTGCGATCTCCGGTATCCGGGCGCAACTGGAAATTGGTGATGATCGTCCCTGTATCGGTGGCTTCCCTGGAGAATTGGCGCGGAGAACACCAAGAGAACTCGTGCCATTCGCTGCGAAGCAGGAGGGGGACGCCTTCTCGCACGGTAAGGCTCGACTTCACCGACACGTTGCGGGCCGCGATGTCACCCCCCGTCACCCGCACCAGCAGACTCTGCCGATCCCGCACGTCTTCGGACCACGAGGGTTTCAGTTCGAACGTGGTGTCGGTGGTGAGCCCGGATATCTTCACCGGCTGCGGGTGGTCCTCGTTCAGTTTGATCTCCTCGCGATTGGCGAGGAGTGTGTAACGGATACCTTCGATCGGTGGCTCCAACCAGGTGAGCGTGACCGACTCTCCGTACTCGACCGGGTTGGTGTCCGCTCGCAACTCCCGCAGGTAGTATCCGGCCGGGAACTTACCGAGAGGAGTACCGTTCCAGGCCTCATCCCCACCCTTTTTCTTTTCCACACCCACGTCGACGGAGGTGACCCCCGCCATTGCGCTGACAGGGATGTCGTGGATGGCGACGGAGACCGTCTCACCGGGCTTGAACGGCTCCGCGCCCTCCCCACCGGAATAGGTGAAGGTGTAGGTACCCAGGCCATCGTCGGAGACCGAACGCGTCTTGGGTTTCCGGGTGACGGTCTCGCCCCGTTTCGACCAGGTCTCGCTGAGAAGGTTCCCTTCAGGCTTTCCCTCCTTGGAGACCTCGAGGCGGATCAGGATCGCGTGCGCCCGCACCGCTTCCTCACCGACGTTGGTCACCATCACGCTCAGCCCCGCGAGATTGGCGGGACCCCGCGCCCCCGAGGCCACCAGAGGCGACGGATCGGTATGCACCGCCACGCTCAACTCCTCGGGAAAACCCGGATCACTGTAGGCCGCGCTGGGCCCCCACCGCTCGTCCGCCGGTTCCTCCGGGATCCGCTCCCGCGTGTCCGTCATGACCGTCCGCCTTCCTGATCGTTCGTGTCGTCGGTCCCGTGAGCCGGGCCGAACCCGTGCCGCAGTCGGAGCAGCCCGGTCCGTAGGTGTGTGGGCACTTCCGGGGTGAGACGGGCCGTACCGTCGTCGTCGCGGACCGGTGTCGGGTTCGCGCGATCGTTCATCGCCGGGACCCACGACCACGTACCGTGCTCGACCTTCGGCAGCGGCATCGGGAAGGCCATGGCCTCGGCCGTCACGGTCCCGCCGTGTTCGACCGTGACCGGGCGCTTGCCGCCCAGGCTGGGCCCGACGTGGAAGAGCGCCTCCATCCGGCCCAGCGCGTCGGCCACCGCTTCGGGTTCCAAGCGCAGTCGTGAGGTCGGCACCACGTGGGTGGTGGCGTGCACGGACGTCCACGGGTCCAGCAGCATCGAGACCTTCACGCTCTCCTCGCGGTTCAGCCGCAGCCGCAATCGCGAGCCGAGGTTCCGGTCGGCCACGTATCCGCCCCGTTCCTCCGGTGGGGAGACCGCGTAGAACGTGTCGTACGCCTCCTCCTGGAAGTAACCCACCAGCCCGTCGCCGAAGGCCGCGTCCGAACCCAGCAGCACCGGCCAGGTGTGGTCCATGTAGGCGGGGCGAGGGGCGATGGCGGTCAACCGGTCGAGCTTGACCGGAACGATCGCACCCGCGTCCGGTTCCAGCGTCAACCGCGCGCACACCAGCGCCATCGGCCGTCCCAGCAGGCGCAGTGTCGGAGGGCCCGCGGCGGTCCGGTCGGGGCTGATGGCCGGCCGGGCCAGTTCCTCGGCCCGAAGAAACGCGACCAGAGCGGCCGGGCCCTTCCTCCGCATGCCCTCGAGGAGACCGACCAACGCGGGGTCGGGGGTCAGGCCACTGCCCGCGTCCTCCCAGACCAGGTCCCCGTCGACATCGCGCAACTCACCCAACAGCACCCCGTCGTGCGCGTAACAGAGCACGCCCTGGTCCAGATGGTCGGGCACCACCCAGGCCCGGATCTGGTCGCCGTCGACCGGCCGGACCGATCGTTCGGTCTCCGACCCCCTCGACAGCGCCTCGAAGCGGAGCCGGGCCGGTTGGGGGAAGCGCGGTCGCAGCTGCATCACCCGGGTCGACCAGTCCTTGTCGGTCCACTCCGAGAGCACGGTGGCGTCGGCCTTGTCTCCGCCCGGCGTCTTGTCGTCAGGGGTGACGGTCGCCGACCGGGTGAGCCCCACCTTCAGGTCTGGACGACCTTGCCCGCCCTCGGTGTCCACCGCGCAGGCACGACCGAAACGGTCGATGATCATGAGCCGTGTGATGACGAACTGTCCCGCACGCAGCCCTTCGGCGGGTAGCGGCCGGATCCAGTTCTCCGGGTCGTCGGGGTCCTCCGGTTCGCTTCCGGTACCGAACGGGCGGGGTTCGTAGGCGTAGTCGGGCGAGACCAGATCTCCCAACGGTTCGGGGGCAGGCCTCAGCAGGGATTCCCGACCGGTGAGCTGCGCGCTGAACCCGTCCAGCGCCTGGGAGACCAGATCGGTCCCCTTCTTCGCGTCGTTGAAGTTCTCCAGGATCTTCGACACGAACTCCAGGAAGGCCGGGTCCTGGCCCCGCGCGGAGTCCTTCAGGTGCCGGTAACGGTCGGCGAGGTTGTGCACGGCGTGCGGGGACAACAGGACGCGCCCGCTCACCGTGTGGGAGAGCAGCGGGTCGCCCTTCTTCGCGACATGCCCCTGGCCCCGCCACAGGTACTGCCGTCCGTCGAAGACCCAGTTCCGTTCACCCTCGTGCCCGGGCCTGCGGTCCTCGTAGGGCACGGGGTAGTAGTCGGCGCTCCACCACAGGTAGAGCGGGGTCCATGGCTGGCACCACCATTCCGTCTGGTATCGCAGCGCCGCCATCCGGGGGTCGGAGGTGGTCGACCACGAGACCGCCGTCGCCTCGTCGGCGAAGGCCACCGTCGTCGTGTCCTCGGGAGAGCGGTGGTCGTCCAGCGCGGTGAACTCGGCGAGCAGGGCCTTGTGCAGGTCTCTCGGGAACACGCCCTTCCAACCGGGCCGGTCGAGGATCGTGGCGAAGCCGTCCGGGACGACAGGAGCGGGCGCGGCCACGTCCATCTTCGTCACGGTCTGTCCGCCACCCCGGCAGGTGAGCTCGCCGGGGCGGTCCTCCAGAAGCCGCCGCGTGCCCGCGCCGCGCAGCAGGACCACCGGCTCGGTCGGGCGGTGGAACGACTCCCGAGGGAACCGTGTGAGAACCCCGACAGGTTCGTGGCCCAGCAGCTCTTCGAGCCCCCTCAGCTCGTCGGTGATGGCCCGTTCGATCCGCTCCGGGTCGGTCTCACGCACGAGGGCTCGGTATTCGCTCAGGGCGATCTGTGCCCCACTGATCCGCGCGGCCAGGGAGTCGGCCTGCGCGGGATCGAAGTGGGGGGAGATCTTCTCGGCGAGGGCCTTCATCTTCTTCGCCCTCGTCGTAACGAAGCGGCCTTTCTTGCCGCCCAAGTGGGCCGCGTGCTCGCGGTACCCCCACAAGGTGCGCAGCCGTTCCTGGAGCCGTGTCAGCTCCCGGAGCTTCGTGTCGTAGGCCTCCTGCTCGGTGTTGAGGGTCTTCAGCCAGTCCACCTGTGTCTGGGGGACGTCGGGTGGTGGGGCCGGTTCGCCCTGGTCGGATTGCCCGCTCACGAAGTCCCAGACGTAACCCCCGGCCACCGGTTCGAACCGGGCCTCATGTGCCTTGCGCGCCACCTCGGCACGCCCACCGGGGGCGTCGTACTCGTCCAGAAGCCCGTACTGAAGGGCCTGCAACCGGGCCTGGTACTCGGCGCGTTCGTCGGGCCGCTCGTCCGGCCAGATGTCGGGGATCCGCTGGGCGAGCGCGCTCAGACCCTCGGAGGAGGTCTCGGCCGTACCCAGGCGCAGGCCGACCCATTGGCCGGTCTTGTCGTCCCGGCGCGGTTTCTCGTCCCCCTCTCCCTCTCCATGCCTACGCCAGACGAGGCCGTGCACGCTGCCCGCGTGCACCGAGCGCATCGTGCCCGTGATCGGCCCGGTGTAGCGCCACCGCAATCGGCCCAGCAGCTCGCGCAGCCGTTCCTCGTACCTCTCGGCCGGCACGTCGGCCACCCGGGAGAGCGGGTCGCGGTCGGTGCTTCCGTACCAGCCGAAGACCTGGTAGCTCAGGTCGATGCCGTCCGGCCCCTCGCTCAGCCCCGCGAGGTCGTCGTGCATCGAGAACACGCCCAGGTTGTAGGGCTGGTACACCGAGAACGCCGGAACGCCCGGGCCGAAGGCGGTGAGCGGCTCGGACATCGACGGTTCGGTGATGTCCTCGGTCAGCTCCCACCGCCGTCCGATCCGCCTCTGGTCGATCTTCCGGCCTTTCTCCGTTTCGGAGACCATGCCGTAGGGAGAGTTGTCACTGGCGTCGGACACGTCCTCGGGCCTGCGCAGGGCATCGCTCTGGATCAGCCAGGCCTTGGCCCGCCGTCGTCCGTCCTGCTTCGCGTAACGCACCACGACCCAGCGGTCGGGACAGTTCAGGGGCCGGGTGTCGCCCTCGCGCAACGGATCGGTGTCCCGCAGGGCCCTCGGCGGCTCCCAGTGCAAGAGCACACCGTCCAACGGAGCCCCACCGAGGGGAGGGTTCCCAGGGAGCGGTTCGGGGCCTTGGTGGAAGGGCGCGGAGAAGTTCAGGCTCCACCGCGCGAAGGTGTTCTCCGTACTCTTTCGCACGGTCGGGTTGACCATCAGGGCGGTCACCCGCACCGGGACGATCAGGGCGTGATCGCTCATGTGTGTGCTCCCTCGTCGTGGCCCGGGCCGGCGGCCGGGGCCGTGGGGGTGTGCAGGACGGCCCTTTCGGGGGCGTGGACGAGTTGCAGGCCGAGTTCTCCGGGGGACGGTGCCGTCCGACCGGTGTCCTTGTAGGGGCCGAGACCGGTCCAGATCGCGTCGAGCAGTCCGTCGGGGCCCGCCAGCCTCAGCACCCGCGTGTCGTCGCGGAAGGGGACCGTGACGCGGGTGCCGGCACCGCCCTGGGCCGGCACCTGGTCCCCGACCTTCACATCGCCCGCTTCCCGCAGGGCTCGTAGTGTGATCCGTTCCCGACCGCCCTGGAAGCCGACGCCCAGGTGCACCCCTTGGTCCGGCTCGTTCAAGTGCAGTTCCGAGGGCACCTCGTCGAAGAGCACCAGCAGCACCCCGGGGGCGAGGACGGCCCGGCGGAGCACCCGGCCCTCGGAGGGGACGATCCCCACCTCGGGGAAGTCGGTCACCAGGCGGGAGCGGATCAGGATCCCCGAGCTCGGTGTGGGCGATCGCGACTCGTCGAGGTAGGTATCGACCAGCGCCTCCACCACCCTTCGGTCGTGTGATCCGCAGATGCCGGCCCACAGCGCCCCGGTCACCAGGGCGTCGAGCCAGCCCCGGTCCACCCGGAACCACCGCATGCTCTCGGGTGGCAGCGCCGCCGTGTCCGGAACGAGGTGATCGAACGGCACTCCGGAGAGCACCCGAAGCCCGTTCAGGAACGAGTCCAGCGCGGGCTCCCTCGCGGCCGCGGACTCAGGGGCGCCGTCGCCCTGAGGGCCGGAGTGGCCGAGTGAGGAGGAGCCGAGCACGTGCGCGGCGAAACGCTCCATCACCCGGGGGTCCTCGGCGATCGCCGCCACCGTTTCGGTCACCGGTGGCATCGAGGCGGGGAAGGACAGATCTCCGGCCCGGACCATCGTCACCGGGTCGGCCCGGACCTCTTCGTCCGATCCGGCGCCGCCCTCCGCGGTGCCGGTGCTCGGTCCGCCGCCGTACCGCGTGGCCAGCCCGTCGAGCAGGGCCCGGGTGTGGAATCGCGGGGGCTCCCCGGCCAGCAACCGGTCGAGGGCCTCCATCCCCGCCCGCCGCTCGGACGCCGTGTCCCCATCCGCCGGGCCCCACGCCTCCTCGCCCTGGGAGAACGAGTACCCCTCCGGGGGCAACAGGGCGTCCAGAGGGCCTGCGGCCGAGTACGCGGGGCCGGCCATGCCGACGGCCTCGGCGCGGGCCCGGTATCCCCCGGCGATCTGCGCGAGGTTCTGGACGGCCTTCTGTGCCTGGTCCACCGCCCGGGCCAACGCGGCGGAGAACTCCTGATCGGCCAGGGCCAGTCCGCGTCCCAGTGACCACGCCGTGTGGTGGCCCACGTTCCGGACACCGAAGCCGTCCTCGTCCGTGATCCACCATCGGCCGGTGCGGTCGACCGGGTCCGTCGGGTAAGGAGTCAACGGCCCCCGGTAGAAGTCGTAGGCGCCGGGCCGGTCGGCCCGCACGTGCCGCAGCGCCACGTGCCCCGTCTCGACCAGGTGGCGAACGCGGCGGGTGTAGGCGTCGGGAGTGTCTCCGTACTCCGGCACCGGGCGGGCCAGCAGGTGGGGTCGGGCGGGCCCGTCCGTGAGCCGTGCGCGCAGGTCGGAGTAGGCCGTCCCCGCCTCGACCCGCGCGGAGACGAACGACCAGTGGTGGAGCGATACCAGGCGTACGTGCGCCTTGGCCCGGTCGGGATGGTCCAGCAGCTCCTTGTGGCCCTCGAAGGAGACCAGGTGGGCCACGTACCGTCCACCCTGCGGATCGGGGAGCCGGTTGGCCAGAAGGTAGGCGTACTCGGCGGAGCGGCGTTCCTCGTGGGAGTCCCCGGCGTCCTCTGGGGTGCGGACGTGCGCGAGGTGGGCGAGTTCGGTGGAGGTGGGCGCGATCCGGGCGAAGACCTCCCCGGGCACCCGGATCGTGTTGATGGTGGCGGTCTCCTCCTCCGCCGTCAGTGGATGGTCCGCGAAGTCCGGGACGCTCACCTCGGGGTCGTTCCGCGGATCGAGCAGCGTCCTCGCGCCCCCCGTCTCGGTGCCGCCGAGCGCCTTCGGGTCGTCGGGCAGCTCGCCTTCGGCGAAGAGGAGCACCCCCAACCACGGGGTGGTTCCGCCCTTGTCGTCGTCGGAGATCCTGCGCTCCCAAGGCACGATGCGACGTTCCAGGGCCACGTGCGGCAGGTACAGGTCGAACCGGCCGGCCGTACCGGGCGGCGGGTAGACGCCGTGGATCTCGTCGGCCTCCACGCGCAACCGCAGCCCGGTGACGGTGAAGTCCTGCGTGAGGGTGAAGGCCGTCCCCGAGGGGATGTTCCCGCCGGTCGGCGTCTGCGTGACCGTGATGGTGTGGTCGCCGGCCGAGACACTCGGAACGAGGTTGTCGATGAAGTGCAGATTCCTGGTCACGGTCATACCGTCTCCACCAGTAGGTTCAGTTTCTTGAGCGTCTTCTCGAGCTCGGTGCGCGCCTTTCCCTTGTCCTTCTCGGGCGAGGTGACGTTCTCGTCCGCCGCGTACTCGCCCTCGGTCAGGTTCAGGGGGTTGGCCGCGCACCGCTCATCGGAAAACTGGACGGCCTCGCCGTCGGCGGTCAGACTCTGTCCCTTGGTCGTGGGCGGAGGGGCGCTCACCTGGATCCCGCTCGTGCACGAGACCGTCTGCGGTTCGCCCGGACCCGGTAGCGCGCTTCCGGCCCCCTCCTGGGCGGCCCACAGGGCCATGGGGAAGGCGCCGGTGATCTCGGAGGCCTCCCAGCCCGTGACCGTCGTGCCGCCTCGGGTTACCTTCACGTGCTGGGTGATGGCCACCTGAGCATCGCCCATCGGCCCGACCGTCAGCGGAGCCCGGCCGCGTGGTGCCGTGTCGTCGCCGTGGCTCCACCCGGTCGAGGGCAGCGCGCTTCGTGTACTGAAGGAGAACCCGTCCGTGCTCACCAACCAACGTCCGCCCTTGGTCGCCTCCGGCCTGGTCGGGTCGGTCAGCAGACCGTCCATGGGGCTGATGCCGAGCGGATCGGCCGGGAGCTGCCTGGCGTGGAAGTCCGCCCACGGGAGCGGTTCCCGTTGGAGCCTCCTGGGTTCGCCGAAGTCGATGCTCTTGGAGAAGGGCCCCACCTCGACCCGGACCGTGCCGCCGGTGGCCGGACCCCACACGTTCAGGTACGCGCCGACCTCGGCCCGGATCGTCACGTCCCACCAGAGCACCCGAGCGGTGTAGCTGGCCCCGATACTGATCCACATGCGCAGGTCGAAGTAGAGCGGCGCCCACCGCACGATGGCGTCGAACCCGGCGTCGAGCCAGGCGTGCAGCCCTCCGGAGGCGAAGTCGACCGAGAGTCGGCCGCCCACCATGCCGACCTTCGGGGTCACGGCGGCGTAGAGCTCGCCCTTGATCCGCACGTCCGAACTCACCGACCAGTCCAGACCCAGGCGCGGCACCTGCTGCGGGTAGTGGGACGGCGGTCGGTAGGCCGGATGGTAGCCGCCGACGGTGGCCACGAAGTCGCCCGCGTGGTCGCTGCCCGGGAACCACACGTACACCGCGGCGCCACCGGTGAGCTTGCAGTCCGGGTGGATCACCCAGGAGTTGTCCGAGAGCGCCGCCGTGAGCGCGAGCCGCCGCTTGGCGTGTTCGTACAGCGCGCGGAACCCGAGTTCGATGTGGGCCACCCGGGGCGTGTCCGCGTCCTCGGAGGCGGTGGCCGGGGCCTTCGGACCCTTCTTCCCGGACTCGGACTTCTTCTTACGCTGAGCCGGGAAGTCGGCGTTCATCGCGCCCAGGAGCGCCACGGAGAAGTCGTCCGGGCCGAACTGCGCGATCAGCAGCGCCTGTACGGCCACGGTCTCGGCGATGGTGGCGGCCACCCCCGCCGTGAACCACAGGTTGCCCGGCTCGGGGAGCACGACCGCGTCCTTCGAATCCTCCGCGCCCCCGGTGATCTTCTCCAGCGTGGAGAGCGGGTCGGGCGGGTCCCCGACGAACCCCGGCATGTCGGCCAGCGCCTGGACGAACGGAAAGTCCGAGACGCCGTCCGCCTCGGGCAGCTCGACCCTGCTGTTGTAGCCGCCGCCCAGGGCCAGGCCGGTGAAGACCACCGGAGGCGGGCCCGCGATCTTGCCCGCCAGCCCGCCGAACACGAACAGGGACGTGTACCCGGGCCGCTTCTCGGTGTCCTTGAGCCGGGCGTAGGAGCCCACGGCCAGGAGCCCCCACTTCTCCGCCTTGACCAGCAGCAGGCCCTCGTAGTCGTACGCGTAGCCCTTGCGGTCCCGCTTGACGAACGCGCCCGTGATCGTCAGCGGATCGCGGGAGAAGGTCGCCCCCAGGCCGGAGAGCTCCACGGTGACGCGGGGATTCTTGGTGATGGTCAGGCCGATGGCCAGGCCGGTGGCGCGCAGTTCGAAACCGGCGGCGACCAGCGCGGCGTCGATGTCCAACAGCACCCGGGTGGCCTCTGAGTCGTCCTCGGGAACGGCCAACCGCAGGCCCACCCGATCGATGTGCAAAGGTCCGAGAGGGCGTTGGACCTCGCTGGAGGAGGAATCCGACCGCACCGGCGCCGGGTCGTCGGCGGCCGGCTCGATCTCGGCGGCGGAGACGGCGTAGGGCGCGGGCTCGTCCTTCTTACGTCCCAGGACGACGACGGAGCGCTTCTCCTTCAACAGCGTGAAGTCCAGGCCGACCCGAAGGCCCTTGGCCAGGTCCCCGGAGCCGGGGACCTTGGGGGCTCCATGGGCTTCCAGAACGGTGCCGACCTTGGTCAGAGCGTCCTCGGGGATCGGTGCGGTGGCTCCGATCACCGTCACCGCGTCCAAGGACAGGTCGGCGTCCTTCGGGACCTGTCCCTCGACCAGGTCGAGACGGGACAGACGGGCCAGATCACCGAGGGGGAAGGACGCCGAGAGGAGCAGCGGGCGCTTGCCCTCGATCTCGGGCAGCAGCGCCAGACCCCACGTGAACCCCTCCGGGGCCTCGTCCTCGTCGTCGGTGGACTTCTTCTCCTCGGCGGATTCCTTTTTCTCGTCGTCCTCGTCGGTGGATTCGTTCTCCTCCTCGGTGGACTCCTCTTCCTCTTCTTCCTCTTCCTCGGTGCTGTCGGCGGTGATCATCACCTCGACGTCCTCGCCACCCGGGGTGTAGTCGAGACGGAGGCCGGGGGCGCTCGGCAGGAGACGGCCGAACTCGTCCACCCCGGTCATGCCGAGCCTGCTCAGAGCGTCCACGAGGGAGAACGGGGTCTTATCGGCGCGTGCGACACGGAAGAGATAGCTCGTGCGCTTCTTCTTCTCGAAGCCGAGTTCGCAGGAGGCCCGGAGCTCCGGCGAGGTCTTGAGGACGAGTTCGACGGTGAGCCGCTTCCTCACCCCCTTTGGAGACTTCTCCTCGGTCTCGGAACCCTTCTCTTCCGTCTCCTCGTGCTTCTTCTCTTCGGTGGCCTCCGAGCGCTTCTCTTCGGTGTTCTCGGAAAGCTCGTCGTCCGCCTTCGGGGGCTTCTTCTCGGTCTCCGAGGCCTCGTCGTCGTTCTTCGTGACCTTCTCGGCCGCGAAGACGAGCTTGGGCGACTTCAGGCCCACGTCGGTGAGAGCCCCCCAGACCGAGTGGTCCGTATCGAGGGAGATCGTCAGGGAGACCCCGGTCACCGGGGTCGTGTCGGCCGGCTCCGGCTCCTTCTCGGTCGACTTCGAGCCCCCATCGTCCGACTTCGGATTTTCATCGGTCGACTTCGAGTCTTCGAGGGTGAACTCCAGCGTCACCTCCAGCCCGCCCTTGGGGAGGGTGCCCGTGAGGGAGAGATCGCTCTTCCGATCGATCTGGACGACCGTCGACGCGGCCCCGGCCGCTTGATCGACGGCGGCGAAATCGATCAGGTCGAGAATCCCCTTGACTCTGCCGTGTCGATTCGGTGTCAGATCCAGCCGAGAGTTTATTTTGACCGTATCGAGCCAGCTCTTCAGGTCGCCGTACGTGACCGCCACAGTGTCCCCTCCGCGTATCGAGCCCGAACGACTTTCACAGAGGACACCGAGGCGGTCAATATTTCGCTGATTCAGGCGTGTTTTCCCATTTCCACCGAACGGACCTGCCGAGTTCATTTTCGTATATCGCGGATATGACCGTCCGGGGTCGAATGACCTGAACCGTGCCGAGAACGGGTCGAGGAATATTTCGGGCACATCGAGAGGGAAGGGAACACCGGGAACACGACGTGGACCTTTCACCGGCCGGTGCCCTCGACCGGACGACCCCTTCGGATGTGCGGTGGTCCTCGTCGGCTCACCCGATCACGGGGCGACGGCCGATCACCACCCGAGCAAGGGGCCTGCCGCCAGGTGGATCATGTGGACGGCCGCCGCGACCGCGAGGATCAGGTACAGCCCCGGGAAGGCGATGTTGTGGAAGACCCGGGCCCGGATGTGGGCGACGACGGCGCCGACGAAGAAGAGCACCAGGCCGACGCCGGCGGCGACACCCGCCCAGGGCCACACGCTCAGGCCGACGAGGAGCCCGACCGCACCGGCCAGCTTCAACGTCGCGAGGTGGGGCAGGGCACTCGCGGGAAGACCCACCTCGGCCGAGTTCCTCAGTACGAAACCCGCCCCGGCGTAGTCGGCGACGGCGATCAGGACATTGGCCACGACGCACACGATGGTCGCGGCGAAGAGGACCGTGGTCACGCCGGACCCCCTCCTCTCGGCGTGCGCGGGCGGCACGGTTTCGGTGCGCATCGGTGTTCGGTGCGCGAGCGGATGATCTGTACTCTCATCGGTGGGCATCTCCTCATGAGGTTCGTCGGGCGGAAGTCCTCTGCTCTCATCCCTCCCGACGTCCGCTCACTGAGAAAGGTGACACCCGGTGGTGCCGAACATGGATTTCGAAGCGATGAGGCCGCGGCTGACGGCGATCGCGTTCCGGCTGCTCGGCTCCGTCCAGGACGCGGAGGACGCCGTACAGAACACCTGGCTCAAGGCATCGGCCGCGCACACAGAGGACCTTCGCAACCCGGACGCGTGGGCGACGACCGTACTGACCCGGGTCTGCCTCGACGAGCTGCGCAAACGCCACCGCCGCCGTGAGGAACCACTGTTCGCGGACCTGCTCCCCTCGAAGAGCGTCGCCGCGGACGAGCGTTACCTCCGGCGGGAGGACGTCTCTCGCGCGTTGATGGTCGTCCTCCACCGACTGACACCCGCCCAACGCGTCGCGTACGTCCTGCACGACCTGTTCGACGTCCCGTTCCGTGAGGTGGCGAAGACGCTCCACACCAGCGTGGCGAGCGCCAAGAAGCACGCGAGCCGAGCGCGCGGACGCCTGGAGAGGGCCACACCGGAACCGTCCGCGCCCACCGCCGATCGAGACGTCGTGGAAGCGTTCCTCGCCGCGGCCGTCGGTGGCGACGTCGACCGGATGGTCGCCCTGATGACCGACGACTGCGTGCGCGTCGCCGACGCCGACCTCCTCCCGCCCGGCGTACCGACGGTCGTCACCGGCGCCCGCTCCGTCGCTCGGGAGACCTCGTCGTTCGCCGACCGCATCCGCGCCGCCGCGCCGATGCTCATCGACCGCCGCCCCGTCGACGTCATCGCCCCCGGCGGTCACCCGTTCGCGGTCATCACCATCACCACCGTGGGCCGACGCGTCGCCCGAATCGAGATCGGCCGGCCACCCGGGTTCTCCTTGACACAAGGTCGGTGAGAACGCGCCTCGCGGCACCGGCTCCGGCCGATGACAGAGCCGGGGCTTCCTCAGCGCGACTCCAGCGCTCGCCGCGCGGCGTTGATGACGTTATGAGCGTCGGCCCCGTAGACCGCCGACTCCTCCAATGTCCGCCAGACCTTCGAGTACAGGGCGATGTTCTCGTCGTCGTCGAGCCACAGCTCGGCGTGCCAGTCCTCGGCGACGACGAGGCGCTCGTCGAGGATCCAGAAACCGTTGGCCGGCACGATCTTCACCGGGGCGGTGAACGGGACGATCCCCAACTCGACGGTGTCCATCCCGATCACCCCGGAGAGCCGATCGAGCTGGGCGGCCAACACGGCCGGCGGGCAGATGAGCGACCTGAGCGCGGCCTCCCACAGGAGCACTCGCATCTTCCGCCCCGGCTGATACAGCCACTCCTGCCGCCGTGTCCTCGAACGCACCGCGGCGTCGATGTCCGCGGCCCCGCCCAGCAGATGGGCGTAGCGAGTGATGACGTGGCGGGCGTATTCGGGGGTCTGGAGCAGGCCCGCGACGACCGACTCCTCCCAGACCCTCATGACCGCGCTGCGGTCGATCTCGGTGCTCAGCGATTGGTGCAGGGGCGCGAATCCACCGGCCAGGGCTCTGCGCCACGACCTGATGTGGGACTCGAACCCGGCCAGGCGACCGGCGAGTTCCTCGTAGGTCTCGGGGTGGCCGGTCGCCTCGGCCCACGCCCGCAGATCCTCGGGCGTGGCCGTCTGCCTACCGTTCTCGATCTTGCTCACCTTGGAGCCGGGCCGGCCCAAGAGCGCCACCAACCGTCGACCGGTGAGCCAGCCGTGCGGGCAGGTGAACCTCAGCTCGCGCAACCGTGCGCCCAGGGCGGCCCTGGCCTGCTGGTAGTCGGTGCTCAATGGACCCCCGGTCTCATGTCATCCGGTCGCGTCGAACTCGTCGTAGGGCACCGCGTGGTGCATCGCCGCGTCCCGGATCATGGCATAGCGCACGACCGCGGCCGGCTCGGTGATCAGCTCGATGCCCGTGATCCAGGCCCCGGTCGACGAGCACTTCCTTCAAGGATGGTCGTCGTTCTCCGCTCGGCGCCAGAGGGATGAGGAGGGGTCAGGAGCAAATACCGGAAATTCTCCGGGTTCACTGAGCAAAGTCGAGAAACAGCACGCTGAGACCGGTGCGGCCGTTCACTCCATCCCCACGTGCGTGGGGCTCAGGGGAAACGACCTGCGGAAACAGAGGCCGTTATCTTCCCGCGACCTTCGGTCGGAAGCAGCCTCCGCCCATCCCTACCGCACCGCCCCGAAGCGAACAGGCCGTGGGCACGGACACGGCCCCGTCCCGAGGAACCGCCCTCATACTCCTGCCCCCACCGGTCCATCTCACGAACACCACCCTTCCCTCCTCCAACGAGAGCGCCCCTGGTTGCGGCGGCCGGCTCCGGATTGACAGGCTGGAAGCCACAAATCGCCGAAGCCAGGGAACCGGAGATCACGATGGACAGCACCACCGAGCGCACGGACGACGGACAGGCCGCGATGCGGGCCGTCCGGCAGGAGGAGCTCGGCGGGACCGACGTCCTGCGGATCGCCGAGATCCCGCGCCCGAAGCCCGGCATCAGCGAGATCCTCGTGCGCGTGCACGCCGCGAGCGTGAACCCCACGGACTGGAAGCACCGCGCCACCGGCCGCTTCCTCGGCGAACCCCCGTTCGTTCTGGGCTGGGACCTCTCCGGCGTCGTGGAGGAGGTCGGGCTCGGGGTGACCCTGTTCAAGCCCGGGGACGCGGTCTTCGGCATGCTCCCCTACCCCGACGGCGCCGGCGCCCACGCCGAGTACGTGGTCGGCCCCACCCGGGCCTTCGCGCATAAGCCCGACGAGGTCGACCACGTGCAGGCCGGCGCGATGCCGCTGGCGGCGCTGACGGCCTGGCAGTCGCTCGTGGACACCGCCCATCTCTCCAGCGACGACCGGGTGCTGGTCCACGCCGCGGCGGGCGGTGTCGGACACTTCGCGGTGCAGATCGCGAAGGCGCGCGGCGCGTACGTCATCGGTACCGCGAGCACGCCCAAGCACGACCTGGTGCGCGACCTGGGCGCGGACGAGGTCATCGACTACCGGGAGGTCGACTTCGCCGAGGCGGTCAAGGACGTCGACGTGGTCCTGGACACCATCGGCGGCGACTACCAGCCGCGTTCCCTGCGTACCCTGAAGCCCGGCGGTGTCCTCGTCTCCACCATCCCCGTCGCCGCCGAGGGACTGCGTGAGGAGGCGGAGCGGCTGGGTGTGCGCGCCGAGATCATCCTCGTCGAGTCCGACCACGCCGGTATGCGGTCCATCGGCGCCCTCGTCAGGTCCGGGCGGCTGCGGGCGACCATCGCCGGAACCTTCCCGCTCGCCGAGGCGGCACGCGCCCATGAGGCCGGGGAGACCGGGCACACGACGGGCAAGCTGGTGCTCGTCGTCCGGGACGACGAGTCCGCCTCGGGCTGAGCCCGAAGCGACGAAGACGGGAGCCCACGACTTCGCGAGTCGTGGGCTCCCGTGATCCGGTACATGCGATGAGCGCCTGAGCGGCCTGCTGACGGAGCCTCGGGGTTCAAGGCGCGAAGAATGCCGTGCCGCACGGGTCCTTTCCGGTCCCCCGACGCTCGGCCCCACCTTGCTCGGACGCGGCCTCGCCTTCGGGGGTGACGCGAGGCCTCCGAACGACCACGGGCACACGCCTGTCGTTCAGCGCCCAGAGCGTCACCCGGTGTGACCATGGCATGAGTCGCGCGGCGCGTGGTCGCGAGGAGCCTTCGCGCGCGAAGGGATCCGGACAGGACGGAGTGACCATGACGGACACGTACACCCTCACCCTGTACAACAGGTCGACTGCCCCACGGTGGACGTTCGCCGTCTACACCGTCGTCCCGGTCTCCGGGTCGGACCGGCTCTCCCCCGTCGCCTGGCTCACGAAAACCGTGGACTCGGGCGACAGCGTCACGTTCGAATGGACCCTGGACCACCGGCTCGTGTTCGCGGCCCAAGGGATCGATACGGGCACCGAGTGGACGGAGGCCGCCTCCATGCCGGTCGCCGCCGGAACCCACGACAACGCGGCGAGGCTCGGCTACCAGAGCGACGGCCACATGTTCACCCTGGAGCCCGCCGAGGCACGCCCGGCCACGCCCGGAAGGCTCTACGTCGACACGGACCCGAACGTCCCGGAGTACGGTCCGATCGGCGGGCCCACCGTGGGGCTGGCCCTTTCCGGCGGCGAGCGGAACCGACCGTCGACCTTCGCTCCGGCGATCGTGGGCACCAGCGGCCCCGGGCTGAGCCACGCCTTCGATCTGGATCCGACCTACTACATCGACGCCGGAACCATCCGGCAGGGAACCCTGGTCGACTTCGACGCGGTGACCGGCTTCCAGAAGGTGGAGTTCGGGCCGGGGCGGTTCTCCTCCGAGTGGACCCTGGACGCGTCCGACACCTGGGTACCCGGACCGCCGGCCTAGGCGTCCGCGACGAGGGACGGGAACGAGGGGCCTCCCAGTGGACGAGGGACACCCCCACAAGGGCGCCGAGGATGGATTCACTCCGCCCTCGACGCCCTTCGTCTTGTCATCGACGTTTCAGGGAACCCCCGCCAACGCTCTACCCCTTGACCCAGTTGCCGTTGCTGTCCAACTGCCAGCCATCGACCTCGTAATTCTGAATGAACAACTCACCGCTCTGCATCACCGAGACCTCGGCCTTGACGAAGGCCGACGCGCCAAGAGAGACGTCGCCATCATCGAAGGTGTTCACCAGTCTCACCTCCACGGTGTTCTCATCGTCGGAAGGCGAGAGAGCGCACTTCACCTGAACCACCGCGGAGGAGTAGTCCTCTTCCATCTCCGAGCCATCGGCCGAGACCCCGGTGAAGGCATAATATGCGGCGTCCTGCGGAGGCCTTTCGTCGTAGTACTGCTCGGAGAATTCGACGAGGCGTTCGAAGAGCTCATCGGTATAGCCGAAGTCGTACCGAACAGCACACTCGGAAGGATCCTCGGCCTCGGTCGCGGAGACGGTGACGGAATCGAGCAGGCGACGCTCCGCGTACTCCTGATCCATCTCGACGAGCTCATCGGGCACCTCGAACCGGATGGCCTCCGCAGGCTCCATCAAAGGTTCGGTGAAATCGAACTCGACCCCGGAGGAAGAACACGCGGTCAAGACGAAAACGGCGGACATACCTACGGCCGCCAACCGCACAGAAGAGCCGAAATTACCCACAGGAACGATCTCCTAGAAAATGAAGAGAACAAGAAAGACACGACTCCCCAGAAGATCAAGAACAGGGACCAGGAGAGCGAAAAGAGCAGAACCTAGCCCTTGACCCAGTTGCCGTTACTGTCCAACCGCCAACTACGGGCCTCGACCCCGTGGACGAACAGCTCGCCATCGCTCATGACCGAGAACTCGGCAAGGATAAAGTGGGTGGTTCCGCCCTTGTCATTGGTCCGAACGAATCTCGCCTCAGCGGTGTCGCTGTCATCGGACGGCGACAGGGCGCACTTAAGCTGAACCACGGCCGAGGACAAGTCATCCTCCATATCGGTATCGTTCGGAGCCTCACCGGTAAAAGCGTTGAACGCGGCCTCCCTCGGTGGCCTGGTCTCGTAGTGGTTCTCCGCGAACTCGGTGAGACGGTCGAGATCGTCACCGGTGTAGCCGAAGTCGTACCGAACAGCACACTCGGAAGGATCCTCGGCCTCGGTCGCGGAGACGGTGATGGAATCGACCACACGGTTCTCCGCGTACTCCTGATCCATCTCGATGAGCTCGTCGGGCACCCGGAACTCGATGGTCTCGGCAGGACCCATCGACGTCTCCGTGAAATCGAACACATCAGAAGAAGAACACGCGGTCAGAACGAACACGGCGGACAGACCCACAGCCGCCCACCGCACAGGAGAACTAACGCTGGTCAAGGGGGTGATCTCCTCAAAATCAACTGAATCCGGAGGACGCGACGCTCTCTGTTTTACCGCACCGAGAAGAGTTCCGAAGACACGGACCTGCGACTACAGCCGCTCATAAGAGCACTTCAGAACACGAGAAGCCGGGAAGAATCATCTGATCCATGGCTTCACCTCGGATTTCATCGGCAGCGCCGTCAGCACACGACTCTTCTTCATCGCTGTTTCAGGGCATAAGAAATCAAGGAAATCCGTCTCCTCCTGCCACCGTTTCAGGTCGGCCCGACCGGGCTCGGCGGGCGGGATCACCCCTTCCGTGGCAGAAGAAACCCGGCCAGGGCCATCACCACCGCGGCGGCCGAGAGCGCCGCCCGAGCGTCCAGCAGAGCGGCCACCACTCCCCCGAGCAGAATGAACAGCGGCTGCGAGACCGTGGTCGCGAACGCCCAGAGGGTGGCCACCCGAGACATCAGGGCGTCCGGGGTCTCCAACTGCCGATACCCGGCCATCGCCGAGTTGGCCGCGGCGGAGAACAGTAGGAGCAGGCCGAACCCCGCCCCGCACATCAACAGCCCTACAGGGCCGGGAACCGCGAAGGGGATGAGGAAGTACCAAGGGCCGCGCAGCAGGGAGGCCCACCGCAGCGTGCGCAGCGCACCCAGTCTGCGGACCAGTGAGGGCACGAGGCGAGCCCCCACCAACCCGCCGATCGAGGGCACCCCCATGAGGAGTCCGTACTCGAACGTACTGAACCCCAGGTCACGCATGTAGAAGACGGCGGTGAGCGGGGCCGCCATCGAGGAGGCCCCCGCGAACAGAATCCAACCGAACAGGATCGGCCGCAGGGTGGGATGGCCCCGGACGAATCCGAGGCCGGCGAAGAGCTCCGCGCGACGCGAGGTGCGCTCTCCCGAGAGGGGGCGCTCGGGTGGAGGGGGCTCGGGCTCGCGGATGGTCCGTACGGCCAGGGCCCCGAAGAGATGGCCCACGGTGGTGGTCACGAGCGCGCCGACCGCCGACAGTGCGGCGATCAGCGCTCCGGCGAGCGCGGGCCCGAGAGAGATGCTCAGCCAACGGGTCGATTCCAGACGACTGTTGGCGTCGATGAGGCCGGCGGGTGAGACCAGGGACTTCAGATGCGCCTGTGAGGCCCCGGTGAAGGCGATGGCGCAGACGGCGTTGACCGCCGCGACCGCGCACAGGTGGGCATAGGTGAGGGCGCCGAGGACATGGGCCACGGGAAGACTCGCCAGGGTGACGGCTCGGATGAGGTCGCCACCGATCATGACCGGGCGTTTGCGCGTATATTCGACGAGGTGACCTACGTGGAAGGCGACCAGCACGGTGGTCAGCGCGGTGATCCCGGCCAAGAGGGAGACCTGCCAGGCGCTGACGTCCAGTACGACGACGGCGATGACGGGTAGGGCCACCATGCCGATGGCGGATCCGAATTGACCCACCACCGAACCGGCCCAGAGACGGCGGAAGTCCCGGTGTCCACCGACACCGTCGATACGGGGGGAAGGCATTCGATCGAGACTACTCCCCGCCGGTGAGGCGTGGTCGTCTTCCGAGCCCGGAAACCGATACGGCTTCTGCCCGCGATCGCGTTACCGGCTCATGAGGGCTCGGCCGAGGAACCGGATCGCCTCCAGCGTGCGCCGCTCGGCGGCGGGGCCGACGTGGCCGGCTCCCTCGACGAGTCGGAACGTGTGCTCGATGTCCAGCTCGGTCAGCACCCCGTGGAGGTACGCGGCCCCTTCGTGCAGAAGGAACTCGTCGGCGGCACCGCAGTCGATCAGCACGGACGGGCCCGAACCTCTGATGAGCTCGGCCCGGGTCCGGGCACGGCCGTGGACCGAGTTCCGGGCATAGGTCCGGGCGTCGCCGCCCGGGGCCATCGTCCGGTGCAGCTCCCCGAGCACGGAAGGGATGTTCCGCGCGGGAACGTCGGCCGGGGATTCGCCGGGGAACACCGCGGGTGAGAGGGCCGCGACCGCAGTGAACCGCTCGGGGTCGGCGAAGACCTGCTTGAGCGCACCGTAGCCGCCCATCGACGCTCCCAGGAGCGCCACCCGATCGAAGGTTCCGAAGGTCTCCTCGAGGTGCGCGGGAAGCTCGGTACCAACCATCGCCTCCCAGGCAGGCCCGTCCTCCTGGTCGAGGTAGAAGCCGCCCTGGGTCGGGGTGCTCGGGCAGGCGACGACGGCGCGTGGGAACTCTTCGGCGTCGAACGCCTCTCGATACAGGGGCAGGGCGAGTTCCAGCGAGGCCGAGGACGACATGGCCCCGTGGAAGTGGAGGACCAGCGGCAGCCGCTCCCCCTCCTGGTGATCGTCGGGGAGGAGCAGCCGGTATTCGACCTCGGCCTCGACCGCGTGCGAGGTGAAGGTGTGGGAGGAGAGGCGCAGGGGCATGGTCGTCGGTCTTTCTGTGGCGGGACCATCGACATAAGTTCTACGATGGTAAACTTTCCATCATGGTAAATATCGGCCTGAGGGAGCGCAAGCGCCGCGAGACCAGGCAACGCATCTCCGACCGCGCGACCCGGCTCTTCGAACGCGACGGCTTCGAGACCGTCACCCTCGCCCAGATCGCCGAGGCCTCGGACGTATCGATCAAGACGGTGACCAACTACTTCACCGCCAAGGAGGACCTGTTCTTCGACGCGGAACCCGCTGTGCTCGACGCGCTGATCACGACCATCGAGGCCTGCGACGGGCCCGCGGCCGCCACCGAGGCGCTGCGCCCGCTCATCCTCGACGGCCCCCTGCTCGCCGACACTCGCCGATGGGCCGACGTGGGACCGGAGGATTGGGAGGGTATGCGTCGCTGGAGCCGCTGTGAACGGGACTCCCCCACGTTGACCGCCGGGCGTTCGGCGATCCTCCATTCGTGGATCGCCCCGCTTTCGGAGGCAGGGGGCTCCCGGGCCTGGGCCGGATTGCTGGTCGGGGCACTTCTCCTGCGGCACGACCTCTTTCACGAGGGGATCCTGCGAAGGGAGGAGCCCGAGGAGATCGAACGCGTCATCCGCGGAGAGGTGGGGCAGGCGCTCGACGCGCTCGGGACGGTCGATACCGGCTGAAGGGACTCCTGGATCCTTGAGCGGGAGGCCCTCAGAAAGAACGGCGGGCAGGCCTTGGACATCCTCGAGCGGTCGGGAACGGACCGGGCGAGGATCGATACGCCGAGGGGTCTCCCTGGGCGGCCCTCGGGCAGCCCTCCCTCATGGCCTCGAAAAGCACCCTTCCCGCCCATGGTGGCCCTCACCCGATGACGAGCCGGGTCACCCCCGAGGGCCTTCCGCTACCAGGCCTCGGCCTCTCTCCCTCGGCCGGCTTCGCCCAACAGGACGGCGAGGTTGTGCGCCGCACCGGGATGACCCGCGTCAGCGGCCTGTCGGAACCAGGACACCGCTTCCTCCACTCGGCCGGCGTCGTTCAACAGGACCCCTAGGTTGGACATCGCGCCGGGGTCGCCCTCGGCGGCGGCGCGCCGATACCACTCCTCGGCTCCCTTCGACCGTCCTTCCCTGTGCATCAGGAGCCCGAGGTTGAACACCGCTTCGGTGTCACCTCCATCGACGGCCCGCCGATACCAGGCCTCCGCCTCCCCGATACGACCCGCCTCCTCCAACATGAGACCGAGGTTGTTCATCGCCTTGACCTCGCCTTCTTCGGCGGCCCACCGAAACCAGGCCTCGGCTTCCCCATCCCGCGCCAGCCCTTTCAGCAGGAGCCCGAGGTTGAACATCGCATCGCTTCGGCCTTTCTCAGCCGCCCTCCGATACCAGGATTCCGCCTCCCCGAACCGACCCGACCTGGACAGCAGGATCGCCAGGTTGCCCATCGCGTCGATCTCATCCACGTCGGCGGCCCGCCGGTACCAGGACTCGGCCTCCTCGAGCCGACCCACCTCTTGCAGCAGAAGCCCGAAGTTGAACATCGCACCGGCCAGACCCCCTTCAGCGGCCCGGCGGTACCAAGGCTCCGCTTCCTCGAGCCGGCCCGACCTGTAGAGCAGGATCCCGAAGGCGTGCATCGCGTTGATCTCGCCCTTGCCTGCCGCCCGTCGAAGCCAGGCCTCCGCTTCCCCGACTCGGCCCACCTCCTCCAGTAGGAGCCCGAGGTCGACCATCGCAGCGTTGTAGCCCTGCTCGGCCAACGGGGTCCAGGCGGCTTCGGCGACGTCGTACAAGTCGGCGCTGTGGGCCGTGAGGCCGACGTCGAGCCGCTCTTGTCCGGTGGTGGTCTCCAGGGCGGTGCGCCACACGGCTTCGGGCAGAGGACCCTGGTGGGTGAGGTAGTCGAAGGCCCGCCAGCGACGGCCCTCATGATCGGCGGGCACCAACAACCCGGCCATACCGCTACGTGGACAGGTGGCCCACTCCCAGGCCTGATCGTCCTCCTCTGGCAGAGGTGGAGGGGCCGGTAGATAGGCGACGTGTACGGCCTGGATCTGCTCGCGGGTCAACGGACTCGACACACCTGCTTCGGCCAGACCCACGGCGGCGGCCACCAGCGCGTAACCGCGGGCATGGCCGCCGTCGGGGCCTCCGTTCCAGGCCTGCTGGAGAAGAGGGCCCGCCGCCAACTGCTCGGCCACTCCGAACCGCTCGTCGTCGGCGGCCTGCACCAAACGCTCATCACCACTGGCCCGTGCCCGATCGCGCTCTTGTGGATTCCACCGGCGTTCGACGACGACCGATGGGGTCTTGAGCACCGCGTACCCCACACCTTCCGCGGTGAAGGCACGGTCGGTGAGGCTCGGACGCAGTGCCTCCAGGTGGTTGCGGCGGATGGTGGCGGCCACGACCGCACCGGCCAGACCGAGCTCGGCGACCAGTGTCGGGGTCAGCCCCGAGGAACCCAGATGACGTTCCAGGTCGTCCAGCCAGACCACCCACCCCTGGGGTGCGCTCTCGGCCCGTTCTCCGAGCCAGGCCGGGAGTGCCCGTAGATCGGCGCCCTCTGGCGGAGCCACCAGCATCCGGTCGGGAAGCGTGCGTCCCAACGCTTCGACCATGGCCCGGGTCTTACCCGCCGTCGAGGCTCCGGTCACCAACACCAGACCACCGCGTGGCGCTTCCGAGACCGCGGCCAGGCGCCGGTCGATCTCCTCGTCCACATCCCGGGCCACGTAGGGAGGAAGCCCCTCACCCTCGTCTCCGGGCAGGGCGTTGTGGATGCCCAACTCGCCCACATCGCACCGATGGACGGGCAGGGCCGTATCCACCCATCCGGGCACCGAAGCGTCGGTCCGGGGGTGCACGGTGATCGGCCCATTGATGTCACGGGCCTGGATCGAGACCCCGTGGTTGTCGCGCGTACGGTTGTCGACCACCGCTACCACCGACCCCGGAACCGAAAGGACACCAGGTGACCGGGCCACGCCGGAGACGCGTCCGGCACCGTCGGCGTCAAGGGGGAGGTCGTGCGTTCCCACGCCCGTGTTCGTCGCATACGACGATTCTGCCCCTTTCCCATGACGTTCACAGCCGGCCACGAACGACGTCGTGATCGCCATGGCCCCAGAACCTTCGAAGGCTCCCCGGCACTCGGGGAGTGCGTGTTCAATGAGGTGACCGGATTCCCGTCGCCCCTCCCACGAAAGCGAGATAAGTGAATCTCCAGTTGGTCCGGATCGAGGCCCGTCTTTGGGACTGGTCCGCCCTGCCCACGCTGACCGGCGACGCGTCCTTTGTTCCCGACAGCATGATCGAGCTCGTCTCGCAGGCCTCCGAAGACGACGCGATGAACCACTACTGGGATATCGAGAACTCGGTCTTCGTCCAAGGTCGGCTCTTCGAAGCGGCCGAGGCCACGGTCTCACTGGCGATGGCCGCCCTGGCCTGCGATCCCCCGTCACACGTGAAGCCGGTCCTCTTCGAGGTGATCTTCCAGATCGTTTCCGGTGTCGCTCACGAGGAGGTGCTGGAAAGGGGCGACCTCGATCTGGAGAGAAGGTGCAAGGGCATCGTCGAAAGAGGGGCCTGGATCCTTGAGCGGGAGGCCCTCAGAAAGAACGGCGGGCAGGCCTTGGACATCCTGGAGCGGTCGGGAACGGACCGGGCGAGGATCGACGCGTTGAGGGGCCTCGGCAGGTGACCGTTCGGGCGGCCCGCCCGGATGCCTCAGGCGGGGTCGCCGACGATGACGGAGCGCGCCCTTTCCAGCGCGGAACCCGATCCGACCACTCCGCCGGCGGCGACCACCAGGTACTCGCCCTCGAAGGCGTCGCTGGGCACGCCGCCCTCCCGGGCGGGGTCGCACGGGACCCCGATGAGGTGGACCACGGTGTCCGTGGCGTTGTGGAACCTGGAGACCCTCTCCGGTGCGGAGCGGACCTCCTCGGGGACGGCCGCGCAGCCGAGTTCCGGGGTCTCGACGACGACCTCGGATCCCCCTTCCACGGTCCAGACGAGAGCGCCCTCGGTGGCGGCGTGCGCCGGAGCGATGGTGGAGGCCACGAGGGCACAGGCGACCAGCGGCACGGCGACGGCGGTGGGAACGGGGACCACGGCTCATCCCTTTCTGTGGGCATCTGACATCACACGGTTCTCAGTGTGTGCGCCGATCATCATCGATGTGCTCTCGACACACCGCGAAACACCCTGGTCAGGGTGGTTCGACGAGGTCGGGAGCATCGATCGCCCACCGACACGCCCCGTCCAAGAAAACCGGCCGGGATGCCCTGGAGGAGAGCGCCCCGGCCGGTCTCGAAGTCGATCAGGCCCGACGAGGCCGCGCGGGCACCAGGCCGTCCGTCTCGTAGCGGTCGAACAGGTCGAGGAAGGCCCGTTCGGTATCGACATAGGTGTCGAACCCGGCCAGCCGGCTCTTGGTCATGTCGGCGACGACCTCGACCTCCACGCCGAGGTCGCTGTCGGTGTGCCAGAACGACGCCACCCGGTCGAGCCGGCGCTCCTTGAGCCCGTACCGGTCGGCGATCTCCTCCCAGAGCCCTTCCTTCCCGGCCATCTGCCCGACCAGTGGACGGGGCTCGGAGGTGGGGCCCTCCCAGTCGACGCCGAGCGCGTCGGCCAGGCGCGGCCACAGCCGGCGCCAGCGGAAGATCTCGCCGTTGGTCACGTTCCACGCCTCATCACCGATGCCGGGGGTGGTCGACGCCCAGATCATCTGTTCGGCGACCACCCGCGAATCGGAGACGTCCGTGAGGTGGTTCCAGACGAGTTCGGTGCCGGGGAAGATCAGCGGGGTACCGGTCTCGCGGGCGATCGCCCCCTGGACGGCGAGCGTGAGCGCGAAGTTCATCGCGTTGCCGATGGCGTACCCCGTGACGGTGTGCGCACGATGGACGCTCCAGGTGAAGCCATCGCGTTCGGCGGCCGCGAACAGCTCGTCCTCCTGCGCGTAGTAGAAGTTCGGCACGTCCAGCCGTGCGGATTCCTCCCTGAAGGGGGTCTCGCTCATCTCGCCGGTGCCGAAGGCCTCGAACGGGCCCATGTAGTGCTTCAACCCGGTCATGAGCGCGGCGTGACGCACCGTTCCGGCCGGGGCGAGCGCTTCGAAGAGGTTGCGCGTCATGGCCCTGTTGACGCGGATGTTCTCGGCCTCGTTCTCCTGCCTCGACCAGGCGGTGAAGAAGACATGGGTCGGCCGAACGTCCTTCAGGGCCGGGGCGAGGCTCTGAGCGTCCCGTAGGTCGCCGAGGATCGGGCGCACCCTCGGCGGAAGCTCGTGGGCCGAGCGCGACAGGCCGTGCACGTCCCAGTCGTCACGGATAGCGAGCCTGCGCGCGATCTCCGAGCCGACGATGCCGTTGACACCGACGATGAGCGCGGTGGAGCGGTGGTCGTTCATGGGTCCTTCCTCAGCGGATCGAGTGGGCCGCGACGATCGGCGGCCGGGCGACGCCGCGCACGTAGAGGTGGTGCCGGTCGTGTCGCCGACGGCCAGTCTCATGCGCGGTCGCCGTGGCGACCAGACACCCCTTGATCGTGCGATCGCCGTGCGTACCACCGACAGGGTCAGGCTGAACGTGGAGGATCCACGTACCCTGGCTCGTATGAGTGGTTCGTCCCGCCCGCGCGGTTCAGGTGGATTGGGCGGCTTTCTGAAGTCGCGTCGCGACGCCCTGAGCCCGGCCGAGGCCGGTGTCGAGTACCGGGGCGGACGTCGGCGGGTACCCGGCCTGCGCCGTGAAGAGGTCGCCCACCTGGCGGGGGTCTCCGTCGCCTACTACGTCCGTCTCGAACAGGGCCAGGCCCACAACGCCTCGGACGAGGTCCTTCTCGCGATCGCACGCGCGCTGCGCCTATCGCGGACGGAGACCGAGCATCTGCTCGATCTGGCCAGGCCCTCCCCGGTGAAGGCCGCTCCGCGCACACGCCCCGAGCATCCGGACCCGCGCTCCCTGACGATGCTGGAATCGCTCGGGAACCGGCCGGCCGTACTCCTGGGCCGGCGCAACGACGCGCTCGCCTGGACACCGACCGGGCACGCGCTCCTGGCCCCGCACCTGCCCTTCGACACCGACGATCCGCACACCCGCCCCTCGCTGCCGCGTCTGCTCTTCCTCGACCCGCGGGTGCGGGAGACCTACGCCGATTGGGAGGCGGAGGCCCGCACCTATGTCGCCTATCTGCGGCTGATCAGCGGCAAGTACCCCGATGACACCCGCCTGGCCGAACTCGTCGGCGAGCTGTGCATGAAGGACGCCGACTTCGCCGCGATGTGGGCGTCCGGCCGGGTCAAGGCGTGCACCCAGGGGACCAAGCGCCTGCGGCACCCGCTCGTGGGCGCGCTGACGGTCCACTTCCAGGTCTGGCTCCAGGCCGATACCCCGGACCATCGATTGGAGGTCTACTTCCCCGCCGACGAGCCTTCCACCGATGCCCTGGCCCTGCTGGACACCCTCGTCCACGAGGGGCGGACAGGCCGTGCGCGACGCGAGGCGGAAGTGGGCTTCTTCGAGTAGGCCCCCTCCTTGAGCGTTCCGGCGGTGGGCGGCCGACGCTCTCCGCCGGAGGGAACCCGCGGGCCGGGGCGCCCTCCTCCAGAGCACCCCGGCCGGCCTCAATCCCAGGTCACGTCGAGACTCGTCCGGCCCTCGCCGTCCAGGCGCACTTCGAAGCCGACCTTCGCGGTGCGCTCCCACCCCCGGATCAGGTCCGCCATCCGTTCCGCGAGCCTTCGCCCGGCCTCTCCGTGGCCGACCACCCCGAACTCCCACTCCCCTCGCGGATCAGCGGTGAGGGCCCGGGCGGTGAGGTAGGCCAGCCCCCGCTCATCGACGGGTACCGAGGCCATGTCCCCCCACGGAAGGCCGGGGGCGACCAGGCCTGAGACGATCGCGGCGCGCTCGACCAACATGCGGGAGACGGAGTTGTCGAGTAGCAGCGCCAGCCGGAGCCACACCTTGTCCCGGGGCTCCATCCCACCGATGGTGACGCCGGTCCACACCAGGGACGAGGGCTCGTCCAGTACGCCGCGCACCTGCTCGTCGGTGACGCGCTGCTCCCGGTTGACCTGAAGGGTGACCCTGTCATCACCGGTGATGGACCGGTAGGCACGGGTGTCCTCCTCCACGGAGTCCCGCAATGGGATGAACGTGGCCGGTCGGGCGTCGACACTCGCCCACTTCTCACCGTCGCGTTCGAACACGATGCTGTACGAGACGTCTCCGGCGACCCGGACCGGGGCGATGAGCCGACCTTCGGGAGCGAGCTGCCTCAGCCACGCCGCGGGGATCCGGTGCGAGCCGACCGTGGCGATGATCCTGTCGTAGGGCGCTCCGGCCTCGTACCCGAGAGCACCGTCCCCGAGTACGACCTCCACGTCGGTCGCGCCCGTCTCGGCGAGACGGGCGGCCGCGTCGTCGGTGAGGTCCCGGTCCACGTCGATGGTGACCACCCGGCCGTGCTCCCCCACTATGCGCCCGAGCAGAGCGGCGTTGTATCCGGTACCGGCACCCACTTCGAGGACGCGCGCCCCGGGCTCGATCCGGGCCTGCTCCAGCATCGACGCGACGACGCCGGGCATCGAAGCGCAGCTCAGCGACCTGCCGCTCTCGTCGTCCTTGATGGAGACGATCGTGTCGGAGTAGGCCTCCTCCAGACTCGCGTGGGGCAGGAAGGCGTGCCGGGGCACGTTCCGGAAGGCCTCCTCCACGGCCGCGTCGGTGATGGTCCCCTCGGCGCAGAGGCGATCGGCCAGTGTGTGGCGCGCGTGGGCGATCGTGTCCTCGGTCAGGGTGCTCGTGTCGGTCATCAGGGTCTCTCCAGCCATGGTGGACGGGAATGTGGGGTTCCGATGGGCGGTGGTCCCATCGGTCGAAGGGAAGGCTCGGGTCGGAAGCGGGCCCCGGGTGAGCGGGGCACCCCGGCTCCGCGGACTTTCGGCCGGCCTCCGGCAGCCACCGAAGAGGGATCAATCGGCGAGAAGACTCTTCACGTGGTCTCTGATCGGCTCTCGAAGATCGTCGTGGAATCCGTTCTCCACGGCGGTCAGGACATTCGCGGCGGCGAACACCTGTGCCAGTTCTCCGGATTCGCCCGAAAGGACGTCCGAGAAGAGATCACGCACACGGTCGGCGGTAGGGGGATGGGCGAGGCTGTAGATCAACAGATGCGCCGCGTCGGAACCGGCCGGGGCCAGGGAAAAGCCCTCCCAGTCGACGACCGTCAGCTTCGGGGCGAGAAGGTTCTGCCAGTGGAAGTCGTTGTGCTGCGGGATCCACTCGATCTCGGTGTCGGCGAACCTCTCCCCGGCCAAGGAGGAGACCCAACGACGTACCCTTCGCTCCGACTGCCCTGGCCCCGACCAGCCGGCCTCGGAGATCCGGTCATGGGCTCGACGCAGGTCGTCCCACCACACCTCGTCCACCGACGGGTCCTCCCGGATCATGGGCTCAGGGGAGACGGGAGCGCCTTCCACGTAGGCGAAGACGTGCGCTCGCGCTCGGCGATCGACACCCTCGTCGACATCCGGCCTCCACCAGGTGAAGCTGCCCAGGACGTGGGGCATGGGCACGAGGAAGGACAGCTCTCGGGAGGCCTCCTCGATGGCCTCCGGACGCATCCACACCACGTGGTCGGCCACGGTGCCCACCCGCACCCACACACGGGTTCCGTCCGACATGCGCGCGGGACCGGTGACGGTGGCCGCCCGATATCCGATTCTGATCGGCCCGTCCGAATAAAACCCCAGCCTCCCCAACGCGTACCGAAAATCCCATTCCGTATACCGCACCCCGAACACCCTTCCCCCTCTTTCCGCGAGAAGCTACCACGGAGCCGACGAAAGAACCGGGGAACGAGAAATCAGCGAGCGCTTTCCGAATATCGGGGAATCGGAATGGAGACTTCTCCCGTCTTTTCTGTTTCGGTTTCGGTTGAGTGCCTTCGTCGACTTCCCGACCTAAGGCAGAAGAGGGACACTCTCACCCATCTCCCGAACGGAGACCCCGCCCACGCCCGAGCCGGGCACCGATCGCATCGGCACCCGGCTCGAAACGTCGGGCGGTCTCCCTAATTGATGATCTCGTCGCGGCCTTCCTCGCGAAGAACGGCGAGCCGCTCCCGCCACATCTGGAGCGCCTCGGGGCTCAGCCGCGTCCAGTCGGTGATCTCCTCGACGATCAGCAGCGGATCCGTGCTCCGGTAGGAGCGCGTGGGGTTGCCAGGGAACTTCTTGTCGGTGACGTTCGGATCGTTCTCGAACACCCCGGTCGGCTCGACGAGGTACACCCGCGGGGTCCCCTCGCCCGAGGCGAGTTCGACGGCGATCTCGGCGGCGAGCCCCGCGCCGTCGATCAACGCGGTGAAATAGATGTGGTTCATGACGATCTCGGGCCGGTAGTTGGAGCGGAAACCGGCGGTGAGATGATCTCCGACCCGCAGGTCGGCGTTGGTGCCGTGGTAGAACGGCCCCTCGTCCAGTGGATCGACCATCCCTTCAGGTTACCGGCCCGCCTCCGGCTCACCAGGGGCGAGAACATCGATCTTTCCCCTCTTCCGCGACCGGGACGAGAGGTCGACCGGTTACGCTTCCCGGCGTCCCCGGATCCACCCCACCGGGGTTCCGATGTACCGGAGCGGAGAAACATGGACCACGTAGCGCACACCCGCAACGGTCGGGTACGCGGTCTCCCCCTGACCGACGACATCGTCGCCTTCCGCGGCATCCCCTACGCCGGGCCACCGACGGGCGCCGCCCGATTCCGCGCCCCGGTCCCGCCCACTCCCTGGCATGACATCCGGGACGCCACCCGGTTCGGACCGGTCTCCCCTCAGTCGAATTCGTTCCCCGGTGCCCCGCCCTGGACCCCCGACGACGAGGCGGAATACCTCTCAGTCAACGTGTGGGCCCCGAGGAACCACCCCGGGCCGCTCCCGGTACTGGTGTGGATCCACGGTGGCGCCTACCTCTTCGGCACCGCCGCCGAGCCGCTGTACGAGGCGAGCGCGCTCGCGCGGGCCGGACTGGTCGTCGTCTCGCTCAACTACCGCCTCGGTTTCGAGGGCTTCGGCCACGTCCCCGGTCGCCCCGACAACCGGGGCTTCCTCGACCAGGTGGCGGCGCTGCGGTGGGTGCGCGACAACATCGCCGAGTTCGGCGGCGACCCCGACAACGTCACCGTCGCCGGGCAGTCGGCGGGCGCCGGTTCGGTCGCCGCACTGCTCACGATGCCCTCGGCGCGCGGACTGTTCACCAGGGCGATCGCGCATAGTGCTCCCAGTGACTTCCGCGCCGTCGACCACGCGCGCGAGGTCACCGAACGGGTCGGCGCCGCGCTCGGTGTCCCGCTCGGCCGGGGCTCTTGGGACGACATCCCGCCGGAGGCCCTCATCAAGGCCACCCGTGCCGTGATCGCGTATTTCAGGGGCGATCGGAACGCCGGCTTCAACCACTACGTCTCGATGCCCTACGCCCCGATCCTGGACGGGGAGGTGCTGCCCGAGAACCCGCTACGCGCGATCGCCGCCGGGGCCGCCCGAGACACCGACCTGCTGGTCTGCCACACACAGCACGAATGGACCCTGTTCACGGCGTTGGAGTCGGTCTCCCCCGTCGAGGACGAGGAGGGCCTGAGGCACGCGGCGGTCTCCTTCGGGCTGGGCGAGGACGCCGTCGACGGGTACCGGGCACTGCTCCCCGGCGCGTCCCCGTCCGACCTGTACAACGCGATCGCCGGCGACGGCCTGTTCTCCGAGTACAGCATGCGTATCGGAGAGGAGCACGCGCGCGCCGGCGGACGGACCTTCCTGTCCCGATTCACCTGGGAGAGCCCCGCCTTGGACGGCGCGCTCGGGGCCTGCCACGGGCTCGACCTCACGTTCGTCTTCGGAAAACTCGACTCCGGACAGAGCGCGTTCTTCCTGGACGGCCCCTCCACCGATCGACACCGTGACCTGTCGGAACGCATGATCCGCGCGTGGGCCGATTTCGCCTCGCACGGCGACCCCGGGTGGGCGGCGGCCGGCCCGGACAACACCCCGGTACGGATCTGGGACCTGCCCGTCGACCTGCGGAAGGAGGATCGGGACGGCGGCGTGCGCGCGCTGTGGCGGGACGTCTCCTTCTAGGGCACGTCCTTCGAAGCGGAGACGGGACGGGTCGAGGGTCGAAAGGCCCTCGACCTCCATGGTCGTCCCCTGAGAGCCCACCGATACCACCGGGTCCGGCTCGTCCGGCTAGTGTGACCGTTCATGAGCGACGCCCCGATCGAGATCACCGCCGAGCTGATCGACGACCTGCTGCGCGAACAGCATCCGGACCTGGCGGGCCGGAGCATCCACGAGGTGGAGGGCGGCTGGGGCAACCAGATGTGGCGTCTGGGAGAGGACCTGGCCGTGCGGATACCGCGCATGGACGACGCCGCCAGGCTCCAGCTTCGGGAACGCCGTTGGCTGCCCCTCCTGGCCCCGCGCCTTCCCCTTCCGATCCCCGTCCCGGTGCGGTCCGGTGAGCCGTCGGCCCGCTTCCCCAGGCCCTGGACCGTCATGACCTGGATCCCCGGCGAGCCCTTGGACCGCGCCCCCATCGATCGTGGCGAACACGCGGCCGTCATCCTGGCCGACTTCCTCAACGCCCTCCACGTGGAGGCGCCCGCGGACGCGCCGATCAGTGAGACCCGCGGCGGACATCCCGGTGAGTACACGGAGGGATTCGACCACTTCTGCCACGCGGTCGTCCCCGACGATCTCGCCGACCGGGTCCGGGCCGTATGGGAGGACGCCGTCGCCGCTCCCGCCTGGGAGGGCCCGCCGTTCTGGGTGCACGGCGACCTCCACCCCGCCAACGCCATCGGCACGGACGGAACGCTCTCGGGGGTGGTCGACTTCGAAGACCTGCTCGCCGGAGACCCGGCCTGGGACCTCGCCGCCGCCTGGGTGCTGCTTCCCGACGGTGCCGCCAAGACCTTCTTCGACGCGTATGAGCGAGCGGACGAGGGGACGATCCGGCGCGCCCGTGGTCTGGCCGCCATGAAGAGCCTGTTCCTCATGCTCATGGGCCGCAACGGCGACCGGGGGCTGCCCGGCGGCAAGCCGACCTGGGGGCCGGCGGGCCGGGCGGCGCTCGATCGAGTCCTGAAGGACGGTGTGGTGTAGGAAGGAAAGGCGCGACGAACCGCGCTCGACCGACCACGAAGAACGCGGGACATGACTCCACACCCCCCACGGAGCGACACCACCGAACTCCCCCACGGTGAGGAAGGCACCCGCCGGAGAAGACCGCTCCGCGCCTTTCTTCTAGGGGCCGGACTCGGCCTCCTGGCGTTGAACCTCGCCTTCGCCCTGGCCTGGACGAAGGTCCACATCGGCTACGGCGGTCACTTCGACATCGGCCTTCTACGGTTGTCGTACAGCCCGAACCTGGGCCACCCCGTGCACCTCGTCGTCCACGAGGCGCGGATCGTGTTCTTCCTGCTCGGCTGCGGGCTCACGTCCCTCGTGGCGCACCGGGCCCGGCCCCGCTGAGCAAGGGGTGCGGGGCCTGGCCCCGCACCCGGGTCTTCTTCGCACCGGCCGTACCGTCTCCCCTCAAGCGTGAACCGAGCGGACTCGGGGCGGCGGGGCCCGTCGTTGGACCGGCCGACCGGATGCCCGGTATCCAGCTCGCCGGAAGGCCGTCCGTTCGTACAGGACGGAAATTCTCTCCGATCCATCGGTGCCCCTACCCCCGCACACCAGGCTTTCGTAGCAATAAGCTCCTGTTCAAGCACAGTGAGTGACAAGTATGCTTCCAGGGCTTCGCCGGGAACGACCGCGCTTCCCTCAACGCCCGATACCCGGCATGCGACCCATGACGCGGGGCCACGCCCCACACTCTCAGCCAGGGAATGCCATGAGCATCAACGAAGAGCAGGCCGCCGAAGCCCTCCGGGACGCTCCCCCGATCATCCTGGAGGCCGGCCCACGCACGACCGACCGTATCCCGCCCCCTCCCAGCGACGTCTGGGAACTCCCCCACGGCACCGCCTGGGTGTACTACGGCGAGGGCAACGGCGGACTCACCCGCCCGGTCCTCATGGCGGACGGCTTCAGCGTCGGCCCAGCGACCTCGATCTCACCTGGGAGCTCCTGGAGTACGGCCCGTACCCGCTGCTGAGCGAGATCCGTCGCCAGGGCCGAGACGTCGTCCTCATCGGCTACGAAGAGCGCAGCGCCTCGATCCTGCACAACGCCGAGACGGTGATGGCGGCCGTCACGAAGGCGATCGAGCGTCGCGAGGGCGACCACGCGCTGACCGTCGGCGGCTTCAGCATGGGCGGCCTGGTCAGCCGTTACGCCCTGGCCAAGATGGAGACGGAGGGCCTCGAACATCAGGCGCAGCTCTACTTCTCCTACGACAGCCCGCACAACGGCGCCTGGATCCCCATCGCCCTCCAGGCGTTCGCCCACTACATCAAGAAGCTCAACGCCGACTTCTCGAACCAGATCAACAGCGACGCCTCCCGGGAACTGCTCTGGAGGCACATCGCGCACTGGGAGGACGAGCCCGGCACCAGCGAGCGGCGCCTGGAATTCCTGCGCGCGTTGGAGGAGGTCGGCGACTGGCCGCAGGAGCCCCGACGGGTCGCCATCGCCAACGGCCCCGCCGACGGCACCGGTAACGGTGTCGAGCCCGGCGTCGCGGCCGTCATCGGGAAGGGGGCGTCGATCACCGGCACCGAACTGCGCACCCAGCCCGAAGGCGTGGACGACCTGGTCGCCAGGCTCCGGGTCATCACCGTTCCCACCCGAGAGGTCCGCACCAGCGGCCTGCCCGACATCGACGGAGCCCCCGGCGGAACCCTCTACGGCTTCGGCATCCTCGCCGACGCGTTGAACTCGATGCCTCCCCTGCTCGGTTTCAAGGTCGAGAACCCGATCCGCGAGCACTGCTTCGTCCCGGCCGTCAGCGCCATCGCCGCGCGGGAACCGGCCACCCACGACGACCTCTACACCCCGCTGAGCGACGAGGAGTTGGAGAAGACGCCCTTCCACGCCGTCAAGCTCTCCTCTCGGAACGACACCCACGCCTTGATCACCGAGGAGCTCGCCGGCTGGCTCCTGGAGCAGCTGCCGTAGGGCCCGACTCATCGGTTCCGGTCTCGCGAGTCCCCTGAGCGGGAACGGCGTGCTCGCGAGACCGGACGGCGGCGCGCCGCCGACGCGGGGGCCTCCTGAACGACGGCGGTGTGCCCTCGCCCGGGTCGCCCCGACGCTCAACCCGTCGACTCGGCTTCGAGATCGAGCCGCGCTCCGGCCCAGCGTTCACGGATCCAGCGGTCGTGCGAGGCGATGACCACGGTGCCCGGATACTCGCCGATCGCCCGTTCCAACGCCGTGACCAGCGGCAGCGACAGGTGGTTGGTGGGCTCGTCGAGCAGGAGCAGCTCGGGTGGGTCGGCCAGCAGGATCGCCAATTCCAGACGACGTCGCTGCCCGAGACTGAGCGCCCCGACGGGACGGTGCTCGTCACGCCCGGACAGCAGCCCGAAGGTCGACAAGGGGGTCCGCTCGGCGCGCTCGGCCCCGACGGCCTCCGTGTAGGCCTCGGAGACGGTGCGCTCCGAACCGTCCTCGTGGGAGAGCGCGATGGTCACGTCCTGACCGAGCAGCCCCACGCGCTGCCCCGAAAGCAGGTTCAGCGTTCCCGAGACCGGTGCGAGACGGCCCGAGATCAGGCGCAGCAGTGTCGACTTGCCCGCCCCGTTGGCACCGGTGACCAGGAGCCTGTCCCCCGCTCCGAGCGCCAACGACACCGGAGCGAGACGGCCCGGTACGTGGACCTCGGAGGCGGTGAGCAGCGGTCCATCGTCCTCCGGCGAAGTGACCGTCGGAACGCCCGAGGCGGTGAGACCGGCGAACGCCAACTCCTCCGGGGGCCTGCGGATCTGCTCCTTCTCCAGGGTCTCCAGACGGGCACGGGCGTCGTTGACCCGCCGCGCGACGACCTTGGCGTTGCGATCCCCGTAGAACTTCTTGGCTATACGCGACTCCGTGCGGGGCTTCCAGTTCACGTGCCCCACCTGCTGATTGTCCTGGACACCGGCCCGCAGCCTTCTCAGCTCGTCCTGCTCGTCGCGGTAACGCCGTTCCCAACGGAGGCGGGCCTCGGACCGCGAGACGAGGTAGTCGCTGTAGGTGCCGGAGAACCGGGTCACCCCGATCCCCGACCCGGGACCGTCCTCCCTGACCTCGTCCGCGAGCCGGTGCGGGATCGGCGCCGGATCGAGGTCGACCAGGGACGTGACCACCTCGTCGAGGAAGGCCCGGTCGTGGCTGGCCAGGAGCACCGGACCGCGCCGGCCGAGCAGCACACGACGCAGATGCTCCGTGGCGGCGTCGTCCAGATGGTTGGTGGGCTCGTCCAACAGCAGCACGTCCGGATCGCGGAGCAGCAGCCAGGCGAGCGAGAGCCGGGACCGCTGCCCGCCCGAGAGCTCCCTTGTGCGCCGCTCTCCCGGTACGGAGGCCAGGCCCAACCCCACGAGCATCGTGGAGATACGGGCGTCCACGCTCCAGGCGTCCAGGCGTTCGGCCACGTCCAGAGCGTGCGCGTACGCCCGCCCCACCTCGGCGTCCTGAGGAGCCTCGGCCAGGGCCTGGGCGCTATGGTCCACCGCCGCGGCCGCGGCCCGGATCGGAGCGACCGCCGTCTCGATCGCCTCGTGCACCGTCATCGAGGGGGCGAAGGGCGCTTCCTGATGCAGCAGTCCGACCGCCGACGTGCCGTCCTGCCCGCCGACCACGCGAGCCGTCCCCGCGTCGGGCGACAACAGCCCCGCGGCGACCCTCAGCAACGTGGACTTGCCGGATCCGTTCTCGCCGATCAGGCCGACCCGATCGCCCGAGGAGACCACGAACGACACGTCCGTGAGCACGCGACGGTCCGGGAAGGAGACGGAGACCGCGTCGATACGAAGGTGCGCGGAAGCGGAAGGAGAAGAAGAGGAAATGGCCACGAGTGCTCTCTGCGTCATCGGTAAGGATCCCGCCGGGCGATGGCCGCGGACGCGGGAGAAGGAAGAGCACTCAAGAAGCCATGTCGGGACTGTAGCAAGGGGCGGCCGAGGGTTCCAACCTCTTTTCCGGCGGGGTGGCGAAGCCGGTCCGGGGCGGACGTCTACTACCACGCGGACTACTCGATGTACGACTACATGGCCCTGGGCACCACGGGGGTGGGGCACCTGAGAAGAGGTGAACCCGCCGGTCGTGGGACTCGAAGGCGGTTCACCCCATGAGGGTGCGTACCGCCCGGTCGTACACCGCCTGCGCGATGGGGATCGTCTCGACCAGGACCCGCTCGTCGGTGGCGTGTAGTCCCTCGTACACGGCGCCGAAGCCGGCGGTGGCCGGGATCCCCAGCCCGGCGAGGTGGTTACCGATGTTCGACGGGCCGGCGATCTCGGCCACCACATCGATGCCCTGCTCGGCTGCGGCCCCCAGCAGCGCCGACCGCAGGGGCGACCGCTCCGGTAGGGCGTACGCCGGCCAGCGTGTGCGCTCCTCCACCAGGGTCGGTGGGGTGCCGGGCCACGCGGCGTCGACCTCGGCCACCACCGCGGCGACCAGGTCGGCGGCCTCCTCCCCGGTGAAGCGGGCGGTGGTGCGCACGTCCACGTTCACCGCGCACAGATCGGGGACCGCCGAGAACCCCGTTCCGCCTTCGATGGCGGTCACCGTGAGTTTTCCGGGCCCGAAGCCCTCGGCCGGCCCCGGCAGCGGCTTCTCCTCCAGCGCCCGAACGATCGCCGCCGCCTTGCCGATCGCGTTCGGCGTGCTCCGCCTTCCCCCCGAGTGCGAGGATCGCCCGTGCACCCTGAGCCGTACGCGATACACGCCCCGACCACCGACGACGAGCTTGTCCATCCCGGGGTAACCGATCATCACGCCGCCGACGTCCGTCGGAGCGTCCGGGCCCTCGAAGTAGCGCTCGGCCCCGCCGAAGCCGCCGGTGTGCTCGTCCAGGTCGAACAGGAGCACCAGGTCTCCGCGAAGGTACGCGGCCTCGTGTCTCAGGCGCGCGGCCAGATGGCAGAAGACGGCGACCGCGGACTTGGAGTCGGCGGCCCCACGTCCCCACAGCCACCCCTCATGCACGTCTCCGCCGGTGGGCGGGTGGGTCCAGGCGGCCTCGTCACCGAACGGCGCGGTGTCCAGGCAGGCGTCCAATACCCATGTCGGCCCGGGTCTTTCTCCACGAACGGACGCGGTGAGCGCGACGGCCGAGCCGGTGTCGTCGCGCAACACCGTCGGTTTCAGACCCTTCTCCGCCATCCACCGGCCCAGATGGTCGACGGCGTCGTCGTAGGGGTCGATGCCGCCCCGGGTCGGGATACGGACCAGGTCCCGGGTCAGTTCCAGGACCGAGTCGAGGTCGGCCCTGGCTCGGAGCAGGGCGGGAGAGGTGCGGAGGTCGGCCATGAGCGATCCCGGGGGTGTGAGGGAGCGGGAAGGAGTCCGTGCAGGGCTTCGAGGCTTTCCACCCGAGTGGCCGCGGCATAGCACTGGCGAGCGTGGTCCAGTAGACGCTCGGCGGCGGGTGGACCGAGCAGCACCCCGGAGTCGAAACCATAGGCGCTGGTGAGGGAGGGGATGGGGACGACGGCGGCCCGCTCGGAGGCGACGAAGAACCGCTCCGGCATGTCCTGCTCGGGACGGATGAGACCGATGTGCAGGGTCTTCATCCCCAACGACCGGTCGTCGGGGTCGCGGGCCTCCAGCAAACGCCCCAGGTGGGCGTGCAGGGCCCTGTTGCGAGGAGGTCCGAACAGCAGCCGGTAGTGGACCAGTTCCGGGCGTGCCGCGAGCGCCTTCTCGATGGTCTTCAGGTAGGCGACGTCGCGGGAGCGGGACCCGGTCACCGCCAGATGGGAGGCGGCCGTTCGCGCCACCTCGCTCATGGCCTCGCGCAGGTCACGGGGGCCGTTGACCAGACAGGACGTGTTCCCGGACTCGACCGCGCCGTCCTGGTGGACGAACAACTCCTCGATCGGACGACCGTAGTAGTCGGTGAGCAGGTCCCGGTAGCGGCGACTGGTGGTGCGCCGGCCGCGCTCCCACCCGGAGAGCATGCTCGGGGTGACCCCGCTGGACCCGGTCCGTGACCGGTGGTCCAGGTCGGCGCACACCTGTTCCAGGGTCAGACCGCGATCGACGCGGACCTGACGTAAGGGGCTGGGTCGGGGGGTGGGTGGTGTCACGCACCACGTCCTCGGTCAGGGGGGAGCGGGGCGGGGATCGGTGCTGGTGGACCCCGTTCACCTCCGTACCCGGCGGATCGACCTCGCATACCCGCACCCGCGGTCCTGGGTCGGGCGGAGAACCAGGTCCGCGGAAGAGGATCCTCCTCGCTGGAGCGCGGGTGGCCGTCTCGGCGTTCCTTGTCCCCGGGCTGTCCACCGTGCCCGAGCAGGGGGTGAACAACGTGGTGGACAACCGGTGACCTGGCCCGGGGCCCGCCGGTGGGCGACCCTGGGACCATCCATCGTCTTCGGTCGGAGGTCTTCCGTGAACCACCACCGCTCGCCCGTCATCGTCGAGTTCCCCCGCGCGTCGGAACCCGGCACACTCCACACGTCGCTCACTTCATGCCCGGTCGGGCCCGAGGGCCCCGGGTTCCACGCCATCACCGGACCCGGAGCCGAGATCGACCGGGGCACCCCGTCCCCGGACGAGGACGCCTTCGAGGCGTCGCCACGAGGGTTCGCCCACTGGGCGTCCCTTCCTCGACGGCCGTACCGCTCCCCCGCCGCCGGTCGCCTGACGACACCGGTGCCCGAGGTTCGGGTCGGGGAGGCCGCGTGATCTGTCTGGCCGTCGACCTGAACGACTGCGTCGTGGACCCCGCGCCTCAGGACGTCGGTGAGGCCATGCGCACCACCGCGCGACGGCTGGGCGTACGGGTACTGCTCGAAGCGCCCGCCGGGTACCCGGACCACGGCGTCACCCACATGATGGCCCTGGCCGAGTCCCACCTGGTCGTGTCCACCTGGCCCGAACATCGCGCGGCCCAGATCGACCTCGTCTCCTGCCGCGCCGACACCGATCCGGAGAACGCCCTGGAGCCGTTGCTGTCCCTGTTCGGCCCGGGGAGAACCACCATTCGGCACATTCCACGGTGGAACCCGAAGGCGGCTCCGGTCCCCGGGTAGGAAGGCCCCGTCTCACGGGTGGCCCACATCCCCCACCACCCGCTTCCGAAGAGTAGGCGGGAGCCCCGGCGTCCGGGCATCAGGAACGAACCCGGCAGGCGCTATCTGAAATGAGAACGCCAAGGCTCAAGAAAGTCACCCCAAGAGAAAGGAGGATATCTATACATAGAACGAATATGCGACCTGAATTGCAGTGATCATCGTGGTATTTTCCTTGCACGCACCCCCCTTCGACTCCAGGCTCCGACAGGAGAGCCATCAGGCCATGATCTCTGTGGTGGCAGGCCTGTCCCACGTGACATGTAGACAGGGAAAACCCCTGATAGGCCAACCGATACCCCTATCAGCGAAAGCGGACATCCCCGATGCTTGACACTATCGATGGTCTCATCGGTGAGAGCCTGGAGCTCGATCCCTACCTCGATGAATTCGACGGACGTCTGGCCTCGCTCAGGAACGCCGAAGTCTGGAAGCTCGAACGGCAACAGGTCTTTCACCAGCCGGAAAGTGAAAGTTGGCCGGCCTTCCGCGATGGACACCGAGACGATTCCCTACGGTTTCTGGAGGACAACCGCGCCTCCCTGCGAGAGCAGTTCACCGAACTCGCCCGAGCGGGATGCGTGCTGCGAAGGACCCGTGTCGTGGAGAAGCCCTTCACGACCTATCTTCTGTGGGAACTGCACTCCCTCCACCTACGAGCCCAGTGCGGTGAGGACATCAGGATCATCTCCGCCGAGCCTCTGGCCGCTTGGGAACGGGAACGTCCGGTACCCGAGATCGTGGGGCTCGGCGATGAGGTGATGTACCGGATCCAGTACGACGACCAGGGGGTTCTCCAGGGCGGCGTCCGTTTCACCGACCGCGCCGTCATCACACGATGCCGCGCGGAGGTCGCCGCCCTCCACCAGGTCGGCGAGGACCTGAGGAGCTACTTCCCCCGCGAGGTCGAGGGGGTGATGCTCGACCGTGGATGACGGGGAGCGGTGGCCCGGGAACGCTCCGGGGCCGCCTTCAGGGCTCCATGGGGGCGGGCCCGCGCAGCTCGTATTCGACCTCGCCGTGTTCGGTGCCCGGGAGCGGGTCGTCGAAGTGCGCGTGGAAGGTCCGCACGTACCTCAGGCCGGCCTTCTCCATGACGCGGCGGGAGGCGAGGTTGACCGCCATGGTCTCGGCCCACACCCGCCGTACTCCCAGCTCGTCGAAGCCCTTGCGCACCAGCGCTCGCGCCCCCTCGGTGGCGTATCCGCGACCCCAGACCGACGTCTTGAGCCGGTAGCCGAGCTCCACCTCCTCCGCGCCGCCGTCCGCGGAGGGTTCGAGGGCGAACCAGCCCAGGAACTCGCCCGTGGAGCGTTCGATGGCGGCCCAGTGCCCGACCGGCCCGAGTTCGTACTCGCGTAGGAACCCCGGCAGCACCTTCTCCTCGATCTCGGCGCGCGGCGTCGGCTCGCCGGCGAGAAAGCGCATCACCTCGGGGTCGCCGTCCAGCCGGACCAGGTGGTCCACGTCCGCTTCGGTGAACCGCCGGAGCAGCAGCCGTTCGGTCTCCAGGAAGACCTCCACGGGCGGGCCTCTCTCCTCGTGGGGGCAGGGTCGTTCGTCATCCTGTCGGGGTCCGACCGGTCCCGTCCACGATTTTTCGACGCGGTGAGGCCGAGGTTCAGGCCGCTGTCTGCTCCGCGAGCCGTTCGGCGACTCCGCGGGGTTCACGTCCGAGGAGTTCGGACAGCAGCGGGGTGGTCTCGGCGAAATGGCCCTCGCGGGCCGCCCGATACCAGGTGAGCATGAACCGGGCCGCCGGTTCGGGGAGGCCGGCCGTGATCTGGTCGGCGACCCACCGTTCGTCGTCCACGACGACGCGCTCGATGGTGCGGCCGGTGAGTTCGGAGGCGATGGCCGCGATGTCCCCGAGGGTGAGGGCGGTGGGCGCCGCGAGGGTGACGGGGCCGTCGATGCGGCGGTCGCCGGCGAGGATCGCCGCGGTCGCCTCGGCCACGTCGGCTCGGTCGGTGTACGGGACGGGGCCGTCCGCGGGCAGGGCGATCTCCCCGGTCCGTGACCACGGGCCGAGCACCTGGTCGAGCGGGCCGTAGGCGCCGTTGCGCAGGACCGTCCAGGCGAGACCGGACTCGGCCAGGGCCGCCTCGGTGTCGATGTGGATCCGCGACGGCGGGTACGGGTTGCCGGGGACGGCGGCCTGCTGTCCGGTGTAGACGATCCTCTGGACACCGGCGTCGACGGCGGCCTCGATCGCGTCGCGGTGCAGGGCGACGATGTCGGCGGTCGGATCGTTGCCGGACACCAGCAGTACCTGTTCCGCTCCGGCGAAGGAGTCGCGCAGAGCGGCCGGATCCTCGTAGGAGCCTCGCCGCACGCGGACGCCGCGGTCGGCGAAGTGCCGCGCTCTGGTCTCGTCACGGACGCTGACGCCGATCCGCCCGGCGGGCAGGCGCCGGAGGAGGTGCTCGACGGTGGCGCCGCCCAGACCGCCGGTCGCACCGGTCACCACGATCATGGTCACACCCTTCGTTCATAAACTGACCGGGGTGGTCAGTTTCGCTCATGACCCCGACCCTAGGTAACCTGACCCTGTAGGTCAATTTATGGTGGCGACGACGAGGGCGGTGTGGAGATGAGCGGTGGAGTGTCATCGAGGCCTCGGCTGCGCGCCGACGCCGAACGCAACGCCGCCCAGATCAGGCGCGCCGCGATCGACGCCTTCCGGGGGCGGGGCCTCACCGTGCCTCTGGAGGAGGTCGCCAAGGCGGCCGGGGTGAGCAAGGCGACGATCTTCAACCGCTTCGGCGGCCGGATCGGCCTCATCGACGCGGTCATCGAAGAGGTCGTCGCGGTCGAACTGCGCGCCATCGTCGACCGCACCCGCTCCATCGACGACGCCGGGGAACGACTCGCGTACTACGTCACCGCGATCCGCGACCTCCAGTACCGTCAGCCGGCCGCCAACGACACCATGTTGCAGGTCTATCCCGAGGCTCGAAGCCTCATGGAGATCTGTCGGATCGCCGGCGAGATCAACGAGGAGCTCATCTCGGCGAGCCGGGCCTCGGGGGCGCTGCGCCCCGAGTTCACCGTGGACGACCTCCACGCGCTCGTGCACGACAACGCGCTCGCGCTCAAGCACGGCCCTCTCCCCCGGCGGGAGGGCTACGACCGCCGCACCGTCTTCCTCCTCGATGGGATGCGCGCCCGATAGAGGGGCGCGAAGCCCTCCCGCTTCAACGGGTTCTCGGTGGCGGACGAGAGGGACGGTGGGCGTGGGACGGTGGACGGGCCTCACGCCGACGACCACCCCTCGTCCCTCTCCCGTAGGGCACCCTCCTTTGAGAGAATGAGGGTCCGGACCCTCACCAGACGGCCCCCACGGCGACTGCACCCGGCCGAGGCACCGAAGACCCTGTTCGGCGAGACCCGCTCGAGGTGCGTATGTCCTCCGCTCAGCCGCGTCCGTCCCTGCCCGAAGAGTTCCTGCTCCTGTCCCACCACCCGCACGGGCGCCTCGACGATCCCGACCTCACCGCGTTGGGATGCGCGCTCGCCGAGCTCGGCGAACTGGTGCTCCGCCGCGACCTGTGGCTCGCCACCAAGAAGACGCGACTATTCGGCCTGGACGTCTACTCGCTGTCGGGCAGGATCCACCTCCAGTCCTCCGCCCCCACCGGCCTGGCCTGGGCCGACGAGATCCTCTCCGAGGTGGGGGCCATGACGGTCTCGCGGGGTGGGCCGATCCGCCTGGACGCCTGGATCCGGCACCGCGACTCCAGAGCGCTGTCCCTGCACGAGGAGGCCTTGATCGGTCGCGGCCTCCTACGGCCCTCGAGAATTCGTGGGCACCGCGTTCCGGACCCCGCCGTGTGCGACACGCTCGTCATCTGGCTCCAGGCGATCGCCGAGGAACGTGCCTCGATGGACGAACGGATGCTGTTCCTGTTCGACCTCGTGACCGGTGCCCGTCTGGGCGAGCACCTCGGGGTGACCCTCAAGACGCGCCAACGGTTCGATCGGGCCCGGGGCATCGGGGCCGTGGCGGGACTGTCGGAGGACATGCGGGACGCCAGCACGGTGCTGTCCGAGAAACTCACCCTCTACCGGGCCCGGAGCAGGGGAGGCAATGGAGACGGTGGGGATGGCGGTGACGGCGGGGGCGAATAGGGGCCGTGCCCCGCCCCGGGCCGGGACGAGAACCGATCCCCTCGACCACCCCCTCGCCCCCACCCGCGCGAACGGCGGAACACCCCCTCGGAAACGGACGCGTTCGGCGGTGGCCCCCTGGAACCGGCGCGCACGACGATGGGACGGACAACGGCCACGCGATGGGCACCCGAACGTTCCCCCAAGGCGAACGCCTTCGCCCCCCGTCGCGCGGCGGCCGAACCCGGAAGGGCGGACGACGCCCCCGGAGAAACGGCGACCGGCCCCGATCGCCCCGAACGAAGGAGGAGACGAATGAAGGCGGCACGCTTCTACGGCAAGGAGGACCTGCGCGTCGAGGAGGTCCCCGAACCGGTTCCGGGTCCGGGCCAGGTGAAACTGCGCAACGCCTTCGCGGGCATCTGCGGCTCCGACCTCCACTTCTTCTTCTATCCCGAGTCGCTGCCGTTCGACCTGGACCGGCCCCACCCTCTGAGCGGTGCCACGCTGCCGCAGATCCTCGGCCACGAGTTCTCCGGCACGGTCGTCGAGGTCGGTGAGGGTGTGACGGACGTGAAGGTCGGAGATATCGGCGCCGTCTACCCGCTGGCGGTCTCCTGTGGCACGTGCTCCGCCTGTCGTAAGGGGCTGCCCTTCTCCTGCCCGCTGATGGGGGCGGTCGGTTCGAACGTCGAGGGCGGCGGCCTGGCCGAGTACACCACCTGTGACGCGTCTCAGCTGCACGTCCTACCGGAAGGTGTCGATCTGCGTCTGGGTGCCCTCGTCGAGCCGATGGCGGTGGGCTGGCACGCCGTCTCGCGTGGCGGCGTCGAGCCGGGCGGCAGCGCGCTCGTCGCGGGAGCCGGTCCGATCGGTATCGGCACCTGGTTCGCGCTCAAGGCCCGCGGTGTGGAGAAGGTGCTCGTGTCCGAGCCGAGCGCGGACCGTCGCGCGATCATGTCCGCGCTGGGCGCGCGTGTCGTCGACCCGGTCGGCGAGGACCTGCCCGCCGCCGTCGCTTCGCTCACCGGCGGCGAGGGTGTCGACATCGCCGTGGACGCCGCAGGCGCGGGCCCGGCCATCACCTCGGCCCTGGCCGCTCTGGCCCCCGGTGGGCGGCTGGTGGTCGCGGCTCTGCACGAGCAACCGATGGACTTCCAGCCCACGGGGCTCAGCATGGCCGAGACCGAGATCGTCGGCGCGGTCGGTTACCGGCCCGAGGAGTTCGACGCGGTCATCTCGGCCATGGCCGACGGGTTCTACGACACCACCGGCTGGGTCCAGGAGCTGCCGTTGGAGAGCGCCGTCGACGCCATCCGGTCCCTGCGCGCAGGAATCGGCGGGAAGATCCTCCTGAAGGTCGGCTGAACCACCTCGAACGGTCCGGTGCGGGTCCCCTTTCCTCGAAGGCTCCCGCGCCGGACCGCGGTGTGTCCGCGATACGTCGCCGGGCCGGGTGCGCGAACGGCGGCTCTCCACCGCCGAGACCGCAACGTTCGGCGGTTCCACGCGAAGCGCCCCGCGGGCGACGATCGACCCATACCGTGACCAGGCGCTATAGACCGAGGAGCCTCATGTCCACCGCCCTTCCCCGTCCTCCGTTCGATCCGGAGCTCGAAGCCGTCCTCTCCGCCCTCGCCGACCGGATCCCGCCGACCATGACCGCGGAGATGATCCCGGACATGCGCCGGTCCTCGCCGGTGGAGATCGGCGACGCGACGTTCGACGCCATGGACCTGACCAGACGCGACGTCACCATCCCCGGCTACCTGGGCGACGAGATCACCGTCTCGGTGATCACCCGACGCGACCACCGGGAACCCGGCCCGGGGGTGTACCACACACACGGAGGAGGCATGGTCTCCGGCGACCGCTTCTCCGGCCTGCTCCACGTCCTGCCGTGGGTCGTCGAACACGACGCGGTCCTGGTCACCGTCGACTACCGCCTCGCCCCCGAGCACCCCGACCCCTACCCGGTCGAGGACTGCTACGCGGGACTGCTCTGGACCGCCGACCACGCCTGGAAGCTCGGCATGGACCCCGACCGGCTGATCATCGCGGGGCAGAGCGCCGGAGGGGGCCTCGCCGCGGGCACCGCCCTGTTGGCGCGCGACCGGCGGGGGCCGTCCCTGCTCGGCCAGGTGCTCATCTATCCGATGCTCGACGACCGGGACCGGACGGTCTCCTCCGCCCAGTACGACTCCGTCGGCATCTGGGACCGGGGCAGCAACGTCATGGGCTGGACCGCGCTCCTCGGGGAGAGGCGCGGAACCGACGAGGTGTCGATCTACGCCGCGCCCGCCCGCGCCACCGACCTCACGGGGCTGCCGCCCGCCTTCATCGACTGCGGCTCGGCCGAGGTCTTCCGCGACGAGGACGTCGCCTACGCGACCGCCCTCTGGCACGCGGGGGTCCAGACCGAACTCCACGTCTGGCCCGGCGGGTTCCACGGCTTCGACCTGACCGCCCCGCACACCGCCCTCGCGCACGCGATGACGTCCGCCCGTGACGCCTGGGTGGCTCGTACCCTGGGACTTTGAGGGCCCGGCCGCCGGACTCGACGGTTCGGGGGCAAGGCGAGGAGGAACGCGCGTGCACCAGTTGGTCGGACGGTTGAACTCACTCGACCCGCAGGCGAGTGAGACCCTGCGGATCGTGTCGTACTTCGACGTCCTCATCGCCCGTAACGCCGGTCTCGACGGTCTCCTGCGCGGCGCCGCCGTCCTGTCGGGGACGGTCGCCGGGGCCGAGATCCGAGGGCGGGTGAACCGGCGCGACCCCGACGGGCATGCTCCCGCCGAGGCGGCCGACGTCCGGCTGCGTTCCTCTCGCCGCTCCGATGGCGACTGGACGGTGTGGCTCGAACGGGACGGCGAGCCGGGGCCCGACGACGAGATGATCGTGGAACGGCTCGCCCTGGGGGTCGAATTGATCGAGGCGCGCCGGCGTCCCGAACACGGTCTCGACGCGATCATCGACGCGGCGCGTCCGATCACCGAACGCGTGAGCCTGCTCGCCGAACGTCGGATCGACCCGGCCACGCCGGTGCGGATCCTGGCGGTCCCGGCGGACGCCCCCGAGGTCGAGGGGGCGCCCTCGGCGATCGTTCCGACCCGGTACGGGCTCCTGAGGGCCGTGCTCGACCTCTACGGCAAGGTCACTCCGCCCGAACCTGTCGGGCTCGGGATCCGGGTTCGCGCCGATCGGGCGCCCGAGTCCTGGGAGGCGGCCGTCGTCGCGCTGCGGCTGACGGAGGCCTCCGTGCCCGTGGTCGACGCCGCCGATCTCGGGGCGATGCTCCTTCTCGCACAGGCCTACGATCCGCGGAACCCGCACGAGGACGTACGCGCCCTCGCCGGGCTCGACCGACGTGCCGCCGAGATACTCCTGGCCCTGGTGGAGGCCGATAGCCTCCGCTCGGCCGCGACCACTCTGGGGATGCACCACTCCACCGTTCAGGCTCGTCATGAGGCCTTGACCCACGCTCTGGGGTACGACCCGCGCGGTCACGTCGGCAAGATGCGCTACATCGCCGCCGCGCTGTTGTTGCGTCTCACCGAGCCGTTGCCCCCGCTCCGTTGGAAGGGCGCCCGCCGGGTCTCGGCGGACCGCTCTCCGACGAGCGGCGGGCGATGAGCGCCGAACCCGCCACGAACGGCGGGTGACCCGACCGGGGAGAGCGTCGTTGACTCGAGGTGGATCCACCACACGTCACGGGCCGACCGGTCCCCCCGATCGTGGGGAACACGACCGAGGTCGTCGGCCCGCCGACCGTCGTTCGACGGAGAAACGGAGCGTCCCATGACTCGACCCCGGAAAGAGGCGGCACTCGTCACCGGAGCGGCGTCCGGTATCGGTCTCGGTATCGCGCGGGCACTCGCCGCCGAGGGAACGAGGATCGCGCTCGTCGACGTCGACGAGGCACGGCTCGCGAGAGCGGAGAAGGAGCTGCGGGACGCCGGGGGCACGGTCGTGGCCCTGCCGTTCGACGTCGGCGACGTCGACGGTTGGGAGAACCTGGCCGACCGGGCCGAGGAGGCGCTCGGTCCGATCTCGCTCCTGTGCAACGTCGCCGGTGTCAACGGCGGCGGGGCCGTCGACCGGACCCCGCTCCAGGTATGGCGCTGGGTGCACGGCGTCAACCTCGACGCGCAGTTCGCCGCCGCGGCGACGTTCATCCCCCGGTTCAGGAGGCGCGGCGGTCGCGGCCACATCCTGAACACCGCCTCCGTCGCCGGTCTGGTCCCCATGGCCGGTGTCGCGGCCTACACCTCCTCCAAGGCCGCGAGCGTGGGACTGTCGATGGCGCTGCGCGAGGACCTCGAAGGCACCGACATCGACGTCTCGCTGCTCATCCCGGGTGCGGTCGCCACATCGATCAACCTCAACGCCGGATCCGCCGAGGCGGAACTGCTCGGACGAGAGGTGGACACGGCCGCCATCGAGCGGAACGGCGCGCTGCTCGCTCAGGGGGCCGACCCCGACCGTGTCGGCGAGCAGGTGGTCGAGGCCCTACGAGCGCGGGAGTTCGTGATCGTCACCCATCGGGAGTGGGGCCCGGTCGTAGAGCGCGTCCACCGCGAGATCGAGCGGGCCTACGACGAGTTCGATGGACGGCACGGACCGGACCCGGTCGTGCCCGTCATGGCGATGGGCGAGGGTCCGCGGCCTGCCCTGGGGTGACCTTCTCGCGCGTTCACCTCTCGATGGTGTGACCGAACGTGGCCGACCGGCCTCGGTCTGGCCCGGGACCGGTCGGCGGCTCGCTATCGTGATGGGCGACCCCGACGAGCCTGTCCCCTTTTCAGGAGCACCGATGAGCGAGCAGCAGCCCAAGAAGGACCTCCCTCCGGAGGCCATGGGGAACGAGAAGTGGCACGACACCACCGACGCGGTATGGATGCGCTCCTCGCTCTCCGATCCGGAGTCGGAGGCGATCGTGGAGGTCGCCGAGTTCGACGACGGCTTCCGGGCCGTACGCGACGGCAAGTCCCCGGAGAAGGGCACGCTGTTCTTCACCCCCGCCGAATGGGAGGCCTTCACCCTGGGTGCGAGGGACGGAGAGTTCGACATCCCCGAGGAACACCTCACCGAAGAGGAGATCGCCCTCCAGCGCGAGCGCGCGAACCAACCCGCCGAATGGGTACCCTCCCCGCTGCTCACCCCCAAGGCCCGCGAGGAATACGAACGCCGCCGGGCCGCCAAGGCCTGACGAGACGGCGTACCCCCGGTCTGCTTCCCCGTGGTGGACCGTGGTGGTGGAACGGCGAGCGCGGCGGCCCCTACTTACCGCTGTAGACGGGGAAGCCGCTGTGCTCGCCGTAGTCCCGCATGCGCACGTTCCGCAGAGCGTCCATGTCCTCGTCGGAGATGACGAAGTCGACCTGGGCGTTGGCGCGCATGTGCTCGGGGTTCGCGGTCTTGGGCAGTGAAACGGTGCCCAGCTGGAGGGTGTAGCGGATGCACAGCTGTGGGACGCTCACGCCGTACCTCTCGGCCATCGCCGCGACGTCCGTGTTCTCCAACATCCGTCCGTGGGCGATCGGCGAGTAGGCCTCGACCAGGATGTCCTCGCTCTCGCAGAAGGCGATGAGCTCGGACGGGGTGTTGCCGACGTGGACGAGCAGCTGGTTCACCTGCGGTGCGACGGTGCAGGAGCCGAGGATGTTCTCCAGGTCGGACCGCAGGAAGTTGGAGACCCCGATGGAACGGATCCTGCCGGTGCCGTACGCGTCCTCCAGGGCCCGCCAGGCCTCGCGGTTGCCCTCGGCGTAGTCGTCGCCGCGGAAATCGTCCCAGGGCTGCGGGCTGTGGATGAGCATCAGATCGATGTGGTCCAGCCCCAGGTCGGCGAGCGACCCCTCGATCGCGGCGACCGCCCGGTCGTAGTCCTTGATCTCCGCGGCCAGCTTCGTGGACACGAACAGGTCCTCACGGGCGATATCGGCGGTGCTCACCCCATGCCCGACCCCGCGCTCGTTGCCGTAGGCCTGCGCGGTGTCGATGTTGCGGTAGCCGATCTCGACGGCCTCGCGTACCGCCCGCGCCACCTCGTCGTCGTCGATGAACCACGTGCCCAGCCCCACCTTGGGGATGGCCACGCCGTTGGACAGCGTGTAGGTCTCGTTCAGGATCGTCATGTTCCGCCCCTTCCCGCCCGAGCCGGCCGTACCGCTCTCCGGTGATCGGTTCGAGCCCCGCGTCGTGGCCTTCGTGGCTCGAGGAGCACGGCCCCGATGGCGACGTTCTCGCTGGTGAGCATGTGCAGATACCTCTGCCCGACGAGGCTCTGGGCGTAAACCTCGCGCCCCTCGCCCCGGTGGCGGGGAGGGGATCGCTCGTTCCCCGCCCTCCCCACACCCACGAAGGTTCTTTCGGGGGGATGGATCGGGCCAGGTTTCGGGAAAATCGGTTTCCGCGCCCACTCCACCGGTCAACCACCTGTGCGGGGTGCCACCCCGTGCCGGGTCTCGTGGCGCGAGGTCCCGAACCCTCGCGTCCACTCGGATCCGTCCGGCGAGTGCTCCCCCGGTGAGCGAGTTCCGCTCCCGCGCGACACCGACCGAAGCGGAGTAGGGAAGATGTCCGAGCACAAGGTGGTCCTGGAGCAGGCGGCCCGGGAGTTCGCCGACGTCAACGCGAACGAGCCCTTCATCTACCAGGTCCCGCCCGAGCAGGGCCGGCAGATCCTGGAGGACGTCCAGAGCGGCAAGGGCGTGCCCAAGCCCGAGGTGGTCGACGCGTGGTTCACCGTGGAGGGCGGTCCCACCGGCCAGGTGCCGGTACGGGTCGTGCGTCCGCCCGGGGCCACCGGGGTCCTGCCGGTGATCCTCTACGTCCACGGGGCGGGCTGGGTCTTCGGGAGCGCGAACACCCACGACCGGCTGGTGCGGGAGCTGTGCGTGCGCACCGGCGCGGCGGTGGTCTTCCCCGAATACGACCGCTCACCCGAGGCGAGGTATCCGACCGCGATCGAGCAGGGATACGCGGTGGCCCGCTGGGTGGTCGAGCACGGCGCCGAGAAGGATCTGGACGGAACCCGCATGGCGGTGTGCGGGGACTCGGTGGGCGGCAACATGGCCACGGTGCTGACGTTGATGGCCCAGGACCGGGGGGACGTGTCGTTCAAGGGTCAGGCGTTGCTGTACCCGGTGACCGACGCCGACTTCGACACCGATTCCTACCACGAGTTCGCCACCGGCTACTTCCTGAACCGGGACGGCATGATCTGGTTCTGGGACCAGTACACGACCGACCCCGATGAGCGGGCGCAGGTCTACGCCTCGCCGCTGCGGGCGTCGCTGTACCAGCTACGCGAACTGCCTCCGGCGATCGTGCTCAACGGGGAGGCCGACGTGCTGCGCGACGAGGGCGAGGCGTACGCGAATCGGTTGCGGGAGGCGGGGGTGCCGGTGACGGCGGTCCGCTTCCAGGGCATGATCCACGACTTCATGATGATCGACAGCATGCGCGACACCCACGCCAATCAGGCGGCGCTGAGGTTGACGTCGGACTTCCTGGCCGACGTGCTGGAGACCCGGTCGACGGTGCCCAGGCAGCAGGCCGGGCAGCGGTCGGGGGCGTATTCGCGCTGAGGTGATCGTCGGCGGAGGCGAAGACGCCCCCGCCGACGTCGCCCGCGGGGCCGGGGCCGGCCCGCGTGGGTCATCGACCGGCCGGGGCCGCCGGGTTCCTTCGCTCGGACAGCCAGGCGCGGTAGCGGCGCAGCGCCCGACGTTGCCCGAGGCGTTCCGAGATCAGGGCGTAGGCCGGAAGGGTGCCGGGGCGCGGCGCCCTGCCCCGGGCGACGCGGCGGAGTTGGTGGCGGACCCGCGCCATGCTCGCCGCCGAGGCCAGCGCCTTGTTCGACCAGGTCACCGGCGGCATCGACCGGCCGGTCTCACGGTGTTCCCGCCAGAGCAGGGGAAGGTCGGGGGTGAGGGACAGGGCGGTGCCCATCCCGACGACCGCCACGCCGTCGGCGACGACCTTCTCGGCGGTCTCGCGTCGGGTCACGCCGCCGGTGAGCATCAACGGTAGCGGGCTGGTCGCCACCAGCTCCCGTGCCAGGTCCAGGAAGTAGGCCTCTCGGGCCCGTGTGCGTTCGTCGGCGGAGCGGCCGGTCATCGCGGGGCTCTCGTAGCTGCCGCCGGACAGTTCGACCAGGTCGACGCCGAGCGGTTCGAGCATCGCGATCACCCGACGCGCGTCGTCCACGTCGAAGCCGCCGCGTTGGAAGTCGGCGGAGTTGAGCTTCACCGCGACCGCGAAGGTCGGTGAGACGGTGGCCCGGATCGCGCGGACCACGTCCAGCAGCGTCCGCGCCCGGTTCTCCAGCGATCCGCCCCAGGCGTCGGTGCGCTTGTTGACCAGTGGGGACAGGAACTGGGACAGCAGGTATCCGTGCGCCGCGTGGATCTCCACCCCGTCGAACCCGGCCTGTTCGGCGCGGGTCGCCGTGACCGCGAACCGCTCCACGGTGGCCTCGATCTGTTCGGGGGTCATGGCGGTGGGGCGGCCGAAGTTCTTGCTGAGCCGGCCCAGCTCGACGCCGACGGCGGACGGAGCCCACACGACGCCGGGCATGTCGGCCTGGACCTGGCGGCCGGGGTGGTTGATCTGCATCCACACGGTCGAGCCGCCGGACTTGGCGGCCTGTGCCCACCGGGTGAACGGTTCCAGCGGGGAGGCCTCGTCGAGGACGATACCGGCCGGTCCGGTGAGCGCTTCGGCGTGCACCATGACGTTCCCGGTGATGAGCAGGCCCGTTCCGCCCGCCGACCAGCGCCGGTACAGCTCCAGGAGTCGGTGGTCGGGCAGTTGGCCCTCGCCCGCCATGTTCTCCTCCATGGCGGCCTTGGCGATCCGGTTGCCCAGAACCGCCCCGGAGCGCAGACGCAGAGGTGAGTACAGTCCACCGGCCATCGGAATCGGCCCCTTCTTCGGATTCGCTACCATGTGTGCACTGCTCACATTAGATGGGCAATGTGTGCACTGTAAACATGAGGGAGTGTGATCCGTGTCGCGGGCCAAGAGCACCTACCACCACGGCGACCTGCGGGCCGCCTGCGTCAGCGCGGCCCGAGAGCTCCTCGAGGAGGACGGCGGGGCCGCGCTGTCCCTGCGCGCGGTGGCCAAACGCGCCGGGGTGTCGGCGACCGCCCCCTACCGTCACTTCGCGGACCGCGACGCGCTCGTCTCCGCCGTCGCGGCCGAGGGCTATCGCGAACTCGCCGAACATCTGGCGCGGGCCCACCCCTCCCCCGAGACCCCCGACGACCTGGCCGAGATCGCCATCGCCTACGTCCACTTCGCCTTGGAACACCCGGCGCTGTTCCGGGCGATGTTCGCCGAACCCTGCGACCCCGCGCACGAGGAACGGGCCGCCGCGACCGCCGCCATCCGGGCCTACGTCCACGGTCTCGTGCGCGCCGTCTTCCCCGAGGCCGAGCCCGAGGCGCTCTCCACGGCGGTGTGGTCGCTCGTCCACGGGCTGGCCTTCCTGCACCTGGACGGCAAGCTCGACGCCACGGACCCGGAGGAGATCGCCGGAAGGATCCGTTCCACCGTGCGGGCGATGCTCACCGCCGGAGCGGCGGTCGAACCGAGGTAGTGGGGGCGAGCGAACGACTCGAACGGTGGCCTTCGACGTGCCGGAGAGTTCACCCGCACCGTGCAGGCACTTCGACACCGAGGAACAAGACGAAAAGCCCTATCGTTCTGTCATGTTCTGGCCGCAAGCGGTCACCGTCGAGTCCTCTCCGTCCCACGACCGGTCGGTATCGTGTTGGTACCCCCGCCACCGAAACCCCCATGGACCGGTCGATGAACGCCTGCCCTACCTGCCATCGGACGGACCGGAGCTCCCGTGTGACCGCCATCGTGCGCGGCGGAACCAGCCGCGGTTCGGGGTCGGGAACGTCATGGCACAGTGGTTCCTTCATCACCTCTGGACCGGATTCCGCCTATATCGGCGGGTCGACCAGCCACCACGAGTTCTCCTCCCACGGGCAGACCGACCTCGCCAGGGCCCTGACGCTCGACACGGGTGACCGCCCGAGCCACGCCTGGTTCGTCGTCGGAGGCACCGCGCTGGTCCTCCTGCTGATGATCATGTTCGGCCTGGTCGACCAGGTCATGTGGGCGCTACTGCTGGGGGTGGCCCTCGCCGTGGCGGTCGCGTCCGGCGACGCGCGGGCCGGCTGCGGCTGCCTCTTCCTCCTTCTCATCGTGGCCCTCATCTGGGAGTTGGCCACCGGGCGGGACTCACGGGTCGTGGTCAATGTCCTCACCTACGTGGCTCCGGTGGTGGCCCTCATCGGGATCGGAGGAGGAGCGATCGCCTGGAAGAGGTACAACGACGAAGCGCCCGAACGCGCACGACGCCTTCGTGTATGGTCACGCCTCTTCCATTGCTCACGAGACGATCTGGTCTTCGACCCCGAAACCGGGGAGTACGCCTCCGTGCCACAGATGGACTTCCTCATCGACCGCCTACGCTGACCGGACCTCGGTGTCGAGCGAGTCGGCCTTCCCGGCGAATAACAGCGAAGGCCCGATGAGAGGTAACGTCGTGCGGCGGACAGCCACTCGACACCGGAAGAGACCCGTGAAGCCCCGATGTCCGGCCTGCGACGGAACAGGCACCCTGCACGAACCGGTCGTCCCGGTCACCCAGTACGCCTCCCCCGAACTGATCGAGAGGATCGTCTACGCAGGGCACGACCCCGGCGACGACCCGGCCTGGGCGATATCCGGGGCGACCTCCCGCGAGGAGTACGGCGCCTGGTGCGGCCACGCCTGTGGCATGGCGTGCCTGCGCATGGTCCTCGCCCACCGCGATGGCGACGCTCCCCCGCTCCTCGAACTCCTGCACGGGACCCGCGAGGCGGGCGGCTACGTGGAACGGCCCGACGGCACGGTGAAGGGCCTGATCTACGCGCCCTTCGTCGAATACGTCCGCGACACCCACCGGCTGGACTCCCGCGTACGCACCGACCTGGACACCGAGGCGCTGCGCTCGGAACTGGACCGGGGCCGGATGGTGATCGCGTCGGTGCACAAGGAGATCCGCCGCCCCGAGCGCGCGGCACCGGGGAAGGGCGGACATCTGGTTCTGGTCATCGGCCACCGGGACGGGCTCCTCCACTTCAGGAACCCCTCCGGGCATCGGCCCGACACGGTCTCGGCGACGGTGGCGGAGGCGACCTTCGCGACGTTCTTCGCCGGGCGGGGCGTCGTCGTGGACCCCACCCGGTATCTGTGAAGGTCAGCCCACGGTCAGCGCGTCCGCCAGTTCCCCGAGCCGCGACGAGTGGGCGCCCTTGACCAACAGCACGTCCCCGGAGGCGAAGCGTTGGCCGCCCAACCACTCTCGGGCCGCGTCCTTGTCCGAGAGCACCAGGGCGTCGGGCCCGTACCCTTCGGCCAGGGCCCGTGCCTCGGCGGTGCCCACCACGGTCACCGTGTCGATGCCGAGTACCGCGGCGAGCACACCGATCTTGCGGTGCTCCTCCATCGACCCGTCCCCGAGTTCGCGCATCTCTCCCAACAGGGCGATCGTCCGTCCGGCACGCCCGCGCCCTAGATGCGCCAACGCGCGCAGCGCCGCCGAGGTGGAGTCGGTGTTGGCGTTGTAGGCGTCGTTGACCACCAACAGCCCGTCTCCGCGTTCGACCACCCGCATCCGCCCCTCGGACACGGGCGTCGCCGTCGACAGCATCTCTCCGACCTGGAGTACGTCCATACCGACCGCTCCGGCCGCCGCCGCTGCCGCCAACGCGTTGGGCACCTGGTGCTCGCCCACGACCTGTAGGCCCACCATGCAGTCGCCCGCGCGGGTCCGCAGGGTGAACGAGGCCCGCCCCTGTGAGTCCAGTCCGATATCGACGGCGCGCACGTCCGCCCCTTGGGCCGTGCCGAAGGTGATGATCCGGGCCTTGGTCCGGTCGGCCATCGCCGCCACTCGGGGGTCGTCGGCGTTGAGGACCGCGACCCCGCCCTCGGCCGCCGGGGGGAGGGCGGCGACCAGTTCGCCCTTGGCCTTCGCGGTCAGCTCGGGTCCGCCGAACTCCCCCATATGGGCGGTGCCGACGTTGAGGACCACGCCCACGGTCGGCGGGGTGATCTCGGTGAGGTAGGTGATGTGCCCCTGCCCGCGGGCGCCCATCTCGGCCACGAGGTAGCGGGTTTCGGTGTCGGTCTCCAAGGCGGTGAGGGGGAGGCCGATCTCGTTGTTGAACGAGCCCTCGGTGGCGACGGTCGGTCCGGCCGGTTCCAGGATCTGAGCGATCAGGTCCTTGGTGGAGGTCTTTCCGGAGGATCCGGTGACCGCGATGGTGGTCAGGTCCGGAAGCGCCTCCACGTGGGCTCGGGCCAGAACACCGAGAGCGGTGAGCGGGTCTTCGACCAGGACCGAGGGCAGTCCCAGGGACCGGGACGCCAGGACCGCGGAGGCCCCCGAGGCGATCGCTTCGTGGGCGTGGTCGTGCCCGTCACGCCCCTCGCCGCCTCGGAGGGCCACGAAGAGATCCCCCGGGTGGACCTTGCGAGAGTCGTAGGAGATGCCGGTGACCTCGATCGTCTCGGACACCTCCGAGATCCGACCCGAGGTCGCGTTCGCGATGTGGGCCAAGGTGATGGGCAGCATGGTTTCCTCTCGGTCCGGAGGTATGAAGACGACCGTACCCAGGTCGGGGGCGTTTCCAGGGGAACGACGCATCGGGTGCGTCGGCGTCGGTACCGCACGTGTCCCCGTATGCGTGGCGAAACGACCCGCGAGGACGGAGAGCACGGGCCCTCCGCGCTCCACCGTCCCGGTGACACGGCTCCCGGAACACCGGCCGTCCGGAACCGAGGAAAAATCACTACAGGTAATGAAACCATCACGCTTCAGCGTGGAGAAGGCCGGGGAGGACCAAGGTGCTCGATCACTCAACGCGCATGGAGATAACACACTGTGGTGAATCAGCCGTCGTTCGACGACCGCACCGACTTCGACGACGCCGACCGGGGTTACCTCGGTACGGCGGCGGATCCGCGGATCACCGATGGGACCGGACGCGTCGTCTGGGACCTGGACGCGTACGCGTTCCTCGACGCCGATGCCCCCGAGACGGCGAACCCGAGCCTGTGGCGCCAGTCGCAGCTCAACGCCAAACACGGCCTCTACGAGGTCACCGACGGTATCTACCAGGTGCGCGGCTTCGATCTGTCCAACATCACCTTCGTCGAGGGCGACGAGGGCGTCATCGTCATCGACCCGCTGATCTCCGTGGAGTGCGCGGAGGCCGCGCTCGCCCTGTACCGCGAGTACCGGGACGAGAACCGCCCCGTCACCGCGGTCATCTACAGTCACTCCCACGTCGACCACTTCGGCGGGGTCCGGGGCGTGGTGCCCGAGGGCGCGGACATCCCGATCATCGCCCCCTCCGGCTTCCTGGAGCACGCCGTCTCCGAGAACGTCTACGCGGGCACCGCCATGACCCGACGGTCGATCTTCATGTACGGGTCCGTGCTGGGCAGGGGCGCCGACGGTCAGATCGGCACCGGGCTCGGCCAGACCACCTCCACCGGCACCATCTCCCTGATCGAGCCGAACACCTACGTCACCGAGACCGATCATGAGGAGCTGATCGACGGGGTCCGGATCCGTTTCCAGCTCACCCCGGGCACCGAGGCGCCCTCGGAGATGAACTTCTTCTTCCCCGACCGCAACGCCCTGTGCATGGCCGAGAACGCCACCCACACCCTGCACAACGTGCTCACCCTGCGGGGCGCGCTCGTCCGTGACCCGCACGTGTGGGCGAACTACCTCACCGAGGCCATCGAGCTCTTCGCCGCCGACTCCGACGTCCTGTTCGCCTCCCACCACTGGCCGACCTGGGGCACCGAGAAGCTCACCACGTTCCTCTCCCAACAGCGCGACCTGTACGCCTACCTGCACGATCAGACCCTGCGCATGATCAACCAGGGCTATACCGGCATCGAGATCGCCGAACGGATCCAGCTTCCGCCCGTGCTGGAGAGCGCCTGGCACGCCCGTGGCTACTACGGGTCCGTCTCGCATAACGTCAAGGCCATCTACCAGCGTTACATGGGTTGGTACGACGGCAACCCCGCCCACCTGTGGGAGCTGCCTCCGGAGGAGTCGGCGGCCAAGCACGTCGAGTTCATGGGCGGCGCCTCGGTGATCCTGCCCAAGGCCCAGGAGGCCTACGACGCCGGGGAGTTCCGCTGGGCCGCCCAGGTCCTCAACTACGTCGTCTTCGACGACCCCGGCGATACCGACGCACGAGAGCTGCTCGCCCGGGTCTACACCGCGCTCGGCCACGGCGCGGAGAACGGCACCTGGCGCAACTTCTACCTCCAGGGCGCCGAGGAGCTGCGCGGCAACAAGGTCCCCACCCCCATCGACACCGCCTCCCCCGACGTCATGAACGCCCTGAGCATCGGGCAGATCTTCGACTCGGTCGCCATCCTCGTCGACGGGCCCCGGGCCTGGGACACCGAGCTCGTCATCGACTGGAACTTCACCGACCCGGTGGAGAAGGTCAGGCTCACGCTCAAGAACGGCGTCCTCACCCAGCACGCCGAGCGCGAAGGGGCCGAGGCCTCCCTGACCGTCACACTCACCAAGGCGCAGCTTCTCCAAGTGCTCGCCACCCGGAGCCTGGACGGTATCGATTACGAAGGGGACCCTGAAACGCTCACGACCCTGTTCGGGCTCTTGGACGAGGACGATCCCGACTTCGACATCGTCACGCCCTGAGGAAGGTCGCGTCCTGAGGTGAACACGGTGTCCTGGCGCCGCCCGTGTCGGGTGGGCCCGCGATGGCGGGTCCACCCGGTGAAGGCCCCGGGGCCGGAGAGTGCACTCTCCGGCCCCGGGTCGGTCGAGCCCCCGAGCGTACTCGGGGCGGCGGGTCAGGGCACGTCGTGACCGGCGGCCTGGAACAGGCCGTACCACTCGCTCCGCGTCAGAGGGAGCTCCGAGCCCGCGGCGGCGTCGGTGACGCGCCCCGGGTTCGTCGTGCCGAGCACGACCTGCATCCCGGCCGGGTGACGGGTGATCCACGCCGTCGCGATCGCGATCGGGGTGACCCGGTACTTCTCGGCGAGGCGCTCCAGCTCGGTGTTCAGCTCCCGGTGGTCCTCGGAGTCGAAGAACACCCCGCCCTGAGAGCCCTTCTGGAACGGTGACCACGCCTGGAGGGTGATCCCGTTGATCCGGGCGTGGTCGAGAAGACCGCCCCCGTCACGGGTGATCGAGTCGTCGGCTCCGGCCATGTTCGACGAGATCCCCTGGGCGATGATCGTCGAGTGCGTGATCGACAGCTGCACCTGGTTCGCGACGATCGGTTGGGAGACGGCGGTCCTCAACAGGTCGATCTGCCTCGGCGTGTGGTTGGAGACCCCGAACGCGCGCACCTTGCCGCCGGACTCCAGGTGGTCGAAGGCGCGCGCGACCTCCTCGGGTTCCACGAGCGCGTCCGGGCGGTGCAGCAGGAGCACGTCGATGTGGTCGGTGTTCAAGGCCTTCAACGATTCTTCGACGGAGGCCACGATGTGCTCGTACGAATGGTCGTAGCCCCGGCCCGGGACGATGCCGGTCTTCGTCTGGAGGGTGATCCCCTCCCGCTCCGAGGAGCTCAGACCCAGGGCTTCGGCGAACCGGCGTTCGCACAGGTGGAGACCGCCGCCGGGGTGGCCGATCCCGTAGATGTCGGCGTGGTCGAAGAAGTCGATCCCGGCCTCGCGGGCGGTGGTGTACAGCTCACGGATCTGCTCATCGGTCTTGTCGGCGATCCGCATCATCCCCGCGATGACGTTGGGCACCCGGGTGTCGGTGGTTCCGAAGGGGACGGTCTTCATGGGTTCCTCTCGTGGGGCCATGCCCGACAGGGGTCGGTGGAGAGAGCACGGTTCTCGTAGAGGTCGAGGTTGCCACGTCCGAGGAAGGGGTTCACGCGCGCCCCCGGCCGAGCCGCGAAGACCCGACCACAAGGAGGACTCCGCATCCGCAAGCGGCCGAACGGGGCGAATAGGGGCATCTCACCAATCCCACCTTCTCTCCACCCCCGGTGGCTACGGTGAGCGTATGGGCTCCCTGACCGACGACCCGGACTTTCGAGCGACGACCTTCGTGGCCATCGACTTCGAGGCGACCACCCCGGCGGGACACCCGGCTCAGCCCATCGAGGTCGCGGCTCTCGCGCTGCGCTACGAACAGGGCGACTGGGTGGAAGCGGGTCGCTTCGCCTCCCTGATCCGCCCACCGGAGTTCGCACCGGTGACCCGGTTCAACACCCTCCACAGCGGCCTCACCTCCGAGCACCTCGCCTCGGCCCCCACACCCGCCGACGCCCTGGGCGCTCTGGACCACTGCTTCACCGCGGGCTCCCGATACCTGTTGGTGGCCCAGCACGCCGCCACCGAGGCGGGGCTCCTCTACAACCAACGCGAGCACTGCCCGGTGGCGGCGCGCATCGACCTTCTCGACACCATTCCGTTGGCCAGGCGCCTGATACCCGGCCTGCCGAACTACAGGCTGGACACCCTGCTGAGGCACTACTCCATCCCCTTGCCGGAGGACCGTCATCGCGCCGCCGCCGACGTCCGGGTGACCGCGCGGGTGTTCAGGCGACTCATCGAGGACGCCGACCGTGAAGGCGCCATACGTGGCTTCGCCGAGCTGGTGAGGGTCGCCGGACGCAGGGCCAAGGTCGACCGGCCCGCACAGGGAGAGCTGTTCACCCTGTAACCGTCCTCGTCATGACGGATGAGCGCAGAACCCTTGTCAGAGCGGGCGGACTTTCGGAAAACTTCCACGAAAACCCCGCTTGTGCATTCGAGAAGCCGAACGTAAAGTGACGCTCAAGTACTAATGGTCACAGGGTGACCACCCCGGGTGCACCCTGTGGCGCTTCCCCCCGGAGTAGCCCATGCACCGCGCCCTGTTCATGGCGGTCGTCACCGCCGCGGCCCTCATCTCCCCCACCACCGCCTCAGCGTCCACCACGGAGTCCGACATGCGAGCCACCCTCGTGTGGTCCGACGAGTTCGACGGCCCCGCCGGGAGCGCTCCCGACCCCGCCAATTGGAACCACGAGACCGGTGATCACGGCTGGGGCAACAACGAGCTCCAGAACTACACCGACAGCCGGGCCAACTCGGCCCTGGACGGCAACGGCAACCTCGTCATCACGGCCCGCCAGGAGGCGGACGGTGGTTACACCTCGGCCAGGCTGACCACCCAGAACAAGGTGCAGCCCCAGTACGGCCGAGTAGAGGCCAGTATCCAGATCCCGCGCGGCCAGGGCATCTGGCCCGCCTTCTGGATGCTGGGCGCGGACTTCCCGAACACGCCGTGGCCGGACTCGGGCGAGATCGACATCATGGAGAACATCGGCCGCGAGCCCCACCTGGTGCACGGCAGCCTCCACGGCCCGGGCTACTTCGGCGGCGAGCCGCTCACCGGCTCCTACATGCACCCGCAGGGCTGGTCCTTCGCCGACACCTTCCACACGTTCGCCGTGGACTGGAGGCCCGGTTCGATCACCTGGTCGGTCGACGGCGTCGCCTACCAGACCTACACCTCGGCCGACACCCGAGGGAACCCGTGGGTGTTCGACCAGCCGTTCTTCATGATCCTCAACGTGGCCGTGGGCGGCGACTGGCCCGGCTACCCCGACGGCAGCACGCAGTTCCCCCAGGAGATGCGCGTGGACTACGTGCGGGTCTACGAACTGGGCTAGCCCCCCGGAAGACCCTGGCCCGGAGAGATCGAAGTGGGGCCCCGTCTCGGAAGCCGGGGCCCCACGTCCATCCGAGTTCGGATCAAACGGCACCCGTTTCGACGTACGGTGTCGTGCCATGACCGTTCTGATCATCGGTGGCAGTGGGTTTCTCGGCGGCGAACTGACCCGACAGGCCATCGCCGCAGGACACACCGTCACGGCGACCTTCGGCACCCGCGCAGGAGCCCTCCCCGGCGCCGAATGGCGGCGGCTCGATCTCCGACGTCCCGAGGCGATCACCTCTCTGTTCGAGGAAGTGCGACCGACCGTCGTGATCAACACGGCCTATCGGAGGTCCGACTGGGCGACGACGGCGGACGGCGCCATCAGGGTCGCGTTGGCCGCGGTCGGCCAGGGCGCGCGTCTGGTCCAGGTGTCCAGCGACACGGTCTTCTCCGGCGACCGGGTCCACTACGACGAGGACTCCCTCCCGGACCCGGTCACCCCCTACGGCGCCGCGAAGGCCGCAGCCGAAACCGCGATCCGGTTGCTGGATCCCACGGCCGTCATCGCCCGCACCTCCCTGATCATCGGTGACGGCGGTTCCGTTCACGAGTCCTTGGCCCACGACCTGGCCACCGGACGCCGGGATGGGGCCCTGTTCACCGACGATGTCCGCTGCCCCGTGCATGTCGGGGACCTGGCGTCCGCTCTTCTGGAACTGGCCTTCTCCGACTACGGCGGCGTCTGCCACGTCGCCGGCTCCGACGCCGTCAGCCGTTACGAGCTGGGGACTCTGATCGCCCGGCGTGACGGTCTCGACCCTTGCGCTCTGACCGCCGGGAAGCGTGCGGAGATGGGGCCTCCCGGACCTTTGGACGTCCGGCTGGAGAGCGGCCGGACACAGAGCCGGATCAGCACCGTTCTCCGAGGGGCTCGGGAGTTCCTCGCGGCGCCGGTCTCGAAGAAGGACGAACCCGGGCGATGAACCTTGGCCGGGGCGCATGGTCGGTCGGTGATCCTCCCCGCGTGCGCGGGGCTCGGAACCGTTGAGATTCGTCCGCCGTATCCAGCGCTCGGCCCATCCCCGCGTGCGCGGGGTTCAGGGAAGTCGCCCCGGGGGAACAGAGACCGCGCCTCACGGCCCCGCCCTCTTCATCCCTCCTTGCGAACGGTGGTCGTGTCGACGCCGGCGGGTTCGCCCCGCGCGTCGGTGGGGCGCAGCTCCGGGAGCGGAACGCCGTTCTCGTCGACGAGTACCGAGTGCTCCTCCCCTCGCGCGAACGCGTGCCGCTCGCCCCACTGCCGTAGGGACACGATGACCGCGAAGAGGTCGCGCCCCGTGTCCGTGAGGACGTAGACCTGCCTGCGGCCGGTGGGGGCGGTCCGTCGTTCGAGGATCCCTCGGTCGACCAGGCGTCGCAGTCGGTCGGTGAGGATGTTGCGGGCGATCCCGGTCCGGCTCTGGAAGTCGCCGAAGGCCCGCGCGCCGTCCATGGCGTCCCGGACGATCAGCAGGCTCCACCGGTCTCCGACCAGGTCGAGCGTGCGGGCGACCGGGCAGGAGGGGTCGGTCCAGGTCATCGCGTCGTCGGGCGTCGCCGTGTTCGCCATCACCACTCCAGAAGAGTTGCGGTTTGAAACCAGTGTGCCCTACCGTCAAATCAGTTGCAATCTGCTACTGATTTGAGGAGGCGCGATGAACACGATGGCCCGAAGGAGACTGCTCTTAGCGGCGATCTGCGCGGTGGCGGTCTCGACCATCTACGCGGCCCAGCCCGTACTCGCCCGGATCGGCGACGACCTGGGGATTCCCGAAGCCGATCTGGGATGGATCGTCACCGCCGGACAGCTCGGCTACCTGATCGGCCTGGTGCTCCTGGTGCCTTTGGGCGACATGTTCGACCGACGCCGGCTTCTGGTCGGGCACCTGTCCCTCTCCGCCGGCGGTGTGCTCCTGGCCGCGGTCGCGGACCGGCTCTGGCTTCTGCTCTCGGCGCTCGCCCTCGTCGGTCTGCTCGCCGTGGTCGTCCAGATGGCCGTCGCCTACGCCGCCGACCTCTCCTCCCCCACCGAACGCGGGCGCACCCTCGGCATCGTGACCTCGGGGGTCATCCTCGGCATCCTCGGTTCCCGTGTGTTCGCGGGAGGGCTCGCCGCGCTCTGGGGGTGGCGAAGCGTATACCTGACACTGGCCGTACTACTGCTGGCACTCGCCTATCTCGCGCTGAGGCTTCTACCGACCGACCTTCGCACCGAGCGCCCGACCTACGGGCAGGTGCTGTTCTCCCTCGGCCGCCTGTTCCACGAAGGGCTGTTCCTCTCACGCGGACTGATCGCGTTCTTCCTCTTCGCCTCCTTCGGCACACTCTGGAGCGGCCTGGCCCTGCCGTTGGCGGCGGAACCCTGGAACCTGGACACCGCGCAGATCGGCCTCTTCGGGGTCGCCGGTCTCGCCGGGGCCCTCGGCGCCGCTCGCGCCGGACGTTGGGCCGACTCCGGACAGGCCGATATCGTCACCGGAGCCGCACTGGTGCTCCTGGCGGTGTCGTGGGTGGCGACCGGACAGGTGGCCTGGTCGCTCTGGGCGGTCGTCGTCGGCGTCGTCGTCCTCGACTTCGCGGTGCAGGCGGTGCATGTGAGCAATCAGCACCTGCTCACGACCGCCCGACCGGGCCGGACCGGCAGCGTCATCGGCGGGTACATGGTCTTCTACTCGCTCGGCTCCGCTCTCGGAGCGACCGCCACCACGACCGTGTACTCGACCTACGGGTGGACGGGGTCCAGCGTTCTCGGCGGGGTCTTCTCCCTCTGCGCGCTGGCCGTCTGGGCGGTCGGGCGGCGCGTGGTGGCGGGTGACCGGCGCAGCGTGGCCGCGTAGTCGAGGTCGGGGGGGGTGGGATGCCGTCAGGATCGTGGGTGAGGCCCGGAAGAGGCAGGACACCGAGGAGCGTCTCGTCGTCTTGGAGGCGAGTCCGACCCCTCGTTCTCGGAGAACAGCAGTTCGAGGCCCGTACGCACCGCCGGGAGATCGATCCATTCCCGCGTGCGCGGGACTCGGGCACCGACGGCCCCGGGAGACTCGACGGTCGGAGCCTCCCGGGGCCGTTCTCATACCGTCACCCTCTCCGCCTCACCGCGCGTACGCGGGACGGCCCGGCAGAGCCTGGTGACCAGACGCTCGTTTCTTCTCCCCTTCTTCCCGGAAGGACACCGGGAAACGCCGAGATGACGCCGAAGCCGACCATGGAAAAGAACGACGGGGAGTTCGGACAGAAGGGCGACTGCCATATACGGTTCGTCTCCTCGGCATCTCAGAGGCTCCTGGCGACATACCGCCGAAGGGTTCTGAATCCAGACCGAAGCCTCGGGGTCGGCATGAGCGTCAGCCGAGACCGCAGCAGCGAGGCCATCAAGAAGACGAGGGGGATTTTATTCAAAGTCCCTCTTTCGAGAACATCGAATGAGACAACACGACCTTACGCAGACCACGCTCATTCCGTCAAGAAAAAATCGCCCCGAAAACCATCCGAGCGCCGATTTGGTTTGACCCGTTTCGACCGGACGAAAGCAGAGGAGGCGAAAACCCGAAAGGGATTCATCTCGACGCCCCCTCACCGTCTCGGCGCGCTCACCCGATACGCGGCGTGTCGTGGTGACCGACCGTCCGCGCCGGCACGGGTCGACCGAAGTCGTAGACCACCGCCCGACCCCCGCACCCCCGTTCGAGCCGTTCTCGAACGGCGGCCGGTGTGAACGGAACGACTCCGAGGTGAGGCGTCGCCTCCGCTCACGATGGCGACGGCCCCGGCGGGCCCACCCTCGAGGGCCTGCCGGGGCCATGCTCACACCACCACTCTCTCCGCCCGACCACGCCGACTCAGCACCGCACCGGCCAGGAGCACGAGGGTCACGCCGATCAGATACCCCAGGCTGTTGGCCAGAAGGTCGTCCAGCGCGCTCTGCCTCCCGGTCGCGAGAACCGCCTGAGCCACCTCGACCGTCAGTGAGACCAGCGGGCCGAGGAGCCACCGGACCCAATGGGTGAACAGCAGGGCCGCGACGATCCCCAGAGGAAGGAAGAGAAGGATGTTGAGCATCCATTCCTCCCAGTGCAGGGAATTCTCGGTCACATGCTCACCGGAGAGGAAATCGAACGGGATGAGGCTGACATTGACTCCCCCGCCTCCGACCTGACCCCAACCGTCGACCGGCTCGACGAGGACGATCACATAGGCGAGCAGGGAGACCGCCAGCACGACCCGGCAGACCCCGGTGACCAGGCGCTCGTTCCCTCTCTTCAGGAGGACCCCGAGAAACGCCACGACGGCACCGACGACGACCACGGAAAAGAACACCGGGACGTTCATGTAGAAGAGCAGCTGCCACATACGTCTCGCCTCCTCGACGTCTCAGAGGCTCCTACCGGCATCCGACCGAAGGGGTCTGGAACCTGCCCTGCCCTTCGACCTCCATGTATCCGACCACGCCGCCGGGAACCCGCACCTGTTCCCAGGTCTGGCTCACCGTCTCTCCGGCCGCGACGCCCCGCTTCGTCCCGCTCACCCTGCCGGTGTCACCGGAGAACCATCCGAGCTTCAGGTTCACCGATACACCCGAGCGCTTCACGTAACTCACCCGGACGTAGTTGCAGTTGTTGGACCGCAACGACAACGTTCCATTGGAAAGCCTCGTCGAGGTATCGCCGGCCATACGGTCGAGGTCGCTCCCCGTCTCGACGATCCGCCCATCGTCATAGACGGTGATCTCGACCTCCACCTCCTGCCCCTCTTCCTCCGCATGGGCGACATTCGACATCGGAAGCAGTAACGCCACCAAGAACACGAGAAGGTGTTTCTTCAAAGTTCCCCTTTCGAGAACAGCGAATGAGACACCACGACTTTACGCAGACCCTACAGATGGCGTCAAGGAAAAAATCACATCGAATGCCGCCCACACATTGCCTTGATCTGACCCACTTTGCCCCGACAGAAGCAAAGGAAGACCGAAGACCCGAAAAGGATTTGTTTCAAAAATTCCATACTCACTTCAACCCCCACCACCGGAGACGAAGCACTTAACAGGAAGACCCTCATGGATCACGAGAAATCAAAAGCCAATACACTCATATAGATTCCGAAATCGGGCGATCTCGACATCGAGAATTCACCGTTTCGATGATCCACTAGAGGGAACCCGGTAGATATCCACCCCTCGGGGCCTCCGGCCGTTCGAGCCCGCCCGGGTCAGTCGAAGTCGTAGACCGTCACCTGGACCCCACGCTCCAGAAGCTCCCGCTCGACCAAGGGCTGGATCCGTTCCCACTTGCCACCGGCCAGGCCGCAGCCGATGCGGGGCATGTGCACGGTGGCGCCGAGTTCGAGGGCGTGCGAAGCCAGGGCACGCAGGCAGGAGGCCACCGCCTCGTAGCGGATCGGCGGGCCGCCGCTACCGCGCCGCATGCCGTGTTGGCCGATCATGTTCGCCACCCACTGGTCCGCTTCGACCTGGACCAGGCGCACGGCACCGAGTTCGAAGTCGTTGTGGGCGCGTTCGCGATACCAGTCACGGTAGTCGCGTTCGGGCTCGGGCCAGCGGCGGGAGATCGCCAGGACGAACCCCTTGCCCCAGCCGCCCCGGTCGTTGCAGACGTGGGCGATGATCTTGGGCCCGGAGGCCTGCGGGCTGGTGGCGTCTCCACGCAGAATGCGCAGGCCGGAGGGCAGCGGGGCGTCGGGAGAATCGGACATGCGTGAACGATAACGAGCGGGTCGGACACTCCTACGGAACGCTCGGCGTTCGGCGAGGCGCGGCCGCTCCCCCTCTCGACGGGACGTCGGCCCGGTCAGATCTCCTGGTTCCGCGACCGTTCCATGAGGTCCCGCATGGAACGGTGGAACTCGCGGCGCCGTTCGGCGCTCCAGCCCTCGGTCAGTCGGTCGAAGACCCGCTCCTGCCAGTGGTGGGCCTGTTCCAGCAGGGCACGTCCCTCGTCGGTGAGCGACGCCTCACGGCGTCGCCCGTCCGTCCGGGAGACCTCTATGGCCAGGTATCCGTCTTCGGTCGCGCTCTTGACCAACCGCGACACCCCGCTCTGGTCGATGCCGAGCAGAGTGGAAGCGCGTGGCCGGTAATGCCATGGTGAGGGGTGGCCATTACACGACCTCCGACTTTTCGAGTGGCCGCGGCATCGTCCTCGAACAGCGCGAGGCCCCCTGCCCCGTGGGGCCTGGAAGGAGGAGGGCCACGGAAGGGCTCGCACCACCACGGCCGGACAAGACTCTTCCCCGCACACGCGAACCGGATCGACCCCTAACGGACCTCTCCCGCGTACAGGTACACGCCGAGCTTCTCGGGGTTTCCGTCCAAGCGGATCTCCATGTCCTCCGACGCGGCGCGGGTCATCCCCCTCTTCTCGTAGAACCCGTAGGAGCAGAGCGAGTCCGTGTACAGGTAGAAGTCCTTCCTGCCGTGATCCCGCAGGTGCCGGACGTAGTCCTGGTACAGGGCCTTTCCGACGCCGAGGCCCCGCGTGGAGGAGTCGACCGCGAAGAGGGTGAGCTCGTCGGTCAAAGGCGCGGACGTGTTCCGACGCAGCCTTCGATAGACGCCGTCGAACTTGAAGTACTGCGTCAGAGAGGGCAGATCGGAGAGGCCGGTGAGGGCGATCCCGGCCATGTGCGACCAGGTCAGAGCTCTGTTCCGGGCCACGTGAGGTACCCGGGGGCGGCCCGGGATCCGCCCCATGATCACTCCGACCGTCCGCCCGTCCTTGACGGCGACCCGGGTGTAGGTGCTGGCCAGGAGGCGTTCACGAAGATAGACCTCCAGGGCGCTGTCGAGTAGTCGCTCCTTCTTCATGTAACGGCGGATGTGGAACGCCTCGTCGATCATCGCCTTGATGTCCTCGGCGTCACGCTCTTCGTACGGTCTGTAAATGATGTCGGTCATGTCCGTCCCCACTCCTCGATCGCTCTCTTCCTCTCACCACCGGCGGAGGTCACCTCGAGGAATCCGTCCTCTTTCGAGCGAGAACCGCGAGGAGCTCCGCGAACGCGTCGAGACTCTTCCGTGCGGCCGCGTTATCGCGATGGGCGAGCCACGACCACGCGATGCCGTTCAGGGTGGTGATGACGAGCTCGGCGATCGCGCGCTCCTCACGCAGGTACGTCAGGCCCGCCTCCTCCCCCAGACGCGTGATGTATCCGGTGGTCTTCTCCAGTGACTCGCCGTACTCCCATCTGGGCAGCTCCTGGAGTTCGGGGTCCCGGAGCACGAAACTCCCCAGGTCGAAGAGGACGAGCTGCGCGTCGGGATCGCTCTCGACCTGGGACCAGTACGCGAACAGGAGCTTCCGGATGTTCTCGGTCGGGCTCTCCTGCGGGGAGATCTCCGGCCAGACGGCGCCCAGGTCTATCTCGATGTCGCTGGCGAGCAGAGCCGCGTAGAGCTCCCTCTTCGAGTGAAAGCAGTAGTGGAAGGCACCGTGCGGCATCTCCGCCTCCGCGCAGATGGCGCGGGTGGTCGCCGCCGCGATCCCCTCCCGCTTCATCACCCGCAGCGCCGCCGCGAGCAGCCGACGCCGACGCTCGTCCGCGCCGAGTCGTCTGTTCGGTGTCTTCTTCTCCTGGTCGCTCATGGGCACAAGCTAACAGCCGGCCATGTGACTTGGCCAGTTGACTCAGTCAGTCGGCCAAATATTCGATTTCACTCGAGAGGGTGGAGGCGTCGGTACTTCGGACAGGCCCGGGCCGCGTGCGCTCGGGCGCGGGGATCGATCGGCGCCATGCCGAACGCCGAGACGATCCATCCGGGCCTATGACTCCGCCCTTGCGCACGCGGGGGACCGGCTTCGGGTTCACGCTCGGACCACAACCGGCCTCTCGCGTCCACGCCGTTCCGCCCCTCCACCGGACCGGCTAGCGTCGGGGCGGACCACTCCCCCGACGGACCGGAGACGAGACCCCCATGACGACCAGCGACTACGACGACTTCGCGGCCGCCTACGCGGCCGACAACGAGGTCAACCTCTCCAACGGACACTACGAGCGCCCCGCGATGCTGAACCTGGCGGGCGACGTCGCGGGCCGCAGGATCCTGGACGCCGGTTGCGGTTCCGGCCCGCTCGCTCTGGCGCTCCGTGAGCGGGGCGCGCGGGTGACCGGGTTCGATGCCAGCGCGGAGATGATCAGGCTGGCCCGAGAGAGGCTCGGCGAGGACACCGATCTGCGCGTGCTCGACCTGGCCGAGGAGCTCCCCTTCGAGGACGGCGCGTTCGACGACGTCGTCTGCTCGCTCGCGCTGCACTACCTGGAGGACTGGTCCGCCCCGCTCCGTGAGCTGCACCGGGTGCTCCGGCCCGGCGGTCGGCTGATCCTGTCGGTGGAGCACCCGATGGTCCACAAGCTCGTGCATCCGGAGGCCGACTACTTCGAGACCTCGCTCTGGCCCTTGGAACACGAGTTCCAGGGGCAGAAGGCCGTGCTGAAGATCTGGCACCGTCCGCTGCACGCGATGGTCAAGGACTTCACCCGGGCCGGGTTCCGGATCGCGGACATCGACGAGCCGCCCTACGCCGAGGACACGCCCGCCGAGCTGTTGCCGCCCGAGCTCCGGGAACGGACCCGCTTCATCGGGTTCCTCTTCTTCGTCCTGGTCGCCGAGTAGCGCGTCGACGCATGACGAGGGCGCGGCCCCACGGCATCCACCACGAGGCCGCGCCCTTCGTCTTCTAGGAGAAGACGGTCATGCCGTAGAGCACGAAGACCATCAGGTGGGCGGCGCCGTGCAGGGCCGTCACCCGCTTACCGGAGAAGGTCGTCAGGGTCAGCAGCAGGGTGACCCCGAGCAGCACCAGGTTGGTCGGGTTCTCGGCCAGGATCACGGTCTGGCCGGTGAACAGCCCGATGGTGAGCACCGCGGGGATGGTGAGTCCGACGGTGGAGACGAGCGCCCCGTGGCAGAGGTTGCTCACCCGCTGGATCTCACCGCCCAGGGCGGCGCGGATCGCGGTGAGGGTCTCGGGCAGGAACACGATCATCGCGATGAGGATGCCGGACAGCGCGATCGGGGCCCCGGCGCGGTCGAGTCCGTCGTCCAGGAGGCTGGCCATGTCGTGCGAGAGCAGCACGATCGGGATCACGGTCATCACGAGGACGAGCGCGCGGGCGATCACCTCGGAGCGGTGTTCGGAGATGATCGCCAGGACCGAGACGCGCTCCGGCTTCTCCTGCCGCGCCACCGCGCCATCGCCCTGCGGGGCGACGCCGGCGCCGGTGGCCCCCACGGAGACGACCTCCTTGAAGTCGTCGCGCTGGGCGCCCATCTGCCGAGTGAGGAAGGCGACGTAGAGGATCACCGTGAGGATGATGATCGGGATCTCCTGGCCGGCCGTGTAGGCGCCGCCCTCGCCGATGAGGCCGGGCAGCGCGAACGCGACGGTGCCGAGCACCACGAGCAGCGACAGGTAGGTCGATACGCCGGTGCTGTTGGCGCGGACGTCCCTGTGGCGCAGGCCGCCGATGAGCAGGGAGGCGCCGACGACGAGGTTGAGGATGATCATCGACACGGCCATGACGGAGTCACGGGCGATCGTGGCGTGTTCGCCGGGGCCGAGCATGACCGCGGAGATCAGGATGACCTCGATCAGCACGATCGAGAGTGTGAGGATGAGCGTGCCGTAGGGGTCGCCGAGTCTGTGGGCGAGGTGTTCGGCCTCGACGACGACGCCGAAGGCGCACACGATGATGACGGCGACGATGGCGCCCAGGACGGCGATCAGCGCCGGGGTCGGCAGGTGCGCGGCCAGGAACGGCTGGGCGACGAGGGTCGCGATGAACGCGCCCCAACCGAGTGCCAGTCGGATGATCACCGCAGGCGTCAGGACACCGCGGAGAATGTGCTGAGTTCGCACGGGTGGATACCCGTTTCTGCTGGGCCGTCCCTGCTCATGTGCTCATCCGAACGGGCCGTCCCGTCGGGATCCTTCGTGATCCATTTTACCCGTCGCGGATGGACGCTTCGCCTCGGTGCGCCCGTACGCGACGGGATCGGTCCGGAAGGGGCGGAGGGATGAGTCCTCCACCGGTCCCGGACCATCGGCGTCGAGGGGCGGGGCCTAGGCTGAGATGACACTCGCGAGAGGCGGCCCGTGTCGACGCCGTCCTTGGAAGGAACGTCTTGGCCTCGCACGTCTATTTCGACTTCTTCGGCACTCTGGTCGACTACGACCCGTCGATCCACCCGGCCGCCTACAACGCGCCGTACGAGTTCGCCCGCCGGGCCGGGCTTCCGCTCTCCTCCGAGCGGACGGACGCGCTCTGGTCGCGGGCCTGGACCGAGCTCGACGATCGCGCGTGGGAGACCGGCCGGGAGTGCTCGATGCTGGAGATCGCCGCCCGGTATCGGGAGTTGCTCGGTTCGCCTCGGGTGGGCGGGGGAGAGATCGACCGGCTGATCGCGGAGTATCTGGAGGTGTGGACCTCCGATGTGCGCGCGGCCGACGGGGCTCTGGACTGTCTGGCCGACCTCGCGGAGGACCACCGTCTCGCCATCGTCAGCAACACCCACCACATTCCGCTCGTGCCGGATCTGGCCAAGGCGTTCGGGATGACCGGGTACGTCGCCGACGTCGTCACCTCGGTCGAGGTCGGGTGGCGCAAGCCCGATCCCCGCATCTACACGCATGTCCTGGAGCGTCACGGGATCACCGCGGCGGACGCCGTGTTCGTCGGCGACAACTGGACGGCCGATGTGGAGGGGCCTCGGCGGGCCGGGCTGGCGGCCTTCTACGTGGGCGCACCGGCGGAGGGCCGTGTGCCGGTGTCGCTCGCCGAGCTGCCCGGATCGATCCGCGAGCTCGGCTGATCCGAGCGGCCGTCCATCAGGAAGAGACCCCGGCGGCCTCACTTCGCGGCGAGCGGTCGCGGGCCTCCCGGTCGAGCAGGTCGGCGTCGGCGATGAGCCGGTCGAGTCGGACGAGGGTGTCGGCCATCTCCTCGACCCTGGCGGCGAGACGGTCGCGTTCCACGTTCAGCATCTCGCGCTGCTCCCGCGTGGCCTGACCGCCGCCCACGCAGGGCAGCAGGGCCGCGATGGAACGGCTGCTGAGGCCGGCCGCGTAGAAGCGCTGGAACAGGCGCACCACCTCGACGGTCTCCTCGGTGTAGCGACGCTGCCCCGAGGGGGTGCGTTCCGGGGCCAGCAGCCCCTGTTCCTCGTAGTAGCGCAGCGCGCGCACGCTCACCTCTGCCCGCCGAGCGAGCTCTCCGATCTTCATCGCGCCGAAATCTCCTCTCTCCAGCGCTTGAACCTCACGCCGACGTGAGGTTCTAGGTTAGCGGTCATGGACATGCGAAACGAGATCGCTCTGGTCACCGGCGCGAACCGCGGAATCGGGAACGGCTTCGTCGAGGAACTGCGCGCGAGAGGCGTGAAGAAGATCTACGCGGCCGTACGTCGGCCGGAGACCGTCCCCGAGTCGGAGGGGGTCGTCCCGCTGAGGTTGGACGTCACCGACGACGCGTCCGTGGCCCGGGCCGCCGAGCTCGCCGGGGACACGACACTGCTCATCAACAACGCCGGGGTGTCGACCTTCGCCCGGTTGATCGACGGGGCGGAGGAGGACATCCGGCTGGAGATGGAGACCAACTTCTTCGGCCCCTTGCGCATGGTGCGCGCCTTCGCCCCGATCCTGGGCGCCAACGGGGGCGGCGCCGTGTTGAACGTGCTGTCGGTGATGGCGTGGATGGCCTTCGAGCACTCCAACGGTTATGGGGCGTCCAAGGCCGCCGCCTGGTCGTTGACCAACGGCGTCCGTCACGAGCTCGCCGCGCAGGGCACCCGGGTCACGGGGCTGGCCATGGCGAGCGTGGACACCGACATGATCGCCGATATCGAGGACGAGAAGTCCGATCCCCGCGTGATCGCCAAGGCCGCGCTGGACGGTGTGGAGGCCGGTGCCTTCGAAGTGCTGGCCGACGCGCGGACGGCGGGGTGGAAGGCCCGGCTCGGTGAGGACCCGGCCCTTCTGTACCCGCACCTGACGGAGGTCGGGGCGGCCGGGCGGTAGGCCCTGTCGGCCGGGGCTCGTGGTTCGTGGGCCGCCGCTAGGTGGTCCTGCGCGCCATCAGGCGTAGGGCCGCCGCGATGTCGTCCCGCACGAAGTCGAGCTCCTCGGCGGCGATCAGATCCCGCATGCGGGGCACCTCGCGGGCGACCCCCGGCAGCCTGAACACCGCACAGCCCGCCGCGCTGCGCACGTCCCAGTCCTCGTCGTGCTCGGCCAGCCGGATCAGGGTCTCGCGTGCTCCGGCGGCGAGCGCGTCATCGCGCAGGGGCACGATCTCCAGCAGCCGGATCGCCTCGATCCGTACGAGGTCCTCTTCGGCGGGGTCAGCGGCCACGGCGAGCAGGAACGGCGTGATGACGGGTGCGTCGTCCGGACCGGGCACACACAGTCGCAGGGCCTGGAAACGTGAGTCCACCGAGAGCCCCGGGTGCTCGTCGATCAGGACGCGCGCCTCCGCGGAGCAGGTCATAGCGCCATGTTAGCCGTGGAAGCGGCGAGGACGAGGGCCTCGGGGTTCGTCACGCGTCCATGGTGGCAGCCGGACGCCCCGGGGAAGCACCCCGGGTCCGATGGCCACCTCGTCCCGACGCGGCGAGGCCTCGCGCCCTCTCCGCCGGTTACGGATGAGGACACGAGGCCCGTCGTGTGCCGGGAACACCGTGGCGCCCCGGGCCGGTGTTCAGGCGTGCGGGGACCAGAAGGCGACCAGGCGACCGACGCCGTGCTCCACGCTCTTCCAGGAACCGGAGAAGGTCAGCACCGTCGTCGCGCTCGTGGGGTAGCCCGAGCGGTTCATCCGCGCGAGCAGGTCCCCCTCGGCCTCGCCCGCCAGCGCGTCGGCCAGAGCGTGGAGTCCGGGGTTGTGGCCGACGACCATCAGGTCCTCGACCTCGTCGGAGGTCTCGTTGAGGATCGCGATGAGCTCACCGAGGGAGGCCTCGTAGATCCGTTCGTCGTAGACGGTCTTGGGGCGCTGAGGTAGCTCGGCGACGACGAGCTTCCAGGTATCACGGCAGCGGGTGGCCGTCGAGCACAGGGTGAGTTCGGGAACGACTCCGGATCCGGCCAGCCATTGGCCGGCCACCGGGGCCTCCTTGCGCCCCCGTTCGGCGAGGGGGCGTTCGTGGTCGTCGTTGTCGGACCATTCGGCCTTGGCATGACGGAGCAGGACGAGGCGACGGGTTGCTTCAGTCATGTCGTCAACTATTCCACGTTCCGTGCCCAAAGTATCGCTTTCCGCGATATTCGGAGCTTCTCGTCCGGGTCGCGTTCCAGATCCCTACCGACCGCGCCCTCGCCGCGAGCACGACCGGGCACGCGACGGCCACCCCGGACGGGCGTCTGTTTCCGCACCCTTCGTCCCTCACCCGCGCCCACTGACCGGCCTCCGACCCAGGTCTGATTCCCACCTATAGCCGAATCAGTCACCCATCGTGGTTTTGGCCGAGAGTTCGAGTGAAAAATCCTGCGCCTGCAACCGTTCGCGTTCACCGTTTTCTCAGCCGACATATCACCCCGTACCACCTGCCGCCGGACACCGCCGAGCGCTTTCTCGAAGAAGTCGCCTCCCGCGTGGTTCTCGGTGCCAGAGCATGGAAAGCAGTTCGACGGCACCGGGTCCCTCACCCCGGTGGACTTCCGTACCTTCCTCTCTACTTCGAGGTGCCATGCCCTTCGCCGTCCGAGAGCTGCGCTCTCTCCTGGACGACTCGCACGACCACGTGGAACTGCCCCGCTCGGTGTTCGATCCCGACGGATCGCACCGGCGGTTGGAATCCCTCCTCGGTTCCCCCGAACTACGTCTGCACGACCCTCGGGTCGACCCCGACCGACTGACCGTCAGCGGAACCTCCCCCGAACGGGGGGTCGCCGTGCGCATCGTCTTCGAGGCCGACGATCAGCACGTCACCGGAGCGGAGATCCACGCCGCCCTCCCCCGGGACGAACTCGACGAGGACCTGGCCCGTCTGGTGCGCGCCGGGTTCACCGAGCCCAGGGTCGTCGTGGCCTCCGGTTCGTCCGTCGACGGCCATCGGGAACGGCACGCCGTCACCCTGACCTTCGATGACGACCGCTCGGTCGAGTTGACGGCCCCGGTCGACGGTTCCGAACCGTTCACCGCCCGAGACGTCGCCCCCGTCCCGCTGCCCGCGCTGGCGGCGTCCCTGGGGATGGTCGACCCTCCGGCCCTGCCGGAGGCCGCCCTGGACGGCGCGACCACGTTGACGGCCCGCACCGGCCCGGACGGTGTCGTCGTGACCGGGAGCGGCGCCCTCGGCCGCACGGCGGTGGTGCACGACGAGGACGGCTCCGCCCGCCTGCTGGTGGCCGAGGGCGACGGCGCCTGGCAGGTGCTGTACACCGACCGTGACCTGTCCGCGGAGGAGGTCCGGGAGGCCGCGACCCGTCTGGGGTCCCTGGACGACGCGCCCCGGCCGAAGCGGGTCGAACGGCTCGGTCAGGGCACCTGGTTGTCCGCCTCCATGGAGCCGGGCACCGCGGTCGAGACCCTGCCGCTGCGGGCCTACGCGCCCCGGCCCGTGGATCCGGACCGGCGTGACGGCCTGGGCCGGGCACTGCCCGAGAAGCCCCCGCAACGCCGTTCCCGGGCCCGGTTGCGGGCCGATCGGGCCCGACGGCACGTGGTGGCCGGACGCGACGGCTTCCTGGTCGTGGACCGGGGCCGCCGAGGCTCTCGCCGCCTCGGGATGTCCGGGCGCACCGTCACCCCGCTCGGTTTCAAGCCCGGCTACTCCGACGGCATCGTCTCGATCGCCTACAGCAAGCCGCCCCTGAACATCGCCGGGGCCTTGACCATGCGTGCCGTCGACGACCCGGCCTATAAGAAGGTCTTCGGCGGCGCGGTCACCGTCGACGCCAAGACCCTGACCGGCAGCGGCGCCGCGGCCTTCTTCGAGCCCAAGGACGACGCCGACCCCTCGTTCTTCGCCTACGGGGCCGTCAACGCCCGTAAGGGCATCGGTCCGCCGCCCTTCCAGATCCGCGGGTTCACCGCCGGGATGGGGTGGAACAGTCGGATCCGTCTTCCCTCCGACGCCTCCGAGGTGCCCGCGTTCCCCCTGGTCCAAGCGCTCAACGACCCCGGAGCGATCGGCGCGTCCAAGGGCGATCCGGTGGCGATCCTCAAGAACCTCACCGGTGAGGGCGCGTGGATCACCCCGGCCGAGGACGAGCTGTGGATCGCCGCCGGGATGGCCTTCAGCAGTTTCGAGCTGCTCAAGGGCCAGGCCGTGATGGTCCTCCAGGCCGGCTCCGAACTGGCCCTGTCCCTGTTGGGCCGAGGCGGTATGGCCTTCCCCGCCGAGAGCGCGCGCAAGATCGCGAACATCGAACTGGCGGCCGGCGCGGTGTTCAAGCCGATCAAGGGAGAGCTGTCGCTCAGCTACCAGCTCACCCCGGCCTCCTATGTGCTCGATCCCAACTGCAAGGTCTCCGGCGGGGGCGCGCTCGCGGTATGGTTCGGCGACCACCCGAACGCGGGCGACTTCGTCTACACCGTGGGCGGCTACCACAAGGACTACGAGAAGAACCTGCCCGCCCACTACCCCAAGGTGCCGCGGACGAGTCTGGAGTGGAGCCTGGGCTCGAAGGTGAGCATCACCGGGCAGTCCTACTTCGCCCTCACCTCCGGGGCCGCGATGGCGGGCGGCCTGTTGGCGGTGCGCTTCCACGCCGGCCCGGTCAAAGCGTGGCTGGACGCCTGGCTGGACGCCCTGGTCAAGTGGAAACCGTTCCACTTCAACGTGGGCATCGGCGTGTACATCGGCGTGCAGGCCAGCGTGAAGCTGCTGTTCGTCCGCGTGACGATCACGGTGGAGGTCGGCGCCGACATCAACGTGTGGGGGCCGCCCACCGGCGGTAGGGCCAAGATCAAGCTCTGGTTCGTCTCCTTCACCATCGACTTCGGCGCGAGCCGCGAGAGCGGGCCCTCCACGGTGGACTGGAAGGGTTTCCAGGAGATGCTCCCGCCGCCGGAGCAGACCGTGCGGATCATCGCGGGCCCCGGGCTCATGTCCGAGCAGCGTGACGACGAGGCGACGGGCGACCGCGGACCGGCCTGGCAGGTCTCGGCTGCCGGGTTCACCTTCCGGACCGACTCGGCCCTGCCCGTGCGCGAGCTCTACCTGGACGACGGCGGAACGCCGACGCACTCCTCGGACCCGCTGCGCATCCGCCCCATGGACCGTTCCGACCTCACCAGCCTGAACCGGGTGGAACTGGAGCGCGACGGTTCGCGCGAGCCCCTCGCCTCCTGGGAGGACACGGCCCTGCGCGGTGCGATGCCGGCCGCGCTGTACGGGTCCGGTAGCGGCTCCACTCTGCCCGCCCCCGGCGGCCAAGTGGTCCCGGACCGTCTCACCGGTGTGGGGCTCACCTCGCCCCCGGTCGCCCACGGAACCACGACCGGCTACATCGACGAAGAGGCCCTCAAGCAGCACGCCCTGGATCCGGACGGTCCTCAACCGCTGGATCCGTCGGCCGCTCCGACCGGACCGGTCCCCGTGTACCGCGAGGGCACCGCCGCCACGGTCCGCGACACCGTCGCCTCGGCCACCCGGAGCGAACGCGACGCGCTCGCCGACGCCCTGGCGGGGCTGGGCTTCGACCTCGGTGACAGGGACGTCGAACTGCCCGGCTACGCCCGCGAGGCCGACGTCGCCTTCACCCGCGAGCCGCTGCTCGTCCCCGCCGGCTGAGAACAGGAACCGCGACATGACAGAGAACACCGTCCCGACCCGTACCCGGTTCTTCGACCACCGCATCCCCTCGCTGTCCGGCGGCAAGTACCGGATCACCGTCACCCAGGACATCGAGGAGATCGACACCGCGCGGGATCTGCCTCCCGCCGTACAGCCCTTCGACGTGCGCACCGAACGGTTCGTCCTCGGCGAGGACGACGTACGCGCCTGTTATCCGGTCCCCGACACCGTCGGCGACTACAAACATCTGCTGGCGCACATCACCACCGAACTGCCCGCCCTGGCCTGGTCCCGAAGGCTGCCGGGCCGGGAACGCGCGACCCCGTGGACCGCGCTGTTGGTCTTCCGCGAGGACGAACTCCCCGAGGACCCCGAGGCCCTGGGCCTGGTGGAACCGTGCACCGTCCGTACGCTCCTCGATGGAGAGCTGGACGGGACCCCGCCCGGGATCGCCCCCGGCACGATCTTCGACGACGAATGGGACCTGGTCTGCGACACCATCCGGGTCCCCGGGGACCTGTTCGCCGCGATGCTGCCCCGCGCCGAGGAGGCGGCGCTGCTGGCGCACGTCCGTGAGGGCGGCCCGCCCGACGCCACCCACGTCCCCAGCGGTTACGAGGACGACCCGCCCCGAGAGGACGAGCTCACCTCGGTGATGGTCGCCAACCGCTTCCCCGCCACCAACGGCACCCACGCCGTGCACCTGGTCTCCTTGGAGGGTTGGGAACACCTTCTGGACGGTGGCGCGCCCGAAGGGGACGTCCGTCTGATCTCCCTGTGGTCGTGGTCCTTCACCGCCAAGAGCGACAGGACCAAGGGTTTCGGCGACGTGGTCCAGAACCTGGCCACCGAGGGGCTCCCCGAAACCGAACAGCCCGATCTGCTCCTGCGCTCACGGGTTCCGGAAGGGTCGCCTTCGACCGAGGCCGAGCGCACCGCCCGCGAGTACCTGGCGAACGGGTACACCCCGCTCGCCCAACGGATGGAATCGGGTGAGGCCGGCTACGCCTTCTACCGAGGGCCGCTGACCGCCGCTCCGGCCCGGCCGCTGCCCGACGATCTACCGCCCCGGTTCGACTCGGGGAACTCCGCGTTGATCTACCTGGCCGAGTACGGGATCTTCGACGCCACCTACGCGGCCGCCTTCACCCTGGGCCGGACCCTGGCGTTGGCCGACGCCGAGTTCCGTCGCCATCTGCTCGCCTACCGGTCCGCGGCCCGATCGGCCACCCGCCGGTTGGCCGCCCTCCCGGACACCGGGAACCTGTCGGTGTCCGACACCGCCTCCCTGCTGCGTACGGGCGGGGCACGGCGTTCCTTCGACCGTCTGCTGACCGCCGACGGCGGCCGGGAGATGACCGCCGCGCTCACCGGAGCCGGGCCGGCCCTGCTCTCGGGGCGACGACGCGTACGCACCCGTTCCACGGGGCCGGTCCGCGTGCGCACCGCCGATCTGAAGACCATGGTCGCCGGCGAACGAACGCGCGCGGCCCTGGCCTCCGTACTGTCCGAGGAGCTGGAACCGGTCACCGCCTGGCTGGATCGGCTGCGCCTGTTGGAACAGGTGCCCTTCGACCACCTGGTGCCGACCTTCGACGAACGGGACGACGAGGGCGCGCTGCCCCCGGAGAGCATCCGCTTCGCCTACGTCGATCCCGGCTGGATCCGCGCCGCCGTGGACGGAGCGCTCAGCGTCGGTGTGGGCCACGTCCTGGACTCGGCGCTCAACGAGCTGGCCGCGGAGGGAACGGTCTCGGCCGCGTCGGCGGTGCTGGTCCGCTCCGAGGTGGTGCCGAACTGGCCCGACACCCTCTACACCGCCCACCGCGAGGGGGAAGAGGTCACGGAGGTGCGCCGGGCCCGCGTGGGCGAGGACCTCCTCCTGTTCCTCTACCCGGAGGTGGTGGACGCCTTCGCCATCACCGAGCCGCCCCAAGGGCTGCACTTCGGTCTCGACAGCCTCGGGCAGCTCACAGCGCGCAATCTCGACCCGGAGCGGGGCGAGGTGGGTGCCGAGCTCGACGATCCCTTCCCCAGGGAGACCCACGCCTTCGACCGGTTCCTGCGTGCCACCGGCACCGAGCTCGGCGCCGACGTGATCGCGGTGACCGAGGGGCCCGATCCGCTCGTTCCCGCCTTGGCCGAGGCCGTCGGGGTCGACGACCTCACACCGGCGCGGTTCGCCCTCCAGATGGTCGATACGCCCGAGAGCCAGCGCTTCGTCCGCCCCCGCACCTAGAGAGACCTCCCACATGAGTGGAATGAACTTCCCGGCCTCCGACACGCTGGTCGTACCCGTCGAGGTGGCGGCGCTGGCCGTCAACGAGACCGTGCGCGACACCAGTGTCGTCTACCGGGCCGCCGCCAACTACTACTCCGTGCTCGAGGGCGAGCACAGCGCCGACCCCGCCCCGTTCGCCAACGACACCGAGTGGTGGCAGAAGCAGGACGTGCCCGGTGTCTACCTCCAGTGGCAGCTTCCCGAGGCACTCTCCCGAGGCCGGCAGACACCCGACGGCGAGATCGGCGACTTCCCGCTGGTGCCCAACCGGTGGCTGATCGCCCGTTACCGCTCCGGCTCCCGTGACGTGCGGGCCTGGATGGTGCACAGCGACTTCGTGGACGAGTGGGAGGGCACCGTCTCCTTCGTCGACCCGCACAGCCCCCGCCCCAAGGCGACCAAGATCGGTCGCAAGGTGGAGCTGGTCAAGGGGTCGCCCTGGAACGAACCCGAGGACGGCGGCGCGCCCTTCCTCACCGCGGTCGGCCCCGGCCTGCTCACCTTCTCCGTCTACCAGCCCTTCAACGAGAACGTCTTCTCCATCCACGACCCGCTGGAGGACGTGGACGGCGAGGAACGGCTGGGCTACTTCGTCGCCGGCTGGTACTCCGACCCGGACAGCGACATCCTCTCGGGCGACGTCGACCACACTGCCCTGCTGGAGGAGCTGGAGTGGCGGGTGACCCCGGGGAGCGGAGAGCCGCGCCGTTCCCTGTACACCGGCACGGTCCTGGGGATCGGCTGGAAGCCCACCGGGCGGATCGACGACGACATGCCCGACCGGGGCGACGTGGCCGTGGCGGTCGGCAACAGCACCGCCGAGGCCCAAGGGGCCCTCCAACTCCAGGCCTCCGGTGTGATGAGCGAGGAGGACGCCGACCTGTTCCGCGCCTTCCTCCTGAACACCCTCGACGAGATGGACCGGCCCGAGGGGCGGACCCTGCTGGATCGGGCCGCCCACCGCACCGGCTTCGGGCACGGTCCCGGCGGCTACACCTGGCAGGTGGCCGACCGCGGCGACCCCACCGCCCTGCCGCCCGAACCGGCGGCCGTTCGAGAGCAGCGGCTGCGCGCCGAACACTCCATCGTGGGCGAACTCAACCGGCTCCAGGCCGAGCACGACCGGCTCGAACGCGACCTGGCCGCCGCACGTGATCGCCTCTACCACCTGTGGTTCATGGACCACATGTCCACCGGTCAGGACAAGCCCGGCGAATTCACCCGTTACATCGCCGACGAGCTGGACCCGGAGAACCCGGACGGGGCCGCCGGCACCGTCCGTCGACTGGCCGCCGAACTGGCCCGCATGCGCGGCGAGGACCTGCCCTGGGGCCACGAGGCCGAGGAACTGGAGGTCGAGGCGCGCGCCTACGCCGAGAGGAACGGGATCACCGGCACACGGGTCCTGATGCGCGTGCCGGACACCGGGTTCGACCACTCCGCCGACCCGGTCGTCCTGCTTCAGGGGGCCGGGCTGCACGCCCCGCTCTCCCGTGACGGCTTCCTGCCCTGCCGCACCCCCGATCAGGCGATCACCAAGGTCACCGACGGCGGCAGCAACGTCGACGCCCCCGGAATGCGCCAGGAGATCGATCGGCTGGAACTGACCGGTCTGCCCGCCGCCCTGGAAGCGCTCGCCGCCGAGTTCTTCGTCCTCGAACGCGCCCGCGCCCGCGGACTGCGCCTGGACGGGCACGAGGGCGTCCTGCCCGAATACGGCACCGAGGACTGGAAGCAGGCCTGGCAACCGTTGGCCCTGCACTGGAGCGTCCGCTACTACCACACTCCCTTCCAGGAGAACGGAGAGGACCACTGGGCCTTCGACGGGGTCCGCTACCGCTGGAAGGGCGGTGAGCGCGAGAGCGGCTACCGGGAGATCACCGGCAAGCAGTACCTGATGCCCAGCGCGGGCGCCGACCTCAGCGGCCGGCTCGCCGCCTACGCCCGGTACCGCGACGACCTCGAACCGGCGACGATCGGCTCCCTGCGCCGGGAGGCCGAGGAGCTCGACCTGCTCTCCCAACGCCTGGACGGCTTCTCCACCCGGCTGGCCCAACGGCTGGCCGGAGGGCACGTCTCCCCCACCGGAGAGATCGCCGAACTGATCGGCGACGGCCAACGCCTGGCCCCCGACCCGGGGAAGATCCCCGGCCGATTCGACCCCTGGCCCGAGTCGGAGTTCGTGGACCTGCGCGCCGGCCAGATCCTCTTCTCCAGCCTGACCATCGTGGACCGGTTCGGCCGGTCCGTACGCCTGGTCCCCGGCGACGACCCCGCCCACTTCGCGCTGGACGCCGTGCCCGAATCGATGGTGCCCGACCATCCGGTGGGCGAATTCGGGGCGGACCGGTACGTGGAGTTGGGCCCCCGGCTGCTCCAGCCCGCCCGCCTGTCCTTCGAGCCGCTCATCCCCGGTGAGGAGGATCCCGTCACCTTCGACCCCTCCCGCAACCCGGTGTGCGGATGGCTGTTGCACAACCGGCTGGACGCCTCCCTGGCCTGCTACGGACCGGCCGGGGACGCCCTGGGCGAACTGCGCACGGTCATGGACCCCGATAGCGGAGAGCGGGTGGTGGCCTGGCGGCGACTGCCCGGCTCGGAACTGCACACCATGGACGACCTGCGCGAGGACCACCCCTACCTGTACGAGGTACTCGAACCGGTACGGAGCAAGGGTCCGGACACCCTGGCGGCGCTGCTGGCCACCGTGGACGAGGCGGTCGCCGGGATCGACCCGGGCGGTATCGACCCCGGCGGGGCCGGGTTCTTCCTCGGCCGCCCCCTCGCCCTGGTCCGCGCCCGGCTCGACATGCGGTTGGAGGGGCCGGCCCGCGCCGACGTGAGCTGGCGTGAGGCCATCGATCCCCCCGTGCCCGCCACCACCGGCTACCTGTGGACCGTGCGCCTGGGGGAGGCCGCCCAGACCGACGACGGCCTGGTGGGGTACGTGCTCAACCGGGACTACGAGCACCTGGAGACGGTCGTCGACCCGGAAGGACCCGACACCGACTACCTGCGCCCCATCGCCAACGGCGAACGGTTGCGGCTGCGGCTGGACACCGACGACGCGGCCGAGGTGATGCTGCTCATCGACCCCCGCGCCCCCGTGCACGCGGTCACCGACGTGCTGCCGACCGGTCGGTTGGAGATCCCCCGGCGGTTCGTGGACCCGGTGTTGGAGCACATGTCGGTGTCCTTCCGTACCGGACCGCTGCTGGCCGCCACGGTGGAACGCGAGGTGGACGGCGAACCCGTGGCCGCGGTATCGATGCCGCGCCCCTCGACCGTCACCGGCGCCTGGTCATGGACCGAACCGGTCGGCGAGGGCTGGGAGGCGCACCCGATCGAGGCGGCCGACCCCACACGTCCCCCCGCCGCCAAGCCGCACCTCAGGTCCGGGTTCCTGGTCTTGGACGACGCCGTCGCGGCACAGAGCTCGAACGAATGACCCTCTCATCACAGCGGAAAAGGATCCATCTCTCATGACGATCATCAACACCACACAGGCCGGGCCCAACGGTGAGGAACCGGCCCTCCTGGAGTACAGGCTCTACACGGACCCCCACCCCATCCGGGTCTCGCCCAAGGGCGCCGAGGAGGGGGACGACCCTGAGATCGATCCCGCGCGGGCCCAGTTGATGTTCGTGGCCTCCAACAACGGCCGCGAATCGGTGCGACTGAGGAAGCTGTCGGTGGAAATCCCCACAGGAGAAGGGGCCGCCCAACTGGCCTTGAGCCTGGAACGGGCGGAGTCCACCATCAGCCTCAAGGGGTGGACCGCCTCCCGCAACGGTGAGGTCATCGAATTCACCACCACCGACCCCTACACCGAGATCTCCCCTAACCAGGGCCTGACCTTCCAGATCTCCGAGATCCCGGTCAACCACGAGGTCGGCGCGGTCGAACTGCGCATCACCGAAGGCTACGAGGGTACGAGCCGGGGAAGCCTCAGTATCTTCACCGGCAAATTCCCCCAGGACTTCTACCTCGACGGCTTCTCCGCCGACACCTACGAGATCGACAACGGCGGAAAGGTGGTGCTCACCTGGAAGCGCTCGGAAGGGGTCACCACCACCCTCCTGTACGGAGGAAACCCACCGGAGGACGTCACCGGACAAGAACTCAAGGAGATCAAGGACCTCAAAACCACCACGACGTTCTACCTCATCGGCCAGGTCGGCGACGTCCAGATCATGCGATCGGTCCTGGTCACCGTCCTCAACCCCGATCTCGTCGTCAACAAACTCACCGTCAACGACACGTTGGACGCCAAAGGTGACGTGGTCATCGCCAACGGTAAAAAGCTCAAAACAAACGACATCGCCGGCAACGGAAGCCGTATCGAGGTCCACAACACCATCGCCCAACTCGAGGGACTGATCCGAACCGGGCCTGAGGGAATCGAGGTCAACGGTCCACTCGATGTCGGGGGCTACCTCACCGTCGACCCCTCGAACGACGCCCACGGTACAGGCCCCGGGCGCTTCCAAGTGGGCAACCTCATCGTCCGCCCGGGCGATGTCCTCCTCAAGGACGGTATCCGTGTGACCGGGGAGTTGGAGGCCCAAGGCGGCGCCACCGTCAAGAAGAGCTTCTCCCTCAGCTCCATGAGCGAAGGCACAAGCTTGATGGGTAGCAGGCACAACCTGAGCGCTCGGCACCCGTTCTCCGGCATAGGAGAAGGGGCTATGTACAAGTACCGGGCCAATACCGACGGGTACGTGTACGCCACCATCAGGGCCGACGCCCATGGCACCGTGGCTCGCGCCAATATCTACAACCTCTCCAACGAGCTGACGGTCGGGGCACTCGTCGATCCTGCGGGCAACACACCTGATAGGTCCTCGGTCGTCATAGGCATCAAGAAGGGGCAGGAGTTCGGCCTGACCCGAGCGGTATGGCAGGGCTCCGTGTATATCTACTTCCGCTGGGTCTCTATCGGGCCTGATGCTCCCGCCCCCTCCTTCCTCGGTACGGGGTCGGTGTCCGCCGAGGATTTCACCGAGATCACGGAGACCGACTTCGGCTCCGCCCCGGAAGGCGCCCCGATCGTGGAAGGCGTCATGGCGGACGACTGACCCCTGGCACCTCCAGGTCCACTGGACGCCGAACCACTATGCCGACGTGTACAGCGGCTTGAGGATCGAGAAGTCCTAGGTCAGGAACCTTGGCGGGGTGCGCGTCCCCCGGGGGCCGCGTACCCTTCCGCCTCGCCCCAGGAGATGAAGAGAGGTAACGTCCTGCTGTACATAGGGCGTTACGAATGACGCGCTCGAACCACTGCCACGACACCGTGGAGCGGGAGATCCACCTGTGTCCATGACAGCGCGTTTCTCCGGGGACGGCCCAGGGGTGATCGTTGGTCGGGGGCCGCACCCGAAGTGCGGTGCGCTTCGGGTGCGGCCCCCTGCGGAGGGTCCCGATCAGAGCCGTCGGGTCTCCAGTCCCGCGGCTCCGACATCCAGCCGGCCCTCACGATCTGTGGCTGCTCCGACCCGTCGAGTGCGGAGCGCTCTTCTCCGCATCGACGTGCGGTGATGTGTGGTGTGGAGGGGCCGGAGGTGGTGGTGACACCCCCGGCCCGCTCCCCCACGACCCCTCCCGGATCCAGGTCCGGGCGAGGCCTCGCCACCCGAAGGTGGCGGGGCTTGGTGAGCGCGGCGATGCGGGACCTGACGGACCCCGCGAAGAGGTGGTCCGCGATGTCCGAGGTCGACCGCACCGCCGCGCCGGCTTTCACGCCGCTGTCGCGGTCCGCCGGCGGATCATCGTCCGGGTTCGGTGAGCAGGCGTTGGACGTCGGACTTGAAGTACCGGCGATGGCCGCCCAGGGTGCGGACCCACCGCAGTCTGCCTTCCTGGGCCCACAGACGGACGGTCTTGGGGTCCACCCGGAAGGCCTGGGCGACCTCCTGGGGCGTCAGTAGGTCCATGGGGTCGACATCCGGCTGCGTCATGTTCTTCTCTCAAAGGGGGTCGTTATCGGAGGTCAAGGAAGTTCAGGGGGTTGGGTCGTGTGCGCCGGGCCCACGTCAGGGGCGCGGAAGTCGTAACAGGGGAAGGTTCATCGCGCCGGTGTCCGTTTCCGGGCGGCATGCAGCGCGGCTAAGACCTGGACCAGGCGTCCTTCGGCGTCGTCCAGCAGGGCGTTTCTGCGGGCGGGGCTGTTGCCGGCCCATTGGGCGCGGGTGAGGTAGCGGGCGGCGTCCTCGGCGGCGCTCGCTCCGGCCAGCAGGGTGGGTCCGCAGGCCGGGCGGGCGGCCTGGTCCCACGCGGCACGGGTGCCCTCGACCTGCCGCCGTCGGGTCTGAAGCGGCAGTTGGGCCTGGTCCCACAGCAGGTAGGCCTGCTCCCGACCTTCCTGGTCGGCCTCATAGGCGTCCAAGAGCCTGGTCAGGAGCTCGTGGGAGGGGCGGATGCGTCCGGTCTCGATCCGCGAGACCGTCGACTGATCCACCCCCGAGAGCCGATAGCCACTCAATCCGGCCACTTTGCGCAACCGCTTCAGGTGGACACCGAGCTCCTTCTTGGACTCGGTGCACAGGGAGTCCGCGTCCTGATCCACCTGGGCCTCCTTGGTCTTCGCCGACACGGGCCGGTCATCGTTTGGTCTGCTTGGGACCCGGTGGACGAGAGGCGCGAGAGCTTCTCTGTGCTTCCGGGCGGGGTGGGCCCCAGGAGGGCGCCGGTGAGGGCGCGCCTCCTGGGACACCGGACGGGCCACGCGTTGCTGCTGCCAGGCCGCAAGTACCCCGTCGTCTTGGGGGGATCGGCTAGGCCAGGGTGCGCACCAGCACGTCCCAAGCACTACCCGGCAGAGTCAGTCGGACCTGGTCGGGGTTCTGGGTGTCACCCATCAACACGTTCCCGCCATCAAGCAGCTTGGCGGCCGCGCAGTTGGAGGCGCCCTGCGAGGCCTCGGCCTTGTGCCAAACACCAGCGGTCAAGGACCTACGACCCTGGGTCTCCACGATCTTCATGAAATATCCTCTACCTGCTTGTTCTTGCGGTTGAAACCCCGGAAGGCGGCAGCCACCGCCCCCGGGAACGAGCCCACGCGGGCTCTACGGTGCCCTCACCTCTCGGGTGAGGGCACCGAGCCTTTCCACGACCCGATCAGCCGGGCTCGACGCAACGGTCAGGCCGGGCGAGCGTGGTCAGAGCGGCGATCGGCGGCTCTCCCCCACCCGACTCACGCGGCGACAACCCCCGCCAACGCCCCCAACCCGCGGCCTCGAACACCTTCCGCAACCCCTCAGGGGCACGCGCCACCAACCGGGTATCCGCCCCCTGCTCTCGGGCCTGGCCGGTGTAGACCTCGGCGGCACCGACCATCCCGGACAGATGGGTGATCCCCCACCCGCTGCCAGGTGCCAGGCCCGCAGCGAGTGCCTCCACCAGGCCCGTGACCTCTTCGTTTTCCAGATGGTCGAGGGTCAGGGTGGAGATCACCCCCACCGGAACCGACAGATCCAGATGCTCACCCAGAGCGTTGACCAGGGTTTCCGGGAACCTCAGATCCAGATCCAAGACCCGCACGTTGTACCCCCGAACCTGAGCCGGGTGCTCCCACCAGGCGCGGGCGGCGGCCAGGGCGGCGAGGTCGTGGTCGACATAGACCGTCCGAGCCTGAGATCCCCACAGCACCCGGCCGCGTTCATGCGGGGCGCGGCGCATCGCCGGCAACCCACACCCCAGATCGATCACTTGAGAGAAGGAGCGGCAGACCGCGTCGACCACACCTTCGCGTGCCTTGCGGTGCACCAGCATCTGCCCCGCCAGACCGGGTGAGGCCTCGGCCATGCGCACGGCGACATGGCGATCCTCGCTCCAGGAATCCTTGCCGTAGTCCAGGTAGTCGAAGGTGCGAGCCGCGTTGGTCAACGCCCATTCCTCACGATCCAACAAAGTGCCGCTACGGGCCGCACCCCAGGTCATCGTCATCGCTACCCCCGCATTCGCATAGTGGTTCGGATAAGGGGCGACACCCGCACTCCGGGCGCGCCTGACCTGGTCGACGGTGCCCTGGAGGTAGTAGTAACGACGCCCCACATGAAGGGCGGGGATGGTGCCTTCCCGGGCCCAGCGGGCGGCGGTCGCATACGACACCCCCCACTGCGAAGCAGCCTGGCTGGGAGTCAGGAGGTCGTCCATGTCCGACCTCCCATGGCGAGATAGCGCTTGACCGCGACCCCGAGCTCTTGGGTACCGGCGTCCTGCTCGGCCTGTTCGGCCTCGCGTAGTTGCCGTTCCACGCGGGAACGTTCGTCCAAGATCCCGTCGACCAACAGCCGAGCCAACCGCAACCGGTGATCCACCCGAGCAAGCCGCTGCTGCACGCTCAAGCGGCCCAACAACCGCAACGCGCTCAACTCCGCGGCCGCGTTCTGCTCCACCGAACGCGAAGTAGGGGCCGGAGGACTGGACGGGGGACGCGGGGTACGCCGGGGAAGAGGGACCGGAGGCTTCGGCGGGGCGGGACGCTCAGGTTCGCTGGAAGTCGGAAGGAACCCGGCCCAGTGCGCGAACCGGCGCCGAAGACCGAACCAGCCCCTCCGAACCTTCGGGATAACCGGGCTAGTAGTGGCGGCGGCGGCGGTGGTGGTGGTGTCGGTGGCTTTGGGGCGAGCGAGGGTCCCCCTCCGGGGCGGCAGGGCGTGCCTGCCCCGCTGTACCGGTGAGGTGGACGTGGTGGTGGTTGGGAGGGTGCGTCGGACCTGTGTCGGGATCATGCTCACGGTGTTCTGCTCCTTGGGGCTGGTCAGGGAAGTTCGATCCGGGCCTTGACCGTCACCGGCAGGCCGGCGCATCCGTCCCAGTCCCAATAGAAGGAGAGTGAAGCCACCCGCCCCAAGCCACCACCGTGGCTCTTCTGCTCCGGGAAAGAGAGCCGCTTGCATCCCGGGGTGGGGCCGGCGTCGGTGACCGTGATCGACAACAGATACCGCGACCGCTCCAACATCAAAGTGAGCGTCTGATCCGGAGCACCCGAATACGAGTGCCGATGGGCGTTGTCCATCAACTCCCACGCGATCAACGAAGCCCGGTTCGCGATCTCAGCCGCCGCCATCGGGTTAGCGATCCCCCGAGCCGCATGCCGACGCACCCAGTTCTGCGCAGCAGCACGAGCGGCCACCGTGTGCCGCACACGCAAGCCCAGCCTGTCGGGGTCTGAATAACGGAGCATTTGGTACGGAGCGGACAAAAGCCTGTTGTCCCGCCGCTTAGCAGCGATACACTTCATGGCGGTTCACCTCGGAGCTGTCGGGGTGGGTCACAACCCCGGGCGGCCGCTCTCTACTTCGGCCCCCCGGGGTTCTTGCTGTCGGGCGCTTTCACCCGACGTACGTAGCCCTCTGTGCTGACGTGAGTCCAGCTTGGAGCGTCATCCAGTGATTCCACAGCGTCTGAGCAATCCGTGGAATCTAAAGTGTGATCATGAGAAGCCATGGGCAATAATTAATCCATGACCCCCAATCTGTTTGCTGAAAATCTCGTCAGGCTCCGGGAACTTGCAGGTCTGACGCAACAGCAGCTAGCCAAACGTTCCAACACTGGACACTCGTCCGTGAATAGGTGGGAAAAGGGGAAATCAACACCAAAACGGGGCAATGTGGAAAGTCTAGACAAGGCTCTCGGCGCGAACGGCGACCTCATGTCGGTGTGGCTAGCCGTCACCACTGGCAATGGGCTACCTGAGTGGGCTCGCGACATCGAAGGGATCGAGCGCGCAGCCCGCCGGGTCACCATCGCAACCCCGGCTCTTGTACCGGGCATGCTCCAGTGCCCGGAATATGCTCACGCTGTGTTCACTGCAGGGCAGCCAGACACCGATGCGGAGGAGATCGCCCGGCTTGTCGCACTCAGGTGTGGGCGACTCAAAGAGCTAGCCGAGCTCCAAGTGACAGCAGTTTTTCCACTGGGGGCTGTCTCCTACATGTCCCCCAAGGTCCGCTCCGCGCAGGCGGCCGCGCTACTGTCCTGGCACGAGACCGGGAGGGTTAAGGTGCAGGTGATCCCCGAGGGAACATTGGTCTTGGTCCCGGCTGCACCGTTGATGGACTACCGACTCCGGTCTGGGGAGTCTGCCATCGTAAGCGATCACGCAGACGGTAACCTGGTCTACGACCTGCAATCCGGTGACAGGCTTGCCGGACAGATCACCGCAGCGCTCGCCGCTGCACTTCCGGAACCCCTCTCAATAGAAGCTTTGAGGTCCCTCGTATGAAGACCCCAACCGACTGGCACAAGAGCACGTACAGCGCAAATGGCAGCAACTGCGTGGAAGCGCGAGAGTGCCCTGGCGGCGCGGACGTGCGTGACACTCAGAACCGGGAACTCGGCCATCTGTCCTTCGGCGCGGGCGAATGGTCCGCACTTCTCGGCGCGGTCGCTTCTGTTAAGTAGCAGACCACAAACCGGCCCCCGCCAGTCAAGGTGGCGGGGGCCGGTTGTGTTCCGCACGACCCCAGAGTAACTCCCCTACGTATCGGCGCAAGGGGAGATATATCTGGTCTAGAAAACACAAGGACTACTCCCCAGCTCAACGGGGAAGAAGAAGTTGCGCACCTCCGCATCATCTCAGCCGAAGTCATGTTCTGAGAACACCCCCATCCCCCGAGTACACGATCTCTCTCGCCCCCAGAAGCCCGCTCCGCAGTAGTCAGCCTCCGACCTCCGAAGAGAACGGACAGCGCATGACCAGCGAAATCACGTGGCACAAGTCGTCCTACAGCAGCAGTTCGAACTGCGTCGAGGTCTCCGAAGGCCCCACCACCCACATCCGCGATACCCGACACCGCGGCCTCGCCGAGCTCAGCGTTCCCGCCTCGGAGTGGACCGCTCTGCTCAGCACCCTCCGCACGAACTGACTCCCGGCAGGCCCACCGCGGAACAGCGGAACCTTCCTCGAAGGACTTTCGCAGACGAGAACTCTCCGCCCCCATCTGAGAGATCGAGGCAGCGCGACATGATGAACGAGCACTGGAAGAAGTCCACCTACAGCAACACCGGCGGAAACTGCGTCGAGGCCCGCACCATCGCCCAGGGCGCCGCCGTCCGCGACACCCAGAACCGCGGGCTCGCCGAGCTCAGCCTTCCGAACGCGGAATGGAGCGCCCTGCTCCACGCGCTCCGCACCCGCTGACCCCTGAACCGGAACTCCCCCACCCCTGAAGGGAAGTACAGCGCATGCCCAACGAACAGCGCCCCTGGCACAAGTCCACCTACAGCACGTCCGGAGCAAACTGCGTCGAGGTGGCCGAAGGCGCCACCACCCACCTCCGCGACACCCAGAACCGCGCCCTGGCGGAACTGAACCTGCCCGCTCGCGAATGGTCGGCCTTCCTCACCACCCTCACCCGGTAACCCCCACAACCACAAGGCCCCGGAAGCAAAAGCCCCCGGGGCCTCCCCACGCCCAAACCCCCCTCCCCGCATCCGTGAAGCGCAGGAACACAGGGGAAGCGCGTTGTCGTTGGCGTCCGGTCCATCCCCACGTGCGCGGGGAGCAGCACCCTTCCAGGCACCGGGCGGCTGCGATCTCGGGTCCATCCCCACGTGCGCGGGGAGCAGTCTTCCTGACCTGCGACGCTACCCCAGCAGACCCGCCATTTCTGCACGTTGTCGAAAAACAGACAAAACCGACACCCCTCAGATGTCCCCGCACACAAGCGCGTTCGGGTTGAACAGTCCATCCCCACATGCGTGGGGCTCAGATGGCCAAGCCCGTGTCCGGAGCGCCGCGGCCACGGCCAGGACGGCCACGTCATTCCAAGGACAGCTCATACGGCGACTGCCCGACCAGCTCAACCCAAGTAGGGCCCGCTCCCACTGACGAACACATGTCGCAGGCGCAACCTTTGCGTGTGATGCATGGGGAGTTCGTCGAGATCGACGTCGACCCCGAGAACGACGCCTACCTCGACTTGGCCACCCTGTACCGGAACCTCGTCAAAGAGCGCTTGCTCGTGCGCGACACCGAGACCCTTCACGTGATGCTCAAGGGAGGCGACTGGGCCTTCGGCTCACAGCTCGTCGACGGTGCTCTCGGTGTCCTGGACACCCCCGGGGCACGGATGCCGCTCCGTATCTTCACGCCCCAGGTGCTCGCACCGACCGGCGCGAAGCTGTCCAAGTCGCTGCTGCGCGACCGGAGCGCGGACGCGTTGCCGGCCGACGTCGAGCCCTGGATGCTCGACACCACCCGGTGGGAAGGGGGCACCGACCATTATGTCGACGCGCTGTTGTGGCTCGTCGGCGAACTACTCACCGATCCGAAGCACTTCTTTCGAAGCTTCACCGTCAAAGAACTAGGCCGACTCATGAATGACCGACCCGCCGACCTCGATCAGCGCCCCCGCGCACACGAGATGGGCATCTACAAGCGGTACTTCGACCTGATCGCCTCGGGCGAGAAGACGACCGAGATCAGGGTCAATGACTCATCACGTCAGCGGTTGAAGGAAGGCGACCTTCTCCGTTTCAAGTGCCGCGACGAGGAAGTGCTCACGCGGATCACCCGAATCGCGCGCTACCGGGACTTCGACGAGATGTTCGACCACGAACCCGTCTCATCGGTCAACCCGACCGCCTCCCGCGAAGACCAGCTACGAAACGTGCGGGAGATCTACCCACCTGAACGCGAAGCCCTGGGCGTGATGGCGATCGGGATCGAGCTCGTCGAGACCTAGCCGCAGCCGACGAAACACCCCTGCCCCTGGGAGAGCCCCCAGGGGCAGGGCATCGTCACATCAGACCGAGGCCGCACAGTGTGTGCGAGACAAGCCGTCCGGTCTCGGAACCGACGAGGGCGACAGTCACAACAGACACCGTCGCCTCTGAAGATGCGGCCCGTCCCCACGTGCGCGGGGAGCAGGCACTGGAGGGCGCCGTGTACTACGACACCGTGGGTCCATCCCCGCGTGCGCGGGGAGCAGTGTACACCACCGTGGATGGCGAGGTGGACATGGGGTCCATCCCCGCGTGCGCGGGGAGCAGGGCCCGGTGCAGGGCGCCCCGAGGGGCCGCGCGGGTCCATCCCCGCGTGCGCGGGGAGCAGAGTGCCTCGGCTACCTGGTCAGTCGAATTGATGGGTCCATCCCCGCGTGCGCGGGGAGCAGGGCGAGGGCGTCGGGGGTCAGGCGGAAGCACTGGGTCCATCCCCGCGTGCGCGGGGAGCAGTCTTCCTGACCTGCAACGCTATCCCAGCAGACCCGCCATTTCTGCACGTTGTTGAAAAACAGACAAACCAGACACCCCTCAATCGCCCACCTCAATACCACTTCCCCACCACTCCGCCTCAATCACCGCCTCCTCCGTCACCTCCATCGCCACCGACACCGCCATAACCGTCGTATCCAGAGCCTCCACCGGAACCGCCGTCATAGCCGGAGCCGGTCTCACCGCGACCGCCTCGGTACCGCCGCAGCATCCGCTGTTGTCTCCGCCATGCGCTCTTGCTCATCCACTCGGGGCGCCGAGGGGTGTTCCGGTCCTCCTCCCCCACGACGATCATGAACCCGATCACCACGACGAACGTCACGACCGAGAGGATCACGATCCCCAGAAACTCCAGAATCCGCGCCAGGACGTTCCCCACGGTGGTCACGACCGTGGCGACCGCGTCCCGGACATCGGGAACGGACAGGATCATGAACAGGGCCATGATGACGCCCAGGTACGCGGCGCTCATGGCGACCATTGGGAAATGGAGAACGCGCCCGCGATGACGGGGGACATCGCCGACGAAGACGACGGTCAGGAGGCACGCGGCGCACACGAACGCGGACGCGGCCAGGACCAGTGGGAAGAACATGGTCCCGTGCTCCCGGGACAGCGCACGCTCGAACAGGGCCAGGGTCATGCCCACGTTGCCGCAGGCCGCCCACAGCGCGAAGGTCACGAGCCTGTCGTTACGGCCCCGATGACGTTCTTCGCCGTAGGAGTCGACCACATCCCAGAGGAGGTAGACGCATAACAGCGCCAGTCCTCCGGCGATCAAAGACATCGACAGCATGGCGGGGCCTCCACGACATGATGGTGATCGACCTCTACCCGCCTGGCCGCCACCGAGGGCCTGGAGCCATGGCCGGATCAGGACACGGCCCACGCCCATCGTTCATGGACGCCCTGGGCGCGCAAGGAAGAGGGGTAACGGCCTGCTTCCTGTAGGCCGTTACCCCTCATCGTGTTCGTCGGTGACCGGTGCGTGGAGCGGGACCCCCGGTCCCCGCTCAGGGCTTGCGGGCCACGCCGCCGTACTGGTCCAGGCCACGACGGGCGCTCAGCTCACCGGCCAGGGGACGCCACTTCGGGCAGGGCACCACGCCCGGCTCCAGCAGCTCCAGCCCCTCGAAGCGGGCCGCGACCGCCTCCGGGCTGCGCAGGATGTAGGGAACGTCCCCGTGCTTATTGCCCGCCTCGATGGCCTCGTTGTAGGCCTCGCTGGTGTTGGTGCCGTCGTAGCTGGCCAGATAGCTACCGGAGGGCAGGGCGCCCAGCAGCTTCTGGACGATCGGCTGGAGGTCCTCGTCCGGGATGTGGCCGAGCACGCCCATGAGCATCAGCGCGATGGGCCGATCGAAGTCCAGTGTCTCGGCGGCCTTCTCCAGGATCGCGTCGGGGTCGCGCAGGTCGGCGTCGATGTAGTCGGTGACGCCCTCGGGGGTCCCCACGAGGAGGGCGCGCGCGTGCGCGAGCACGAGGGGGTCGTTGTCCACGTAGACGACGCGGCACTCGGGGGCGATCCCCTGGGCGACCTCGTGGGTGTTGTTGGCGGTGGGCATCCCGGTCCCGATGTCGAGGAACTGGCGGATGCCCGCCTCCTCGGTCAGGTGGGTGACCACGCGGATCAGGAACTCCCGACTGGTCCGGGCCAGGTCGACGATCTCCGGAAAGGACTCGGACACCTGGTCGCCCGCGATGCGGTCGATCGGGTAGTGGTCCTTGCCGCCCATCCAGTAGTTCCAGATCCGGGCCGAGTGGGTCCGGGTGGTATCGATCGGGGCGGGACGGTCGGGATCGTTGTAGGTGGACGGGGAGGAGTCGTCGGACATCAGAGCATCTACCTCTACACGCAGGGGGTCGCGCCACGCGGCCGAGCATCCGGCGATCGCCTCGGGGCGGCGATCGCTCTCGGCCATAAGCCGGTCGCCCCAACCATAGGGGAAAACGCCTTCGTTGGGCGGATGTGAGGTATGGGTTTCTTGTGGTCTCGTGTGACTCATCGTCTCCCAGCAGCACCTGATGGGCGCTCCCTCGGGGTGCGCTGATGGTCGAGGTGACGGGCGGCGTTCGGCTCCCGACCCGACCGGCCCCCGCGAGCACGGGGGCGCACCTCGACCATCCGGGCGTTCGACCTGGTCGAACGCCCACCCGGCTACGTTCCCTCCTCGTCGGGAGCGGTCGCCCCGTGTTCGATGAGGGACGTGCTGGAGGCCAGGGCTCGGGCCGCGTCGGCGAAGTACCGCTCATCGGCGCCCTCGGCCAGGCCGAGCATCACGCCTTGGCCGAGCCCCGTCACCAGCGCTCTGAGCGCGGTGGCCAGCCGCCGTGCCCGCTCCGACGTCACGACGATCCCCTCATGTGATCTGCCGGTGAACATCGCCGCGAGCCGGGCCTCCTGTTCCTGGACCGAGGAGGCGAGCCGCGATCCCAACTCGGGGTCGCGGAGAGCCATGTCGAGCAGGACGAGCTGCAACGACAAGGCCACGCGCGCGTCGGGGGCGTCACAGCCGCGCCGATGGTGTCGGGCGAAGGCGTCGACCGCTTCGAGCAGGTCCGCCTCGGCTGGGATCGCCCGTTCCACCTCCTCGTAGTCCACCTCCAGGCGGTCGGCGACCAGGGCCACCACCAGGCCGTTCTTACTGCCGAACAGCGAGTAGACGGCGCCGGTGGTCAGCCCGGCCGACTCGGCGATCTCGTCGAGTCTGGCGCGGTAACCATCGCGGGAGACGAGCCGGAAGGCCGCGTCCAGCAGGGCTCGGCGGTTGCGTTCCTTGGTCTCCGCCCTTGTCATTCTCATAATCTCATTATTATAGTAATCCCGTTATCGAAACAAGCGTGGACCGAACCTCCGGAGGAACCCATGACGCACACCCGGACCACGCCTCCGGCCCGGTCGATGCTTGTAGGGGCCATGGCCGACGGAGCCTTCAAGGTCGCGCTCGGCGTCGCGTTCCTCGGCGGGGCCACCCGCCTCGGCGAGCTACTCGACGTGACCCCCTGGCTGATGACCCTGTCCGGCGTCGCGCTCCTGATCGGCGGTGGGGTCGAGATCGGCTACGTGCGTCGCCGTTCGACGCGTACCTCCACCCTCCTCATGGCCGCCTACGACGGCGGCTGGACGGTGGCGGCGATCGTAGGTCTGGTGATCGCGTGGCGAGGCGGGGACATGGGCGGCGAGATATGGATCGGCTACCAGGCGGTGGCCCCTCTCGCATTCGCCGCCCTTCTCATCGCGGCCCCCTCGTCACCCTCGGAGGCTTCGCGCACTGATGACCCTGCGGGCGATCGACCACGGAAACGCACTCTCCCGAGGGACACCGTGGAGACGCACGATCGATGAGGGCGAAGGCTTCTCGGTGGAGCGGATGAAGGCGGGCCGGGCGCGAAGTCGGGTGAACCGAACCGGCATCTTTACGACATAGATTCACTGCTCTTTCGAGGCTCCACAGTCGAATTCGCAGGTGAGAGCAGCACGAAAAGTTCACCGTTATCTTTCCGCGACCACTTGTGGCCATTCGGCGCTACTCACACCACCTTCGACGTACTTTTGGGCCCCTACTTCGGAGGTTCGATGAGAGGTTGCATCGTCTTCGTGGCCCTGGGTCTCCTGGGTGGCCTCGGGGTCACGCTCTTCGGTGAGGTGCTGAGCGGGAGCCTGTCCGCCCTGCTCTGGCTCCTCGCCCTGATCGCGGCGACCGCGACGGCCATCGTGCTCGCCGACCGGCTGTCGACGAAGCGGGAGAACATCGACGACGCACCCGGCGACGATGAGGAAGAGGAGGAGAAGAGGCGCAGGTTCCGCGACCGCCTGGGCCTGTTCGGCGTCGCTCTGTTCATCGCCATGTTCCCCGCCACCCTCCTGCTCGCGATGTTCGAAGCCACCGACCCTCTCATCCCCTACGCGCTGGGCGCGGGGGGCGTGGGGTTCGTCCTCTCGCTCTTCGGAGATCGTGGAGGAAGCGGGGAGGGTGGAGGGGACGATGGTGGAGGTGAATGACGAACGCTCACCCTCCCGTCACCGCGCGCCTTCGCCATGGCTTCGGTGAATCGACCTCGTGAAGGCCCGCCACTCAGTGGGTCTTCGCCCCTCGATCGCGCGAGTCCATGAGGAATCCGCGCAGTTCGTCGAGGGTGGAACGCGTCCTGAGCGAGAGGCCTGAGCCCGACGACGGCCTCGGCCCGCCCGGCGCCGCCGAGGCCGTGGAGGGCGCCCCTCCCCCAGCGAGGGAGGCCCTCATCCGCTCCACCAGTTCCGGGTCCAGCCACTCCCCCGCGAGGTCGGGCTTTTCCCGGGGAAGCGACCGCGGCTCCGGTCGGGCCGCGGGTGCGGGAACGGGGTGCAGGAGTTCACCCGGCGTCGAACGGCACCGGGCGCCGCACAGAGCGCAGTTCCCGCCCGGGACGTTACGAACGCCGGAGTGCTCCGGGCAGGTCCCGTCGGCCTTCCCTTGAGAGTCGAGGTGGAACTCCGGAGCCCGCCCGAAGGGATCGTCGTCCGGCGTCGGCCATCGCGGCGAGAAGAACCCCGCACCGGTCACACCCCGCCCCAGAGATCCGTCCAGGAAGGCCCGTGCCGCCTTCAGGCCGCGCAGCCGGTGCATCAACGCGGGGAACGGGCGCCGCAGCCCCTCCATCCCGTTGAACAGGGCGGTCACGTCGCCGACGCCCAGGCCTTGGCGGAGCAGATCGTCCACCGCCCGCCCGAGCCGTCGCCTATCGGCCGCCGGTTCGCGCAGGCGAATGTTCGGAATGCGGGAGATGAGGCGATGGGGTCCGTCCGATCGTTTCGGTGCGCTTCGCTCCCCTGTACCTACGCTGTCACGGACGGAAGCAGGGGCCTCGTTCGAAGAGCGTGTATCAGGACAACCGTCTGTAGCGCTTTCCGAGCCGTCGTCCTCGGCAAGATGAGCCGTCGTTCCTACCGATGGGTAAGGGCGGGTGGTCTCGTCCAGAGGCCCTTCACCGAGCCTGTCCCGCGCCTCGTTGATCTCCTTCAGGGTCTGCTCCGGGTAGGCGGAGGCCGGGATCAGCAGCTCCAGTACCGAGGGGAGCCGGTCGCCCCATCGCTTTCCGTCGGCGAGGTCCTCGGCGAAGAAGGCCCGCACCTGACGCCGGTCGAGTTTGCGAACCAGCCCGGCCTCGACCAGGTCGTCGATCGCGCGCTTGACGGTGGGCAGGCTCATGGTCCCGCCGGAGCGCTCGACCACCGCCTTCAAGTAGAGGAAGCAGTAACGGCCGTCGCAGTCACCGGCCGTGGCGATCACCGAGGCGACCGTGTAGGCGCGGGTGCTGCTGAAGAGGCCGGCCTTGAGCGCGTCGCGCACCCAGAGCAGAGGGATGAACCCGATGCCCTTCAGGGCGCCGAGCGGGCGCTTGCGGATCACATGCGCGCCCAGAGATCGCGCGGTTTCGGCCACGTCGACGGGGAGGGTAGGGGTAGACTCCATCACGAGTCGCCTTCCTGGTGCTTTCAGGGAGGTGGCACGGTCGAACCGCCTGTTGACGCAGGCGTCGGCCACAACCCGGCCCGGTGCGCTAACACCGGCCGGGTTTTTTCTTGTCGTGTTCCACGCTAGCGAGTCGAACAGGGGTTCGTGGCCTTTTCGCTGGATACCTCATATTCGGCTTGAGAAGGACAGGGAATCACGGAAAGAAATGCCTGAATTGTTCGCTTGGTTCGAAATAGGCGAGCAACACCCGCCGATCCGATACCAAGGCTCGCGCCGGAACGTACAGAGGTGCTCCGGGCGGTTCGGGGGAAGGTGAGAGGTTCGGGGCGTTCGTTCGGTATCGCTCCGATCACCCCGGGTAGGGCGAAGGGTATGACTCCCCGCTACTTCCCCAGGAACGTCCGCCCCACGGACGCCGATCGGCTCGTTCCCCTGTTCAGCGCCCTGTCCTACCCCGCGTCGACCGAACGGATACGGGCGCGGCTGGAACGTCTGGGCCAGGACCCCACCTATGAGGCCTGGGTGGTCGAGGACTCCCGCTGGGAGCTGGTGGGTTTCGCCGCCGGACATCTGCTGTTCCCGATCGAGGACGACACCCCTGCGGCCCAGCTCATCGCCCTGGTCACCGCCGAACACGCGAGGGGGCGGGGGGTCGGCGCGGCCCTGTGCTCCGCGTTCGAACGGTGGGCGACGGGCCGGGGCGCCGCGCGGGCGCAGCTGAACTCCGGGGAACCCCGGAGTGAGGCGCATGACTTCTACTCGGGGCGCGGTTACACGGCCTCGGGCGTCCGGTTCAGCAAGCGTCTGGCGGACGCCTCCCATTGAAGGAGCCGGCGCCCCGGCGTCGACGCGCACGAGGGGCTCGGGGTGTCACCACCCCGAGCCCCTCGAAGTCTCTCCGCACGACGAAAGCACCCCAGCGGCAGAACCTCGACAGAGGCCGCGTCCGCGGCGGCCCCGGGATCGAGACATAGGACGCCCCACCGCGCGAGGGCGGTGGGGCGTGCCCCCGTCACCGGTTGGGCGCGGCCCCGCTGACATCGGCGAGGGCGGAGTCCTCGTCGACGGCCAGGGCCAGGTCCCCTATGGTCACGATGCCGGTCACCTCCTCGCCGTCGACGACCGGCAGGCGGCGTACGTGCTCCACCCGCATCGCGTGCACGGCGTCTCCGACACTGCTCTGATGCGGCACCGTCACCGGTTCGGAGCTGCACACCTCGCCGACCGTCACGGTCTCCGGGTCTCCCCCTTCGGCCACGCATCGGACCACGATGTCCCGGTCGGTGAGGATGCCTCTCAGGTGATCGTCCTCCAGTACCACGACATCGCCCACGTCCTGGTCGCGCATGATCTCGGCGGCCTCGCGCAGGGTCGTGTCCGGGGTGACGGTGTGCACCACGGGGGTCATCACTTCGACGATGCTGTCCACCATGGCCGTTCTCCCTTCATCGCTACGGCCCTCATCGAAGCCCCTGACCGACCCCGCGCGCCCCGAAACGTCCCCGGCCGTCTTCTCCTCGGGGTGCGGCCCCTCGGGGCGGGGCCCGTGGGCTCCGGTCCCCCGAGGGGCCGCGTCGCGGGGTCAGGCGCAGTTGTGCGCGGCGGAGGTGGCCGAACCGACGACCACGTCGATGCCGCCCGGAGCGGTCAGTCGGGCCCCGTTCACGGTGAGGGAGCCGTCCTCCTCGACGATCTGCTCGTTGACCACGAGGCGGGCCCCGGTGATCCCGAGGTCGACGTCGATCTCCAGGTCGGGGGTGTCCCCGATCTCGATCGGAACTCCGGCGACCTTCAGCGTCATGTCGACGGAGCCGACCTGTTCCTCACAGGTGCTGGTGGAGGCGACCTCCACCCCGGACAGTTCGATGAGCGAGAGACCGGCCAGGCCGATCCGCGCCTCGGAGACGTTGGCGCTCGCGGTGACGGCGGTCGGGTCGGTGTCGCTCACCACCTGGGCGCACAACACGTCGGCGGTGACCAGCGCCGATCCCAGCCGTTCCAGGCAGGAGGGTTCGGTCTCCTCGGCGTGCGCGGTCCGCACCTCGCCGCTCTCGGGGGCCGGTCCGATGGAGATCGGCAGGCCCAGGACGGGGATGTCGGCGGACAGACCGAAGGCGCTGCCGGTCACGTACTCCAGGAGGACCTCGGCGGAGGCCTCCGAGGGCAGGTAGAAGCCGTCACCGTCGAAGGTCAGGGAAACGGGGACGGTGGTCTCGTCGGTGAGGGGCTGGTCGACGGCCTCGACCGTGCACGTCACCGCTCCGTCGGCGGTGGTCGTGCCCTCGCAGGCCTGTTCGGTGTCGCCGGCACCCAGGGTGAAGGCCACCGTCTGGTCGGGGACCGGGGCGCCGGTCTCGTCGATCAGCGTGCCCGACAGTTCGGCGGCGGTGTCGTTGGCGATCGAGGCGGGGCCGGTGTACTCCAGCTCCGTTTCGAGGGTGATGCGCAGTTCGGTCTCGTGGGAGGAGGCCTCGTACTCGTCGTCTCCGGCGAAGTCCAGCCGCAAGGGGACCATTCCGTCGTCGGTGAGGGGCTGGTCGACGGTGTCGATCACGCACGTGGCCCCGCCGTCGGAGCCGGTCGTGCCCTCGCAGGCCTGTTCGGAGTCGCCGGTGCCCAGGGTGAAGGAGACCGTCCGGTCGGCGACCGGTTCGTCCCCCTCGTCGGTCAGGGTGCCGGACAGCTCGGCCGGCTCTCCGTTGGAGACGATCTCGGGGCCGGTGTAGGCCAGCGAGGTCTCCTCCTTCTCCACCGGCGGCTGTTCGCCGTCGCAGCCGTTGGTGCTGGTGAAGTACTTCTCGTGGTAGCCGAACGGGTAGGGCGCCAGCTCCTCGCCGTCCACGACGATCTCCTGGGCGGTGCCGTTCAGGCGCTGTTCGTAGTGCAGGTGGGGTCCGGAGCTGACACCGGTGTTGCCCATGGTGCCGACCTGCTGGCCCTGTTCGACCCGCTGCCCGTCCTCGACCGTACGTGTGTCCAGGTGGTAGTGGCGGGTCTGCCAGCCTCCCTCATGGTCGATGTTCACGACCAGACCGGCGCCGGGCCCCTCGGTCAGGCGGGCGGTTCCTGGGGCGGAGGCGAGGATCGGGGTTCCGAGGTCCTGTCCACCGTCGGCGCGGATGATGTCGAGGGCGTTGTGGTCGTGGTCCTCGTAGGTGGAGTAGGTCACCCGCAGTCCGCATTCGAAGGGCGCCTTGAAATCCGCGGGAAAGTCCAGGGCGGTCGCGTCGTCGGTGGCGGGTTCCGCGTGGGCGACGCCCAGGGAACCGACGAGAAGCGCGGCGGAGGCCACGAGGGCGGTCAGGAGACGACGGGGGTTCGTTTGCCGTGCGGGCCGTTTCGTGAAACGGGAAGGCGACGAAGAAATGGTTCTCTCCTCGGTCGGGCACCCGTGAAAGGCAGGGTTCACGGACGCCATGGCGATGGAAGACGGCGCTGTCCATTCTCAAGGGACATGGGGGATATCGGGCGGCACGATCACTCGGGGAGGAAAAAGGGAATCGGCTCGAAAACCCTTCGCCCGTGAAAAGGAATCGTGGAACCCGGAACGGATGGCCGGCGCCGGAAAACTCGACGCGTCAACATCATTCATCAGGACCCGATGGCGCTCAAGCGATAGAGGTGTCCGTACTCGGCCAATCGGAGCACCGGGGGCGTTCTCCCTTCACGCCCGTTTTCTCCGGAACCATGCGTGGGATGGATCCCCGAAAAGGGACGGCGTCCCGAATACGTCTCCGTCTCCGACCGTTCTCCGCCCCTTGTGGGACGCCGTCAGAGAGGGGTGTCGAGGACCTCGCGCAGGAAGGTCCGCACCTGCTCGGCGTGGCCGCGCGGGTCGTCCAGATGCACCCAGTGGCCGCAACCGGCGAGTTCACGCAGACGGGTGCCGGGGCGGGCACGGACCATCTCCTCGGCGCGATCCCTGGACAAGAGCGGGCTGTTCCCACCGCGCAGGAGCAGGGTCGGGTGGGTGGAGGCCGCCCAGTCGGCCCGGAAGTCCCCGGCGTTGCCGTGTTGAACGGCCAGCATGTCCTCGTGGTCGAAGCGCAGCCGCCACCGGCCACCGCTCCCGTGGGCGCTGTCCATGAAGTAGCCGAGCGCGGGCACCCCCTGACCGACGAGGAAGTCGGCGAGGGCGTTCCGATCGGAGAAGGAGCGCGGCCATTCGGTGACGTCGAAGACCGGATGTTCGAGCTCGGAGGCGTCGGTGACCGACCCGACGTCCTCGATCACCAGGGCGCGGACGAGGTCGGGGCGGCGGGCCGCCAGCCGGTAGGCGACCACCCCGCCCATGGAGTGGCCGAGCAGGAGGGCCGGCCCCTGGTCGAGGTGTTCGAGGAGGGCGACGGCGTCGTCGACGAACGCGTCGCTTCCGAGGTCGCCGCCGTGGTCGGAGAGCCCGTGGCCGCGCTGGTCGAGGGCGATGGTCCGGAACTCCGGGGCCAGGTACGAGGCCGTGGCGGAGAAGGTGGAGGCCCGGCCGAACGTGCCGTGCAGGGCGATCAGTGGGACGCCGTCGCCGCCGAAGTCGAGGAGGCCGAAGCGTCGGCCGCGCAGGTCGAGAAAGGAGGGGGTGGGCACGGTGATCTCCTCAAGGGCCGGTGACGAGGGGAGGCAGGAGCATCGCACACACCGTCGCGGGAGGCGAAACGGCCCGCTCATGAGGTTGTTGACCGTCGTTTGGTCGTAGCCCGAGCCACCTCCGGGTAGATGCGCTCGGACACCCTGTGCCCGTGGGCCTCGCCCGAGGCCGGGACGTACCGGAGGAGGTTCCGATGACCCGTGGCACCGGATCGACGCACACGACCGCGGGTGTCCCCCGACAGACGAGGTCGAGGGGCACCGGATCGAAGGGTCACGAACCGTCCATGGACGACACCACCGACTTCGACAGCGCCCTGCGCGGGCTCATCGCCCCCGCGCCCACCTTCGTCACCGACGATGAAGGCCGTCTGGTCTGGGATCTGCGCCGGTTCGACTTCCTCCAGGGCAAGACCGCGCCGGAGACCGTCCACCCCCATCTGTGGCGCCAGGGCCGGTTGACCGTCCTGAGCGGGCTCTTCGAGGTGACCGAGGGCGTCTACCAGGTCCGGGGCATGGATCTGTCCAACATGACCCTGATCGAGGGCGACGAGGGCGTCGTGGTCGTGGACCCGCTGGTCTCCGAGGAGGTGGCCGCCGAGGCGCTGCGGCTGTACCGCGAGTACCGGTCCGATCGTCCGGTCACCGCGGTCGTCTACACCCACCCGCACCTGGACCATTTCGGTGGTGTGCGCGGGGTCGTCGACGAGGACGACGTCGTCTCCGGTCGGGTGCCGATCGTGGCCCCGGAGCACTTCATGGAGCACGCCGCGTCGGAGAACGTGTACGCGGGCACCGCGATGATCCGGCGCGGCATGTACTTCGCCGCCTTCGACCTGGATCCCGGGCCCGAGGGGCGGGTCGGGATGGGGTTGGGCATCGGGACCTCCAACGGAAGCGTGGGGCTGATCCCGCCGACCCTGGAGATCACCCATACCGGCCAGGAGGAGGTCTTGGACGGGGTCCGGTTCGTGTTCCAGATGACCCCGGGCACCGAGGCCCCGGCGGAGATGAACTTCCATCTCCCCGAACGTCGGGCCCTGTGCACGGCGGAGAACGCCTGCCACACCCTGCACAACCTGCTCACCCTGCGGGGCGCCCAGGTCCGTGACGCGCGTATGTGGTCGCGCTACCTGAACGAGACGATCCGGCTGTTCGCCGACGACTCCGACGTCGTCTTCGCCTCCCACCACTGGCCCACCTGGGGCGCCGACGCGCTGCGCGATCTCCTGGCCGAACAGCGCGATATCTACGCCTACCTGCACGACCAGACGCTCCGGCTGATGAACAAGGGCTTCACCGGGATCGAGATCGCCGAGGAGCTGACGCTGCCGCCCGCGCTGGAACGGGCGTGGAGCTCGCGCGGCTACTACGGATCGGTCTCCCATAACGTCAAGGCGATCTACCAGCGTTACATGGGCTGGTTCGACGGCAACCCGGCCCACCTGTGGCAGCATCCGCCCAAGGCTCAGGCAGAGCGTTACGCCCGCGCCATGGGCGGGGTCGACGGTCTCCTCGCACAGGCCCGGGTCTTCGCCGACGAGGGTGATCTGCGGTTCGCCGCCGAGCTGGGTTCGCACGCGGTGTTCGCCGCCCCCGACCGCTCCGACGCCCGGGGGTTCCTGGCGCACGTGTTGACCCGGCTCGGACACGGGTCAGAATGCGCGACCTGGCGGAACTTCTTCCTGGTGGGGGCCTCCGAGCTCACCTCCGAGGTGCCGCCCACGGCCCTGCCCCTGGCCGACAGTCTGCTCTCGGCGCTGAACGTCACCCAGATCCTCGACTCCCTGGCGATCCGCGTCGACGGGCCCCGCGCCTGGCGGGAGGAGCTGTCCCTGGAGCTGCGGGTGACCGACCTCGGGGAGCGTCATCGGGCGCTGCTCTCCAACGGGGTCCTCGTCCACTATCCCGACCCCGAGGAGGACGAGGAGTCCGGGCTCACCCTCACTCTCACAAAGGAACGGCTGCTCCGGGTGACCGCGGGCGCCGAGCCGGAGGGTTCGGAGTACGAGGGCGATCTCGGGGTGCTGCGCCGTCTGATGGCGCTCCTGGACGCGCCCCGACCCGACTTCCCCATCGTCACGCCCTGACACGAACGTGGCCCGACCGGAACCCCGGTCGGGCCACACCGTCACCGTCCCTCAGGGGACGATCACGAGCTTGCCGCGCACGTGCCCCTCGCGACTGACCCGGAAGGCCTCCGGGACCTCGTTCAACCCGTAGGTGCCCGCCACCTCGACGGTGAGCTCCCCCCGGTCGGCGAGCGCGGCGAGCCGGGCCGTCTCGTTCCCGTCCGGACGCACCCAGATCACCCGACCACCGTGCGCGAGCACGTCGTTGTCGACGATCGACACGTGGACTCCGTCCGGGGTGAGGACGGACAGGGTCGTCTCCAGCTGGCCACCGACGAAGTCGGCGACCGCGTCGACGCCCTCGGGCGCCATCTCGGTCACCCGTTCGGTCAGCCCCTCGCCGTAGCTCACCGGCTCCACGCCGAGGCCGCGCAGGAACTCGTGGTTGCGTTCGGAGGCCGTCCCGATCACCCGGGCCCCCTGGGCACGGGCGATCTGCGCGGCGAAGGAGCCCACGCCCCCGGCCGCCGCGTGGATCAGCACCGTCCGACCCGCGATCGGTCCCAGGGCGTCCACCGAACGCAGGGCGGTGCCGCCGGCCAGCGGCAGACCACCGGCCTGTTCCCAGGTGAGGGAGTCGGGCTTGCGGGTCGTGGCGGCGGCCGAGACCGCCACCCGTTCGGCGAACGTGCCCGGGCCCAGGACGTCCTTGCGGGCGTAGGCCATGACGGCGTCGCCGATCTGGAACTCGGGGGCGTCCAGACCGACGTCGACGACGACCCCGGCCACGTCCCAGCCCGGGATCACCGGGAAGGTGGCGTCGATCAGCGGATCGAGTCCACCGGTCATCGCCTTCCAGTCGACCGGGTTCACCCCGGCCGCGCGTACCTCGACCAGGACGGATCCGGGGAAGACCTTGGGTTCGGGCACGTCACGGACCTCGATGGTGTCGACGTCCGAGCTGTACTGACTGTAAGTGGCTGCGCGCACATGTCCTCCTTGATCGGAACGCACCGTATCCGTCCTGAGGAACAACGGTGGCGTGGAGCGCCGCTGTTCCCTCTCGGCGGACAGGACGGCCCGGATCCGGGTGGCGCCCCCGCGCCGGTCAGGCCGCTTCGATCAGCCCTCTGGCCAGCGAATACGCCTCCGACAGACTCGACCCCGTGTAGTGGAGGGAGGCCATCCGCGCGATGTGCTCGTCGCCGTTGACCGACACGGTGTGGGTGAGGTGCTCGAAGAGCGGACCGTCCGACAGGGAGTCGCCGTAGGCCACGCAGGCGTCGACCTCCACACCCCTGCGCGCACGCTCGCTCTCCACGATCCGCACCTTGTCCACGGGGGTGAGGATGTTCTCCGGTTCGATCGGGGCGCTGAAGGGCAGCGGCGGGAAACGTGAGGCGACCACCTCGTCGAACCCGAAGCGGAGCAGCAGCCGCGCGTAGAAGTCCGGGGACATGCTCACCACCATCGAGTACTCGCCCCGCGCGCGGATGTCCTCGCACACCTCGCGGACGTCGTCCAGGAAGGGGCTCGCCTCGAAGGCCGCCAGGACGTGCTCCTCGGTGAGCTCGGACCAGAGGGCGTGGACACTGCGCGCGAAGACCCGCGTGTCGATCGCCTGCCGGCGGAAGTCGGCCTCCAGCTCCAGCAGTCGGGTCTCGCACCGGAGCAGGCGGGCGATCTCCAGGCTCGCGGTGGTGCCCCGCAGCAGGGTTCCGTCCATGTCGAAGACGTGCAGGTGGGTCATGTACTCCTCCGCCGTAGGGCGCGCGTTCTCGACGTGCCCCGCCCGGCTCGGGACGGGGTCGATGGTCGTGGCGGCTCCATGCTTTCAGAGGCGGAGCGGGGTGAAGCCGACGGCCCCACCTCCGGCTCCGGCGAGCGACGAAGGGCCGTGTACCCAAGGGACATGGCGGGAAAGGACAATGGCCCTATGCGACCCCACAGCATCGAAACGGACGCTCGGGGCCTCGACGACCTGCGGCGTCGCCTGGAGATGACCCGCTTTCGCCCCGAACTCCCCGACGAAGGGTGGGCTCGGGCACCCCGCAACCCTGGCTGCGCGACCTCGTGGAGCACTGGCTGCACCGCTACGACTGGCGGAGGACCGAGGCGGAGCTGAACCGGATGCCCCAGGTCGTCGGGGAACCCGCCGGGCTCCGCGTGCACGCCTTCCACCTGCGCTCACCCCATCCGGGGGCGACACCGCTCCTGCTGTGCCACGGGTGGCCGGGGTCGATCGTGGAGTTCCTCGACTGCCTGCCCGCGCTGGTCCACCCCACCGAGCATGGCGGACGCCCCGAGGAAGCCTTCCACGTGGTGCTGCCCTCCCTGCCCGGCTTCGGGTTGTCCGGTCCCACCACCCGCCCCGGGGTCGACGTCCCCGCCATCGCGTCGGCGTTCGCCGACCTCATGACCGGGCTCGGATACCCGCGCTTCCTCGCCCAGGGCGGCGACTGGGGCGGCTTCGTCGTACGCGAGCTCGGGCTGGAACACCCGGACCGGTTGATCGGCGTCCACACCAACTTCCCCTGGGCGGTGCCACCACCCGATCTCGAAGACCCCTTCGCCGATGTCACCCCGGACGAACGCGCCGTTCTGGAGTACAACGAGCGCGTCTATGGGACCGACCAGGGGTACTACGTCCAGCAGGCCACCCGGCCGCACACCCTGGGCCCGGCCTTGGAGGACTCCCCCGCCGGTCTGGCGTCCTGGCTCCTGGAGAAGTTCCACACCTGGTCGGACACCCGCGACGGGACGCCCTTCACCCTCGACCGAATGTTGGACAACACCATGCTGTACTGGCTGAACGGCACCGCCACCTCCGCCGCCCGCCTGTACGCGGACTCCGAACGGTACGGTTCCGACCCCCATGTCTGGGGGCGCCGGGTGGAGGTGCCGACCGGTGTGGCGATCTATCCGTACGAGAAGACCCGCGCGCCCCGGAGCTGGGTCGAACGTCAGTGGAACCCGGTCCACTGGTCCGAGCAGCCTCGCGGGGGCCACTTCGCCGCCTTCGAGCAGCCCGGACTCTTCACCCGTGACCTGCGGGCCTTCTCCCGCCTCCTGTCGAAGGGGTGATATCGGGGGTCCGGGGAAAACCGGTGGCGGCGCGCGACACGACGATCGACCATGGTCCGATGACGGAAGCGAGCACATCCGACGGGGTCGTCACCCTGACGCCCCTGGGACCGAACGACGCGACGGCACACCTGGACGGTGAGGACGAACTCCTCGTCCGATGGCTCAACGGCGGCCCCGGTACCCGAGAGACCGTCGAGAGATACCTCCGGCACTGCCGTGAGCAATGGGAGGTCTCCGGGCCCCTCCGTGCCTTCGGTGTCCGCGTGGGGCCCGAGGGAACGCTCGCGGGAACGGTCGACCTGCGATTCGCGGAGGAGGGTCTGGCCCCGGGCCAGGTGAGCCTCGCCTATGGCCTCTACCCCCTGTGGCGGGGGCGCGGCCTGGCCACCCGGGCGGTTCTCCTGGCGTCGCGCTACGCGGCCGACCTGGGAGGCACCGAGGCGGTGATCGAGGTGGAACCGGAGAACCGGGCCTCCGTGGCGGTGGCGCGCCGGGCGGGTTTCGCCCTCTATGGCCGAGGGGAGCTCGGGGACGGCACCCCGGTCGACCGGTACGTCCTCGCCCTGAGGCGTCCTTCCGGTTGACGATCCGGAGTGGGGCGGTCAGCGGCGGAGACCGCGCAGTAGGGCCTCACGGTGCTGGAGCGTCCACGCGTGCACCTCTTCGATCTCGCGCACGACCCCCGTCTCCCGCAGGTGGATCATGGCCGGGTGCCCCCGCCGCGCCGCCTCCTCGATCCCCCGACGGCAGCGCTCCTGCCACCACAGGACGGTGTCGACCAGGTCGGCCGGATACTCGTAGGCGCCCGGACCGTAGGCGTCGGCGATCTCTCGGAGCGTCTCCCCCGCCGCCACGGCGTCGGTCCATCCGGGGCCGAGATCCAGATACTGCCAACAGACGTGCGCCAGGTCGTGGACCCGCTCCCCCGGCCCGGCCAGGTCCCAGTCGACGAAGGCCACCGGGAGCGGGCCGGCGCCGGAGTCCCGGTAGACGGTGTTCTTCGGGGACAGGTCGTTGTGGCAGACCACCTCCGACGCCCCGGCGAGCGGGGTGCCGGCGGTCAGATCGTGGAGTTCGCGGACCAGCCGGGCCACCCCGCGCAGAGCATCGAGCGTGCGCACGGCGATCGCGTCCTCGGGCCGCCAGGCGACGTGGCCGGGCAGGAAGGACAGGACCTCGCGCCCCTGCTCGTCCAGGCCCAGGAAGCGCGGGGCGCCGGGCCAGGACCGCTCGCGCAGGTGTTCCAGCAGCTCGTGCACGAACCCGGAACGCTCGGCGGGGACACGACGGACGGTGTCGCCGACCCGGACGACCCGGGTGACGAACCCTCCCTCCAACGGGATCTCCGACATGGACGACCTCAGACGATCCGGGCGCGCACCACACGCGCGGCACCGGCCTCGATCGACATCGCGACCATCCCGCCACCTCCCTCGTTCCCTGGACAGGATGCCGGCGCGAAAACCAGGGCAGAACACCCGAAAAGGGTTTGCCGCCCTCGCGCGCCCGCTGCCAGGATCACGCCCATGACACCGCTGTACCAGGTCCGCGCCGACCACGACGCGCACACGATCGTGGTCTACCAGGCCTACTCGTCCGCCATCGCCGACCCGGCGCTGCGGGAGGGGCGTTTCGTCCCTCCGTTCTCGTTCCGGCGGATGACCTGGATCAAACCCTCGCTCCCCTGGTTGGCCCACCGCAGCAACTGGGCTCGAAAGTCCGGGCAGGAACGGATCCTCGCGGTGCGGATCACCCGTCAGGGATGGGAGGAGGCTCTGGGACGGGCGGTGCTCACGACCTCGTCGCCCGAGGCCGTGGCCCGGGCCGACGTCCACCTCCAGTGGGACCCCGAACGGTCCCTGCGCGGGGCGGCGCTGAACCACTACAGCGTTCAGGTCGGGATCGGTCGCGGGCTGATCCGGACCTTCGTCGACGACTGGATCGTCGGGCTCACCGACCTCACCCCTCGAGTGCGCAAGGCCTCCGACCTGGTCAGACGCGGAGACACCGCCGGGGCCCGGCGTCTGCTCCCCGCCGAACGGGTCTACCCCCTGCCTCCGGCGCTGGAGGAACGTCTGTGCCCGAAGCGGCGCGGGTGACGGTGGACCTCGTCGGCCCTCCGCCACCCGCTCACTCGTTCACGGTCACCGGCCGTCAGGCTTCATCGAGCGGCGCCTGGAGTTCGGTCACCCAGTCGTCGAGGTTCTCCGGGCATTCCAGGGTGACCTCCCGGGGGTAGCCGACCGACGTGTGACCACCGGCGTCGATCCAGCGGGCCAGGGTCTGGGCGGTGGGGAGCACGGTCGCCATCGCGCCCCGGTGCACGATGGTCGCCGCCCGCTCCACCGGCGGCAGGTCGACGACCTCGAAGTCGCCGCTCCCGAGCGGCGCCGAGACCTGGACGGCGGCGTGGACCGTGATCCGACCGCCGCCCTCGGGGGCGTCCTCGTAGTGGGAGACACCGGGGCCGGTCGGGGCGATGCCCGCCAGTTCCAGGCGCCGGAACAGCACCGTGTAGAGCGGACCGATGACCGGACCGATGTCCTCGGGGTCGAAGCTCGCCGCGGTGGCGGTCATTCGCGCTACCCGGACGGCGGGGACGGACTTGAGGACGACGTCGTTCGTGGGCATGTGCCCCTCGCTCTCGATCGCTCGGAGCCTCGCCTCGACCTGGGTCAGCCTGGCCCGCTCGGCGGCCATGGCGGTCTCCAGTTCGGCCCGCCGCAGCCTGAGCATGCCGCGCAGCTCCTCGGCCTCGACCTTCTCGTCGACGATGTCGTGGACCTGCCTCAAAGTGAAGCCGAGGTCCTTGAGCGCGATGATCCGGTTGAGGCGGGCGAGCTGGGCCGCGGTGTAGTGCCGGTAGCCGTTGGCGGGATCGACGTGGGCCGGACGCAGCAGCCCGGTCGCGTCGTAGTGACGCAGCATCCGGACCGAGACGCGACCGTGTCGGGCGAAGTCTCCGATGGTGAACATGATGCTCCGAGTGGATCGCCTGACACGGTGTGAGGGTCAAGAGGCTACGCGCCGAACGGGACACGGGTCGGCCCCGCGCGCCTGTCGTCGAGGCGCGCGGGGCCGGAGGGCGACGGTCAGCGGGCGGGCAGGATCCGGCCGGTGACCTCGCCGAAGTCCACCCGGGTGCCGTCCGGGCCGGGGGCGGTGGCCGTGATGGTCACCTCGTCACCGTCCTCCAGGAAGGTGCGCTCGGTGCCGTCCGGCAGCCGGAGCGGCTCCTTGCCGGACCAGGTGAGCTCCAGCAGACAGCCGCGCTGGGCGACCTCGGGGCCGCTGACGGTACCCGAGGCGTACACGTCGCCGGTGCGCAGGGAGGCGCCGTTGACGGTCATGTGCGCCAGCTGCTGGGCGGCGGTCCAGTACATCAGGGAGAACGGCGGGCTCGACACCAGATGTCCGTTGAGCCGCACCTCCAGCCGCAGGTCCAGACCCCAGGGCTGGGAGCCCCGCAGGTAGGGCAGCGGTTCGGGGTCCTGGGCGGGCTGTTCGACCCGGGCCGCCTCCAGGGCGGACAGCGGCACGATCCAGGGCGAGATCGAGGTGGCGAACGACTTGCCCAGGAACGGGCCCAGGGGGACGTACTCCCAGGCCTGGAGGTCGCGCGAGGACCAGTCGTTGAGCAGGAACACCCCGAAGACGTGGTCGGCGAAGTCGTCGACCCCCACCCGTTCGCCCATCTCCGTGGGCGTGCCCACGACGAAACCGACCTCGGCCTCGATGTCCAACCGGACCGAGGGGCCGAAGACCGGTGTGGACTCCGTGGGCGGTTTGCGCTGGCCGGTGGGGCGCACGATGTCGGTCCCCGAGGCCACGATCGTGCCGGAGCGACCGTGGTAGCCGATCGGCAGGTGCTTCCAGTTGGGGGTGAGGGGCTCCTGGTCGGGGCGGAAGATACGGCCGACGTTGGTGGCGTGGTGCTCGGAGGCGTAGAAGTCCACGTAGTCGGCGACGGTGAACGGCAGGTGCAGGGTCACCTCGGCGCGCTCCACCAGGTGGGGGCGGACCGCGTCGGCGTGGGCGGGGTCGGTCAGCCACGTGGTCAGGGCGGCGCGGACCTCGTCCCAGACGGGTTTCCCGGCGGCCAGGAGCGCGTCCAGGTTCGGTCCGTCGACGACGTCGGCGAACGGGGCGCCCTGGGCGCGGGCCGCGGACCCCAGGTCCAGGACGTGGTCGCCGTAGGCCACCCCGACCCGGGTGCGCGGGTCGCTCGCGGTGGAGTAGACCCCGTAGGGCAGGGTCGCCGGGCCGAACCGCGCGTCGGGGGCGATGTCGAGCGGGCTGTCGGACATGGATCTCGCTTTCCGAAGGTCAGAGGGTGAGCGCTCCGAGGACCACGAGGTCCTCCAGGGGTTCGGTGACGCTGCACGTGCCGAAGGAGCGGAACCGGGAGCGCACGTCGGCGATCTCGGTCTCGGTGAGGGCCGCGGCGCGGGCTGCCAGGGCCCGGCCGTCCCGGTCGGCCAGGGTGGCGGCGGCCTCCTTGCGGCCCTCGCCGTCCAGGAGCAGGCGGGTGGCCAGCAGGACGTTGAGGAATCCGTGCTGTTCGAACCCCTCGGGGGTGGTGTGGCGGACCGCGTGGTGCAGTCCGGCCGTGCACTTGAAGGGCAGCCCGGCGTTGACCGTGGTGGCCAGGAGCGCGGCGAGTTCGGCCTCGGAGGGGTGGGCCTCGGCTCGGACCCCGCCGGTGCGGAACTTGGCGTGGGCGCCGGTGCCGACCAGGGAGGCGATGTCGGAGGCGGCCCGTTCCCCCCGGGCGATCTCGACGTGGCCGCCGACGCCCCGGGGCAGGGTGGCGGCGAGCGCGACGGCGGTGTCGCCGGCCCGGTCCGGGGGCGCGGCCACCTCCACTCCGACCAGGCGCAGGACCGGATCGGCGGTGATCGCCTCGATGGCGGCGGCCAGGTCGTCGGATCCGCCGGGCACGGTCACCACGACGTCGAGCGGGCCGTGGTCCCCCTCTTCCCGGGCCAGGACCGCGCGCAGTTCGGCGATCCGGCCGTCGGAGACCAGGAAGGGGCCCACGTACGGGGCGCGGGCGCCCGCCCGGTGCGCCCGGTGGGCGGGCAGGGCCTCGCCCATGGGCGCGTTACCGGGCGGGAACAGCGCGGCGTCGTCGAACAGTCCGCGGTACAGGGCCGAGGTCATGCCCGCCCCTGTCCCTTGGCCCAGGTCCAGGCGTAGGTGCCGTCGTCGACGGCGGTGCCGCCCTCGCCCAGGTCGAGCGGGCGGAAGGTGTCGACCATGACGGCGAGCTCGTCGAAGGCCTCCGCGCCGACGCTGCGCTCGTAGGCGCCGGGCTGGGGGCCGTGGGAGTGACCGCCGGGGTGCAGGGAGATGGAGCCCTGGCCGATGCCGGAGCCCTTGCGCGCCTCGTAGTCGCCTCCGCAGTAGAACATGACCTCGTCGGAGTCCACGTTGGAGTGGTAGTAGGGCACCGGGATGGACTCGGGGTGGTAGTCCACCTTGCGGGGCACGAAGTTGCAGATGACGAAGTTGTGCCCCTCGAACACCTGGTGGACGGGCGGCGGCTGGTGGACGCGGCCGGTGATGGGCTGGAAATCGTCGATGTTGAAGGCGTAGGGGTACAGGCAGCCGTCCCAGCCCACGACGTCGAAGGGGTGCGTGGGGTAGGTGTAGCGGGTGCCGGAGATGCCGCCGGGTCCGTCGCCGCGGTGCTTGATGAGCACGTCGACGTTCTCGCCCTCGACGAGCAGCGGACCCTCGGGGCCGCGCAGGTCGCGTTCGCAGTAGGGGGCGTGCTCCAGGAACTGGCCGTAGCGGGACAGGTAGCGCTTGGGCGGGGCGATGTGGCCGTTGGCCTCGACCACGTAGGCGCGCAGGGGTTCCTCGCCGGTGGGCACCCAGCGGTGGGTGGTGGCGCGCGGCAGGATGACGTAGTCGCCGCGGCCCACCTCCAGGACGCCGAAGACCGTCTCGACGCGGGCGGTGCCCGATTCGACGTAGACGCATTCGTCGCCGATGCCGTTGCGGTACAGCTCGGAGGGGGCTCCGGCGACCACGTAGGAGATGCGCACGTCGTCGTTGCCCAGGACGAGACGGCGGGACTCGACGACGTCGGCGGCCTTCCAGTCCTGGCCGGGGAACAGGTCGTGGAGTTTGAGGTGGCGGGGCACCATCGGGGCGTTGCGCCTGCGGGTCTGGTCGGGCACCTCCCACTCGGCGGCGTCGACGATGGCCGACGGGATGGCCCGGTGGTACAGGAGCGAGGAGTCGGAGGAGAAGCCCTCCTCCCCCATGAGCTCCTCGTAGTAGAGGCCGCCGTCGGGGTTGCGGTGCTGCGTGTGGCGGGTGCGGGGCACCTCGCCGACCTGGCGGTAGTGGGCCATGGTCGTCTCCTTGTTCGGCTCTCGGGTCCGGTGTCCTCGCCCCTTCGCGGGGCCGTGGAGCGGGTCGTCGTGTGCGTCGGGGTGGATCGTTCCCCGGGTTCGGGTGCGTGTCCCCCCGGCCGGGGGCCGGGTTCGTCAGGCTGTGGCGACGATGTCGGCGGCCGGGTGTCCCAGGGCGGTGCGGATGGCGGCGCGCACGGCGTCGTGGTCGTCGCAGGGAAGGACGGCCGCGATGTGGGCGTCGGGGCGCACCAGCCAGACCTGACCGGGTTCACATTCCAGGGCTCGGCCCAGGGCTCCGGTGGGGTCGATGTCGTCCAGGTGGAGCGTGGTGATCGGGGCGGGCGTGGTGCCGGTGGCCACGGCGTGCAGCGCGGCGCGCGTCGTCTCGGGGTCGGTGCCCTCGGGGGTTCCGCTCAGGAGGAGTGTCAGCCCCTCGCGCAGGAGGGGGCGGAGTCGGGTCAGGTCGGGACGGCCGGGCAGCGCCAGCGGGACGTCGGGCATGATCACGCCTGGACAGGGTCTGGGCGCCGACCCGCGCGGGGGGCGTCCGCCGAAGGGGCGGTCGGGGCAGGGGGTGGTGAGCGCCGAGTCGGTGTACCAGAAGGGTTCGGCCAGTCGGCCGGAGTCGACCTTCGGGTGGACCTTCTCGTCGGTGACGGCGCGTTCGAGGACGCTCAGCCTCAGGTCGTGCTCGTCCTCGCCCTGGGGGACGAGGAAGCGCATGGTGGCGCCGGTGACCTCGGCGTTCTCCAGCGCGGCGGCGTGGCGTTCGGTGTGGTAGCTCTCCAGGAGCCACTCTCCGGCCCGACCGTCGCGGACGTAGGCCAGTTTCCAGGCGGCGTTCTCGGCGTCCTGGACCCCGGAGTTGAGGCCGCGCGCGCCGAAGGGGGCGACCAGGTGGGCGTTGTCGCCGGCGAGCAGGACCCGGCCCACGCGCATCCGGTCGGCGACGCGGGTGTGGAAGCGGTAGACCGAGTGCCACACGATCTCGTAGGGGGTGTCGCCGATGATCTCGCGGATACGCGCGTCCAGCCGGCCGCTCGATTCCTCCGTCTCCAGGTCGAAGTCGGCGGGGACCTGCCAGTCGATCCGGAACACCGAGTCGGGGCAGGGGTGGATGAGCACCTGTCGGCCGGGGTTCCACTCGGGGTCGAAGTAGAAGCGGCGTTCGCGTTCCCAGTCGCCGAGGTCGGCGCGGATGTCGCAGATGAGGAAACGGTCGTCGAAGCTGGTGCCGGCGAAGTCCACCCCCAGGGCCTTGCGGACGACGCCGCCGTGGGAGCCCAGACAGGAGACGGCGTGGGTGCCGCGGAGCAGGACCCGCCCCCGCGGGGTGGCGCATTCGACGGTGACGCCGTCCTCGTCCTGGTCGATGCCGGTGACCTCGTGGTTCCAGCCGATGACCACCCCGGCGCGGGCGAGGAGGTCGTCGAGGATCTCCTCGGTGCGCGACTGGGAGATGTTGACGAAGGTGGGCAGGGGCGAGGAGCCGGGGTCGGGCAGGCGGACGTCGAACAGCTCGTCGTCCCGGTAGAAGGTGCGCGCGGTGTCCCAGGTCAGGCCCTCGGCGGCGATGGCGCCGCCGCCGAGCCAGTCCCACACGTCGAGGACGTCGCGTTGCTGGCAGATGGCCTTGGAGCCGACGGCGTCGCGTTCGGGTCGGGCGTCGACGATCCGTACGGGCACCCCGCGACGGGCCAGGAGCAGGGCCGTCGTCTGTCCCACCGGGCCCGCGCCGAGGACCAGCACGGGGTCGGTGGAGGTGTCGGCGGGAGGACGTGGCTGTGGGGGGCGGTGCATGCCGGGCTCCGTTCGTGGGGCGTCCCGTACGGACGTGAGGGGAGGTGGAGGTGTGGGGGCGGGGTTCTTCCGGTCGGGGCCGGTCGGGGAGGACGGTGAGGGCCGGGTCAGCCCTGGAGGAGGTCCCAGACCTCGCGGTCGCGTTCGGCGGTCCAGATGACGGGCCGCTCGATGCCGGAGAACTCGTCCCACAGGCGGGAGACGTCGAAGGGCAGGCAGTGTTCGAAGATGGGCCAGTGGCCATAGCCGTCGACCAGGGCGGCGTGGGTGTTCTCGAAGGCCTCCTTGAGGGTGCCGCCGCGTTCGTGGACGGCGCCGACCTCGCGGATCATCACCTTGAGGAAGTCGCGGGTCTGCTCGATGGCGGCGTCGACCTCCTCGCGGCCCCGGCTGACGGCGCCGCGGCCGCCGACGAGCATCTCGGCCTGGAGGGCCTTGACCCGGTCGAGGGTGGCGCCGGCCCAGTCCTTGTGGAAGGCGTCGCCGGTGTAGAGGGCGGCCTGGGCCTCGACGAGGTCACCGGCGAAGAGGATCCGCTGCTTGGGCAGCCAGGCGACGATGTCGCCCTCGGTGTGGCCGCGGCCGAAGTACTCCAGGACCAGTTCGCCGCGGTCGCCGCCCAGGTCGATGGTGGTGCGGTCGGCGAAGGTCTGGGTGGGCCAGGTCAGGCCGGGGACGGAGTCGGCGTCCTTGGCCAGCCGGGGCATGCGGCCGAACTCGCTGGCCCAGTCCTGCTCGCCGCGTTCGCGGATGAGCTCGTGCGTCTTCTCGTGGGTGAGGATGACGGTGGCGTCGAAGGCGCTGGCCCCCAGGACCCGGACCGCGTGGTAGTGCGACAGGACCAGGTAGCGGACGGGCTTGTCGGTGTGCTCACGGAGCTTGGCGAGCCATTCCCTGGCGGCGGTGGGGGTGGCCAGGGCCTCGAAGGCCACGACGAAGTCCTCGCCCTCGATGGCGCCCACGTTGGGGTCGCCCTCGGCGGTGAGGGCGTAGACGCCGTCGGCCAGGACCTCCAGGGTCTGTTCCTTGGCGTCGGTGTCTGCGGACGAGGCGAACGGCTTGGCTGCCATGGTCGGAAGGCCCCTTCGGTCGTCACGGGCGGTGTCCGCCGCCCAAATGATCAAACGTTTGATGAAAATGACCATAACGTGCCCTACGCCACAGGGCCAAGAGGCCTGGAACCCTCGATATCGTGATGCAGCTCACATATCGAACATGCGCGCGAAACCCGACGAAGCGACCGTGACGCACCCGTTTCGGAGCGTCACCGCCATCGATCGAAAGGGAAAGTGCTGGTGGGGCCGGTGTGACAGAGGAAAACGCCCCGGGACGGCCCCGGCCGCGTACTAGGGTGGTCGGCGTGACTCACAACACCGCACCCCCGGACGATCTCACCTTCTGGTCCTTCGTGGACTACGCGGTGCAGAAGGCCGAACGGGAACTCCCCACGGTGAACGCCGAGGCCATGCGCATGGTGCTCACCCTCAACCGGGCCACGAGCATGGTCGTCTACGACCTGGAGTCCTCCGTCCACCGCCCCCGAGGCTGGACCTGGCCCGGCTTCCGCGTCCTCTTCGCCCTCTGGCTGGCCGGCCCCATGGAGGCCAAGACCACCGCCGAGATCTCCGGAATGAGCCGCGCGGCCCTGTCCGCCCTGCTCAACACCCTCGAACGCGACGGACTGCTCAGCCGCGAACGCGCCACCCACGACCGGCGCGCCCTCCAGCTCAGCCTGACCGACGCCGGCTACGGGGCGATCCTGGGCGTCTTCCGCGCGCACAACCGACGCGAGAGCGCCTGGGCCCAGGCCCTCGAACCCGAGGAGCGCCGTGAGCTGGTGCGCCTGCTCAACAAGCTGATGGCCGGCTCCACCGACGCCCAGGCCAAGTTCCGCAACTGAGAGACCGGCCCGGTGGTCGGTGCCCACCCCCCATGAAGGGACCGACGATCATGAGAGAACCCCGGGCCCGGCGGGCGGTGTCCGCCGCCCTCGCCGTCGCCGCCTCCTTCGACCTCGACGCCGACGACGCGGTGGTCCTGCACGAGTCGAACCGGATCACCCTGTGGCTCACGCCCGGCGACGTGCTGGCCCGGGTGGCCCCTCTCGGCGAGGACGCGGCCGGATTCGAGGTGGAGCTCGCCCGACGACTCACCCTGGCCGGAGCGCCCGTGGCCTCCCCTCACCCCCGCGTGCCGGCGGTCGTCCACGAACGCGACGGCTTCGCGATCACCCTGTGGACCCACCACCCGCCGGTGCCGCCCTTGGACGTCCCCGCGTCCGACTACGCCCACGCCCTCGCCCGACTGCACGAAGGTCTGCGCGAGATCGACCTCCCCGCACCGCGCTTCACGGACCGGGTGGCTCAGGCCCGCGCCCTCGTGGACGACCACCACCGCACCCCGGAACTGACCGCCCCCGACCGAGAGCTGCTCGCCGGCACCCTGCGCGAGATGGAGCAGGGCGTCCTCGAACACGGCGCCCCGGAGCGGCTCCTGCACGGCGAACCGCACCCCGGCAACCTGCTCCCCACCGCCGAAGGACCGCTCTTCGTCGACCTGGAGACCTGTTGCCGAGGGCCGGTCGAGTTCGACCTCGCGCACGCCCCCGACGAGGTCGCCGACCACTACCCGGACGTCGACAGGGAACTACTGCGCCGGTGCCGCACGCTCATGACGGCGATGATCGCCGCCTGGCGATGGGACCGGGACGACCGTTTCCCCGACGGACGACGGCAGGGCGTCGAGTGGATCGCCCGGCTCCGGGCCGCGACGGGCGCAGACGGCGCCGGTCTTCGGTGACGGATCGGGTCTTGTCGTGGGGGCACTCCCCTGTGAACATCTCGCTATGGAACAGAGCAGCGCCCACGAGCGCCTGCGCGCCGCCCGATCGTGGTTCGGCGCCCGGAACGTCTACCTCGACACCGCCACCCATGGCCTGACACCCGGGCCGGCCCTCCGGGCACTGGAGGAGCACACCCACGAGGTGGCCGAAGGAGGCTTCTCCCCCGCCGAGGCCGACGCCGGGGTCGAACGCGCCCGCGCCTCCTACGCCCGGTTGACGGGGGTGACCCCCGACCGGGTCGCCCTCGGCACCCACACCGCCCAGTTCACCGGGACCGTCGCCGCGAGCCTGCCGGAGGGCGCGGAGGTGCTGGTGGCCGAACGCGAGTTCAGCTCCACCGTGCACCCCTTCTCCACCCGTGAGGGGCTGAGGGTGCGCGAGGTCCCCCTGGAACGGCTGCCCGAGGAGGTCGGCCCCTCGACAGCGCTCGTGGCGGTGTCGGCGGCGCAGTCCTCCGACGGCGCGCTCGCCCCTCTGGACGACCTGGTGGCGGCCTGTTCCGACCGCGATACCCGCCTGCTGGTCGACACCACCCAGTCCGCCGGCTGGCTTCCCTTGGACGACGACCGCTTCGACTACGTGGTGTGCAGCGCCTACAAGTGGCTGCTGGGGACCCGGGGCTCGGCCTTCCTGTCCGGGACCGCCGAGGCGCTGGCCGCGCTGCGGCCGCGGGCGGCGAACTGGTACGCGGGGGCCGAACCGTGGGGGTCCCTGTACGGGGCGGCCCTGGAACAGGGATCCGACGCCGGGCGGTTGGACCTGGCCCCGGTGTGGCCGGCCTGGGTGGCGTTGGAGCGTTCCCTGGAGCTGATCGAGGAGGTGGGGGTCGCCGCGATCCACGAGCACGACACCTCCCTGGCCGACCGCTTCCGCGCCGAGCTCGGGCTGGAGGGCACCGGGTCGGCGATCGTGTCCGTGCCGGTTCGGGAGGGCACGGCCGCGCGGTTGGCCGAGGCGGGGGTGAAGGCCTCGGTCCGGAACGGGCGGCTGCGCCTGTCGTTCCACCTGTACAACACCGAGGACGACGTGGACCGGCTCTTGGAGGCGCTCGCCGGTTCCCTCTGAGCCCGCGCACACGACCGGCCCCCGCCCATCACGCTCACGCGGGGCGGGGGCCGGACCGGTCGGGATCAGCCCTTGGGGCCGACGACGAACACCGGGATACGGCGGTCGGTCTTGCGCTGGTAGTCGGCGTAGGGCGGGTAGGCGGCCACGGCCCGCTCCCACCACAGCTCCCGCTCGTCGCCCTCGACCTCGCGCGCGGTGGCGGCGAAGGGCTCGGGCCCGTCCTGGAGCGCCACCTCGTCGGGGGCGGCGCGCAGGTTGTGCACCCAGGCCGGGTCCTCGGGGGCTCCGCCCTGGGAGCCGATCACCGCGTACAGGCCGCCGTGCTCGACCTTCATGACGGCGGACTTGCGGACCTTGCCGCTCTTGCGTCCGCGCGTGCTGAGGATGACGACCGGCATCCCCGTGTCCATGAGGGTGTCGCCCTCGCGACCGCCGGTGCGTTCGTACAGTTCCACCTGGTCGCGGACCCACTGCGAGGCGCTCGGCTCGTATTCTCCGGGCAGGATGTCGTGCGTGGCCATCTCTCTCCCTGGCTCAGGCGAGGTCGTCGGATCACCCCGATGGTGGCACGAGAGGCCCCGCCCGGGGCGCGCGACATGCGTACCGCGGCCCCGGCGGGATCGGCCGATCAGAAGATGACGCCGCAGAAGGGGGCGTCGTGGCGGTGCAGGGCGGTGTCGAGTCGGGCCGTGGCGCCCGGGGTGTGCTCGGTGATCAGACCCGCCCGCAGGTAGCCGGTGAGCGAGGTCCGACCGAGGTGGGCCGAGCCCAGGTGGTGGACGTCCAGGGACAGATCGGGCGCGGCGTCGGTGGACTCGACCCGGGCGCCGTCGGTGTCGGCCTTGATCCGCCACCGTCCGGCGTTCCAGGGCGCGTACCGGTCGGCGACCTCCAGGACGCCCTCGAAGGGCGCGGCGTAGGGACGCTCGGACAGAGCACCCGGGACGTCGACCAGGCGCACCCACAGCGAGGGGAAGAGCTTGGCCGGGGCACGGCCCCGGTCGGGGAGCAGGTGGTGCAGCGGGCAGTCGGCCGGGAGGAAGGAGAACTCGACCCGGGAGACCAGGTCCCGGTTGAACAGATGCTCGAACAGGGCGGTCCAGACGGTGGGGGCGGTGGCGACGATCTCCTGGACGTACACCTCGCCCTGGGCGCCGTCGTCGGCCCACCGGGCCTTGGTGCGGTACAGGGCGTAGCCCAGCGGTCCCTCCGCCCCGTACACCACGACCGCCATCATGGGGCTGCGCCCTTCGCGGCGGTCGGGGGTGTCGCGCAGGGTCCGGTCCCACCAGGGCTCGGTCCGGCGGAACTGTCCGACCCTGGTCGAGGCGAAGGCGTCGTGGACGCGCTCCAGGTCGGCGCGGACCGCCGCCGGTTCCCGCAGGACGACCTTCAGGTCCGGGTCGCGGGGAGCGTCGGCCCGCAGCACGTCGTGGGGGCTGGAGATCGAGATCTCGTCCATCTCGTGGCAGGCGACGCCGTAGCCGAAGCGCTCGTAGATGGAGCCCTCCGAGGCCCACAGGGCGGCGTAGCGCACCCCCTGCTCATGGATGTCGGCGAGCTGACGGCGCATGATCGCGCTCAGGACGCCGCGCCGACGATAGGTGGGCCACACGCCCACACCGGTCACACCGGCCACGGGGACGGGCCCGCCGGGCATGGTCATCTCGAAGGGGAAGTGGTTGGCCGAGCCGATGATCTCCTCGGTTCCTTCGGTGTCGTCCACCGCGACGAGGAGGCGTTCGTAGCCCATCACGTCGTGCAGAAGGCGGGATCGTTCGAGCAGGGCCTCGAGTTCCTCGCCGAACAGGAGCGCCTGCCCGACCACGCGCATCGCCTCGGCGTAGTCGTCGCGGTCGCCGTGGCGCACCGTCCATTCTCTGCGGGTCGTGTTCACGGTCTTCTCCTCGGTTTCGCCGGCCATGATCGATGGTTACCAGGTCGGAGAAGGATCGAGCCACAGGTTTTTCACGCGCCGCGCCCTCGATCGGCGCCGTCGGAAGCGGCGCGAGAACCGGGTTCCCGTTCGAACCCGGAGCCGCACCCGGGTGAGTAATCCGCCCCCGCTCAGGGCAGGCTCTGTTCGTGACGACACGACGATTCCCTCCCTCCTCCCCCGCTCCCTCCCTGGTCGTGGGGGTGGACGCCGGGGGCACGACCACCCGCGCCCTGGTGACCACCCTGGACGGCGTCCCCTTGGGCGAGGCCCGGGCCGGCGGGGCCAACCCCAACGCGCACGGCCCCGAACGGGCCGCCGAGCAACTGACCGAGGCGATCGGTTCCGCCCTGGACCGGGCCGGGCCGACGGCGCGCGGTTCGGTGGTCGCGGCCGTGGTCGGTCTGGCCGGGGTATCGCTCCTGCGGGACGACACGATCCGCGAACACATGGAGGACGCGCTGGTCAAGGCCGGCCTGACCCCGGGAGGGGACGAGTTCGTCGGGGACGACGAGGTCGCCTTCGCCTCGGGCACCCCCGAGCCCCACGGCACCGTCCTCATCGCCGGGACCGGGGCGATCGCCACCCGGATCGAAGGGCGGCGCCGTGTCAGGACCGCCGACGGGATGGGCTGGCTGATCGGGGACGAGGGCTCGGCGTTCTGGATCGGGCACCAGGCCGCCCGGGAGACCGCTCGACAGATGAGCCTGGGCGGCGAGCTCAGTCCGCTGGCCCGGGCCGTGGCCAAACGGGTGGTCCCGGGGCGACGCCCCACCGGGGAGTACCGGCCCGAGGAGCACGCGCGCGACTTCGCCCGGACCCTGACCGCCGCCCCGCCGATCGGTCTGGCCGAGTTCGCCCCACTGGTGACCGAGGCGCATCGACAGGGCGATCCGTCGGCCGAGGTGATCGTGAACGCCGCCGCCGGGCACCTGGCCCAGTCGGTGCACCAGGTCCGGGTGCCGGGCGAACGTCTGCCGGTGGTGCTGGCGGGCGGGGTGCTCATCCGGTCCGCGCCGATCCGGGAGGCGTTGACCCACAAGCTGACCCTGGGCACCGGGGCGCCCGTGCTGCGGGCCGGTCGCACGGAGGGGGCCGCGGCCTGGCTGGCGGCGGTGAACGCCGGTGTGGACGGCGACGACCCCGCGCTGCACGCCGCCTTCACCGGCGCGGATCCGGCCGCCCCCTCGGTCCCGGCCTGATCGGCGCCGGTTTGCTCCGTTCCGTCACGGTGCCCTACTGTGTATCGGGTTAGGCTTGCCTAACCTACAGGAGAGGGGACTCCGTGACGGAGCGGCGGACACGTCCGAAGAGAATCGTCCACACCGGCCGGGTCGAGCGCGTCGAACGCCCGACCCCGCACATGGTCCGGGTCGTGCTGGGCGGTGAGGGCCTGGCCGCGTTCGAGACCTCCGGGGTCACCGACTCCTACGTGAAGCTGCTGTTCCCGCCGCCCGCCCCCGGCGACCCCGAACCCTACGACGTCGAGGCGATCAAGGCCGAACGGCCGCGCTCGGAGTGGCCGGTCACCCGCACCTACACGGTGCGCGCCTGGGACCCGCGGACCCGCGAGCTCACCATCGACTTCGTCTATCACGGCGACGTCGGCCTGGCCGCCGTCTGGGCCGCCCGGGCCCGCCCCGGCGACCTCCTGCGCTTCTTCGGCCCGGGCGGTACCTACGCCCCCGCCGCCGAATCCGACTGGCACCTGCTGGTCGGAGACGAGAGCGCGCTGCCCGCCATCGCCGCCTCCCTGGAACAGCTGCCCGAAGGCGCCACCGCGCACGTGTTCCTGGAGATCGAGGACGCGGCGGAACGTCAGGAGCTGAGGACCCCGGAGGGCGTCCACGTGCGGTGGCTGCACCGCGAGGGCGCCCGGGTGGGATCGCTCCTGGTGCCGGCCCTGAAGGAATGGACCTTCCCCGAGGGCGACCTCCAGGCCTTCGTCCACGGCGAGGCCGGGATGGTGCGCGAACTGCGCCGACTGCTGCGCGTGGACCTGGGGGTCCCCAAGGAGCGTCTGTCGATCTCCGGCTACTGGCGACTGGGCCGCAACGAGGACGGCTGGCAGGCCTCCAAGGCCGAGTGGAACCAGAGTGTGGAGGCCGAGGAGGCCGCCGCCCTGCGCGAGCGCGTCGACGTCTAGACGTCGAGCGCCTCCAGGGCCACGATGTAGCCCTCGTTGTAGGTGGGGAACTGGGGAACGGAGTCGCGCAGCGTCTCCACCGACAGCCCCGTCCGGATCGCCAACGCCACGGTGTGGATCCACTCCGAGGCCATCGGACCGAAGGCCCAGGCCCCCACCAGCACGCCCCTTCCACGATCGGCCACCAGACCCAGGCGCCCGATCGGATCGGTGGCGTAGGTCCAGGGCCGGGCCAGGACCTCGGTGAGGTCGACCTCGGAGGTGGTCACGTCCACCCCCTGGTCGCGGGCCTGCTCCTCGGTGAGCCCCACGGCCGCGATCTCGGGGTGGGAGAACACCACGCGGGGCACGCCCGTGTAGTCGGCGACGCGCGAGCCCCCGAGGACGTTGTCGGCCACCACCCGCCCCTGGTACTTGGCCACGTGCGTGAACATGGAGCGCGCGGTCACGTCCCCCACCGCCCACAGTCCCGGGGCCACCCGACAGTGTTCGTCCACCGGCAGGGAGCCCCGGTCCGGTTCCACCCCGAGGTCGGCCAGGCCCAGTTCGTCGCCGCGAGGACGACGTCCGGTGGCCAGCACCACGACGTCGGCGTGGACGCGGGAGCCGTCCGAGAGCTCGGCCACCACCCCGTCCCCCTCACGCGCCACCGAGGACACCTCGGCGCCGGTGCGCACGGTGACGCCCTCGGCCTCGAACCTCTCGGTGACGAGCCCGCACAGACGGGGGTCCTCACGGTCCAGAAGCCGGGGACCGCGCTGGACGATGGTGACCTCCGAACCCATGTCGGCGAGGAACCCGCCCAGTTCGATCCCGACCGCGCTGCCGCCGATCACCAGGGCCCGCGAGGGGATCTCGGTGAGGTTCGTGGCCTCCCGGTTGGTCCACACCAGGTCCGGGCCCAGCCGGTCCAGCCCCTCGACCGGCGGGCGGATCGGGGACGAACCGGTGGCGACCACGACGTGGTCGGCGGTCACCTCGGTGCCCGCCACCTCCACCCGCCAGGGGTCGCGCCCCACGATCCGGGCGGCCCCGCGCAGCACCAGGGCTCCGCGGTCCCGATAGTTCTCGGCCTGGGCGCTGTCGTCCAGGTGGCGGACCATGCCGTCCCGGTAGGAGCGCAGCTCGGACCACTTCCGGTCCGGGCGGGAGAGCCCGGCCACGTCGGCCGCCTCCTCCCGCGCCTCGGGAGAACGCAACAGGACCTTGGTGGGGATACAGGCGTAGTAGGCGCACTCCCCGCCGATCAGTTCCCGTTCGACCACCGCCACACGTCGTCCCTCGGCGAGCAGTCGGTCGGCGACCACCTCACCGCCGGGCCCCATTCCGATGACGATCGCGTCCACGTGTTCCATGTTCCCCGTCCTCGGTTCGCCGGATCTCCTCCCCGATGGTGTCGGCACGCGCGTCGGCGGGAGGGAACCGACACGCCTGTCGACTCCCCCGAAGGGGAACCTCTCAACCGCGATCGCGCCGCCAGATCCGCGAGGGGACCCCGGAGACCAGGTCCCGGCCCCGCAGCACTTGGATCCGCCAGGGTTCCAATCGCAGGACCTGGAACCTCGGATCGTCGGGCCCCTCCCAGAAGCCGCCGGGATCGTAGCCCGCCCCCGGCGGGCTGCCGTGTCGGTACAGGTCCCATACGTGCTCCCGGACCCGGGGGTCGTCGATCCACTCGGCGACCACGTCCACCGACACCGTGTTCTGCGCCGGAGACCAGTAGGAGAAGGAGGCGTGCGGGTTGCCCCTCAGGTGCGCGGTCTTGACCGGGGTCCGATAGGTCCCCAACCACCCCAGGGGGACCTCCCCTCCGGTCTCCCAGACCGGGATCAACACCCTGGACCGGGGGCGTCCCTCCGCGTCGACGGTGGTCATGGTGGAGTAGACGACCGAGCCGACGATGGCGTCGAAGTCCTCACGGACGGCGGCGAAGTCCTGGACCCTGCCACAGCTTCGCGCGTGGGAGCCGGGGTTCACGACTCCTCCCCGAGACGCTCCAGGACCACGATCGGGATCGGCCCCGGGGCCTCCCGCGCGTAGCGGTGGTAGACCGGCGCCCGGTCGGTCATCAGCCGCCACAGACGGGTGTACTCCTCGCCGACGGCCTCATGGGCCAGGACCCGGAAACGTTCGGCGCGCACCTGGACCTCCGCCTCGGGCGTGGCCATGAGGTTGTGGTACCAGTTCGGCGTCGGCTGTCCGAACACCGAACCCGAGGCGACCAGGACGAGACGTTCCCCGTCCCGGCCGAAGAAGAGCCCGGTGCGATGGCGGCGGCCGCTGCGGCGGCCCACCGTGGTGATGACGAGGTTGGTGGTGCCGCCCTCCAGGTAGCCGTCCTCTCCATTACTGGCGAGGTAACGGCGGACGTGTTCGGCGACGGACGGATCGGGGCTGTCGGTCACGATGTCGTTCATGGCCCCACACTGCGACGAACGCCTTCGGGTTTCCTCAGGGTCGGCTTCGGACCGCCTCGGCCCAGGCCTCCTCCCGGCTCAGCGCCCGGCCGAGCGCGCGCTCGCGTTCACGGGGCCCGGGACGGAGGGCCGCCGCGACACGCTCCTCGATCCGATCCACGTCCCCCCGTTCCGCAGCGGGCAGGGGCGCGCCCACCGAGGCCCGCAGACTCTCGGCCGCGCCCAGGAGCCGGACCGCCCGCGCGGCGTCCCCGGCCAGAGAGTACGCCCCGGCCGTCCCTTCCAGAGCGAGCGCCCACGCGCGTGGGTCCCCGGTGCGTCGCGCGGCCTCCAAGCCGCGCAGGTGCGAACGGAGCGCCGCCTCGACGTCCCCTTCCACCTCGGCGACGAAGCCCAGTTCGGCCAGGATGAGCGCCGCGCCGAAGTCCGACCCCGTTCGCAGGTGCCAGTCGAGCCAGGCCTCCAGGTGCCGGCGCGCGGTGTCGAGGTCTCCCCGGCGGCGGGCGATCATGCCCAGCCCCAGCACGGCGGCCTCCTCGCCCACCACGTGGCCGTGGTCCACCGCCGTCCGGCGGGCGCGTTCGTGGAGTTCCTCGGCGCGCGCGAGGTCGCCCTCCAACAGGGCGATCCGGCCCAGGGAGATGAGGCGCTCGCCGACCTCGGTCCACAGACGCAGATCCTCGGCGACACGCATGCCCTCGCGATGGTGGCGGGCGGCCGTGGAGTGATCGCCGACGACCTCGGCGTACGACCCCAGCAGGGCGGCGGCCGGTACGAGACCCCACCGGTCGCCGATCTCGACGAACCGGGCCCTGCCCCGTTCGGCGTGCTCGCGTAGCGCGTCGAGTTCGCTGCGACCGTACGCCGCCCGGGCCCGGGTCAGGGAGACGGCCGCCGCTCCCCAGGGACCGGAGGCCTCGAAGGCGTCCAGGACGAGCCCGTTCCGAGCCCGGGCCTCCTCGGAGTCGGCGTCGGTGAAACCGATCCCGCTGTGCAGCAGGTACCAGCGGGCGCGCAGTTCGGCCTCGTCGGCGTCCGGGGACGTGAGGAGAGCGGGGTCCGGGTCGCTCCCTCCTCCGTGCCCGTAGGCCAGACCGGCCCGCCACAGCAGGGCGGTACGGCGCGCTCCGGCGTCGCCCCCGGGCATCTCCAGGGCCAGGTCCAGCAGTCGGCCTCCCTCCACCGATCGGCCCCGCAGCATCCAGTACCAGGCGAGGGCGTTCACCAGGCGCAGGGCCCGGTCGGTGGCGCCGATCCTTCGCGCGGTGGTCAGGGCCCGACGCAGGTCGGCCGACTCGGTGTCCAACCGGTCCAGCCACTCGCGTTGCAGAGTGGTGCGCAGACGCGGGTCGGCGCGCTCGGCCAGTCCGACGTGGTGGTCCAGGTGGCGGGAGCGGACCCGCTCCTCCTCCCCCGCCTCGCGCAGCCGTTCCAGCCCATAGGCCGCCACCGACTCCAAGAGCCGATAACGCGGACCGAACCGGTCGTGGGAGACCGTCACCAGGGAACGGTCCACCAGCGTCGTCAACGATTCCAGGACCCGGGCGGACGGAAGGCGCTCGTCGGCGCACACCGTCTCGGCCGCCTCCAGCGTGCAGCCCTCGGCGTGGACGGAGAGCCGTCGCAGGACGGCCCGTTCGGGCCCCTCGATCAGATCCCAGCTCCAGTCGATCATCGACCGCAGGGTGCGTTGACGATCGGGCGCGTCCCGGTAACCCGTGGACAACAGGGAGAAACGGTCGTCCATGCGCTCGGCCAACACCCGAACACCCAGAGAGCGGACCTTGGCCGCGGCCAACTCCAGGGCCAGCGGCAGCCCGTCCAGGCGACGGCAGATCGCGATGACCGCCTCGACGTCGTCGTCGGTGAGCGCGAACCCGGGGTCGGCGGCCGAGGCCCGTTCCACGAACAGGGCGACCGCCGCCGAGGAGACCGCCTCCTCCCTCCCCGCCCCCGGCTCGGGGAAGGGCAGCGGCCGGACCGGCCACACCCGTTCGGCCCCCAGGAGCAGCGGGGTCTGGCCGGTGACCAGCACGGTCAGGCCGGGTGCCCCGCGCAGCAGGGCCGTGACCACCGCGGCGACCGGTTCCACCAGGTGCTCGCAGTTGTCCAGGACCAGGAGGGCGTCGTGGGAACGGACCGCCTCGACCAGCCGACGCGTCCCCCGCTCCACGGAGACGTCCGGATCGGGTGCGGAGGCCGTGTCGTCGCGCACGCCCAGCCCCATGGCGATCGTCTCGACCACCGACGCCGTACAGGCGTGGGGCTCGGATTCGCAGAAAGGGTCGACCCCGGACAGATCGACCAGATGGACCCCGTCCGGTCGCTCGACACCGGCCGCCACCGCCAGAGCCAGGCGGGTCTTGCCCACCCCGCCGGGCCCGGTGAGGGTGACCAGCCTGGAGCCCTCCAGAAGGGAGACGATCCGCGCGACCTCCTCGTCCCGGCCCACCAGGGAGGTGGCGGGTCCGGGCGGGAAGGAGGGGCCCGGATCGGTCGGGGTGGGAGGAGAGGCGGCGGAGGAGGTGTCCAGGACCGCCGGCCCCATGATGGACGGGGCCCTCGGTACGGGGCCGGGATCCTCATCGAGCTCTTGGGCGAGGATGGCCCGGTGCAGTTCGGCGAGGGCGGGCCCCGGGTCCAACCCCAGTTCCTCGGACAGGCGCGTGCGAAGACGGTGGTAGCCGTCCAGGGCCTCGCTCTGACGACCCGCGCGGTACAGGGCCCGCATGTGGGCGGCGCGCATCCGTTCACGGAGGGGATGACGCTCGGTCAGGTCGCCCAACTCGTCCGCCACCAGGTCGTGCTCGCCCAGTTCGAGGCGGGCCTCCGCCTGTTCCTCCAAGGCGGTGAGCCTCCGGTCCTCCAGCCGGGTCGTGACGATACGGGCGAAGTCGTGGTCGGCGAACTCCCCGAAGGCCGGACCGCGCCACAGGGCCAGGGCGTCGGAGATCAGGGCGGCGCGGACGGCGGGGTCGGGCGCGGCGCGGGCCCGGGCGAGCAGGTCGTGGAAGGTCTGGGTGTCCACCGACCCCGGTGCGACGTCGAGCAGGTAGCCCGGAGGCCGGGAGACCAACGCCCCGCGACCGCCCTCCTCCGCCTCGTCCAGGACACGACGCAGTTGGGAGGCCCGGGTCTGGAGGGAGGCCGTCGGGTTGGCCGGCAGGTCGGAGCCCCACAGGTCCTCGATCAACCGGTCCGCGGGTACCAGCCGTCCCGGCTCCACCAACAGACCCGCCAATAACAGGCGCACCTTGAACTCGGGCACCCGGACGAGGTGCCCTCCCGAAGTCCACACGGCCAACGGGCCCAGCACCCCGAATCTCATGCGCCAACGATAGGGCCTGCTCGAGAGGGCGACCGTACGCCCTGGTCAGGACGGCCGATGGAGACCCTGAGCCGTTCCGAAGAAGGTCCGGAGCCCCGATCGGCACGGTGGTGACCGTTCACCTCGACCTTCGAAGGGACACCGTTCAATGTCCACGTCCATCGATATCCCACCCCGGGCCGACGCCCGGATCCGGCTGGGCCTGGTGGTACTGCTGCTTCCCACGGTGCTGCTGTTCCTGGCCATGACCGTCCTCTTCCTCGCCACACCCCACATCGCCGCCGACCTGAACCCCACCGGCGGCCAGCTCCTGTGGATCAACGACGTCTACGGGTTCGTGATGGCCGGTTTCCTGGTCACCATGGGCACCCTCGGCGACCGGATCGGCCGCCGTCGCCTGCTGCTCGCCGGAGCGGCGCTGTTCGGCGTCGCCTCGGTCGCGGCGGCCTACGCGCCCGGCCCGGAGGTACTGATCGCCGCCCGCGCCCTGATGGGGCTGGGCGCCTCCGCCATCATGCCCGCCACCCTGTCCCTGTTGACCGTGATGTTCCGGGACGAGCGCCAACGCGCCACCGCGATCGGCCTGTGGGCGGCCTCGGTCTCGGCCGGTGTGGCCCTCGGCCCGCTCGTGGGCGGGCTGCTCCTGGAGGCCCTGTGGTGGGGCGCGTCCATGCTCATCGGTGTCCCTGTGATGTTCCTGGTGCTGGTCGCGGTCCCGTTCCTGGTCCCGGAGTACCGCGCTCCGAACGCCGGAAGGCTGGAGCCGTTGAGCGTCCTGCTGTCGCTGGCCGCCCTGTTGCCGTTCGTCTACGGGGTGAAGAAGCTCGCCGAGGAGGGCGTGGCGACGGCGCCGACGATCGCCCTGGTCGCCGGGATCGTGTTCGGCGTGGTGTTCGTTCGTAGACAACTCCGTCTGGACGACCCCCTACTGGACATGCGGCTGTTCCGGGATCGGGTGTTCAGCGGCTCGCTGAGCGTCTTCCTCCTCGTCGCCGTCGCCCTGGGCGGGGTGTACCTGCTGTTCACGCAGTACCTTCAGTTGGTCGCCGAGCAGTCGCCGATGCGCGCGGGCCTGTGGGTCCTGCCCGCCGCGATCGGTCTGGTGATCGTCTCGACGGTGACCCCCGCGATCGCCCGTCGCGTACGGCCCGCCTACGTCATGGCGGCGGGGATGGCGCTGTCGACCCTCGGCTGCCTGATGCTGACCCGGGTGGAGGGGGCCGATGGGCTTCCGCTGCTGGTGGCCGCCTTCTATGTGCTCTACCCGGGCATCGCTCCGACGATGGCCCTGGTGCCGGGGCTGGTCATCGGCTCCGCTCCGCCGGAGAAGGCGGGCGCGGCCTCGGCGGTCAACACCACCGCCAGCGACCTGGGCACCGCCCTCGGCGTGGCCCTTCTGGGCAGCGTCGGCACGGCGGTGTACCGCGCCGGGATGGCCGACACCGCCCCCGACGCCGCCCGAACGCTGCCGGGTGCGCTGGAGGCGGCGGCGGAAATGCCCGGCGCCGCCGGCGAGGCCCTCGCCCTGGCGGCACGGACCTCCTTCACCGACGGTCTGACCGTGGCGGCGTGGGTGGCCGCGGCCCTGTCCGCGACGGCGGCGGTGCTGACCCTGACCCTGCTGCGTCGGGTACCCGCCACCGGCTCCGCAGAGATCGACACCGGTTCGAGGACCCGCGTGGACGAGGATGTGCCACCGAAGGACACCACCGACGTGCGGACCTCCACGGAGTGCCTCGCGCCCGGCGAAGGAGAGCCCGTCACTCCTTGAGCCCACCCGCGGTCGGGGTCGGCGCGGAGGTCTCCACGCCGACCCCGACCCTCCCGTTCCGGCGTGCCGCCCGGACCGCACGCGCGGGGAACGGGGCGGGCGTGATGGAATCATCGGCATCGACCCACCTCGCGCAAGGAACCCTCCACCGGCCATGTCCACTCAGAACGTCCTTCTCGTCCTCGACCTCCTCGGGATCTTCGCCTTCGCCCTGGACGGGGCCCTGACCGCGATCCGCACCGCGCGGGTCGACATCGTCGGGGTGATGGCGCTGGGGGTGGTGACCGCCATCGGCGGCGGCGTCATACGCGACGTCCTGCTCGGCGAGACCCCGGCCACCTTCCAGGACTGGCGCTACCTGACGACCGCGCTGGCCGGCGGCACACTGGCGTTCTTCCTCAGTCGTCGGCTCACCCACCTGGCCAAACCGATCCTGTTGTTCGACGCCGCCGGGCTGAGCCTGTTCGCGGTCATCGGGGCGACCAAGGCCCTGGCCTTCGGGTTCGGACCGCTCCAGGCGGTCCTGCTGGGCGTGCTCAGCGCGGTGGGCGGAGGCACCATCCGCGACGTCCTGCTCAACCGGGTGCCCACCGTGCTCAGCGCCAACTCGCACCTGTACGCGATCCCCGCGATGCTCGCCGCCGGGATCGTGGTCCTGGCCGACCTGGTCGGGTTCTCCGCCGGGTGGATCGCGGTGGTCGGCGCCCTGGTCTGCTTCACCCTCCGGACGCTGGCGTTGCGTTACCGCTGGAACGCGCCCAACCCTCCCGGCGCCCCGCCCCTGTGACCGACGCGAAGTCCACGGACGCCGGGTTTCGGTCGGTTCCGAGGAAAGAGCGAAGTGCCGAGAACGGCCCCTTTCCCGACCGCTCATGGGATAATCGCCCGGGAGGACGGAACGCGAGGTTCCCCCTCGCCCGCGCCGGTCGCGAGAGCCGGATCCACGGGTGTCGGGGCCGTGCGAACGGCCCCGGGGCCACGGCTCCCGAACGTCCCTCCCCCAGGGCGACGAGGGACCCGGGTTCCGGCCGAATCGGTCCCCTTTCCCACGAAAGGGAACCGGAAAACGGCCCGTACAGAAGAGGAGTCTTTTTCGGTGAGCCCCCACCCCCCCGGACCCGTTCCGCTCCCCCACCCCTCCGATGACGAGGAGGAGAGCGCACGCCCCATCAGGGTGCTCGTGGTGGACGACCACGCCCTGTTCCGACGCGGGCTGGTCTCGGTCCTGGACGACGAGGACGACATCGACGTCGTCAACGAGGCCGGGGACGGGGACGAGGCGGTCCGACTGGCCACCGAACTGCGCCCCGACGTGGTCCTCATGGACGTGATGATGCCCGGCTCCACCGGTATCGAGGCCTGCCCCCGCATCCGCGCGGCCGTCCCCGAGGTCAAGTTCGTGATGCTGACCATGAGCGAGGACGAGAGCGACCTGTTCGAGGCGTTGAAGGCCGGCGCCACCGGCTATCTGCTCAAGGAGATCGCGGTCACCGACATCTCCCGGGCCGTGCGCACCATCGCCCGGGGCCGGTCGTTCATCGAACCCTCCATGGCCACCAAGCTGATCGCCGAGTTCGCCGAGTTGGCCAAACAGGACAGCTCCCCTCCGGCCAGGGCGGAGCTGCCCCAGCTCACCCCCCGCGAGACCGAGGTGCTGAAGCTGCTGGCGCGTTCGATGAACAACCGGGAGATCGGCGAACGGCTGTTCATCACCGAGAACACCGTGAAGAACCACGTGCGCAACATCCTGGAGAAGCTCCAGGTGCACTCGCGCACCGAGGCCGCCATCTACGCCGTGCGCGCCCAATACGTCGCCTGACCCGGACCACCGAGGGGTGTGGAAAACGGGTGGTGTTCCGGTTTTCGGGATGTCAGGGTGGCGCGCATGATCTCGACAGTGCTGAACGTGGCCATCGACTGTGAGGACGCCTACGGGCTCGCGGGTTTCTGGAGCGCGGTGACCGGACGTCCCGTCCATCCGGAGAGCAGGCCGGGCGACGAGGAGACCCTGGTGGAGATGGCCGAGGGGCCGACCCTGTACTTCAACCAGGTGCCCGAGGCCAAGACGGTCAAGAATCGGATCCACCTGTGTCTGCGCCCCGACACCTCGCGGGAGCGGGAGGTCGAGCGGCTGCTGGGGCTGGGCGCCACCTTCGTCGCCGACCATCGGCGCCCCGACGGTTCGGGCTGGGCGATCCTCGCCGACCCCGAGGGCAACGAGTTCTGCGTCCTGCGCGGCGAGGACGACGCGCCCGTCCACTAGCGGGCGAGGGTCCGTGCGGCGGCGCGGCGCAGGGTGGTGACCATGGCGGACACCGGTTCGGTCGGACGACGGCGGTGCACCGTGTAGATCTCCCGTGCCAGACGGGCCCCGCGCAGGGGGCGGGCGACCCACCCGTCTCCGTGCGCGGCCCCCAGGATGCTCCGCGGAAGGAGGGCCACCCCCATGCCCGCCTCGATCAGGGCCAGCGCCACCTCGTAGTCGCGGGTCTCGTAGGCGACCCGCAGTCGTACCCCCGCCGCCTCGGCCGCCGCGTCCAGACTGACCCGGTTGTGGATGCCCGGGGCCCCGCAGATCCAGTCCTCGTCGGCCAGTTCGGCCAGGGAGAGCTCCCCGTCGGCGAGCGGGTGACCGGCCGGGGCCGCCACCATGAGCGGATCCACCAGGAGCCGTTCCCGGTGCAGGCCGCCCGTGCGGGGCGGAGGGACGCCCGGATAGCGGTGGGTGATGAGCAGGTCGAGGTCGCCGGAGGTGACCAGGTCGTGGCCTCCGGGCGGTTCGATGTCGGACAGCGACAGGCGCACGTGGGGATGTTCGTGGCCGAACACCGCCAGGGCCTCGGGCAGCAGCACCTTGCCCGCGCTGGCGAAGGCGCCCAGGGAGAGACGGTCCGCCCGCTCCCCCGAGACGGCGCGTACCGCGGCCTCGGCGTCGCGCAGTTCGCCCAGGACGCGTTCCCCGTGTTCGAGCAGGACACGGCCGGCCTCGGTGAGCGTGGCGCCGGTGCGTCCGCGTTCGACCAGCCGGCAGCCGAGTTCGGTCTCCAACTTGGTGAGCTGTTGCGACAGGGCCGAGGGGGTGAAGGAGAGCCGTTCGGCGGCGGCCGCGATCGATCCGGCGCGCGCGATCTCGACCAGGACCCGCACCCGATTGGCGTCCAGCATCCGGCCTCCCCTCGCGACACTCCGTACCGAATCAAAGTCTGACACAAAGTTTCGCTTAATCATCTTTAGCAGACACAACTTTAAGTTAATCGCCGGTAGCGGCAGAGTGGGACCATGAGCACCACGACCGCGCCCGCCGTGCCCACGGCCACCGACGTCCGTGCCGCCGCCGAACGCATCTCCCCCCACACCAGACGGACCCCGGTGATGCGCGCCGAGATCGACGGGCGGACCCTCACCCTGAAGCTGGAGCAGCTCCAGCGCACGGGCGCCTTCAAGCTGCGCGGCGCGCTCAACGCCCTCATGGGCGGCGAGCCCACCGACCGGGTCATCACCGCCTCCGGTGGCAACCACGGTCTGGGCGTGGCCACCGCCGCGAAGATCCTGGGCGTGCGGGCCACGGTCTACGTCCCCGAGACGGTCCCCGAGGCCAAGGCCGTCCCCTTGGCCGCGACCGGGGCCGAGATCGTCCGGGTGGGCGAGCACTACGCGGTGGCCGCCGAGGCCGCCCGTCACCAGGCGGAGACCGAGGGGATCCGCTACCTGCACGCCTTCGACGACGCCCTCGTGGTGGCCGGTCAGGGCACCGTGGGGCTGGAGGTGGCGGCCGACGCCCCCGAGTGCGACACGATCGTGGTGGCCGTGGGCGGCGGCGGTCTGGCGGCCGGGGTGCGGCTGGGAGCGGACGGCCGTCGTGTGGTCGCGGTCGAGCCCGAGGGCTGCCAGAGCATGCACGCGGCGATGGCGGCGGGACATCCGGTCACCACCCCGGTGGAGTCCGTGGCGTCCTCGGCGTTGGGCGCCGCCACCCTGGGCCGGGTGCCCTTCGAGGTGCTGCGCGCCCACCCGGTGACGCCCGCGCTGGTCAGCGACGCCGAGATCATCAGCGCCCAGACCCGTCTGTGGCAGGAGTTCCGGATCGCCACCGAGCCCGCCGCGGCCGTCCCCTTCGCCGCCTGGCTGGCCGGACGCGTGCCCGGCGAGAACCCGTGCCTGGTGGTGTGCGGGGCCAACGCGGACTGGCGTCCGGTCGACTGACCGGGGCCGGAACCCTTCCACGGGGGTGTGCGTTCGACCGTTCTCCCCCGTTTCCCTCCCTTTGGGTGACCTGGCGCACTCTATGTGTGCCACGCCATTGTTACCGCCGGGTCACCCTTACATTGGGTGCGGCGTTCGTCCGACCATCCCAAGGGAGAACACGTGCTCTACGGTGCGTTGCGGCAGACCGCGGCGATCCTCGCCCGGACCTTGTGCCGCCCGACCATCGAGGGCCGTGAGAACGTCCCCGCCACCGGGTCGGTCATCCTGGCCAGCAACCATCTGTCCTTCGTCGACAGCGTCGTCATCCCGTTGTCGGTCCCCCAGCGCCGCGTCCGCTTCCTCGCCAAGTCCGACTACTTCGAGACCCCCGGGGTCAAGGGACGGCTCACCAAGACGATGTTCGGCGCCCTGGGCGCCATGCCGGTCCGACGCGGCAGCTCGCGCGACGCCATGGTGGCCCTGGAGACGATGTTGGACCGGCTCAACGAGGGCGAGGCCTGCGTGGTCTACCCCGAGGGCACCCGTTCCCGGGACGGACGCCTGTACCGGGGCCGCACCGGCGTCGCCCATCTGGCGCTGGAGTCCAAGTCCCTGGTCGTGCCGGTCGGGATCAGCGGCACTCAGAAGGTCCAGCCGGTGGGCGCCGGCGTGCCGCGTCCGCACCCCTTCACCGTGCGGTTCGGCGAACCCCTGGACTTCTCCACCGGCTTCGACCACCTGACCCCGGCCAAGGCCCGCAGGGCCATCACCGACCGGGTCATGGACGCCATCCACGAGTTGACCGGCCAGGAGCGGGCCGACACCTACAACGACCACGGCTCCGCCGACTGATCCGGCCCGATGCCCTCCGCCGGTGGACGGCCCGACGGGGTGGCGTCGCCGCCGTAGCGGTCCAGGAGGCGACGTGAGAGGGCGAGCGTGCCCTCGGTCGATCTCGGCGGGAGCGGCGCCCCTCGTTTGAGGAACCGGTCGGCGTGCTCGGTGAGCCGATCGTCGAGCCGCGCCTGGGCGCGGTCCGGTTCGTGCACGGCCAGTGAGGCCCCCTCGCCCCAGGACTCCCAGCGCGGACGGTAGTAGCCGCCGACCAGCCCCGACCACAGACGTCCGGCGTAGTCGTCGAGCCGGGGGTCGTCCAGGGTGGTCCAGACGGTGAGGACGCGTCGGGCGTTGTCGGTCAGGACCCGGTGGTCCTCGGTGCCGGTGGCCCAGGAGGTCGCCTTGGCCTCCCAGGTCCGATAGCGGTACTCGGGGCGGGTCTCCAACAGGGCGTCCAGGTCGTCGAAGACCTCAAGGAACCGCTCCAGGTCTCCTTCGGGGAGCTCCGGGTGGTGGTCGAGGTGTTCGACCATCTCCAGGTAGCGGTGGTCGGCGACCCGGGACAGGACCGCCATGGCCACGTCGACCAGGTCGTGCCCCAACGGCCCCTCGACCGCGAGGGGGTCGGTCTCGGCCCCGGCCACCAGGCGTTCCCAGGCCGCGAGCAGGTCGGGCCAGGGGTACCAGACCAGGGCGGTGACCTCGGCCCGGAGCGCGGACGAGTCCTCCAGGTGTCGGTAGTGGGGCCGCAGGGTGAGGACCCCGTTGAACTGTTCGGGGAAGATCCGCACGCCCGAGGCGCCCAGGACGGTGCGCAGCAGCCCCCGCCATCCCTCCAGGAGCGCCGGGTCGTGACCGGGGCCGTAGCGTTGTGCGACGAAGTCGGGCAGCCATTCCTCCTCGACCCGTCCGGTCCGGGTCCAGGCCTGGTCGACGACCAGTTCGAAGAAGGCCGGGTTGTTGCGGGTGGCCTCCATGGACAGGCCGATCCCCTCGGGCGGGTGGGCGGAGTCCTTCGCCGCGCCGATCCGGTCCACGGCCCCTTGGAGGTCGGCCATCGGGTCGGTCCGGCCGCCGAAGTTCAGCAGGGCGCACCAGGTCCAGGGCGTGCCACCGAAGGCGTGGAAGCGACTCCACTGGGGGTCGTACTCGGCCCACAGGTCGAGCAGGTGCAGATGGTCGTCGGGGATGGCGTCGAGGAAGGCCTCGACGCGTTCGGGGCTCCAGAAGTCGCTCTGGTAGGAGAAGGGCCAGGTCTGGAGGAACCACACCGCGCGGGGGTCGGCCCGGGTGAGCCCCTCGATGGTGGCGCGGGCGACCAGCCCGGGGAAGCCGGGGTCGGAGTCGACCGGGATCATCTCGATGAAGGGGTCGATCGCGTACCGGTGGTCGGTACCGAAGAGCTCCTTCTGGGTCTGGACGATCTCGGCGCAGAGCGTGGTGTAGAGGGGGTCGGTGGGAACGAGGACGTGGGTGACCAGGCCCTGCCAGGTGCGGCTCCCGGTCCGGCCGGGGGCCAGCGAGGGCGGGACGTGTCCGGTGAACCCGGGCAGGACCGGGGTCATGCCCAGCGCGCGCTGGCGCTCCAGCACCCGGCGCCCCAGTTCGCGGTGGCCCTCGATCCACGACCGGGGCATCGGCCCGGCGAAGTGGTCCAGGTTGCCCATGTACTGCCAGGGCAGGTAGCCGGGGCCGCCGATGAACTCCCGGACCCGTTCCTCGTCCATCCCGAGCCGGACGTAGGTGTCGTACAGGACGGCCTCGTGTCCGGTCAGGGTGAGCGGGGTGGTGACGCCGTGCAGCGCCATCCAGTCGATCTCGCGTTCCCAGTCGGCCCAGTTCCAGTAGGCGGCCGTGTAACCGGTGGTGCAGAAGTTGAGGTGATAGGTCCGGTCGACCTCGGCGACGCCGCGCGTGGGCGGGGCGTCGGGCAGGGAGGAGACCGGTAGCGGCAGGACGGTGTCCCAGGACACCGAACGCCCGCACACCCGCCGCAGGTAGGTGTGCAGGCCCACGGCGGCCGCGATCGGGTCGGTCGCCGAGACCGTGAGCGTTCCGCCGTCGGCGCGGTACTCGAAGGAGCGCCGCTCGTCCTCGTGCTCGCGCAGGCGCAGCGGTCGATGCGCGGAGCCGAGGATCCGACGGGCCAGCGCGTCGATGGCGGCGCCCCATGCGGGCGTGTCCCGTGCGTCCTCGATCATCCGCGTGCCCCTTCGGTCAGGATACGAATCGATTACGTACAGTACATAACCATATTCGGTATGGATAGAAGCGGAACGGGTAGGGCGTGTGCACGCGCCCTGTCCCCGCGGTCCCACCACCGGCCGAACCCGACCCAGGGAGGGCGCGATGTCCCCTCGTTCAGAGACGACCGCCCCCGGTCCGCCCCCGCGGCGGGCCGGTCCCGTCGCGGCGGGCGCGGCCTCGATCCTCCTGCTCACCTCGTGCGCCGTGCTGACCGCCGGGGACCGGCTGGACAACGTCCCCCACGACGTCTCCACCGACATCACCGACGAACCGGTCGAGCTGGTCGTGGCCTACACCGACGATCCGCCCGTCACCGAACTCGTCGAGGGGTTCACCGAACTCCACCCCAACGTCTCGATCGAACTCCAGCAGACCCCGTTCAGCGACTACATCAAGACCGTCACGCTCGCGATGTCCTCGGAGGACCCGCCCGACCTGGCCCAGTACAACCCGGGGGCCATGCGGTCGCTCATCCCGGGCGGCTACGTGCTCGACCTGGATCCCTACTCCGAGGCCTACAACTGGGAGGGATCCTTTCCGGCCGCGAGCCTGGAGCCGTTGCGCGCCGACGAGGACGCCGCGCGCTTCGGCGAGGGGAGTCTGTACGCGGCGCCCGGCGCGCTCTCGGTCATCGGGGTGTTCTACAACCGGGAGCTGTTGGCGAAGGCCGGAGTGGAGGAGCCACCCACCACCCTCGAGGAGTTCGAGGAGGCCCTGGAACGGGTCGCGGCGGCCGGCATCGTCCCGTTCGACGTCGGCGGCCTGGGGGTGGGCGGCATCCACCTGTGGAACGCGCTGCTCAACGCCCACGGAGATGGAGGGGCCTACCGCGACTGGGTGCACGGGGTCCCGGACTCCACCATCGAGACCCCCTCCGCGCTGGAGGCGACCCGGACCTTCACCCGCTGGGTGGAGGCCGGATACGTGCCCGCGAGCGCCAACGCCACCTCCGACGACGACGCCAGGGCCGACTTCGCCACGGGGAGCGGCGCCTTCCTGGTCACCGGCAACTGGGCCGCCTTCGAACTGGACGAGGCGATGGGAGAGAACGTCGGCTTCTTCCCGATGCCCGGCGTCGACGCCGACCAGGAGCCCCTGATCTCCGGCTCCAGCGTCTCCTTCGTCATGTCCTCGCAGACCGAACACCCCGACGTGGCCGCCGCCTTCCTGGACCACCTGAGCTCGCCCGAGTCGGCGCGGATCCAGCTCGGGGCCGGGTTCATGCCGGTGGACACCGACGTGACCGCACAGGAGGGAGGCGTGTTGGAGGAGATCAACACGGCCTATACGCGGGTGGCCGAGGAGGAGGGCATCGTCCCCTTCCCCGACTTCGTCACCCCCGGCATGATCGACCGGCTCACCCCGGGCGCCCAGGGGCTGACGTCGGGGACCCTCGACGAGGAGGCCTTCCTCGCCGAGATCCAGACCGAATGGGACCGGGTCCATGGCCGGTAGCGCGCTCCTCCGACGCGGGAGGGAGGAGACCGGGCGGCGTCCGGGCGGTCGTGGAAGAGGGGGACGCTCCCGGTGGCGGGCCTGGCTCTACCTGCTGCCCGCGCTGGTCGTCTACCTGGGCTTCGCGGTCTACTCGGGGCTCAACACTCTGCTGTTCTCGTTCCTGCACTGGGACGGGTTCCAGACCCCCGCCTGGGCCGGACCGGACAATTACGCCCGGGTGCTCACCGACCCGCTGCTGTCCGGGGCGATCCTCAACGCCCTGGTGCTCATCGTCTTCTTCTCGCTGATCCCGATCGCCGTGGGGCTGCTGCTCACCGGGCTGCTCCTGGGGCGGGTGCGGCGCGGGATGACCTTCTACCGCACCGTGTTCTTCCTGCCCCAGGTTCTGCCGTTGGTGGCGGTGGGCACCACCTGGCGCTGGCTGTACGCCGACGACGGCATGATCAACCAGGCGTTGGAGGCGGTGGGGGCCGGTTTCCTGACCCGCGCCTGGCTGGGCGACCACGATCTGGCGCTGTTCGCGCTGGGGCTGATCGGCACCTGGTGCATGAGCGGCCTGTGCATGGTGCTGTTCCTGAGCGGGGCCCAGCGGATCGACCCGTCGCTGAACGAGGCGGCCGCCATCGACGGGGCCGGGCCGGTGCGCAGGTTCATGAACGTGACCCTGCCCGGGCTGCGCCGCGAGATCGGTATCGCCGCGGTCATCACCACCATCGCCGCGCTGGCCGGCTTCGATCTGGTGTTCGTCACCACCAACGGCGGTCCGGCCGGCCAGACCAACGTGCCGGCGCTGCTGGTGTACCGGCTCGCCTTCAACGAGGGCTCCATCGGCGCCGCGAGCGCGCTCGCGGTGGTGCTGACCCTGCTGGTCATCGTGCTGGTCGGCGCGATCCGTCTGCTGACGCGGGAGGAACGTTGAAACCGGACGCGATCGCGACCGCCCTGCGCTATGGGCTGCTGAGCACTCTGGCGGCGCTGGTGCTGCTGCCGTTCCTGGGGATCGTCCTGGCCTCGCTGCATCCGGCCGGCGGCCAGGTGCCCGGGTTCTCCCTCCCCGAACGGTGGTCGTGGGAGAATTTCCGCCTGGCCTGGGAGACCGGCGGTTTCGACCGGCTGATGTGGTCGGGCACGGTCATCGCGGTGTTCGTGGTGCCCCTGACGGTCTGCTTCGCCACCCTGGCCGGGTACGCGCTGTCGATCCTGGGGGTGTGGGGCGGACGCGCTCTCTCGCTCGCCTTCGTCCTCGGCCTGACCCTTCCGGTGGAACTGCTGGTCATCGCGCTGTACTTCAACCTGCGCGAGGTGGGGATGACCAACACCTACACGGGGGTGATCCTCGCCGAGGTCGCCCTGTTCCTGCCGTTCGGCGTGTACTGGATGCAGTCGCACTTCGCCTCGATGCCCCGGGAGCTGGTGGAGGCCGCCCGGGTGGACGGGGCCCGGGACCTCACCGTGCTGGCCCGGGTGCTGCTGCCCGTCTCATGGCCGGCCATCACCACCCTGGCGGTCCTGGTGTTCATGTGGTCGTGGAACCAGTTCCTCCTGGTCCTGGTGATGATCCAGGATCCGGCGTTGCGCACGGCCCCCACCGGGCTGGGGTTGTTCGTGGGCCAGTACGGGACCGACATCCCGCTGCTGTCGGCGGCGACCCTCCTGGTCATCGCCCCCATCGTGGTCGTCTACCTGGTCTTCCAGCGCAGCTTCGTCAACGGCCTCACCCAGGGCGCGGTGAAGGGCTGAGCCCCCGTCGTCCCCGAACGTCGACGCGTTCGGGGGCGACGGGGTCGGCTCACGCCTGGAGGAAGGCGCGCAGCCGGGAGACCAGCTCGGCCGGGCGCTCCTCCTGGAGCAGGTGGCCGCAGTCCATCGCGGAGCCGGTCACCGGTCCGGAGCAGACCTCCCGCCAGGTGGCGGCGACGTCGTACAGGCGACCGACCGTGCCCCGCGCGCCCCACAGGGCGAGCAGCGGACGGGTCACCAGGTGTCCGCGTCCGGTGTCGTGACGGTCGTGCTCCAGGTCGATCCCGGCGGCCGCGCGGTAGTCCTCGCAGATCGCGCGCACCGTCTCCGGGTCCCGGTAGCAGCGCAGGTACTCCTGGACCAGATCCTCGTTCGGCACGCCCTCGCTGCGGCTCTGTCCGCGCAGATGCGCGCGCAGGTACGTCTCGGTCGCCCCCGCGATCATCGTCTCCGGCAGCGGGGACGGCTGGATCAGGAAGAACCACCAGAAGTACCGGGTGGCGAACTCGCGGTCGGTCCGGTCGTACATGGTCGCCGTGGGGGCGATGTCCATGACCGCGAGCCGGTCCACCGCCTCGGGGTGGTCCAGGGCCATCCGGTGCGCGACCCGCCCGCCCCGATCGTGGCCGACCACGGCGAAACGCTCGTGACCGAGCAGACGCATCACCTCCACCTGGTCGGCGGCCATCGCCCGCTTGGAGTAGGAGGCGTGGTCGGGTTCGCTCTCCGGCGAGGTCGAGTCCCCATAACCCCGCAGGTCGGTGGCGACGACCGTGAAGTCGCGGGCCAACTCGGGGGCCACCTCGCGCCAGGTGGCGTGGGTCTGCGGATGACCGTGCAGGAGCAGCAGCGCGGGGCCTCGACCGCCGACCGCCGTACGGATCCGTTGCCCGTTCGCCAGGGTGAGGTCCGAGGCCTCGAAACCGGGGATCAGCGTGTGGACCATGACCGCTCCCCGCAGGCGCTCGGCCCGGCCTCGCCGTGGACGTGTGTCATGCCCGGGCCCCCTCGACCAGCTCGTCGGCGACGGCCTTGCCCAGGCCGACGGTCGTACCGTTCCCGCCCAGGTCCGGGGTGAACACCGAACGGTCGCCGGCGAGCACGCGCTCGATCGCGCCGAGGACGGCGGCGCCCGCCTTCTCCTGCCCCAGGTGTTCGAGCATCATGGAGGCGCTCCAGATCTGTCCGACCGGGTTGGCGATGCCCCGACCCGCGATGTCGGGGGCCGAACCGTGGACCGGCTCGAACAGGCTCGGGTAGCGGCCCTCGGGGTTGATGTTGGCGCTGGGGGCGATGCCGATCGTCCCCGTGCAGGCCGGGCCCAGGTCGGAGAGGATGTCGCCGAACAGGTTGCTGGCCACGACCACGTCGAACCGGTCCGGGTGCTGCACGAAGTGCGCGGTCAGGATGTCGATGTGGTACTGGTCCACGGTGATGTCGGGGAACTCGGCGCTCATCGCCGCCACGCGCTCGTCCCAGTAGGGCATGGTCTCGGAGATGCCGTTGCTCTTGGTGGCCGAGGTCAGGTGCCGGCGGTCACGGGTACGGGCCAGTTCGAAGGCGTAGCGCAGGATCCGGTCCACGCCGGTGCGGGTCATGACGGTCTCCTGGATCACCGTCTCCCGGTCGGTGCCCTCGAAGATCCTGCCGCCGATGGAGCTGTACTCGCCCTCGGTGTTCTCGCGGACCACGTAGAAGTCGACGTCGCCGGGGCCGCGACCGGCGAGCGGGCTGGTCACCCCTGGCATGAGCCGGACGGGTCGGACGTTCGCGTACTGGTCGAACCCGCGACGGAACTTCAGCAGGCTGCCCCAGAGGGAGACGTGGTCGGGGACGACCTCGGGCCAGCCTACGGCGCCCAGGAACAGGGCGTCGTAGCCGGACAGTTCCTCGAACCAGTCGTCGGGGAGCATCTTCCCGTGTTCGAGCCAGTAGTCGGCCGAGGCGAAGTCGTACTCGACCAGGTCGAGCCCGAACCCGAAGACCTCGGCGGCGGCGCGCAGGACCCGCACCCCCTCGGGGACGACCTCCTTACCGATTCCGTCCCCGGGGATCACGGCGATCCGGTAGCTCTCCGACATGCGCAAGGCCCTTCGTGTTCGTGGCGGTGGTTCACCGCACTCTCATGCCGGACCAAACTAGGAGGAAAGCCGACACGGAGGAACAGCCCTCCGGTCAACGCTCTCTTTCCTCCAACGCAAGAAGCGAGACGATGTCCACCCTTTCCGACCTGGACGACCTGGAGTTCTTCGCTACTCTGGCGCGCTCGCCCAACATGACGGCGGCCGCGCGGACGTGGAGCGTGTCCCTGTCCGCCGTGAGCAAGCGTCTGACCCGCTTGGAGTCCCGGCTGGGCACCCAGTTGATCCAGCGGAGCACCCGCCGGCTCACCCTGACCGAGAGCGGCGCGCTGTACGCCTCGGGCGCGCGCGATCTGGTGCAGAACCGCGCCGACCTGGAGGAACGGGTGAGCCGCGCCTCGGGAGAGCTGCGCGGTCGCCTGTCGGTGCACTCGACCCTGGGCCTGGGCCGCCGCCACATCGCACCGTTGTTGGAGGAGTTCACGACCGCGCATCCGGCCGTCGAGATGGACCTGACCCTGTCCGAGCACGCCTTCAGCATCGCCGGATCCGGCTACGATCTGGCGATCCGGGTGGGCTCGCCGCCCGACGCCCGATTGCGGATCCGCCGGCTGCACGCCAACCGTCGGATCCTGTGCGCGGCCCCCTCGTACCTGGCCGAGCACGGCGCGCCCCGATCGCTGTCGGAGCTGGCCGACCACGACTGTCTGGTGATCAAGGAGAACGACGCCGACTTCGGGGTGTGGCGGTTCGGTACCGGCCCGGACGACGAGAGCGCGATCCGCGTGTCCGGCGACATGGCCTGCAACGACGGCGAGGTGATCCTGGACTGGTGTCTGGCCGGCCGGGGCATCATGTTCCGTTCGGCCTGGCAGGCGCGACCGCTGGTGGAGCGGGGACTGCTGGTGTGCCTGTTGCCGGAGGTGCCCACACCGCCGGCGGACATCTTCGGGATCACCGACGCCACCGCCCATCTGCCGGGGCGCACGACGGCGCTGCTCGACCACCTGGCCTCAGGGCTGGAACGCCGTCTGGCGGACCCCGCCACCGGCTGAGGTCGGCCCCCGCTCGGGCACCCCGTCGTCCACAGGGGACGAGGGGCGGGGGTCCGCCTCGCGAAGGAGGGGTAGGGATCCCACCGGACACGGTCGAGGGACGCCCCTCTCGACCCCGACCGAGCAGACGAGGAGACCCATGGGTTCACCCGAGGCCGCCTACCGGGTCGGAGAGGGCGGCGTCCTCGACGTCGACACCGCCTTCTACGACCGTCTCGCCGCCCGTTCCGACGATCAGGAGGTGGTCGAACACCTCGTCCTGCCGATCCGCTCCGGCCTGGCCTGGGAGGTACCCGCCGGGCACCTGTTCCGGATCATCGCCCCCGAAGGCCCCCAGGTCGGCGACCTCAACCTCTGGAACCGGCACGATCCCCGGGAACGACTGTGGGCCTCCCGCACCCGACAGTTGCAGAGCGCCCACGTGTCCCGCCACGATCGACTGTGGTCGACGCTGCCCCGGCTGCGGCCGTTGGCCACGATCACCGCCGACTCCCTGGAGGACTACGGGACCGACGCCGACGGCGGGCGCGTCCACGATCTGCTGGGCACACGGTGCGACCCCTACGTGAACCGGATCCTCACCGGTGAGGACTTCGACCTGCACTGCCACTCGAACCTGACCCGGGCGGTGCTGCCGTACGGACTGACCGAGTTCGACGTGCACGACGTGCTCAACGTCTTCCAGTGCACCGGCCTCAACGACGAGGACCGGTACTTCATGAAGGCCTCTCCCGCGCGGCCCGGCGACTTCCTGGAGTTCTTCGCCGAACAGGACCTGCTGTGCGCCCTGTCGACCTGCCCCGGCGGCGACCTCTCGGTCCCGCTGTGGGGGCCGGACGCCCGCGACCCGATCGACGTGTGCCGCCCCCTCGCGGTGGAGATCCGGCGGCCCTCACCCGACCTGCTCCAAGGGTGGAACCCACCGGAGCCGGCCGCCTATAAGGGGGCGCACGGTCTGCGCGGGCCCGTCCAGGGGTGAGGCCCGGTATCGGCGGAGCCGCTCCGTGTCGAGCGAAGCCGTCGTCGTCCGTGGTGGTCACCGGCCCTACCGGAGCGGCGCGATCTCGTCCCGGAAGGGATCGCTCCGTCTCCGGCTCCCTGTGCCCGCCCGCGAGGTGCGGTGGTGGGCCCGACCTCCCCCGGGCCGCGCGGCGATGGGATGCTCTCGTCCATGAGCGAGGATCGACGGGGCGGGGCGAGACCGGGGCCGTGGGGGCTCATCGCGTGCGCCTGGGCGCTCGTCTTCGCGGCGGCGCACTTCTACTGGGCGCTCGGCGGCGACCTGGGACTGGCCGTCTCCGCGGGCCCCCTGGCCGAGGAACGCCCCGGGTGGTTCGTACTGGTGGGCCTGTGGGGCGTGGGTGCGCTGTGCCTGGTGGGCGCCGCGCTCGGATGGCTTCTGGGCGAATCGAGACCGGCCGGTGCGGCAGGGCGAGTGGTCACGGCGCTGGGGTGGTGCGCCTGCGCGGTCCTCCTGGCGCGCGGGCTCGCGGTCGAGGCGTTGCTGCTGTTCGACACGGCGGGCCGGTGGGTGGAGGTGAGCGCAGAGCAGCGGCTGTGGACGCTGCTGCTCTGGAACCCCTGGTTCGTGGTCGGCGGCCTGGCCTTCGGTCTTGCGGCGCGCGGGCCCGGACGGACACGGAACCCGCGCGCCCCGACCGGCTGACGCTCCGGGCCATGGGTCCAGTGTCGCGTGGAGGCGGGCGGGGTGCCATTGCCATTAAACCTACTTAATAAGTAGGATATGTGGGAATTGAACAGGCCCCGAAACCCCACCCACCGAGGAGCCCGTCATCCACCCCCGACGCCACCACCCCCTGATCCCCGGCCTGTCCCTGGCCCTGACCTGCCTGCTCGCCACCACCGCCTGCTCCGGGGACGAGGGCGGCGAGCACCTGCCCCTGAACGCCCCGCTGCCCGAACGGATCCCCGAGGGGACCACGCTCGTCGTCGGAGACCCCCGGACCCAGCGCGCCCTGGAACTGTCCGGCGAGATCGACGACCTGCCCTTCGAGGTCGAGTGGGCGAACATGTTCGGTGGACCGCAGACCTCCGAGGCCTTCCGCGCCGAGGCCCTCGACGTGGGCGCCGTCGCCGACATCCCGCCCCTGCACGCCCGGTGGACCGGACTGGACGTGCGCGTGGTCGCCGCCTCCGAGCGCGAGGCGCCACTGGAACACCCCCTCTACGAGATCGGGATCGCGCCCGGCGCCGACATCGACGACCTCTCCGACATCGAGGGCGCGCGCGTGGCCTACAGCCCCGGCCAGGCCCAGGGCGCGCTCGTCCTGCGCGTGCTGGAATCGGTCGGGCTGGAGCCGGAGGACGTGGAGCTGGTCGAGATGACCAGCGTCGACGACACCTACGTCAACGCCCTGGCCTCCGACCAGGTCGACGTCGCGCCCCTGGGCGACGTGCTCATCCGCCGCTACCTGGACCGGTACGCCCGGGACGGGGCCACCGTGCTCCCCCACGGGCTGCGCGACGACCCCTGGCACCTGTACGCGCCCGAAAGCGTCCTGGAGGACGCCGACAAGGCCGCCGCGATCCGGGAGCTGGTCCGGGCCTGGGGCCGGGCCCAGGTGTGGATCGGCGAACATCCCGAGGAGTGGGCCGAGGGCTTCTACGTCGACCACGAGGGGCTGAGCCCCGAGGACGCCGAACACCTCGTGGAGCGCGACGGGGTCAGCGTGATCCCCGAGGACTGGGACGAGACCATCGAACGCCACCAGGCCACCGCCGATCTGCTCTCCCGTATCCAGGAATGGCCTTCCGTGGACGTACGCGAGGAGGTCTACGACACGCGCTTCGAGACCGTCGCCTTCGAGGGACTGACCGAGGGGGACGCCCGATGAGCGGCCACGCCCCCTCCCCCGGGGCCGGCCCGGAGACCTCCACGACGGTCCCCCTGCCCGAACGCCGCGCGCGTCGTCGGGGTCCGGGCCCCGGACCCCGCGTACCGGGGCTGCTCGCCCTGGGCCCGCTGCTGCTCCTGACGGTCTGGTTCGTCGGGTCGGCCACCGGCCTCATCGAGGAGCGCACCCTGTCGGCGCCCTGGACGGTGGCGCGGACGGCCGCCGACCTCATCTCGGCGGGAACCTTGCAGGAACATCTGCTCGCCTCCGCCGGTCGGGCGCTGCTCGGGTTGGGCGTGGGCGTGACGATCGGCCTGGCCCTGGCCCTGGTGGCGGGGCTGAGCCGGATCGGCGAGGGCCTGGTCGACGGCCCCATGCAGATCAACCGGGCCGTTCCGAACCTGGCGCTGCTGCCGCTGCTGATCCTCTGGTTCGGCATCGGCGAGGAGATGAAGGTGATCACGATCGCCCTGGCGGTGGTCGTGCCGATCTACGTGCACACCCACAACGCGCTGAGCGCCATCGACCAGAGGTACGTGGAGCTGGCCGAGACCCTCGGCACGGGCCGCGCCACCTTCATCGGCCGGGTGGTCCTGCCCGGGGCACTGCCCGGTTTCCTGCTCGGGCTGCGCTTCGCCGTGACCGCCGCCTGGCTGTCCCTGGTCGTGGTGGAACAGGTCAACTCCACCAACGGCCTCGGCTACATGATGACCCTGGCCGGAAGCTACGGGCAGACCGACGTGATCGTCGTCGGTCTGGTCGTCTACGCCGTCCTCGGTCTACTGCTCGACGGACTCGTTCGACTCGTACAGAGGAGGGCGCTGACATGGCGTCGCACACTGGAAGGCTGACCCTGACTCCCCCGACCGAGGGGGCGCCCCTGACCACCGAGGCCCCCGCGGTCCGGGTACGCGGTCTGACCCGCGGCTTCGACGGACGCGCGGTCCTGCGCGGGGTGGACCTGGACATCGCTCGCGGCGAGTTCGTCGCCCTGCTGGGACGCAGCGGTTCGGGAAAGAGCACGCTGCTCAGGGCGGTGGCCGGGCTCGACCACGGGGTGGCCGGGGCCGGGGACGTCGACACCCCCGAGAGCGTCTCCATGGTCTTCCAGGACTCCCGGCTCCTGCCCTGGCAGCGGGTCCTGGCCAACGTCACCCTGGCGTTGCCGGGCCCCGGGGCCCGCGAGCGCGGTCGGGCGGCCCTGGCCGAGGTCGGGTTGGAGGGCAGGGAGCGGGCCTGGCCCCATGAGCTCTCCGGCGGGGAGCTCCAGCGCGCCGCGCTGGCCCGTTCCCTGGTGCGCGAGCCGCGCCTGTTGTTGGCCGACGAGCCGTTCGGCGCGTTGGACGCCCTCACCCGGACGCGGATGCAGGACCTCCTCCTGCGACTGACCGAGCGTCACCGCCCCGCGGTCCTCCTGGTCACGCACAGCGTGGACGAGGCCATCGTCCTGGCCGATCGGGTGGTGGTCCTGTCCGAGGGGGTGGTCGCGGCCGATCTACGGGTCGGCCTCGCCGCCCCGCGCGAGGTCGCCGACCCCGGTTTCGCGGCGTTGCGCGCCCGGCTGCTCTCCCTGCTCGGCGTGGACCGCGAGGAGCGGGCGACCGGTGAGTGAGGGTCGAGAGACGACGGAAGGGGTCCTCGCGGGCGCGACCCGCGAGGACCCGGCGGTCATCGTGCGCTCCGATCACCTCCGGGGGCCGAACACCCCCACGAGCAGGGAGACCAGGGCCAGGGCGGCCGCGCTCCACAGCAGGAGGACGAGCCCCGCCGCCTCCACCACGACCCCGCCGAGCAGGGCGCCCAGCGCGATCGAGGCGGTGAACACCCCGACGTAGAGTCCGGCGATCTGTTCGACCCGGTGGGGGACCGCGCGGGTCATCCAGAGCTGGCCCGCCACCGAGACACCTCCGTAGGCCGCGCCCCACAGGGCGATCCAGACCCAGGCGACCCAGGACGTCTGCCCCGAGAGCGCCGACAGGGCCACGGCCAGGGCGATCCCGCCGGCCAGGGTCAGGATCGTGAGGCGGGAGCGGCGGGCCGCCGTCGCCCCGGCGAGGAAGTTCCCGGCCAGCCCGAACAGGCCGTAGACCAGCAGGAGCGGGGCGATCGCCGTGGGGGCGAGTCCGGAGTGCTCCTCCAGGACGGGGCGCACGTAGGTGTAGGCGGCGAAGTGCGCGGTGACCAGGAGCGCCACCATCGCCAGGCCGATGGCCACGGCCGGGGTGAGCAGGGCCGGGGCCGGTCCGTCGTCGCCGGCCGAGGCCGCCGGTCGGGGCAGTCGTGGCAGCGCGACGGTCAGGGCCGCGGCCAGGACGAGCGCCGCGACCGCCAGGGCGGTGAAGGCCGCCCGCCATCCGAGGGAGTCGCCCACCATGGTGCCCAGGGGTACACCGGCCACGGAGGCGGCGGCGACCCCGCCGATGACGAAGGACACGGACAGGGCCACGTCGCGGGGCGCCACCAGTCGAGTGGTGACCGCCGCCGCCATCCCCCACACCGTCCCCATGGCCAGTCCCAGGATCACGCGGGAGAGGACCATGAAGGCGAAGCCGGAGGCGAGGGCGGTGAGCGCGTTGCCCAGCGCCAGGACCACCATGGCCACGGCCAGGACCGCGCGCCGGTCGAGTCCACCGAGCAGCCGGGGGACGAGCGGGGCGGTCACCGCCGCCACCAGACCGGTGACGGTGAGGCTGGATCCGGTGGCGCCCGTCGATATGCCGAGCCCCTCGGCCATGGGGGTGAGCACGCCGATCGGCAGCATCTCGGAGGTGACGACCAGGAAGGTGCTCAGGGACAGCACCGCGACGGCGGCCCACCGTCGGGGCGTGGTGCGGGAATCGTCGACGGCCGTCGTCGACACGGTTGAACTCATGGGTCCAGCCAAGCGGCCGTCACCGGGGCGAACAACAGCGATCCGCTCAGCGATCGTTGAGCTAGGCTCAACGATATGACGGGTGGGAGCGGAACGTTGAACCAGGTGCACGTCCAACAGATCGAGTGTCTGCTCGTGTTGTCCGAGGAGCTGCACTTCGGGCGGACCGCCGCGCGTCTGGGCTACTCCCCCAGCCGGGCCAGCCAACTCCTCTCGGCCCTGGAGCGACGGGTGGGCGTGCGCCTGGTGGAGCGCACCAGCCGTCGGGTGTCGCTCACCCGGTTCGGCGCCCAGTTCGTCGAGGAGGTGCGGCCCGCCTACGAGAACCTGAGCACCACCTTCCTGCGCGCCCGGGACCGGGCCATGCGCGGCGCCCTGCGCGAGCTGCGGCTGGGGTTCCACGGCAGCGTGTACGAGCAGGTGACCGAGGCCTTCCGCCTCCTGCGCGCCGAACACGAGGTGACGGTGACGCTCAGCGAGATCCCGTTGGGCTCCCCGTTCTCCGCGGTCCTGGAGGGGCGGCTGGACGCCGCGTTGGTGGAGCTGCCCGTCCACGATCCCGCCCTCACCGTGGGTTTCCGTTTCCCGCCCCAGGAGCAGCTCCTGGCAGTGGGCACGGCCCACCCCCTGGCCTCACGCGAGGGTGTGCGGGTGGAGGAACTGGCCGAGTTCGACCTGCTGCGGCCGGTCGGGGACGCCCCCGACTACTGGATGGCGGCCCGGGTCCCGCCGACCACGCCGTCGGGCCGGCCGATCCGCTCGGGTACGGGCATCAACACCATCCAGGAGGGGCTGGCGCTGGTCGCCGCGGGGACGCACGCCATGCTGGTCTGCCGTCCGATGGCCCAGAGCATCTCCAGGACCGACGTGCGCTGCCTGCCGATCTCGGAATGGGAGGAGCCCTCCCAGCTGGGGCTGGTCCGGCGGACCGCCGACACCGGTCCGCAGCTCACCGCGCTGGCCGGTCTGCTCGCCGAGGTCTACGGGGGCGACTCCCCCTGCTACGCGGGGCTCTCCCCCGCGCCGGGCTCACGCGACATCGCGTAGAGCGTGGGGCCGCCGGGGACGGTGATCGCCGCCGTGGTCCGGAAACCGAACCTCTCGTAGAAGGGGAGGTTCTCGGCCTTGCTCGATTCCAGGTAGGTGGGGAGCCCGGAGCGGTCGGCCCGTTCCAGACCCGAGAGCAACAACGCCTTGCCCGCCCCGGAGCCGCGCACGTCGGGGTCGGTGCCCAGTTCCGCCAGGTACCAGTGCGGCCCGCGGGGGAAGTGCTCTTCGAGCCGCTTCAGCCCCTTGAGCACGGTGGGCAGCCGTCGCATCCCGAAGATCCCGGGCAGGTGCGGGGCCACGCGCAGCGCGACCCACGTGTCCCGGGCGTCGGGGTCGCCCCACAGGGCGGCGCCGACCACGCGTCCGTCAAGGTCGGCCACCTCGACCCTTCCATGCGGCAGGTATTCGAACCCGGCCTCCAGGGCGTAGAGGCGTCGGGAGCGCGCGGGGCGCAGGGCGGGGTCGGGGAACATCCACTCGTTGAAGGGATCCCCCTCGAAGGCCCGGCTCAGGACGTGACCGATCGCCGCCACGTCCGTCGTCCGGGCGTCGCGTACCGAGGCCTTCACGCGCGGCTTCACCATGGTCTCCACAGACTCCCCTTCTCATACCGTCCGGACGGTACAGTAACGGGAACCGGGGCGTTCCGCCTATGACCTCCGCCACCCGGCGAGATCCCGGGGTGTCCTTGAAGACACGTCAACCCAGCGGCATCTGCACCATGTCGCGGATCGGGCCGGACAGCTCCTCCTCGAAGAAGGTGAAGAAGCCCTCCGGGTCCGGACCGGCGTTGATCAGGACCAGATGGTCGTAGCCGGCCTTGACGAACTCGCGGACCACCGTCAGGTGCCGTTCGGGGTCGGGGCCGTACCCGAAGACGTCCCCCATCGCGTCCCTGCTGATCAGGGAGGTCGCCGCCTCGAAGTTGACGGGGTTGGGCAGCTCGGACTGGACCTTCCATCCGGTGAGACCGAACCGGAAGATCTCGCGCGCCGACTCCAGCGCCGAACCGTCGTCCGCGGCCCAGGCCAGGGGCACCTCGCCGTAGGCGGGCCCCGTTCCGCCCATTTCCCGATAGTCGGTGACCAGTGTCCGATCCGGCTCGGTACCGAAGAGTCCGTCACCGAGTTCGGCGGCGAGCTCCGCCGCACGTCTTCCTCCGGCCGCCACGGCGATGGGCGGCGGCTCCTCCGGCAGATCGAACACCCGGGCGTCCTCCAGGACCAGGTGCTCGCCCCGGTAGGAGTGGTAGCCACCGGACCACAGCATGCGGATGATGGTGACCGCCTCCCTCAACATCTCGTGGCGGATGGTCGCGCTGGGCCAGCCGCGCCCCACCACGTGTTCGTTGAGCCTCTCGCCCGAGCCCACGCCCAGGGTGAAACGGCCTTCGGAGAGCAGGGCCGTGGTGGCGGCCGCCTGGGCGACGATCGCCGGGTGGACCCGCAGGATCGGACAGGTGACCCCGGTCGCCAGGCCGATGTTCTCGGTCCGTTCGGCGATCGCGGCCAGCATCGACCACACGAACCCGGAGTGCCCATGACTGAACAGCCAGGGGTGGAAGTGGTCGCTGATCTCCACGAAGTCGAATCCGGCCCGCTCGGCCCGTACCGCCTGTTCCACGATCTCGCGCGGCCCGAACCCCTCGGCGAACAGTTTGTAGCCGACCTTCATTCGAATCCCTCCCCTTCGTCCCTACCGCCGCCATGACCGTGACGCGGGCGACGGAAACATGACCTGGCCCAGAAATGGGCTCCGTTTCACTCGGAACGGAGGCCGGACCGCTCCGCCTCGAACGCCGGGCCACATCTGTGCGCCTCGGGGAGTACGGAATCGGAAAGGATCGTCCATAGGACGGAAAGGGCGTGCGCACGGACACGATACGAGATCGAATCCATTCGTTCGGGGATGGGTCTTGAAGTGAAGTCCCCCACGGACGACTTCACCGAGCAGACCCTACCAAGGACCCGTTTTCGAACGAAAGGGCATCGCTCGGATTCGATAAAAGACATCCCGCCACTCGTGCAACAGCATCACCATAACTCACCGTAGCAACATCTTTACAAACCCCCATGAACTACCCGATAGGGGACACATAACCCCTCCCGCGAAAAGATAGGGAAAACAGTCGGCGTCCGCCATTGACATACCGAACACCACGTGCCACCAGCAGCCATACGATCTTCGTTCGCACCCGCACCCCACCATCACCGCAGGTGACGAAGGCCGACGCCGTCCCACACCCCACCGAACCGAGAACACACGGGGGAAGGTCGGACGATTCCTCGCCGATTCCCTTGACATCACCCTCCACAACTGGAAACTGATAAAGCCGAGTCCTCGAACATCTCCTCGGCCTTCCGGACGACACCCGGAACAGACCAACGAAAGGCACGGAGAGGGTCATTTCAACGCGCCCACCGAGCGGCGTTCCCCACCGATCCTCTCCGGCCCGAACCGTACCCGTCGGACGGCCCGCCGCCCGCACCCGAATGAGGGGCGATAACTTGACGGACACGTTTCCCCAGGAAATAGAGACGACAGCCGCACAACGGAAACGTTTCATGGAATCCGGCTATCTGATCCTCCCCGGCTTCCTGCCCGAAGACCTCGTCGACGGCCTGGCCCCCGAGGTGGACCGCTGGGTGGACGAGGGTTGGCGCGAACGTTCGATCGCCGCCTGTCTCTCCCCCGGCTCCCAGGCCCCGCCCCCGCCGCTCATGGAGCTGGAACTGCCCTCGCACGGTCGACTCCTCGCGCATGAGCCCCTGATGAGGATCCTCGACGAGCTGATGGCCACCCCGTTCGTCTTCCATCATCTGCACAGCGACCGCCACGGGGACGTGACCGGGAGCAAACCCTGGCACCACGACCACGAGCCCAACGACCGGGACGACCCGGACCTGCTGATGGTCCACGCCCTGCACTACCTCGGCGGACTCGACGGCTCCGTCGGCCACCTCGTGCTCCTGCCCGGCTCCCACCTGGAACACGCCGACAAGAGGGCCCGGGCCCACCTCGACACCGCCGCGCTGCCCGGAGAGATCGTCGTCGACCGGCTCCCGCCCGGGTCGACCGTGCTGATGAACTCGGCCCTGTTCCACGCCCGCAGACCCTCGGACATCCCCGGTTCGGGAAAGCCGCGCTACTTCGTCGACGCCTCGTACTGTCAGGTGGGGGCGCTGTGGCGCCCCGTGAAGCCGTTCTGGCGGCACATGCTCGCCCGGGCCCGGGAACTGGACCTGGACGGCGGGCGCCGACCCGAGCTGTTCGCGGAACGGCACTTCGACGAATACACACCGGCGGAACGGAGTCCTTCCGTATGAGGATCATCGGCACTGTCGCCTTCTCCTACGTGAGAGCGGTCTATCGCGGCGACCACCCCCTCGACCGTGAACATCGGTCCAACACCAACGGCGACGGGGAACGGGCCCTGGAGATGGCCGACGAGATGCTCGGCACCTGGGTCCGGGTCCTGCTCACCCGCGAGGAGGTCCTCGGCATCACCCTGCCCTGGCACCTGAGCGAGGGCGGTGGGTTCGCCCTCGTGCCCAAGACCGGGACGACGGTGGGCGAGGCCGCGGAACTCGTCCGCTCCGACCCGGAGGCCATGGAGAGGGAGAACCCGGTCTGCGCGGAGAAGCTGGACCTGTTCCGACGCTCCCCGCACAGCCCGATCTACCTGAGCACGAGCCCGATCCCGCACCCCGACTACGCCGACCTGCGCGTGCGCAGCGGTCTCATCCACCTGGACGGGTTGCACCGGTCGGTGGCCTGGGCGCTGTCCGAACGTCTGGCGCCGGGAGAGAGGACCGAGGCGTTCGTCGCCGGTGTCCCGGAGTCCTCGTCCGAGCAGGGGCCGCCGCCCCCACGTCCCGACACCGACCGGACCGGAGGCCCACGCCCTTGACCCGTACGATGAGCCCGGCCCTCTCGCTCTCCGACGTGCTGACCCACCGGGCGCGCGCGTATCCGGAGCGGCCGGCGTTGTCCGACGGTGTCCGTGCCCTCGACTACCGCGCGCTCCACCTCACGGCCGATCGTGTGGCCGTCCGACTCCACGAACTCGGTGTCGTTCCCGGCGACCGGGTGGCGATCGCGGGCCCCCGCGACGCCCGGGTGTGCGCCCTGCTGTACGGGGTGCTGCGCTCCGGCGCGGCGGCGGTGGCCATCGACCCCACGTGGAGCGCGGCCGACGTGCGTCGCCGTCTGGACTCCGTCGACGCGCGGTGCGTCCTGGTCGCGGACGCCTCCCTCCCCGTCCCCGAGGGACGTCCGGTCGAGATCCTGGACGTGGACGCCCCGGACCCGGCCCCACGTCCCTTCGGGCCTCCGGTGCTCGCACCCGCCGCGCCCGCCTACCTCTCCTTCACCTCGGGATCGAGCGGAGAGCCCAAGGCCGTCACGGTCACCCACGCCAACGCCGTGCACTACGCGCTCTCCCTGCGCGCGCGGCTGGGTCTGGGCGAGGACGAGGCGCCGTGCTGCGCGCACGTCACCACCCTGGCGGCCGACCTCGGGCACACCGCCTGGCTGCTCGCCCTGGCCACCGGCGGATCGGTGCACGTCGTCCCCGACCACGAGACCCGGGAGCCGGCCGCCTTCTGGGCCTCCTTGGCCGGGGCCGGGGTGTCGGTGCTCAAGACGACGCCGTCGCATCTGACCGCCCTGGCCGAGGGACGGCCGGACGGAAGCCCGCCTCTGCGCACCCTGTTGTTGGGCGGTGAGGCGCTGCCCCGTTCCCTGGCCGCCGGGCTCCTGGACACCGGGGTGGCCCGCCAGGTGGTCAACCACTACGGCCCCACCGAGACCACCATCGGCGCCACCTGCTTCGTGGCCTCCTCCTCGTCCGAGCTTCCGGCGGACGAGCCCACGGTCCCCATCGGCACGGCGATCGGCGAGGTCGTCCTGGACCTGGTCGGTCCGGACGGGACACCCGTACCCGAAGAGGGCGAACTGCTGATCGGCGGCCGCGGGGTCACCGCGGGCTACTTCGGACGACCCGAGGAGACCGCGCGGCGTTTCGTCCCCCACCGGGACGGGATCGGCTACCTGACCGGCGACCTGTGCCGTCGTCGGCCGGAGGGGGACCTGGTCTTCGCCGGCCGTACGGACCGCCAGGTCAAGATCCGCGGCCATCGTGTGGACCCGGCCGACGTCGAGTGGGTGATGGGCGACCTCTCCGGGGTCGACCAGGCCGCGGTCGTCGTGCGTCGGACCCCTTCGGGGGCGCGTCTGGCGGCGGCGGTCCGCCCCGGGCCGGGCCTCGACCCCGAACGCCTCCTCGCCGAACTCCGCGTCCACCTGACGGATCGGCTGCCCGAGTACTCGATCCCCCGGCCGATCGTCGCGTTGACGGGGTTCCCGACGGGGCCCAACGGCAAGCTCGACCACGAACGTCTCGCCGTCCTGGTGGACGAGGCCGCGGCGAGGGAGCACGAGCCCGAGCCCTCCGTCCGGGCGACGGAACCATCCCCGTCCCCGGAACGGCTCCCCCTGGTGGAGGCCGTCACCGAACTCTGGGCGGGCGCGCTCGGGCTGTCCCACGTCGCGCCCGACTCCGACGTCCTGAGCCTGGGCGGGGACTCGATCCTGGCCATGCGCACCATCACCCTGCTGCGGCGTCACGGATACCGGGTCGCCTTCGAGGACTTCTACCGCTCCCCCTCGCCCCTGCTCCTGGCGTCGGTCGCACGACCCGTGACCGGGGAAGGAGTCTCCGCCGGAGCCGAACGGGACACCGCCGACGCGCTCGCCCTCGCTCCCGCCCAACGGTGGTTCTTCCGACAGGAGGCGCGGGAGCCGCGCCACTGGAACCAGGCGATCCTCCTGGAATGCGGGGTGCCGGTGGCCCCCTCGGCCCTGGTCCGGGCGGTGGGCACGGTCCTGACCCGCCACGTCGCCCTGCGCCGGCCGATCGGACCGGACGGTCCGGGTGCGCCCCGGGAGGTCGAGGACCTGGACACGGTGACCTTCTCCCGGCTCCCCCACGACCCCGAACACGCGGCGGAGAGGGTCGAGGCCACCTGCGCCGAGCTCCAGCACGCCCTGGACCCGGCGGCCGGCCTCTCGCTCCGTGTCCACCTCTTCTCCGGACGGGACGGAGTCCCGGACCGGCTCGCTCTGATCGCGCACCACCTGACGGTGGACGGCCTCTCCTGGCGGATCCTGCTCGACGACCTGGCCCACGCCTACCGCGCCGCGCTCTCCGGGGACACGGCCCTCCCACCGCCGACCGCCGACTTCCACCGATGGGCCGCGACGGCGCCGCCGGCCCCCGCCGACCCGCCGGTCCGCCCCGAGGCCCTGGCCGGGACCGAGCCGGCCGCCCTCACCTGGTCCCTCGACGCCGGGGCCACCGACCGGCTCCTCCACAGGCACGGGCGCTCCCAACGGCTGGAGGCCCTTCTGCTGTCGGCGTTCGCCCACGCCGTCTCCACGCGGGACGGGGGCGAGGCCCTCACCGTGGAGGTGGAGACCCACGGTCGGGACACCACGGACCGGGGCGACGCCTACATGGACACCGTCGGCTGGTTCACGGCGGTCAAACACGTGGCCGTGGACGGCGCCCGCCCGACCGCGGAGACGGTCGAGGAGACCGAACGCCGACTCCGCGAGGCCCCGGAACGGCCGATGGACGCGGCCGGTCCCCGCCCCGAGGTCGGCTTCAACCTCCTGGGCAGCTTCACCCTGCCCGACGAGCCGACCCTGCGCTGGTCGGTGGCTTCCGAGAGCCCGGGACCGGCGCGCTGCCCGAGCGCCGATCCGCTGCATCGGCTCCGTCTGACCGCCCGAGTCGTCGAGGGGAGGCTGGTGATCGACCTCGTGTACGCGTGGCCGTGGCTGTCGCACGACGCGGCCGAGGAGATCGTCGCCGCCCTCGGTCGCACCGTGGCGGCGGAGGCCGAGGCACCCGCCCCCGCACCGATACCGAACGCGGTGCCGCCCTCGGGCCACCTCCTGCACCCCGGGCTCCCCTCCCCCGCTCGGGCCCGGGTCCTGGAACCGCCGCCCCACGTCCTGCTCACCGGGGCCACCGGTTATCTGGGCCGGCACCTGGTGACCGCGCTCCTGGACCGGGGCTCCCGGGTCACCTGCCTGGTCCGGGGGCGGGACGACGCGGACGCGGCCCGACGACTCGCCGAACGGACCGGCGCCCCCGTCGGCTCGGAAGGGGCCCTGGACGTGATCGCCGGGGACATCGACCTCGAAGGGCTGGGGCTGGGCGGCGACGGGCTCGCCCTGGCCCGCCGGGCCGAGGTGATCGTGCACGCGGCCGCCGACGTACGTCTGGTCGCCCCGCCCGAGGAACTGGAACGCACCAACGACCTCGCGGTCCGACGCCTGGTGGCCTGGATCGAGAAGGAGGCGCCCGACGCGCGACTGCATCACCTGTCCACGCTCGCGGTCGCCGGCCGGATCGACGGACCTCCCCGCCGGTTCTCCGAGGCCGACCTGCGGATCGACCAGGACTTCCGCACCCCCTACGAGAGGACGAAGTTCGCGGCGGAGGAGACCGTCCGCGCCTGGGCCGCCGGCGGCCGCCCCTACCACGTGCACCGCAGCGGGCACATCGCCGCGCACAGCCGCACCGGCGCCTTCCAGGACAACGTGGCAGACAACCGGATCTACCAGCTCGTACGCGGATACGTCCTGGCCGGGGCCGCCCCGAGTCGCCCTTCGGAGGGCTTCGCCTTCTCCCACGTCGACACGGTCGCGGAGGGCATCGCGGCGATCGCGACCCGAGCGCACTCGGCTCCCGGGGTCCACCACGTGGAGTCCCCGCACACGGTGGCCCACGACGAACTGGTGTCCTGGCTCGTCGACCTGGGATATCCGATCACCCTGACCGACGACCACGGGTTCACCGAGGCCCTCTCCCGACTCGAACGGAGCGATCCGACCGCCGCGCGCCTGGCGATGGCGTGGTCGCAGCTGGAGGACCGCAACGTGGTGGTCGACGGCTCGCGGACGACGTCGACGCTGGAGCGCGCCGGGGTCCGCTTCGCCCCTCCGACCCGAACGTGGTGGTCGGCGGCCATGGCCTGGGCCGTGGACGTCGGCTTCCTCCCGAGACCAGGTGACCCGAGGCCATGACGAAGGGAACGGACCAGGAGATGACGGAGAACACCGTGACCGAGATCGGTTGGGGAAGCACGACGTTGGAGAGCCGGCGCGACCTGTGGTCGATGCCCCTCGACGACGAGGACCGGCGACTGCTCAGGCGGGACGCCGCGGCCCGGACCTGGAGCGAGGGGAAGGAGGCGCGCGAGCGGCTACGGTCCTTCGTCCAGGGGAGCGTCGCCTCGGTGGGTTTCGCGCACGTCCCCGACCTGCTCGACCCGAGTGAGGACGAGGTCGACATCGTGACGTCCCTGTCCTTCCTGCTGCGGGACTTCGGTGAGATCATCCCGCAGAACGCCCAGGGCGACCTGTTCCAGGTGCTGCGCGACCGCGACGGCGACGGCGCCACCGAGCTGGGCTTCCACTGCGACACCTGCGACGTGCTCGTCCTGCTCTGCCTCCAGCCGGCGGTCCTGGGTGGGGGGAACACCAAGCTCGCGAGCGCGCGCCACGTCCGGGAGATCATCGCCCGGGAGCGCCCGGACGTCCTGGAGACCCTGGAGGGCGACTGGACCTTCGACCGGACCGGTCGCGCCGGACAGCAGGTCATCGTCTCCCCCATCCTCTTCACCCAGGAGGACGGGACCACCGGCTGCTACTACCAGACCCGGACCGTGCGCACCTCGCCCGAGCGGGGCGGGCCGCCCTTGAGCGACCGACAGTGGGAGGCCCTCGACGTGCTCGACGAGGTCCTCTACCGACCGGAGATCGCCTTCGGGCTGCGGCTGGCCGCGGGCGACCTGCTGTTCATCCGCAACAGTCGTGTCCTGCACGGACGCTCGCCCTACGTGGACGAGCCCGGTCCTCGGGCGCGCCGCGTGCTCCGGGCCTGGATGAACGACGGTGACCGATGAGCGCCCCGGAGGAGGGGAGCGGCGTCGCCGTGGTCACCGGCGGCGGTGGCGGGCTGGGCCGGGCGGGAGCGCTCGCCCTGGTCGAGGCCGGCTGGTCGGTGGTGATCGCCGGGCGCCGCGAGGAGGCCTTGAAGGAGACGATCGCCCTGGCCGGGGACGAGGAGCGGCGGCTCCTGGCCGTCCCGACCGACATCCGCGATCCGGAGCGGGTCGCGGCGCTGTTCGCCGCCGCGCGTGAGCGGTTCGGCCGGGTGGACCTGCTCTTCAACAACGCGGGCGCGGCCGTGCCCCGCAGGCCGGTCGCCGAGATCGCCTTCGAGGACTGGACCACGATCATGGACACCACGGTCACCGGCACGTTCCTGTGCGCCCGTGAGGCCTTCCGGGTGATGCGGGAGCAGTCCCCGCAGGGCGGACGCATCATCAACAACGGCGCGCCCTCCGCCCATACGCCCCGACCCCATACCGCCGCCTACACCACCGCCAAGCACGCCGTCCTCGGTCTGACCAAGGCGCTGTCCCTGGACGGGCGGCCGTACGGCATCACCTGCGGACAGATCGACGTCGGCAACGTGGCCCCCTTGGACGGCGGCCCGCAGCCGCCCTCGATGCAGGCGGACGGGACGATGGCGGTGGAGACGACGATCCCGGTGGAACGGTTCGTCGAGACGCTGCTGTTGATGGCGTCGATGCCCCCGGACACCAACGTCCAGTACGTCACGGTGCTCCCCGCGACGATGCCGTTCGTCGGGAGGGGATGACCCGTGTTCGTCAGCGCGCGCTCCTTCGAGGAGTACCGGGCGATGTTCTCCCTCACCGATCGCGATCTGTCCCTGCGGATCCTGGACTGCCCGGGCGGCGCCGCGGGTTTCGTGTCCGAGGCCGGCGAGCGGGGTATCGACGCCGTCGCCGTGGACCCCGTCTACGGGTCCGACCGGGAACGTCTGGGAGAGCTGGCGCTCAAGGAGAACGAGCACAAACACCAGGAACTGCTCGAACGTCGGGAGGACTTCGTGTGGACGTGGTTCGACGGGCCCGAACAGTACACCCGCTCCCGTTCGCGGGCGGCGCGCGCCTTCGCGGCGGACATCGGGAAGCGCCCAGAACGCTACGTCGCGGGTTCGCTCCCCCGGCTGCCCTTCGCCGAGCGCTCCTTCGATCTCGTCCTCAGCTCGCACCTGCTGTTCTCCTACGGACGACAGTTGAGCGAGGACTTCCACCGCAGATCCCTGCTCGAACTGGTGCGGGTGTCCCGGTGGCAGGTGCGGCTCTATCCCTTGTTCCTGCACGCGGATTCCCGGCGCTATCCGGCGCTGGACCGGATGCGGGCGATGCTGGCGGGGTACGGCGTCACCTCGCGGGTGGAGCGGGTGGAGTACGCGTTCTTCCGGGGTGAGCCGGAGGCGTTGATCCTGGAGTGCGCCGAGCGTTCCGCCCTACCGAAGGACGAGCCCGAACCCGTCGCGGACACCGGATCGCACGACCCGGTGCGGTGGCGGCACCTGGAGTCCCCCGCCCGAAGCGGAGGACTCCCCTAGAACGGCTCCGGGCCCGCCCCCGGAAACGGGGCGGGCTCGGAGTCATCCACGACGGGTTCCCGAGGACGCCGTTCCGGCGGTTCGGCGGGAGCGGCGACCGGATCCGGAGGTCCGACGTTCGCTCTCCTTGCGCAGGGCGTCGACCAGCTCGTTCTTGCGCATCCGGGAACGGCCCTGGATGCCCAGTCGGCGGGCCTGGCGGTACAGGTGGTCCTTGGTGGCCTCGGCGTCGACCCCGCCGGCGGTGGGCAGGTCCGGGCCGGAGCGCCGTCCCGAACGCGGGTTGCGCGCCTGGGCGTCCGAGGGCCCCTTGCTCTGCTTGGCCTCCCAGTGGTCGCCGACCTTCTCGAAGGTGTGCTTGACCGCCGCGAAGGCCACCCGGTGGGCGCGTTCGCCCTCGCCGTACTCCTTCACCGCGTTGTCGTGCGCTTCGATCCAGGTCCGCTGCGCCTTCTTCGGTGACCGGCGCAGAGTGTCGGGAAGTTCGTCCTTACCCGGCATTCCTCTCATCCCCCGAATGGTCGGTTCCGGTGTGGGACGCCCTGCCCGCTCTCCGACCTCGGGAAACACCGGGGTGTCGGGGTCAGGTGGCGAAGATGTGGGACTCGTCGGCGAAGGCCTTGAACTCCAGGGCGTTGCCGGCGGGGTCGAGGAGGAACATCGTCCGCTGCTCTCCGGGCAGGCCTTCGAAGCGCACGTACGGTTCGATGACGAACTCGGTCCCGGCCGCGCGCAGCCGCTCGGCCAGCCGTTCGAAGGCCTCCGGGGCGAGGATGAGACCGAAGTGGGGCACGGGCACGTCGTGTCCGTCGACCGGGTTGTGGACGGCGGCCCGACGTTCGGGGGCCAGGTGGGTGACGAACTGGTGGCCTTCGAGGTTCCAGTCGATCCAGGTGTCGGAGCTACGGCCCTGTTCGAGGCCGAGCACGGTGCCGTAGAAGTGGCGGGCGGCCGTCAGATCGTCGACGGGGACGGCCAGGTGGAAGCGGGGGCGAGGGGTGTCCGGCCGGGTCATGGGGCGACCTTTCGGGAGGGGGTGTTCCATCGCGATGTCGACATTAGGACATCACGGCGTCCATGAGAAGACCCCCGAGACCCCGAGTACGACCGGAAGGGCCCGCCCCGGGGCGGGCCCTTCCGACGTGGCCGTGGGGCCGGGTCAGCCGACCAGGGCGAGCAGTTGCGGCACCGTCAACAGCGCCACGTAGAAGCCCATGAACTGCACACCGGTGTGCATGTTGAACATCCGGTTCAGCAGTCCGCCGACGAGGCCGACGCTGACCGCCACGCCGACGGCCAACAGGCCGCCCTCGTAGAGGCAGATCACCAGGATCAGGCCCGCGAACGATCCGATGATCGCCTCGTGGGAGATCCGGCGCATGACGAAACCGGCGGCCTTGTGGGCGTAGGTCATCGCGAACGGGTAGGCGATGACGGTCGCCAGCACCACGCCGAGCAGACCGTAGAAGAGGAACTCTCCCCCGGACAGCAGGTCGTGCAGGTTGTTGGTCGCGCCCGTCTCCGTGTCCACCGTGTACACCGGCGGGGCGTTGAACAGCGGCGCGGCCGGTCCGGCCGCCATCGGCGACAGCGGAAGCCCCAACGCGATCAGCGGGATGAGCGTCTCGGCGATGTAGGTGGACTCGGTGGTGCCGTTGCGCACCGACATCACGGTGGTGAGCCGGTGGTACCCGTTCTTGATCCGGGAGCCGGCCGCCTCGCCCATGAGCACGGTCATCGCGACCGGGGAGAACACGAAGGTCGCGCTGGAGACCGAGGCCGCGGCGGCCGTGTACCCCACCTGTCGCCGGTCGAGGATCTTGAACGGGTTGGGCACCCGCCCCTTCCACGTCCGGTTGTCCGGGGCCAGGTCGAACGATCGCGGCTTCGACCTGCGCAGGCCCTCCCGTCCGGCCGGGGACAGCGACAGGAACAGGTCCGCGATGAGCGGTCCGATGGCGATGCCCATGAAGAAGCTGATCGTCAGCGGCGTGCCGATGGTCTCGCCGATGAAGGTCTGCAACCCCACGACCAGCAGGACGAACGGGATCAGCGCGAAGACCGCCGCCAGCCGCCCCTTCGAGGTGTAGGCGATGATGAGCGCCGCCGCGAGGAAGATCCAGGGGGCCGCCGCTCCGATCGCCTCGGTGAAGGGGCTCAGCAGCCAGGCGAACAGGACCGACAGCGGGACCGAGATGAACGCGGCGAGCACACCGCCGGAGATGGCCTTGCGCAGCGCGATGTGGGGCACGCCCAACTCGCGCAGCATCTGCGCGTCCCGCAACATCGGCACGGCCAGGGTGTCACCGGGGATGCCCAACAGGGTCGTGGGGATCGCGTGGGTGATGTGCTTGGCGACAATGGCGCCGATGAAGAAGGTGAAGACGCCGGTGGGCGGCACGCCCAGCAGCACCACGAGCAGGGTCAGAGGGGCGACCGTGGCCGTCTCGTCGGTGTAGGAGGCCAGGCCGATGAAGGCGAAGACCACGACACCGATGATGCCCATGGCCACGGCCCAGGTCATGTCGGTGAGGAGTTCGGGGCTCATGATCGTTCCTCGGCTTCGGTGGAGCGCCGCCGGTGCTGCGCGAGCAGGTCGTCGTACAGCCCCAGGGTGCGGAGTTCCTCCTGGACCGCGGTGGGCAGTTCGGACGGGTCGCCCAGGGGGCCGATCTCGGCCTCGATGGCGTCCATGGCCTTCCTCCGACCCTCACCGTCGGCGGCGGTCTCGCGGACGATGCGCTTGGGTCGGAAGAACACGGCGTTGAGGAAGCCGGCGAGGAGACAGCCGCCCAGGCCCACCAGGAGGGCGTAGGTGGAGGCCACGTCCGGGTTGTCGCCGAAGTGGGCGAACAGCCGTTCCGAGACCAGGTAGAGCGGGACCGCGATCCCGGCTCCGAGCAGGATCGCCCACAGCGTGTGGCGGGAGTCGACGGTGTCGCCCCAGATCTCCAGGAGCCGGCCCGTCGCCTCCTTCTCTTCCTCCGGGGCGGTCATCGCCGGTCTCGCAGACGTGCCAGGACGGCCTCGGCGTGGTCGGCGCCGAAGGAACGATCGGCCACCAGGGCGGCCACCACCTGGGGGATCTCCTCGGGTTCGGCACCGGCGGCGACGGCGATGTTGCGGGCGTGCAGCGACATGTGGCCGCGCTGGATGCCCTCGGTGGCCAGGGCGCGCACCGCCGCGATGTTCTGGGCGAGGCCGACCGCCACCATGAGCTCGCCGAGTTCGCGGGCCGTGGTCACACCGGTCAGCGCCAGCGCGGCCCGGGCGACCGGGTGCGTGCGGGTGGCGCCGCCGACGAGGCCGACCGGGGTGGGCAGCTCCAGGGTGGCGACGACATCGCCTTCGGCGTCGAGCTCGAAGGTCGACAGGGAGGTGTAGCGACCGGAGGCGTCGACGGCGTGCGCGTGGGCGCCGGCCTCCATCGCGCGGGTGTCGTTGCCGGTGGCCAGGACCACGGCCGAGACGCCGTTCATGATGCCCTTGTTGTGGGTGGCGGCCCGGTAGGGGTCGGCGGCGGCCAGACGGTAGCCGTGGACGATGTCGCGGGCGACCTCGGGCCCGCCCAGCGCCTCGGCGTCCAGGACCGCGCGGGCCCGGCTGATCCGCCGGTCGGCGCGGTTGGTGAGGATGCGCAGCAGGGGGCGGCCCTGGGCCAGTTCGGCGATCCGGGGCGCGACGGCCTCGGCCATGGTGTTGACGGCGTTGGCGCCCATCGCGTCGCGCACGTCGACGGCCAGGTGGGCCACCACGTAGGTCTGGTCCCCGGTCGGCACGGTGCGCACGGTCAGGTCGACCACGCCTCCGCCCAGACGGACGAGGGTGGGGTCCTGGCGCTCGGCCAGTTCGATGATCTCCTCCCGCGCCTCCAGCACCCGCAGACGGGCCGCCTCCGGGTCGGTGACGTCGACGATCTGCACCTGCGCCTGCATCACCGGGGTGGTGCTCGTGGTGGTGAAACCGCCGCGGACGCGGGCGATGCGGGCCGCGTTGGAGGCGGCGGCCACGACCGAGGGCTCCTCGGTGGCCATCGGGACGAGGACGTCCCGCCCGTTGACGGTGAAGTTGGTGGCCACGCCCACCGGCACACCGATGACACCGACGGCGTTCTCGATCATCCGGTCGGCGATCTCGGAGTCCAGGCCGCCCGTCTCCAGAACGTCGAGCGCGTCCGGCTCCAGTCCGCACTCGCGCGCGGCCGTGCGTCGCCTCTCGACGACGTCGAGGTTACGGAACCCGGACAGCCTGCTGTTACCGGCCAAGCTGGGACACCCCCTGGGAGAAGGCACCGCGGACTATGCGGTGCGTCACTGTGATGGAGACCATGCAAGCAGCCCCGCAACGTGGGCGACATGTCCGATTCGGACAGAGAACTCCCCGTTAACCTGGCCGTTTCCTTCCGATCACATGGAGGCGGGCCGCCACGCCGAGTCGGAAGAGCGCGTCGGAGGAACGCCAGTCCGACCCCAGGAGTTCGGACAGACGCTCCAACCGCTGCTTGACGGTGTTGGGGTGCACGAACAGCGTCCGGGCGGTGCGGGTCACCCCGGCGCCGCTGTCGACGTAGGTCAGGAGCGTGCCGATCAGGTCCGTGCCGTGGTCGCGGTCCCAGGCGATCACCGGGCCGAGCAGGCGTTCGGCGAACCGGCGCGCGCGTTCGCCGTCGGTGCCGAACATGGCGAGGTAGGGCGCGTACTCCTCGGTGGAGAAGACCCCCTCCTCCGCCCCGAGTCCGGGGAGCAGGGCGGCGCACTCCCAGGCCTCCCGCATGGCCTCGGGCAGTCCGGCGGTCCCCTCGGCCCGGCCCACCACCACGGTCGTCGCCCCGGCCTCAGCCTGGTGGGCACGGGCCCGGACCTCCTCGGCCCGATCGGTCGCCCCCTCCCCCGGGATCAGGACGCCGACCCCGCCGTCCTGGACCGCCGCCAGCCAGCCGCGCCCTCCCGACAGGGCGCGGAGCACGGTGTGGCGTCGGGTGTCGGGGACGGGGAGGGCCAGCACCGTCCAGGCCCGGTCGAGTTCGATGCCCCGGGCCTTGGCGCGGCGTTCGAGCGACTCGGTGTCGGTGCTGCCCGAGAGCAGGTCCAGGGCCAGCTCGCCGCGCACCCGGTCCTCGGCCTCGGTCAACGCGTCGCGCCGCATGGTCAGCAGGGCCAGGATCTGGGCCGAGCGTTCGATGGTGCGCTGTTCCAGGTCGGTGAGGGGCTCTCGCGCCTCCCCCACCAGGACCAGCCCGAGGAAGACCGGCCCGGCCATGACGGCGGCCACGGTGGCCAGGCCGTGTGCGCCCACGTCGGCGCAGTGCCCCGAGGCCCGGCTGCGTTCGGCCGCCCGGACCACCTCGGGCAGGGGGCGGCCGTCGTGCCACCGGCGTTCGGCGGCCCCGGGCGAGGAGGCCAGCGGCCGGTGATCGCGGTCGACGACGGCGACCGGACGTTCCAGGGCCCCGGCCAGGGTGTCGGCGACCTCACGGGGCCCGTGCCCGGACAGGACCAGGGCGGTGAGTCGTTCGTGCACGCGGGCGGCCACGGCCATCTCCTCGGCGTGCTTGCGGGCCCGTTGGGCCGCCTCGGAGGCGGTGGAGAAGAGCCGCGCGGTGCGCAGGATGAGGGCGGCCTGGTCGGCGAAGGCCGAGAGCAGGGCGATCTCGTCGCCGCCGAAGGAGCGGGCCGAACGGTCGGCCGCGAAGAGCACGCCGAGGATCTCCCCGTCGGCGGAGACCGGCACGCCCAGCAGGGAACGGAGCCGCTCGTCCTTGACGGCCAGGTCGATCTCCGGGTCGCGGTCGAAGTCGGCCGTCTCCGAGTAGTCGGCGACCCACTGCGGGCTGAGGGTGTGGACCACCCGACTGGCGATGCCCACCCCGGTGGGGACGCGCAACCCGGGGAAACGCGGGGAGACCGTCCCCCGGCTGGCCCGCACGAACAGCTCGTCGGTGTCGGGGTCGTAGAGGGACATGTAGGTGACCTCGGTGCCGACGAGGTCGTGGGCCCGGTCCACCAGACGCTTGAGGACGGCCTGGGGATCGTGCACGTCGACCAGGTCGTGGGTGCTCGTGATCAGGGCGAGCAGTTCCCGTTCGCGCCGTCGGAGCCGGCCCACGAGAGCGGAGGTCCGTTGGACCTGGGAGGCGAGTTCCTCGCCCATGTCCCCCAGGATCGTCTCGGCCTCCTCCGCCCCCAGGTACTCGCCGGTCTCCAGCCGGCGGAGCAGGTCGACGACGGCGTGTCGCGCCTGCGGTCCCAGCCGTTCGGTGTGCTCTGCCATCGGTCCAGTCTGCCGGCCCGGGGCCGGCGAAACCGCTGGTGGGGCGGGTACGCTCTCGGTCCGGCCGGTTCCGTGGCCCCCTCGGGCCACCGGCTCAGGCCGGGGTGGTCTCTCCGTCCCCGTTCTCGTTCGGGGTGGCGGCGATCTCCAGGTGGACGCCGTGTTCGCGGATCGCCCGCGCCGAGGAGTCCGCGAGGCGGTCGTCGGTGATCACCGAGGAGAAACCGGAGAGCGGGGCGACCTTGAAGGTGCCGAAGGCCCCGTACTTGTCGGCTCCGGCGACGAGCACCGACGAGGAGGCCGCGGCCATGGCGGCGCGCTTGACCGCCACCTTCGACCGCGACGGCGTCGTCGAACCCCGGTTGAGGTCCCAGGAGCTGGTCGAGACGAAGGCGATGTCGATGTTGAACTCGGTGACCGTGGCGGCCGCGATGTCCCCGACCGAGGAACGGTTCTCCCGGTCGATCTGGCCCCCGATGAGGAACAGGGTCAGGTCGGGGTGGTCGGTGAGCGAGGCCGCGGTGGTGAGGTCGTTGGTGATGACGGTGAGCCCGGTGACGTTCCACAGCAGGGGGACCAGATGGCCGAGCGTCGTCCCCGCGTCCAGGTAGAGGGTCTGGCCCTCGCCCACCAGGGCGGCCGCCGCGCCGGCCATCGCCCGTTTCTCCGCGACGTCCACGCTGGACTTGTCCCGGTAGGAGGGTTCGGAGCGCACCTGGGAGGCGAGTTCGACCCCGCCCGGGACCGAGCGGACCCGGCCCTCCTCCTCCAGGGTCATGATGTCGCGCCGCACCGTCATGTGCGAGACGTCGAGGATCTCGCAGAGCTCCTTCACGCTCAGCACTCCCGTGCCGCGCAGCTCCCTCAGGAGCAGGTCACGCCGTTGCGCCGGAATCATCGTCCTCCTTCGTCGTCGGTTCCCACAGACATGGTACCGAGAGTTACCAGATGATCTTAGCTGTGATAATTTTTGACTCATATGTTCCGGCAGTGTTAAAACACTGCTCATCGCCTCGACGGCCGGCGCACCACGCGTCCCCCCACGAGGTGAGAGAAGGAGAACCATGCAAGGCACCGATCCCACCACCTCGCCTCACGCCCCCGTCCGGTACGCGCTCACCGGGGCTCGGGGCGGGTTCGCGCGCACGCTGCTCGCCCAGACCCTGCGGATCGAACGGTTGCGCCCCACCGTCCTGTGCGACCTCGACACCGCCGGAACCGTCGCCCTGTGCGAGGAACTCGGCTACGCCCCCGAGGACCTGCGGGTCTGTTCCACCCCGGACGAGCTGGCCGCCCTGGAACCCGGCCGGATCGCCGTGACCGACGACGCCGGCCTGCTCGCGCAGGAGGGCTACGACGTCCTCGTCGAGGCCACCGGTAGCCCGGCCGCCGGGACCGCGGCCGCGCGGACCGCCATCGAGACCGGCCGCCACGTCGTCATGGTCTCCAAGGAGGTCGCCTCCGTCGCCGGAACCGCCCTGGCCGACCTCGCCCGGGAACACGGCGTCGTCTACACCCCCGGAATGGGCGACCAGCCCGCCAACCTCATCGAGTGGTACGAGCGCGCGCTCACCCTCGGCCTCGACGTGGTCGCGATCGGCAAGTCCGGCGAGTACGACCTGGTGTTCGACCCCGAGACCGGGCGGGTCCGCCAACTCGACCGGGAGATCGACGCCCCCGAACTGGCCGATCTGCTCTCCCTGGGAACGGACGTGCCCGCCACCCTCGCCGCCCGGGCGCGCGCCGTGGCCGGACTCGACCGTTCGGCCGCCGCCGACTACTGCGAGATGGGCGTCGTCGCCGACCACACCGGGCTGACCTCGGACGTGGAGGGGCTCCACTACCCGGTCGCCCGGACCGCCGAGCTCGCCGACGTCTACTCCCTCACCGAGGACGGCGGGATCCTGAACCGCTCCGGGGTCGTGGACGTCTTCAGCGTGTTGCGTCTGCCGGAGGAGGCCTCCTTCGCCGGGGGCGTCTTCGTCATCGTGCGCACCGGCGACCCCGTGACCTGGGAGCTGCTGACCCAGAAGGGGCACGTGACCTCGCGTTCGGGCCGCTACGCCTGTCTCTACCTGCCCTACCACCTCATGGGCGTGGAGACCCCCCTGAGCCTGCTGGACGCGGTCGACCGCCACCGGGCCGCGGGTACGCGGCGACCGGCGCCGCACGCGATCCTCGCCGGACGGGCCCGAGGCCCGCTGACCGCCGGCACCCGACTGGACATGGGCGGACACCACCACGACGTCACCGGCGTGGCCCCCGTTCTCCTGGACCCGGCGCAGGCGCCGGACGACGTGGCCCCGCTCTACCTGGCGGCCCACACCACCCTGGGGCGCGACGTTCCCGAGGGCGCCCTGGTGCGCCTGGGCGACCTCGCCGACCCCGACGAGACCCTGATGGACGTCTGGCACCACGCCCGACGCCGGGCGAGCGATCGGAACAACTGACATGTCGGATCTCTACACACTGCTGGCGTTCCTCACCGCCATCGTCGTCCTCGTCCTGCTCATCGCCCGCTTCAAGGTCCACCCCGTGGCCACGCTGTTCATCGTGGTCATGGGTCTCGGCCTGGTCCTGGGCATGGGCGGGGCCGCCACCGTCGAACTGGTCATGGAGGGCTTCGGCAGCACCCTGGCCAAGGTCGGCCTGCTGGTGATCTTCGGCTGTGTCCTCGGCAAGATGCTCGAACTGAGCGGCGCCGCCATGAAGATCACCGAGACCGCGCTGCGGATGTTCGCGGAGAAGCGGGTGCCCTGGGCGATCGCCCTGGCCTCGACCGTGCTCGGCATCCCGCTCATCGCCGACACGGCGGTGGTCATGCTCATCCCCATCGTGTCCGCCCTGGCCTACCGCACGGGCATCTCGATGATGCGCCTGGGCCCGATCCTGTACATCGGCGCCTACGTCATGACCTCGGTCATCCCGCCCGGCCCCGGCCCCCTCGCCTCCGCCTCCCTGCTGGAGGTCTCCATGGGCGAGGCGATCCTCTACGGCCTCATGGTGGGCGTGCCCGGCGTCCTGGTCGCGACCCTCTACCTGTCGCGCATCAAGACCTACGTGCCGCCCAAGCCCGAGTTCGTCGAGCACCTGGTGGGGGCCGGCGGCCCGTCCTCCGGCGGCTCCGGCGAGGGGGCCGCCGACGGAACGACCCCGGGAGCGAAGGTGGGGCTGTTCGGCGCCCTGCTGCCCATCCTCGCCCCCATCGTCCTCATCGTCTTCGCCTCCCTGGCGGGACCGGCGCTGCCCGAGGGCTCCTGGTTCACCGGCACCGTGCTGTTCGTCGGCGAGCCGACCGTCGCCCTGTTCCTGGCCTGCCTCCTCGCGCTGCCGCTGTTCCGCGGCCGCTGGCGCGACAAGGAGACCCTCAACGACCTGTTCGAGTCGGGGCTGCGCATCGCCGCCATGCCCCTGGCCCTGACCGGTGTCGGCGGGGCGCTGGCCACCATCATCCGGGAGACCGGTGTGGCCGAGAGCGTGGCCGGGGGCATCGAGAGCGTCGGGCTGTCCCCGATCCTCGTCCCCTTCCTCGTCGCCGCCGCGGTGTGCACGATCACCGGCTCCAACATCCTCGGGGTCATGACCTCGGCCGCGATCATGCAGCCGCTGCTGCCCTCGCTCGACCTGTCCCCGATCGCGGTCTACCTGGCCTGCGCCACCGGCGCGCAGATCATGAAGCACGCGAACTCCTCGGGCTTCTGGGTGACCACCACCCTGTCCAACATGACGGTGGGCCAGGGCATCCGCTCCATCGGGGTCGCCTCGGTGCTGTCGGGTGTGACCGGGTTCGTGGTGCTCTACGCCATGCACACCGCCGGGCTCGTCTGATCCCCTCCCAGCGGGAGAGGGCCGTCCCCGCGTCCGACGCGGCGTGGGGACGGCCCGCACGACCGGAAGAAACGACCAACCTACGGAGGACCCCATGGCGACCCTCGGAGTGATCGCCGACGACCTCACCGGAGCGACCGACATCGCGATCGCCCTCACGTCGGCCGGATACCGGACCACCGTCGTCCTGGGCGACGACCCGAACGTCGGCGCCGTCGACACCGACGGCGCCGACGCCGTGGTCGTGGCCCTGAAGTCGCGCACCGCGCCCGTACGGGAGGCGGTCGCCGACTCCCTGAACGCGCTGGAGACGTTGCGGGCGGCCGGCTGCGAACGGTTCTACGTCAAGTACTGCTCGACCTTCGACTCCACCCCGGACGGCAACATCGGCCCCGTCTGCGAGGCGGTGCTGGAGGCCCTCGGCGAGCCCGTCACCGTGATCGCCCCCGCCTTCCCCGCCAACGGCCGCACCGTCTACCGGGGCCACCTGTTCGTGGGCGACGACCCCCTCGACGAGTCGTCGATGCGCCACCACCCGCTCACCCCGATGACCGACTCCAGCCTGCCGCGTCTGCTCGCGCCCCAGGTGTCCGGGGGCGCGGACGACATCGCCCTGGTGCCCTGGCAGGTCGTGGTCCGAGGGGCCGACGCCGTACGCTCCGCCATCGACGCGGCGGCCGCCTCGGGCGCCCGTTTCGTGGTCGTCGACGCCCTGGACGACGCCGACCTGGACACGCTCGCCGAGGCCACCGACCACCTGCGTCTGCTGACCGGCGGCAGCGCCCTGGCCCAGGGTCTGCGCGGCCCCCGCGACTTCGGCCCCTCCCGGATCACCCTCCCCGAGGGTCCCCGGGTGGTCCTGGCCGGCAGCGCCTCCCGCGCCACCCAGGGCCAGGTCCGCCACGCGCTCGCCGACGGCGACGGGATCCACCTGGTCCCCGCCGACCTGCGCGCGGACTTCGACGGTGTGGTCTCCACCGCCGTGGAACGCGCGCTCGGCTCGGGCGAGGGTCCGTTCGTGGTGTACGCGACCTCGGCCCCCGAGCACGTCGGCGACACGGCCGACGCGCCCTTGATCGAGGACGCCCTCTCGGAGATCGCCGCGCGACTCGTGGCCGCCGGGGTGCGCGCCCTCCTGGTCGCGGGCGGCGAGACCAGCGGCGCCGTCGTGCGACGTCTGGGCGTGGGCCCGCTGGCCCTGGGCCCCGAGGTCGACCCGGGTGTGGCGTGGATGCTCGGCCGTAAGGACGGCGCCGACCTGCACCTGATGCTCAAGTCCGGCAACTTCGGCGGCGAGGACCTCTTCGTCCGCGCTTGGGAGGAAGGGGAGTGAACCCTACGACACTGGAGGACGCCGAGAGACTGTGCGCGGCGGGGCGTCGCGCCGTCGACCTGGGGCTGAGCCCCGGGGCGTCGGGCAACGTCTCGGTCCGTTCGGGCGACCTGACGTTGATGAGCCCCACGGGGGTCCCGCTGAGCGAGCTGGACCCGGGAGAGTTGTCCGTCCTGGACGACTCCGGCCGCCACGTCGACGGCCCGGCCCCGTCCAAGGAGTTCCCGCTGCACCTGGCGATGTACCGCCGGGTACAGCGGGCCGGGGCGGTCGTGCACCTGCACTCCCCGCACACCGTCGCGGCCTCCTGCCTGCCCGCCTGGTCGAAGACCTCCGCCCTGCCGCCGATCACCCCCTACCTGGTGATGCGGGTCGGGCAGGCGCCCCTGGTGCCCTACGCGGCCCCGGGCAGCGCGCGCCTGGCCGAGAACCTGGACGAGCTGCCCGGCGACTTCCGCGCGGCGCTGCTGGCCAACCACGGTTCCCTGGTGGCGGCGGCCGACCCGGCCGCGGCCCTGGACGGGGCGATCGAGTTGGAGGAGGCCTCCCGGATCGTGGTCTCCCTCCAGGGACGGGAGTTCTCCGTGCTGACGCCCGAGGACGTGCGTGAGCTGACCGAACGTTACGGCACCGTCTGGGAGTGCTGACCCCGTCCCGAGGGGGAGGACGGGCGGACACGCGACGAGGGGCCCGCGCCGGGTGGCGCGGGCCCCTCGTCGTGATCCTCAGCCGGTCTCGGGCAGCCGGTAGACCGACACGTGCGAACGGGACTCGGAGGTGAAGGCGGCCCCCTTCCAATCGGCGTGCCGGGACTCCAGGACGAAACCGGCCAGGCGGGCCATCAGGTCGAGTTCGGCCGGCCAGACGTAACGGTGGCGGGAGCGGAGCAGCCGGGCCTCGCGCCCCTCCCCGAAGCGGAAGTGATGCGAGACCAGGTGCTGGCGGGCCACGTCGTAGGTGTCCAGACCGATGTAGCCGTCCTCGGCCGCGAACAGGGCGCCCTCCTGGCCCGGGGGCAGCCTGCGCAGGTCGGGCACGCCCAGTTCGATGACGAACCGGCCGCCGGGCCGCAGGTGACGGGCGGCGTTGCGGAAGCACTCCACCTGCTCGTCCTGTTCGAGCAGGTTGCCGATCGTGTTGTAGACCAGGTAGACGAGGGTGAAGTCGCCCGGGACCCGGGTGCTGGCCATGTCCCCGACCGTCACCGGCAGGACGGTCTCGTCGGTCTTCTCCCGAAGCCGGGCGAGCATCGCCTCGGACAGCTCGATCCCGGTGACCGGAACCCCGCGTTCGGCGAGCGGGATCGCCACGCGGCCGGTGCCGACCGCGAATTCGAGCGCGGCCCCGCCCTCGGCGAGCACGGCCAGACGTTCCACGGTCGGGCCGAGCCTCTCCGGCGCGAACATCCCCTCCCCCGGGGTGTCGTACTCGGCGGCGGTCTCGGCGTCCCACGTCAGCGCGTTCTCGCTCTGTTCCATGCGGGAACGCTAACCCGGCGGGAACGGACCGCGCCAAGGGTTTTTCCGGGCCCCGCGCCGCGCGGGCCCCTTCGTCGGGATCTTCGACCGTGCCGGCATTGCGTTCGCACTGTGTTCCACGTCACCCTCCTGGAGGAACGTCTCCCACAGTGAGGACCCCCATGACCACCCACCCCTCCGACACCTCCCCACCCGAGGAACGACACGGCTTCATCAGGACCCTGGGCCGGATCGACGTCTTCTTCCTCGGGTTCGGCTCGATGATCGGCTTCGGCTGGATCGTGCTCACCGGAGGCTGGATCCAGAGCGCGGGCACCCTCGGAGCCGTCACGGCCTTCCTCGTCGGCGGCGTCGTCATGGCGCTGGTCGGCCTGGTCTACTCCGAACTGGTCTCCGCCATGCCCAAGGCCGGCGGCGAACACCACTACCTCCTTCGAGGGATGGGCCCCAGGGCCGCGCTGCTCGGCTCGTGGGGCATCGTCGGCGGCTACGTCACCGTGATCCTCTTCCAGTCGGTCGCCGTCCCCCGATCACTGACCTACCTCTTCCCCGATCTGCCCCGGATCGAGTTGTGGACCATCGCGGGCGCCGACGTGCACCTGACCTGGGCCCTGGTCGGATCGGCCACGGCCGCCCTGCTGACCTGGCTGAACGTCCGAGGGATCCGGCAGGCCGGTCTCCTCCAGACCTCGGCGGTGCTGTTCCTGGTGGTCGTCGCCGTGGTGTTGCTCGCCTCCTCCTTCTTCGGCGGCCGACCCGAGAACGTCGAACCGCTCTTCACCGGCGGCGGTTCCGGGATCATCGCCGTCCTGGTCGTGGTGCCCTTCCTCTTCGTGGGCTTCGACGTGATCCCGCAGTCGGCCGAGGAGGCCCGGGTCTCGCCCCGACGGATCGGCTCCCTGGTGGTCCTGTCCGTGGTGATGGCCGCGGTGTTCTACATCGTGATCGTGGTGACCACCTCGCTGGCCGCGCCCACCGCCTCCCTGGGCTCGATGGACCTGGCCACCGCCGACGCGATGACGCACATGCTCGGCCACCCCTTCTGGGGGATGTTCGTGGTCGCGGGCGGTCTCGCGGGGATCGTCACCACCTGGAACGCCTTCCTGATCGGGGTCTCCCGGTTGCTGTGGGCGATGGCCCGTTCGGGCATGATCCCCCGCTGGTTCGGGGTGATGCACCGGCGCAACGGCACCCCGGTCAACGCGCTGCTGTTCGTGGGCGCCCTGTCGATGGGGGCGCCGTTCTTCGGGCTGGCGATGCTCGACTGGGCGGTCGACTCCGGCGGGCCGAGCATCGTCATCACCTATCTGATGGTCTCGGTGGTGTTCCTGCTGCTGCGCCGACGCGAGCCGGGGATGGAACGCCCCATGCGCGTGGGCGGCCGACGTCCCTGGGTCGGCGTCCTGGTGGGGGTCGCGGCCGTGGTGACCACCACGGCCATGCTCGCCCTCTACCTGCCCGGCATGCCGGCGTCGCTGTCCCCGGAGCCGTGGCTGATGTTCGTCGCCTGGTGGGCGCTGGGGCTGGTCTTCCTCGTCCGGATCCCCGGCGGCGTGCGCCCCGGACCCGAGGCCGAGGAGGAACTGAGCGCGCGGGTCGCCGAACGGACCCGTCGACGGAGCGGCCGGCCGTGACGGCGGGCCGTTCCGGGGCCCGCCCGGAACGGCCGCCTCCGTTCCCTCAGTCCTCGGTCGTACGGGGACGTTCGCCCTTGATCTCGGTGCCCACGTCCAGCTCGGCCCGCTCCTCGGCCAGGACCCGCAGCGCCTCCTCGTCGGAGACCCGGTTCCTCGGCGTGAGCAGGCTGACCACCACGCCCGCGACCAGGGCCGCGGCCAGGGACGGGAGCACCGCGTTGCCCCAGAAGGCGGCGTAGGAGTCCACGTTGTTCACGACCAGCGCCGCCACCGAACCGGCCGCCATCGCCGAGACCCCGCCCTGCCAGGTGGCCCGGGGCCAGAACCGGCCGAGGAGGGAGGCCACCAACAGGCCGGTGAGCACCGTGGAGATGAGCAGGGTGATGTAGTCGATGATCGTCGTGGCCAGCAGGGCGAAGACCAGCGCCAGGGCGAGGACCGAGGCCAGGGCCACCCGGGAGTGGAAGACGAGACGGTCGGGCCGGGGCAGCCGTCCGGTGACGAGCTGCACGACGTCGCGCAGCAGGATCGTGACGCCGACGATGGCGTCGGAGTCCCCCGAGGACATCGTGGCCGACAACCCGGCCACCAGGAGGAAGGCGCCCAGCCAGAGGGGGAAGAGCGTCGTCGCCAGGTAGGGGAAGGCCAGATCGGGGTTGTCCAGGCCCGGTTCCAGGGCGTGGGCGGACATCCCCGCGATGGCGGGCAGCAGGGAGAAGACCGCGAACAGCGTTCCGGCGATCAGGAAGCCGCGACGCACCGTCCGCACGTCGGCGGCCGAGTAGATCCGCTGCCGGTAGGAGGGGGTGGCCAGGACGCCCACCGCGATGACCACGGCCAGAGACAGGGCGGGCAGGAGCCCCAGCGCCTCGACGCCCAGCATGGACAGGGCCTCCTCACTGTTGCCCTCGGCCAGACCGGCGAACCCTCCGACGTGGACCAGGGCCAGCACCGCCAGGAGCGTGAAGCCGACGAACAGCAGCGTGCCCTGGATCGCGTCGGTGACGACCACGGCCAGGTAGCCACCGACGACGGTGTAGATCCCGAAGCCCAGCGCCACGACGACCTTGGCCGTCGCGGCGTCCATCCCGGTCAGAAAGGACAGATACATGGCACCGCCCATGATGTGCGCGCCCAGCCATCCGACGGAGGCCAGGAACAGCAGGACCGCCACCACGCCCTTCACCACGCGGTTCGCGCCGTAGTAGAAGCTCATCTCCTCGGCGAAGGTCATGAACCCGTACTCGCGCACGTCGGCGAACAGCCACATGAGCAGGAGGATCCCGGCCGCGCCGCCGATCCCGTACAGGGCTCCGGCCCAGCCGTTCTGGTAGGCGAAGCCGACCGCGCCGAGGCTGGATCCGGTGCCGACCAGGGTCGCCAGGGTGCTGCCCATGATCAGGGGGACCCCGAGGCGGCGCCCGGCGAGGAGGAAGTCCTCCCCGTCTCGGGTCCTTCGGGCCACCCACCAGCCGACGCCGATCATGAGGAGGACCGCGGCGATCAGGGCGGGGAGATAGATCATCCGCGCTTCGACCATGACACTGCTCCGTCTCGAGGGGGTACGGAGCCGCGGGGGCTCCGGGGCGGGGTGAGGGAGCGGGGTCGCCCGGTCGAAGGGCGACCCCGGACGGAAGGACCGGCGGGGGCCGTTCCTCAGGCGGTGTAGAGCACCGCGTCGATCTCGATGAGGAACCCGGGCAGGTCGGCCTGGATGGTGGTGCGCACGGGCGGCTCGTCGCCGAAGTACTCGGCGAAGAGCGTGTTCATCGCCTGGAAGTCGTCCAGGTCGCGCAGGTAGACCCGGGCCTGGACGGCGTCCCGCAGGCTCGAACCCGCGGCCTCGGCGATGGCGACGAGGTTGGCGAAGGTGGCGCGGGCCTGCTCCTCGAAGGTGCCCTCCACCAGGGAGCCGTCGGTGCGGTGCGGGGTGGCCCCGGCCAGGTACACGAAGTCCCCGGCGATGGCGGCGTGGGAGTAGGGGCCTCCGGGCGGGGAGGCGTTGGGAGTGACCAGGGTCTTCTTCTTGCTCACGTGTTCTCCTCGAACATCGGATCGGTCCACCGGTCGGCGGACGGGTGCGGCTGCGCCCCGGGGCCCGGGGCGTTCGTGCGGGGGGTCGGTGGAGGTCCTCCGGTCAGGGGCGGGGGAAGGGTTCGTCGAAGTCCTCGGGCCGGTCGAGGCGGCGCACGGAGGCGCGCACCCGTTCGCGGCGTTCGTTCTCCGCCTCCTGTTGGGCCGGGCTGAGCGGCACCCAGAGGGGCGGTGGCGCGGCCGAGGCCGGGGGCAGGAGGCGACCACCGACGTAGGTGGCGGTGTTGGTCAGTCGTACCGGCGCCCTGCGGACGCCGCCGTGGACGTCCACGGCGTCGAAGCCGTCGTGGTCGATCTCGAAGACGGCGATGTCGGCGGCGGCGCCGACCGCCAGGGTTCCCGCGTCCAGGCCCAGCGCGCGGGCGGGGCGGACGGTCGCGGCGGCCACCGCCCGGTTCAGGTCCATCCCCGCGGCCATGGCCTTGGCCATGACGGTGGGCAGGTCGAAGGCGGGCCCGTGGATCGACCGGACGTGCAGGTCGGTGGAGACGACGGGGTCGATCCCGGCGGCCAGTTCGGCCTCGAACACCTCGAAGTCGAAGGCGCCCGAGCCGTGGCCCAGGTCGAAGACGACGCCCGTGTCGCGCAGGCGCAGGAGCGTGTCGGTGGGTCGCCCCTCGGAGACCAGTCCGGCGGCCACGCCGGTGGCGCAGTGGGTGAGGACGTCCCCCTCCTTCAGGAGCGGGGCGATCTCGGCCAGACCGGGCGGCCCGTAGCCGATGTGGACCATGAGGGGGCGGCCGAGCCGGTCGGCCACGCTGCGGGCGCGGCGCAGGGGTTCGATCCCGTGGGGGCCGACGGTGTGCCGGTCGATCCGGGCCTTGACCCCGCGGACCAGGTCCGGTTCGGCGGCGGCGACCGCCACGGTGGTGTCGACGTCGAGGTTCTCCAGCACGTGGTGTTCGCCGGTCCGACCGACCAGGCCGGTGCCGGCCACGTTGATCAGGGCGTGCACGCGCAGCGGGGAGGGGTCGACGATCGACCGGCGCAGCCCGGCGAGGGTGTAGGCGCCCGCCGAGCCGGCGTCGATCCAGGTCGTCACCCCGGTGCGCCAGGCGATCGGGGCGGGGTCGAGCCCCCAGTAGCCCGCGCCGTCGCCCAGGTGGGTGTGCAGGTCGACGAGGCCGGGCAGGACCACCAGGCCCGTGACGTCCACCGCGTGCACGGCCTCGGAGCGGGGCAGGTCGACCGCGACGTCGACGATCCTGCCCCCTCGGACGCCGATGTCGGCGATCCCGTCCCTTCCCGTGCCCGGGTCGATGACCCGTCCGCCGTGGAGCAGAAGGTCCCACACACCCATCACCCCCATGGTGTTGCGTCCTGCGCAACACTGTTGCTCCATTGCCAACAGATTGAATAGCATCCCGACGTGACACGGGTCAATGAGTTCGGTGTCGAGCGCTACGAAAGGACCTCGGTGGACGAGTCGCATCCCCCCGCTCAGAGGGACCCCCGATCCACGCACGCCCCCGGGACGGCACGACCGCGGATCGACGCGGTGTGCGTGGGAGAGTGCATGGCGCTCCTGGTCCCGGAGGAGGCGCCCCCCGGCCACGCCCCGCGTTTCCGCGCCGAGGTCGGTGGCGCCGAGGGCAACGTCGCCGTGCACCTGGCCCGGGCCGGACGTCGGGTGGAGTGGCACGGCCCCCTGGGCGACGACCCCTTCGGCGACCGGATCCGCGAGCGGCTCACCGCCTCCGGCGTGGTCTGCCGATCCCGGATCGACCCGGCCCGTCCGACCGGCCTGTACATGAAGCACCCCGGCCCCGAGGGCACCCGGATGCGCTACTGGAGGCGCGGGTCGGCCGCCTCGGCCCTGGGCCGGGACGACGCCGTCGCGGTCCGAAAGGCCGCGCCGCGCCTGGTCCACACCACCGGCATCACCGCGGCCCTGTCGGAGACCGCGGATGAGCTGGTCGAGGACCTGCTGACCGACACCTCCCCCACCACACTGCGCAGCTTCGACGTCAACCACCGGCCGGCGCTGCACGACACGCCGGGTCGACGTCGACGGCTGCTGGATCTGGCCCGCCGGGCCGACGTCGTCTTCTGCGGGCTGGACGAGGCCCAGGCCCTCTGGGGGATCGAGACCATCGACGGGCTCCGCGCGCTCATCCCCGAACCCGAGTGGCTCGTGGTCAAACAGGGCGCCACCGGGGCGACCGCCCTGCGTGCGGGCGGTTCCTTCTTCCATCCGGCCCCGGAGGTCGAGGTCGTCGAACCGGTCGGCGCGGGCGACGCCTTCGCCGCCGGATTCCTCCACCGACTGCTGGACGAGGCGCCTCCGATGGAGTGTCTGGCGGAGGGGACCGCCCTGGCCGGGCTGGTCCTGGGACTGGAGGGGGACGCCCCCGCTCCCCCACCACCCCCGACCTCCTGCGACACTGACACGGGGCCCTCGGGCCGCCACCACTGAACGACCGGGGCGAAGGAGAAGGTGCACAGGTGTCCAACAGCGTCGAACGCGCGATGCGCATCCTCGTGGAGCTGGCCGACGGCCCCAGCACCATCAGTGAGCTCGGCCGACGTCTCGACGTGCACCGCACCACCTCGCTCCGACTGCTGCGCACCCTCGAGGAACAGCGTTTCGTGCGGCGTACCGAGGACGGCCGCTTCCAGCTCGGAGCGCGTATGGCCACCCTCGCCGCCGCCGCGCTGACCGGCCTGGACATCCGGGGCTCGGCCGCCCGTCACCTCCGGGACCTGGGCGAGGCCACCGGCCAGACCGTCCATCTGGGGGCGCTGGAGGGCGATCGGATCGTGTACCTGGACAAGGTGGAGTCGCGTCACGCGGTGCGCATGTACTCCCACATCGGCGCCCTGGCGCCCCTGCACGCGACCGGTATCGGCAAGGTGATCCTGGCCCACCTCCCGCCCGCGGAGCGCGACGGCCTGTTGGGCCCCGAGCCGTTCGCGAGGTGCACCGCCGGAACCCTCACCGACCGCGCCTCGCTCGACGCCGACCTGGACCGGATCCTGCGCCGGGGCTGGGCCCTGGACGACTTCGAACACGAGGAGTTCATCCACTGCGTCGCCGCCCCGGTCCGTGACGCGGCGGGCAGGGTGAACGCGGCGATCTCGGTGTCCGCGCCCAGCGTCGTCCTGGACCGCGACGGGCTCCTCGGACTCACCGACGACCTGGTCGCGGCGGCGGACGCCATCGGCGAGGAACTGGGGTGGCGACCTCCCCGAACGCGCTGAGGGGAACGCGGGGGCGAACTTGAGTACTCGTACTCACGTGCCCGCGGCCCCGTCCGGAGAGCATGGGGACATGAACCCCGCACAGACCCGCCCCGCCTCCCTCCCCCGACCGCTCTCGGCCCTGATGACCGCCCTGCTCCTGGCCGGCACCGCCGTCTCCACCTGGTGGGTGACACGCACTCCGCCCCATGAGGAGGCGGCCGCCGGAGGCTTCTCCCTCGACGAGGCCGACCACGCGATCGACCCCCTCGTCCTGCCCGCGTGGGCCGAGACGCTGATCGGCGCCTCCGCCCTGGTGATCGCCCTGGCCATGGCGGCGCTGCTCGTCCGGGCGATGGTGGTCGAACGTCTGGACCGCCGGTGGGGCGCGGTCATCCTGTCGCTGACGCCGATCGCGGCGATGGCCGGACTGTGGTGGATGATCGGGACCGCCCCGGTGATCGGCGCCAACATCGGCTTCGGGCTGGCCTCGATGGTGTTCGGCCCGGCCTCCCTGATCCTGCTCGCCGTCGCGATCGCCCTCTCGATCCCGATCCTGCGCTCCCGCTGACCCCGGGGCGGGGGTCAGGACGGGCGTTCCCCGCCCTTCGTCCCGCTCCGTCGGGTGCCCCCATAGTGGCGGGCGGCCTTGGCCCGATTCCCGCAGCGCGTCATCGAACACCAACGGCGGTTGCGTCCGGGCGAACGGTCGTGGAAACGCAGCCCGCACCGTTCGTGCGAGCAGACCCGCACCGCGCCCGTCTCCCCCGCCGCGACCAGGGCGATCGTGTCGGCGGCCGCGCCGGCCAGGGCCCGTTCGACCCCCGGGGCCGGATCGGCCGAGCGCAGCACGCCCCCGTCGTCCTTCAGGAGGGGGCGGGCCTCGTGGGCCCGGACCGCCCACCGATTGACGGTCGCGATGTCGGCGGCCTCGGGTGAGGTCCCCTCCCGGGCGACGGTCAGCAGCCGGTCGACGGCCTCGCGCAGTCCACGCGCCTCCTCCAGCAACGCCGGTTCCGGTTCGGGGACCCGTTCGCCCGCCGCCGCGGCGAGGCCGCTCCGCTCGGCCCATTCCGCGAGGTCGTCCGGGGTCACGAGCAGCTCGCGAGGTTCGTTCCAGCGGTCGCGCAGGGTGTTGACCAGGTCCAGGCAGGGCCGGCCGCCGTCCCAGATCCAGTCGTGGGCGGACGTGGCCATGGCTCCTCCTCGGCTCGACCCGACTTGAACAGGACGCCATCCTAGCCTTACTCTCTAACCCCCTTAGATGGTTAGGATCTATGATGCACAGCGAGACCGCCCTCGTCGGCGACCTGCGAATGCACTACCTGCGCGCCGGAAGCGGCCCCCTCCTCGTCCTGCTCCACGGCTGGCCCCAGACCTCCCACTGCTGGCGCCACGTCATGCCGACCCTGGCCGAGCACTACACCGTCATCGCCCCCGACCTGCGCGGCTACGGGCTCACCGACAAGCCCGTCGGCGGATACGACAAGCGCACCATGGCCACCGACGTCCGGGCCCTGGCCCGACGGTTCGACGACGGGCCCATCCGGTTGGTGGGTCACGACCGGGGCGCGCGCGTGGCCCACCGCTACGCCCTCGACCACCCCGACGAGGTCGAACGGATGGCCCTGCTGGACATCGCCCCCACCCTGGCGACCTTCCGACGCACCTCCATGACCGTGGCCCGCAACTACTGGCACTGGCTGTTCCACATGCAGCCCGACCTGCCCGAGGAGCTGGTCGGAGGCCGTCACGACACCTACCTGCGGTACTTCTTCGAACGGTGGACCGTCAATCGCTCCGCCGTGGAGGAGGCCATCGACCACTACGTCGACGCCTTCTCCCGCCCCGGGGCGCTGCGCGCCGGCTTCGACGACTACCGCGCCACCCACCCCGAGGACCTGGACGCCGACGAGGCCGACCAGGAGGCCGGCCGGCGGCTGACCATGCCGCTCCTGGTCCTGTGGGGGGACGCGGGCCTGCCCGCCGCGCTCCCGGTCGCCGACATCTGGCGCGAGTACGCCGACGACGTCACCGGAGAGGCCTTGGAGGACTGTGGCCACTTCCTCCCCGAGGAGCGCCCCGCCGAGCTGGTCGACCGCCTGCTCCGCTTCCTCTAGACGGAGGACCCCAGAGAGGGCGCGGCCGCACCCCCGATACGGCCGCCGCCCTCGGGGATCTCTCAGAAGCGGCTGCCGGGGACGGCCACGTCGAGGCGGCCGTCGAAGACCTCGGCGGCCCGATGGCGGCCCTCCTCCCAGTCGGCGGGGTCGGCGAAGTGGGTGAGCACCAGGTGCCGCGCGTTCGCGCTCGCGGCCACCTCCCCCGCCATCCGGGCGGTCAGATGGCCGTGGCCGTGCAGCGCCCGCTCGTCGGCCTCCAGGTAGGTGGCCTCGCAGACGAACAGGTCCGCGTCGCGGGCCGCCTCCACCAGCGGCTCGCACAGGCCCGTGTCGGAGGAGAAGGCGAGCACCCGTCCGTCCGGCGCCTCGAAGCGCAGCGCCGCCGAGGGCACGCTGTGGTGAGCGGCGAAGGAGCGGAACACCAGCCCGTCCACCTCGTAGACGGTGACGCCGTCCCGCGTCATCGGACGGGCCTCGAACGACTGAGCGATGGGGCGGTTCATCGTCGGCAGCGTCGGGATGCCGAAGACCGCGTCGAAGGCGGCCAACCGTTCGGCCTCGCCCTCGGGGAAGAAGAGCGGGATCGACGGCAGTTCCTCGGGGAAGGTCCATCGGTAGGCCCAGGCCATCAGGTCCAGGCTGTGGTCGGCGTGCAGGTGGGTGACCACGATGCCGCGCAGCTCGGAGAGTTCGTGGCGGGCGCAGTAGGCCGCCAGCGAGCCGGGCCCCGCGTCGACCAGCAGCACACCGGTCTCGGTGCGCAGCAGGTAGCAGGAGGCTGGGCCCTCCTTCGTCGGCGCGGTCGCGTTGGATCCGAGGATCTCCAGTTCGAGCATGTCCGTCCTTTCGGGGCGTGCGGTCGTCAGGGGTTCGGGGTGAGCAGCGCGGCCCGGCCCGGGTTCACGGTCAGGGCCACGGAGCGGCCGACGCGGGTTCCGGGCGGTACCCGGACCCCGAGCGCGTGCCCTCCGGCGCGCACGGTCAGGTGGAGGGCGTCGCCGGTGAACTCGACGTGCTCCACCTCCGCGACCAGCGCGGATCCGTCATCGGGCGTCTCCTCCTCGTCGACCACGCCGAGGCCGTCGTGGTGCAGCAGCAGGCGGGTGCTCCCGTGTTCGGTCGGGCGCACGTCCAGCTCGCGCACCGGGATCCGCCAGCGTCCGTCCATGACCACGGCGTGGTCGTGGTCGCGTTCGGCCTCCAGCAGTACCGCCCCGGACAGGAAGTCGGCGACGAACGCGTCGGCCGGGTCGTCCCAGAGCCGCCGCGGAGTGTCGAACTGGACCGGGCGGCCGTCCCGGAGCAGGAGGATCCGCGACCCCAGGGACAGCGCCTCGCGCTGGTCGTGGGTGACGATGAGCGTGGCGCATTCGGTGGCCGCGAGCATGCCGGACAGCTCTCGCCGCAGTCCCCCGCGCAGTTGGGGGTCCAGGGCGGCCAGGGGCTCGTCCAGGAGCAGGGTGTCGGGGCGGATCGCCAGCGCGCGGGCCAGCGCCACCCTCTGCCGCTGACCGCCCGAGAGCTGGTCGGGGCGGCGTTCGGCCAGTTCGGTGAGGCGGGTCAGGTCGAGCATCTCGCCCACCCGGGCCCGTCGTTCCGAGGCGGGCACCCCTCTGGCGCGCAGCCCGTAGGCGATGTTGGCGGCCACGGTCATGTGCGGGAACACCGCGTAGTTCTGCGGCACCAGTCCGACGTTGCGCCGGGCCGGATCCAGCGAGGTGACGTCGCGGCCGGCCAGGGTGATCGTGCCCCCGGCGACGGGGACCAGGCCGGCGACGGCGCGCAGGGTGCTGCTCTTGCCGCAGCCCGAGGGGCCGATGACGGCGACGGTCTCGGCCGGGGCCACGTCCAGGGATACGCCTTCCACCGCGGTGGTGTCGCCGTAGCGGACGTTCAGGTCGTCCACGGCCAGGCCGGCCGCCCGGACGGCGCCGTCCGGGCCCCCGCTCCGCGAGTCGGTGGAAACGGTGGTGGTCACGGGGTCCTCCTCGGGGCGCGGCGGCGGGCCAGGACGACGGCGGTCAGGACCGGCACGACGAAGGCGATGAAGATCGCCGACTGGGCCGAGGCCGATTCGAGCCGTTGGGTGGAGTAGGAGTCGAACAGGGCGAAGGGCGCGGTCGACGTCGCCGGAGGGTTGATGAAGAAGGAGACGTTGAACTCGCCGAAGGACAGGGCGAAGACCATGGTCACCGCCTGGGTGACGGCGACCAGGCAGGCCGGAACGGTGATGGTGCGCAGCACTCGGAGCGGACCGGCCCCCAGACTGCGGGCCACGCTCTCGTTGGTGCGCAGTTCGGTGTCGGCCAGGGCCGGCGTCAACGCGGCCAGGGTGAACGGCAGCGTGAAGACCAGGTGGCCCATGACCAGCAGCAGACCGCTGGGGCGCAGCATCGGGTAGGTGCCCACCAGCGCCACGCTCAGAGCGATGCCCGGTACGGCCAGGGGCACGTTGACGAGGTAACCGGTGAGCCGGGTCAGCGGAGAGGGGTGCCGCGCCACCCACCAGGCCAGCGGCCCTCCGAGGAGGAGGTTGAGCGCGACCACGATCGCGGCCACGGCCAGGCTCCGGCCGATCACCGGGGCCAGCGGCGGCCAGGCGTAGGCGAACCAATCGAGGGTGACGCCGCCGCCCCAGGGCCCCTGGGAGAAGTCGACGCTGGTGGCGGCGACCAGGGTGGCCAGGATCGGGATGAGGACGAACGCGCAGGTGGCGCGGCTGACGAAGCGGGTCATGCGGCCACCGCCCTACGGACCAGGCGGGACAGCGCCCGCCCCAGGACCAGGGCCAGCACGGCGGTCACCGCGAGGATCACCGCCAGGGCCGAGGAGTCGGCCAGCCGGTAGCCGGTGGTGAGCTCGTTGGCGACGTTGAGCGGCAGCAGCCGCACCCCTTCTGAGAGGGTCGCGACCGTGCCGTAGCCGCCCAGGGCCACCGCGATGGCCGTCCCGCTCGTCTCGATGAGGGCGGGCAGCAGCAGCGGCAGGGTCACGGTGGTGAAGACCCGGATTCGGGAGGCGCCCAGGGTGCGGGCGCTCTCGGTCAAGGCCGGGTCGAGGGTCGCGGCGGCGCCCCGCAGCGGCCCCAGGACCCTGGGCAGGGAGAAGTACATGTAGGCCACCAGCAGGCCGGAGAAGGTGTAGGCGAGACCGGAGAACCCGCCCCAGGCCAGTCCCAACAGCCCGGTACGACCGGTGAGGACGATCGCGAAGAAGCCGATGATGATGCCGGGCAGGGCGATGGGCAGGGTCAGCAGGACGTCGGTGGCCACGCCACCGCGACCGTGTCGGTCGTCGTCGGCCTGGCGCAGGACCACCGGAACGGCCACCAGCAGGACGAGGAGGACCGAACCTCCGGCGATCAGCACGGAGTCGAGCAGGGCGGATCTGACGGTCTCGGATCCGAAGGCGCGCGTGTAGTGGTCGAGGGTGAGACCCTCGTCGGCCGGTGGGCGTCCCACGCCCAGGGAGCCGGCCACCATCACCATGACGGGGTGGACGCTGAACAGACCGATGACGATCAGGGCCGGGAGCGCGGCGAGCCAGGCCGGGCCGGGCACGGCGCGCCCCCGGGCAGGGGCGCGGACGGGCACTAGAAGCCCACCTCGTCCTGGTACAGCTCGATGAACTCCTGCTGGCGGGCGCCCTGCTCGATGTAGTCGATGGTGACGGCCCGCTCGTAGTCCTCGTCCGGCAGGACGCGCTCGGCGACGTCCTCGGGCAGGTCGCCGATGACGGGGCGCATGTACCCGGCGGCGAACAGGCCCTGCCCCTCCTCGGAGAAGTAGAAGTCGAGGAGCTCTCTGCCGTTGTCCTCGTTGGGGGCACCGGCGACCAGACCCACGATGTAGGGGATCTGGAGGGAGCCCTCCTCGGGGATGACGACCGAGACGTCGGCGCCCTCGTCCTGGAGCTTGTAGCCGTTGAAGTCGGTGTCGATGAGGATGGGGATCTCGCCCTGGGCGACCTTCGCGGTCGCGGTCTGGGCCGAGGTCGAGGCCCCGTTCTCCTTGAGACCGTCGAGGTAGTCCAGGCCCGGGCCCCAGTCCTCGAGCGTTCCGCCCAGGGCCAGGTTGGCGGCGGTGGCGACGGAGTAGCCGACGGCGGCCTGGGTGGGGTCGAGGTAGCCGACCAGGCCCTCGTACTCGGGCTCGAGCAGGTCCTCCCAGCCGGTGGGGACCGGGGCGCCGTCGAGGTGGTCCTCGTTGACGATGAAGGCGATGGTCCCGGTGTGGACGGTGGTCCAGGCCCCGTCGGGGTCGCGCAGGTCGTCGGGGACCTGGTCCGCGCCCTCGGGGACGTAGTCCTGGAGGACCTCGGCGTCCGTCAGCTGCTCGGCGAAGGCGATACCGGTGTAGGCCACGTCGGCGACGGGCGCGCCCTTCTCGGCCTGGAGGGCGGCCAGGGCCTGCCCGGAGTTCTTGGGGTCGTTGGGGGCCTGGATCCCGGTCCTCTCGGTGAAGGTGGACAGGACCCGCCCGTAGTTGCCCCATTCGGTGGGCGAGTTGTAGGTGATGACGATCTCCCCGTCGCCCGTGGCGGTGCCCTCGGGCGCCGCCACGTTGCCGCAGGAGGTCAGGGCCAGGGCGAGGGCGGCCGCGGTGGCGGTCGCGGGGATCACCGTGTGTCGGTGGGACATGAAGGCTCCATCAGGGGAACGAAGACCCGTTCGCGGGCCGGGGGGCGGACCGAGAGTGCTTCCTGATGAAACGATTAACCACAGGGGTGACCTGCGATGTCTCGATATGTGTCCTGAAGGGGAACGCCGTGGGAACAGCCGGCCGTCACACACCCGGGAGACGGGCGACACAGGGGCCGGGGAGGGCGGGGCGATGAACGCGCCCCCTGTGGAGGTCGATCACGACCACGGGACCGAGGGGAGGTGCGAGGGGCCGGAGGGAGGGACGATCGGGAAGGGGTGGAGGTGAGGCGGGTGGAGAAGTCCGCGCGGAGCCCATGAGAACCCCGCGCGTCGACGTGACCCCGGAGCGATCGGGCCGTTCGGACGGGGGCCCGCTCCGAGGCCGGACGCCTCATCGATGATCGGTCGGCGCGGATTCCCGGGCGTGGATCTCCCCTTCGACGGTGCCGTATCCACCGCCACCGCCTCCGCCGTCCCCGGATCCGGGGCATCCCGCGGTGAGAAGGGCGACGGCCGTCGCGGCCAGGACCGCTCCGGCGATCCAACCCGTACGTCGGGGCGTGACACCGCCTCGAGTGCTGTCGTCGTTCATGGCTCTCCCCGTCCGTGGCCCGCCGGCCCTCCGGCCGTTTCGCACACGCCACCGGCGGCCCACTCGTGGTGGTCACAACACGGCCCATGGTAACGATTTGGTGTCGTTTGTCACGATAGATACCGTCGTGTCGGATTTTCTCTCAGTCTCGTTCGAGAACGCCTCCACACAGGGACGGCCCGTCCACGCGGCGACGAGTGGACCCGGGGCGGCCCCGATGGAACGATCGATCGACAAGGGGTGGACCGCGTTCCCCCACCGCGTGTCCCGAGTCCGCGCCACCGGCGCGTCCACCGCCCGTTCCCTGGAAGGAACCCGTGTCCGAACCCCGCAAACGCGCGACCCTGCGCGACGTCGCCGCCCGAGCCGGGGTGTCGGTGGCCCAGGCCAGCTTCGCCCTGAACGGACGGGGCCGCGTCGCCCCCGCCACCGCCGAACGGATCAGGCGGGCCGCCGACGAACTCGACTACCAGGTCGACCGCCGGGCCCGAGAGCTGCGCACCGGCCGCAGATCTCTCTACGGGGTGGTCATCCGCAACATGCGCAACCCCTTCTTCCTGGACGTGCTGCGCGGCATGGAGGTGCGCGCCCACCGGGAGGGCGCCTCCCTGCTCATCCTGAGCTCGGACTACGACACCGCGCGGGAGGAATCGGTGCTGCGCCGGCTCGGCACCGAAGGGGTGGGCGGCGTCGCCATCACCCCCATCGGCCGTGGAGGCCCCCTCTCCGACTGGTTGCCCCGCCACCCCGACGTCCCCGTCGTGGCGTTCAACTGCACCCCCGACCCGGACCTGTCCGGTCCGGGCGGACGCGTCTCCACCGTGGGCCCCGACGACGACGCCGCCGTCTCCCTGGCCCTGGAACATCTGCGCGCTCGAGGTCACCGAGGCGCGACCCTGGTGACGGCCCCGGAGGGGCTGGCCGCCGACGGGGGACGTGAGGAGGAGTTCCACCGAAGGTGCGCCTCGTGGGGGCTGGCCGGAACGGTGGTGCGCTGCCCCCTGGACCACGAGAACGTGGCGCGGATGACGGCCGAGAGGCTCACCTCGACCGAAGGGCACGAGGCGTTCGTGCTCAACTCCGACCACCTGGGCATCGCCGTCTACGACGCCGCCCGCACCCTCGGCCTACGCGTGGGGAGCGACGTGAGCGTGATCGGCCACGACGACCTGCCCACCTCGGCCCTGTTGGACCCCGGTCTGACCACGCTGCGCCTGGACCGTGAACTGTTGGGCGACCACATCATGCGGTTGCTGACCGGCCCCGGGACCGAGACGGTCCGCCTTCCGGTCCGGCTGATGGACCGGGGCTCGGTGGCCCTTCTCGACGACCGATAGAGCACACCCGGCCACTCGTACCCGCCGAACGGACGAAATAACCGGAAAACCCCCATGACCGGGGATAACGCGTTCGAGAACACACACCGGCGTGTGCGGTCGCACCCCGTTCACCCCGCCGCACCGGGGGAGAACGCACGTAGACTCCGTCGGGTCCCGTGTCCGGGGCCTTCGCCGTCCGCCGTGTCGGTACCGCTGTGACGGCCGTTCTCTTCAGACTTCCCGAAGCGCCCGAAGGCGTGCCCGGTCCCATGCTCCTATTCGAGGAGATCTCTTCACTCCATGTCCTCCGAACAGCGCACACCCGTGCCCAAGACCGGAAGTCGCCCCGACCCCTGGGTCATCGGCGTCTCCGGCGGCCTCCTGGTCGCGTTCGTCCTGACCGCCCTGATCCTCCCCGCGCAGGTGAGCGCCGGGGTCGACGCCGCCTTCGCCTGGTCCGCACGCTGGTTCGGCGCCTACTGGCAGGTCCTGCTCCTGGCCACCGTGGCCGTCATCACCGTCCTCGCCATGTCCCGCTACGGGCGGGTCCGTATGGGCGGTGACGTCACACCCGAGTTCGGCTGGTTCCGCTGGGTCGCCATGATCCTGACGACGTTGCTCGCCGCGGGCGGGGTCTTCTGGGCGGCGGCCGAGCCGATCGCCCACTACGTCGACGCTCCGCCGCAGTACGCCGACGTCCAGGGCGGCATGGACGGGGCCGCCGTCGCGATGGCGCAGAGCTTCGTCCACTGGGGCTTCCCCGCGTGGGCGATCGGCGGATCGCTCGCCACCCTGGTGATGATGCGCGGCGTCGAGAAGGGCATGCCCCTGCGCCCGCGCACCCTGCTGTGGCCGGTCATGGGCGACCGGATCCGCACCCACTGGATCGGCTCGGTCGTCGACATCTGCTGCGTGGTCGCGGTGGTCGCCGGCACCGTCGGCCCGATCGGTTTCCTCGGTCTCCAGATGTCCTACATCGGCGGCGAGGTCTTCGGACTCTCCTCCGGTTACGGGACCCAGGTGATCGTCATCGTCGGACTGACCCTGGTCGCCACGGTGTCGGTGCTCAGCGGCCTCGACCGCGGCATCCAGCTGATCAGCCGGATCAACGTCTGGGCCGCCCTGGCCCTGATCGTCCTGCTCGTGGGGCTGGCCTCGCTCCCCTACGTCGTGGACCTGTTCCTCCAGGCGAGCGCGGTGCACATCCGCGAGTTCGTGCCCATGACGCTGTTCCGCGGCGACCAGGAATGGCTCGGCTACTGGACCGTCTTCTTCTTCGGCTGGTTCATCGGCTACGGCCCGCTCATGGCGATCTTCATCGCGCGGATCTCCAAGGGCCGCACGGTGCGCCAGATCTTCCTGGGCGCGACCGTGCTGCCCGCCGTGGTCACCGGACTGTGGTTCACCGCTCTGGGCGGCACCGGTCTGTGGCTGGAGCAGAGCGACCCCGGGGTCATCTCCGGCCCCTACGCCGAGCACGGGCTGCCCGCCGCGGCCCTGGCCATCGTCGACGCCCTGCCGATGAGCGGTCTGACCGCCCTGGTCATGGTCGTGGTGACCCTGATCTTCTTCGCGGGCACCATGGACGCGATGTCCTACGCCATCTCCGCGTCGAGCATGCGCGAGGGCGAACCGCGCTCCCTGATCCGCGCGTTCTGGTGCGTGGGCATGGGCGTGGCGGCCGTCGTCCTGCTGACCATCGGGGACGGCGGCGTACAAGCGCTCCAGTCCTTCATCGTGGTCACCGCGGTGCCGGTGGGTCTGATCATGCTGCCGTCCCTGTGGACCACCCCTCGCCTGATCCGGGAGATGGCCGTGGAACAGGGGATCGTGACCCCGACCGTCCCGGCCGGAGAGGTCGCCGCCCCGGTCGAGGAGACCGCACCCGTCGAGGTGCCGGCCAAGGTCTGAGCCCGAAGCGACCCGAGAGGGCCCCGCCCCCGCCACGACGGCGGGGCGGGGCCCTTCGCATTCCCACCGGAACGATGGGCGGGGCCGTGCGGCGCGGGGCGACCTGACAGACTGGGGGACCACGAGGCGCGACACGATGGCCGATCGACAGAGGGTTTTCATGGAACGCGGTTACGACATCGTCCTGTTCGGCGCGACGGGGTACACGGGGACGCTCACCGCCGAGTACCTGGCCGAGAACTCCCCCCGCGAGCTGCGCTGGGCGTTGGCCGGACGGAACGGGGAGAGGCTGGAGGCGCTCCGGGCCGAGTTGGCCGAGATCGACCCGGACCGGCCCACGCCCGACCTGCTCCTGGCCGACATCGACGACGCCGCCTCGATCCGCTCTCTGGCCGCCTCCGCCCGGGTGGTCGTCACCACGGTGGGCCCCTACACCGACTACGGCGAGCCCTTGGTCGCCGCGTGCGCGGCCGAGGGCACCGACTACGTGGACCTGTGCGGCGAACCGGCCTTCGTGGACCGGATGTACATGAGGTACCACGAGACCGCCCGACGCACCGGCGCGCGGATCGTGCACTCCTGCGGTTTCGACTCGATCCCCTACGACCTGGGCGCTCTGTTCACCGTGGAGCGACTGCCCGAGGGCGTCCCTCTGCACCTGGAGGGGTTCGTACGGGCCAAGGGGACCGCCTCGGGCGGCACCCTGCGTTCGGCGTTGGGCGCCTTCTCCGACCTCGGCGGTATGAAGGAGGCCTCTCGGGAGCGGCGCGCGATGGAGGGCCGGCCGGAGGGTCGCCGGGTGCGGATCGACCGGAGCGGCAGGCCCCGTACACGCCTGGCCCGAGGGTGGACGCTGCCGCTGCCGACCCTGGACCCGCTGGTCGTGGCGCGTTCGGCCGCGTCCCTGGAACGCTACGGCCCCGACTTCTCGTACGGGCACTACGCGGCCTTCCGCCACCTGTCCAGCGCGGTGGGCGCGGCCGCCGGGGCCGCCGGTGTACTGGCCGCCGTCCGGGTGCCCTCTCTACGAGAGCGGCTCCTGTCGTTGCGCTCCCCTGGTGAGGGCCCCGATGAGGAGGCGCTCGCCGAGGGCTGGTTCACGGTGCACTTCGTGGGCACGGGCGGGGGCCGCAGGGTCCACACCCTGGTCTCGGGCGGGGAGCCCGGCTACGGAGCGACCTCGGGCATGCTCGCGGAGTCGGCCCTGTGCCTGTGGCGCGACGAACTGCCACCGACCTCGGGCCAGGTGACCACGGCGGTGGCCATGGGCGACGCGCTCATCGAACGTCTGCCCCGGGCCGGGGTGGAGTTCCGCGTGCTCGACGTGTTCGAGGACTGAGTCGAAGGGCGCGGGGTCGGTCTCACGACCTCCGGACGGCGTACCGGGCCAGGGAGAGCGCCACGGCGTCCTCCATGAGCGCGCCCTGCCAATCGGGGCGTCGTTCACCCCACCAGGAACGCCAGCCCAGCCCGAGCGCGGCGCCCACCGGGGCCGTGAGCGCGCAGATCCCCGCGGTCAGGGGAACGGAGGCCCCGGTCCGGCGGGCCAACAGGCTCCCGCCCCAGGCGCCGGAGAAGGCCCGGAAGAGCAGGCCGGGGCCCTCCGTTCGCGCCGGGGCCGCGGGGCTCTTGTCGCCGAGCATCTCTCCGGCGACCGTCAGTGCGGCCAGGCACCGCCCGCCGACCCGTCCCTCGTCGCGGGCCCGCGCCCACAGGGGCGCGCACGGTCCCAGGGTGCCGCGCGCGCCCGCGGCCAGGCCCAGGGCGAGGGCGCGGAGAAGGGGCGTTCGCATGTCGACTCCTCGTGTACGGGTGCGCGGTCGGTGGTCCCGCGCGGGGACGGTATCCCCGCTCTCCCCCGCCCCGAATCCGCCCCTTGACCTCTACCTTGGTCGAGGTTCGATCCTGGGGGTATGACGCACATCGAGATCGGCGCGGTCCTTCCCAGCGCCATGGACGAACTGACGGACCCGACCACCCCCGACCCGATCAGAGCCGCCCGTATGGTCGAGGAGCGCGGCCTGGAGTCCCTCTGGGTCGCCGACCTGGTCTTGGGCGACGGCACCCCCGCCTTGGAGCCGGCGCTCACCCTCGCCGCCGCCGCGGCGGTCACCGAACGGGTGCGGCTCGGCTTCGGGGTGCTCTCCCTCCCACCGCGCCCCGCCCCCTGGGTCGCCTCACAGGTGGCCACCCTCCAGCACCTGTCGCGGGGACGGATCGAACTCGGGGTGGGCATCGGCGGCTTCCCCGATTCCCCCTGGTGGCGGGCGCTCGGTGTGTCCCCTCGTGGCCGGGGTCGGGCCACCGACTCGACCCTGGACCTGTTGCCGTCGCTGGTCACCGGCGCGGAGACCTCCGTCGGAGAGGAGGGCACCCGGCTGCGCCTGGCCCCGGCCGCCTCCATGCCCCCGGTGTGGATCGGCGGTGGGGAGGCGGCCTTCGCCCGGGTCCTACGCCACGGCGGTGGCTGGTTCCCCTCCCAGCTCTCGCCGCCCGACCTGGCCGGAGCGATCTCCCGGCTGAGCGCCGCGGCCGACGAACGTGGGCTGCCCGCGCCTCCGGTGACGGTCGGTGGCCACCTCATCCTGGGAACGGACGACAGGGCCGAACGGGCCCGGGCCCTCCTGGTGCGCGAGCTGATCGAACACCATGGGATCTCCCCCGAGAAGGCGGAACGGGCGCCGATGGTCGCCCGCACCCCCGAGGAACTGGCCGGACTCTACACGGCCTACGCGGAGGCGGGCGCCCGGCGCGTGGTCGCCGGTGCGGACACCATGGGCTGGGAGGAGCAACTGGACTTCGTCGCGGAGGCGCTCTCCCATATGGACCGGGCCCCGTCTTCCGCCGGATGACGGCTCCGTCGGGGAGGGCGGCGGATACGGCGCCGGGCCGGGGTCAAAGGTCCACGTGAAGGGCGTGCACCCCTTCGGTGGTGGCCAGCACCACCACACCGTCGGGGGCCGCCACCAGGTCCTCCAGCTCGCCCGGCCAGGTGCCGGGGATCTCCGTCACCGGCTGCCCCGGCCGGTCCAGGTGGCGCACCCGCAACCGGTCCAGGTACCAGGAGCCGAGCCCTCCGGGGCGGGCGTCCTCCTCCTGGTAGACGGCGACCGCCTCGCCTCCCCACTCCACCAGGGAGGTCAGAGTGCGCGGCCCGCCCAGTTCGGCGACCAGCTCCAGGTCGGGGAGCGAGTGGATCCGGCCGGCCACCGCCAGCAGGGATCGGCCGCCCACCTTCGCGGCCACGGTCTCGGAGTCGGCGTGGCTCTCCACCTCGCCCAGGTACTCGCCGTCCTCCAGCCGGTAGACGCGTTCCCTGGGGTGCTCGTAGTCGGCGAGGATGACCGGATCGAAGCCGGGGTCCTGTCCGGGCGCCACCAGGTAGTCACCGGCGAAGGACATCCGTTCGCCGCGGGCCTCGTGGCCGGGCCGGGAGTCGGTGAGGTCGGGCACGGCGGCGCCGGTACAGGGGTCCACCGCCCACCAGCGGGTCGTGCCGTCGCCGTCCTCCCCGTAGAGGAAGACCACCGCCTCCTTGTCGACCACCCGCAGCGCGACGTCGTCGGGCCACAGCTCGCCCGGTTCGGCCAGGTCGGTCTCCAACAGCGGGCTGCCGGTACGCGGGTCGCGCACGGTCACCGAGCGGCGCGAGGCCTGGATCAGCACCGTCCGCGGCCATCCCCGCCCCTGCGGGGCCCGCGCCAGGTTCACCGGCCCCTGGGCCTCGAAGGCCGTTCCCAGGGGACGGAGGGAGCGGGTGTCGAAGGCCCGCGCCTCGTACCGCGACTTACGCGGGTCCGGGTTGGGGTCGACGTCGCCGTGGACGAGGACCGTCCGGTCCGCCAGGAACAGGCGCGGAAACCGCAACCCCCTGCGCCACAGCCGTTCCGCGCGCACGAGTCGCCCTCCCCGATCTCCTGTGTCTTTCCACGCCACCCCGACGTTATCGGGTGAGGCGACAGGGCGCCTCCCCGATGCTCAAGACGGCCGCCGTGCAGCGTACCGCGCGAGACGCCCCTCCGTTGACCTCGTCGGGCGTCGTTCGCCCCCGAAAGGGGACGGATCCCTCACTCCCCCGGCCCGGAACGAGCCGAGGCGGGCGTGGGCGGGATCGTCGTGGCCACCGTCTCCGCGCGCCGGCACGCGGAGAGTTCGCCGAGACGACGGCGGGCCGTCCCCCCGTGTCCAGGAGACGGCCCGCCGGTGTTCGCCGGTGTGGTCAGCGCGGCAGACGCTCGGCCAGCCAGGCCTCCACCTCGGCGGAGGAACGCGGCAGACCCGCCGACATCACGGTCCGGCCCTCCTCGGTGACCAGGACGTCGTCCTCGATGCGCACGCCGATGCCGCGCAGCTCCTCGGGGACGGTCAGGTCGTCGGGCTGGAAGTACAGGCCCGGCTCGACGGTGAGCACCATGCCCGGCTTCAGGTCGCCGTACAGGTGCGTCTCCTGACGGGAGACCGCGCAGTCGTGCACGTCCATGCCGAGCATGTGCCCGGTGCCGTGCAGGGTGTAGCGACGCTGTAGACCCAGCTCCAGGACGCGGTCGACCGGACCCTCCAGCAGGCCCCACTCGACCAGGCCCTCGGCCAGCACCCGCTGGGAGGCCTCGTGGAAGTCGGTGAAGGGACGCCCCGGGGCGACCGCGGCGATACCGGCCTCCTGGGCCTTGTAGACCAGGTCGTAGACCTTGCGCTGTAGATCGGTGAAGGTGCCCGAGATCGGCATGGTGCGGGTGACGTCGGCCGTGTAGAGGGTGGTGGTCTCCACACCGGCGTCCAGGAGCAGCAGCTCGCCCTCGCGGACCGGACCGTCGTTGCGGGTCCAGTGCAGGGTGGTGGCGTTGGGGCCGGAGGCGGCGATGGTGCCGTAACCGACGTCGTTGCCCTCCACCCGGGCGCGCAGGAAGAAGGTGCCCTCGATGTAGCGCTCGGAGGTGTCCTTGGCCTTGGGCAGGGTCCCGGCCACGTCCTCGAAGCCGCGCGTGGTGGCGTCCACGGCCTTCTGGAGCTGGGCGATCTCCCACTCGTCCTTGACCAGACGGTGGTCGGCCAGGGTCACGGCCAGTTCCTCGTCCAGACGGGCGGACTTGGCGCGGGCCTCGGTGTCGGCGTCGGCGCGCAGCTCGTCGACGATGGCGTCGACCTCGGCGTCGTGGCCGCGCACGACGCGGGTGGTGACGCCGTCGGCGCGCAGGGCGCCGGGCAGGGTGCGCACGTCGGCGGTGGCCACGCCCAAGAGGGCGGAGGCCTCTTCGAGGCTGTTGCGGCGCCCCGTCCACAGCTCGCCGTAGCCACCGAGCCAGAACTCGCCATTGTCACGGTCGGAACGGCCCTTGAGGTAGAGGACCGCGTCGTGGCCGCCGCCGTCCCGAGGGGTGAGCACCAGGCAGTTGCCGTCGGTGGTGTCACCGGTCAGGTAGGCGTAGTTCGTGGCGGCGCGGAAGGGGTACTCGGTGTCGTTGGACCGGGTCAGGAGCTGCCCGGAGGGGATCACCAGGCGCTCGCCCGGGAAGGCCTCGCTGAGGGCGGCACGCCGGCGGGCGGTGTGCTCGGCCTGCTCGATCGGCTCCAGGTCGCGCATCTCGGTGTCGGCCCAGCCGGTCCGCATCCACGCGGCGAGCTCGTCGGAGACCGACTGCGCCTGGCCGTTCTTGCGTGGACTGAACACGAAGGCGTCCGTCTCGGCCTCCGGGCGCTGCTGCTCGCTCACTCGTGCACTCTCCTCGTCGAGTTCGTCGAAAGGGTGGAAGCGGGTACGGGCCGCTGGTGGCGGCCCATGATCCATCGTAGGGGGCGGTACACCCGCCTCACCGCCCCCGGGACATAGCGTTGCCCATAACAACGCCCGGTGAGGGCCGGGCATGCCCGAGGGCTGGTCAGGCGCGCAGGTCGTGCGCGAAGGGGATCGCCTTGGGGTAGGGCAGGTCCTCGATGGTGGTCGGGTCGACCCACCGGTAGCCGATCCGTTCGTAGAGGGCCACCGCCTCCGGCTGGGAGGGGCCGGTGAAGAGCACGACCGCCTCGTAGCCCAGGTCGCGCGCGGTCTCCTCCAGCGCCGACATGATGAGCCGGCCCAGGCCTCGACGGCGGTGACGGGCCGAGGTCCAGATCCGTTTGAACTCGACCGTCCTCGGTCCGTCCTCCGTCGCGCCGGGGTAGGGGCGCAGCGCGCCGCCCGCGACGATCTCGCCGTCCAGTTCGGCCAGGACCAGGCGCCCGTGAGGGGCGGCGAACTCGGTGATCGGGTAGCGGCCGAGTTCGGCGGCGGCCCCCTCGGCGCCATAGCGTTCGCTGTACTCCTCCAGGAGCCCGTCCAACAGCCCCTGGACCCTCGGGTCGTCGTGCTCCACCCGCAGGATCCGCGCCGTCTCGGCGTCGGTCCCGGGTCCGTCGCTCCGGACCGCTCCGGTCATGAGATTCTCCCCTCGCCTACCGTTCCCACCGCCCGGTTCTCCACCCCGGACACACGGGTGTCCGTTTCGTCCGCCGAAATCCTACGGCTCCGGAGGCCGCGACCGGACCCCGATTTCTCCCTGGTCGGAGAGGTCTCCTAGGGTGTGCCCATGTCAGTCACCGAACGCATCCTTCTGGGACCGGGGCCGAGCAATCCCTACCCCGAGGCGACCCTGGGCCTGGCCGCCCCGTTGCTGGGCCACCTGGACCCGGAGTTCCTCGCTCTGCTGGAACGCACCTGCGATCGCCTCCGTTCCCTGTGGGGGACCGAGAACCCGCTCACACTGCCCCTGTCGGGAACCGGTTCCCTGGGGATGGAGACCGCCTTCGCCAACACCGTGCGCGACGGCGACGTGGTGGTCGTCGCGGTCAACGGCCTGTTCGGTGAGCGCATGTGCGAGGTCGCCGGTCGCTATGGGGCCCACGTGATCCGGGTGGACCACGAATGGGGTCGCCCCGTCGACGTGGAGCGCGTACTGGCCGCCCACCCCTCCCCCGCGATCGTGGCCGCGGTGCACGCCGAGACCTCCACCGGCGTGGTCAGCGACATCGGCGCGCTGGGCCGGGCCCTGCGCGAGCGTTCCGACGACACCCTGCTGCTCGTGGACTGCGTGACCTCCCTGGGCGGCATGCCCATGGAGCTGGACGCCTGGCGGGTCGACATCGCCTACTCGGGCACCCAGAAGTGCCTGGGCGTGGCCCCGGGTCTGGCCCCCTTCACCTTCTCCGAGCGCGCCTGGGAGCGCCGGGTGCAGTCCCCGCCGGTCTGGTACGTGGACCTGGGGCTGCTGGGCGCCTACGTGCGCGGCGGTCCCGGTGGTCGCGCCTACCACCACACCGCCCCGACCGCGATGGTCGCCTCCCTCGACGCGGCCCTGGGCCGGATCGAGGAGGAGGGCCCCGAGGCGGTGGCGGCCCGTCACGAGGAGGCCGGCGCGCGGCTGCGCGAGGGGCTGACGGAGATGGGCCTGGAGCTGTTCGCGGAGGAGGGCCACCGTCTCTCCCAGTTGACGTCGGTGCGCGTCCCCGAGGACGTCGACTCGGCCAAGGTCCGTGAGCGGCTGCTGCGCGAGTTCGGTCTGGAGATCGGCGCGGGCGTGGGCCCCTACGCGGCGTCGATCTGGCGGATCGGTCTGATGGGGCACAACGCGCGCCTGGACCGGGCCGAGCTGGTGCTGGCCGCCCTGCGCCGCGTCCTGGAGCGCTGAACCGGCTACGGGCCCGACCGCCTACTCGGCGTTGGGCCCGTACCTGTTGTCGTGGTCGCGCGGATCGTCCGGGTCGGAGATGTTGCCCAGGGTCACCGCGATCGGCGGCAGGAACATCGCGATCACGCACATCGCCACCGCCCACCCCGTGCCGAACAGGTAGTACACGGGGGCGGATCCGGCGAACAGCACCAGGCACAGCCCCATGACGAGGGCGTACTGGACCTTCCTGCGTTTGACCATGTCACCTCCGGTCTCCCGTTGGTGTGGTCGTCCCTTCTCCCAGGCTATCCCGCCGGTTCGGGGACGGTCGAGCGCGTTCGGGGCGCCGCGGCGACGGTCGGAGGGCGTGTCCTCGAGCGGGCGAACGAACGCAGAGCCCTGGCCGTGTCCCTCTTCCGGTAGCCGGCCTCCAGCAGACGGCGCTCGGCGTCCTTGGCGCTGCGCACGGTGGCCTCGTCCAAGAGCAGGTTGTAGTAGCGCTCGGGCACCCGGTCCAGCCCCGAACGCAGCATCCGCAGCCCCGCCGTGGCCGCCGCGCGGGCCCCGGGGGTCTCGGGCAGCACCCCGTAGGCACGGCGCGCCCAGTCCGGCAGGGTCGTGTACGCCATCGCGCCCACCGGGAACCACAGCGGTTTGAGCGGGGCCGCCCAGGCCAGCCGTTCGGGAAGATCGGGCCACAGCAGGAAACGGACCACCTTCCGGGCCTCGGGGGTGACCCTCAGGGTGGGACGCACCATGGCCAGATAACGGCGCATCCCGGCCAGGTCGCGGGGCACGTCGTCACGGGACAGACCCACGTAGCCGGCGGTCCGGGACTGCTCGTCCAGGTAGCGGTCCATGTCCTCCTCGCTCAACCGCAGCCCGGCCCGCCGGGTGGTCTCCAGATAGGAACAGACCTCCGCGCAGTGCACCCACACCAGGAGATCGCGCTGATCGGCCCGGTGACGACGCCCGGTCCCGGGATCGGTGAAGGTCAGGGCCCGGTGGACGCGACGGATACGCGCGCCCAACGCGTCGGCCTCGTCGGGGCTCCCATAGGTGGTGACCGCGACGAAGTGCGCGGTGCGCAGGAGACGACCGGTGGGATCGGAACGAAAGTCCGAACGCTGCCACACCCCCTGCATCGCGATCGGGTGCAGGGCCTGGAGCATGAGCGCCCGCACCCCCGCCACCCACATGGAGCGATCGAGGTGGATACGCCAGGTGACGCTTTCGGGGGGTGCGACCGTCGGCTGCATCCTGCTCTCTCCTCCGGGTTCAGGCGGGGGGTGCTCCGGAGTCGGGCCGACGGTCGGGGCGCGCCCGGCACGGCGGCGCCTTCCGAAGGCGTCCGACGGAAGGGGATTTTTCCCATGACGGGGACACTTCGAACGTCACGACCGAGTCCGGTTCGATCTTCGGCCTCGTAGGCCCCGCCGCTCCCCCTTCACCGGCCGGGCAAACCCTGACATGACCGGAGATTGATCGAAACGGGGGCAGGGTCGGGAGGACGCTGGAAGGAGAGGCACCCACAAGTGGAGCGTGCCTACCGTTCCTCCGGAAGGGGGTCTTCCCCATGGCGGACACGACCAGCGGCACCCGATTCGACATCGAGGCGTTCCGTCGGGCCGTGGAGGAGGGCGACGTACGAGCCCTCGTCAGCAGGTTCGCCGACGACGCGGACATGGAGACCGTGGACCGCCGCACCCCGCCCAGCGCCCCCACCGTCATCCAGGGGCGCGACTCCATCGAGGACTTCATCCGCGAGGTCTACTCGATGGACCTGGACCACGAGGTCCTGGACTACGTGACGGACGGCGACCACGCCGCCTACACCGAGCGCTGCACCTACCCGGACGGCCTCACCGTCAAGAGCATCTCCATGCTGGACCTGTCCGACGGCGAGATCGTCCACCAGTCCATGGTGCAGGCCTGGGACGAGGAGTCCCCCGAATCCGTGCGCATCGGCGACTTCGACGCCTCCGACGAGCGCATGGAGTTCGATCACGGGCACTCCGAGGTGGTGCACCTGGGCGGCCAGAACATCAACCGTCTCACCCTGGAACCGGGGTGGCGCTGGAGCGAGCACCTGCGTCCCGACATCGGGACCGACCTGTGCATGCTCACCCACTCGCTCACGCTCATGCGGGGCACCATGAGGTTCCGTACCTCCGACGGTGTCGAGCGTGAGCTGAAGGCCGGCCAGGTGGCGTTCGTCCCGCCCGGGCACGACGCCTGGGTCGTGGGCGACGAGACCGTGGTCGTCCTGGACCGCTCCATGGACGGCTGAGCGTCCACGTCCGGGTTCAGCCGGCCTGGCCCCGCAGATAGGCCAGGACCGCCTGGACCCGGCGGTGCACACCGTCGTCGGGCGGCAGGTCGAGCTTGGCCAGGATGTTGCCGACGTGCTTGCCCACGGCCGCGTCCCCGACCACCAGCCTGCGGGCGATGGCGCTGTTGGAATGTCCCTCGGCCATGAGTTCGAGCACCTGCCGCTCCCGGGCGGTGAGCCTCTGGAGCGGGTCCGCGCTGCGGCGCAGCAGCTGACGGACCACCTCGGGGTCGACGAAGGTCGCCCCCTCGACGACGTTGCGCAGCACCGAGGCGAACTCCCGTACGTCCCCCACCCGCTGCTTGAGCAGATAGCCCACGCCCTTGCCGTCCCCGGAGTCCAGCAGGTCGGTGGCGTAGCTCAGCTCCACGTACTGGCTGAGGGCCACCACCGCCAGATCCGGATGTTCACGGCGCAGCCGCACGGCAGCCCGCAACCCCTCGTCGCTGAAGTCCGGCGGCATCCTGATGTCGGTCACCACGAGCCCCGGCCGGTGCTCGGCCACCGCCTCGACCAGCTCCTCGGCGTCGCCGACCGCGGCCACCACCGGGAAGCCGAAGCGCTCCAGCACCCCTACCAGCCCCTCGCGGAGCAGCACCCCGTCCTCGGCGAGCACGGTCGGAACGGGGGTCACTTCGCCGCCTCGGGGCGATCGTTCGTACACGGCAGCTCCACTCGGATCCGGGTCGGCCCACCCACGGGACTCGACAGATCCATTGTGCCGCCCATGACCGCGACCCGGTCCGCCATCCCCGTGAGGCCGCTGCCCCGCGCGGGGTCGGCGCCCCCGGGCCCCTGATCGGTCACCTCCACCACGAGCGTCTCCCCTCGGGGGTCCCCGCGCAGTTCGGCGTGGACGGTGACGGCCTCTCCCCCGGCGTGCTTGTAGACGTTGGTGAGCGCCTCGGCGACGACGAAGTAGGCGGTGCCCTCCACGTGTGCGGGCGGACGTCGGGGCAGGTCGGTCGCGAGGGAGACCGGGACCGGGGTGTGATCGGCCAACTCGGCCAAGGCGGCGGGAAGACCCCGGTCGGACAGGACCCGCGGATGGATCCCGCGTACCAGCTCGCGCAGCTCGTCGATGAGGTCGTCCACCTTGACCTGGGCCGCCACCACGCGCAGATCGGCGGGCGAACCCTCCTCCAGATCGACCCGGGCCATGCCCAGGTCCATGCTCAGCGCCACCAGACGCTGCTGGGCCCCGTCGTGCAGATCGCGTTCGATCCGGCGACGCTCGTACTCGAAGGCGTTGGCCAGACGCGCCCGCGACTCGGTGACCTGGTCCAGTTCGGCGTAGAGCTCCTCCTTGGGCGGGCCCACCAGGAGTGCGCGGGCCACCACGCCGTGCCCGTAGGAGAGCGCTCCACAGCAGTACACGAGCAGGATCAGCACCACGGGAGAGAGCAGGGCGTAGGGGACGGCCTCGGCCGGACTGGTCAGCACCGTCCATCCCATGCTGACGTACTCCTCCCCGTCGGAGGCGAGGATGAGCGGGCTCGCCGCCAGGACCAGGGTCAGGGTGGTCAGGGAGCCGACCAGGACCAGGGCCAGACCGAACCCGACCGCCATCACCCCCGCGTAGGCGACCTCCCGCCACGTGGACGCCTCGGTGTAGCGGGTACGGACCCACCCCCACAGGCCGGGCGGCGGGGTCCGATGGCCGCTGCCGGCGGGGCCGGGCAGGACCAGCCGGAGGCGGCGCCGTTCCAGGGCCCCCAACGGGATCGCGACCAGCGGGGCGAAGAAGAGGACCATCGCCACCCCCGCCACGAAGGTGAAGACCATGTAGCCGGCGACGGAGGTGTCGCGGCCGATCATCGAGACGAAGATCGCCCACGGCGCGTAGATCGGCGCGGCGACCAGCAACAGGACACCGCCCACCATCAGGGTGGTGAAGGTGTAGGCCAGGGCCCGCCAGGCCCATCCCGTGACCAGGTAGCGCGGGCCGGTCATCGCCCGCAGCAGGGTGTCCGGCCGGGCGCCGGAGCCGATACGCGTGTTCATGACCTCCAAGCTAGGGCTCGGGCCCCGCCCGGGGACATCCGTCGGTCCCACCGATCCGGGGTGGGGAGCGCCCTACCCCGAGTGGACGGGTGGGGCACCGGACCCGCAGTTCAGAACGGTAGGGTGAGCTGACGTGAGCGCGAAACCCGTCATCCCCGATGTCCTGGCCGCCCGCTACGCTTCCGCGGAGCTGACCCGGCTGTGGTCCCCCGAGTACAAGGTGGTCGCCGAACGGCGCCTGTGGCTGGCCGTACTGCGCGCCCAGGCGCGTCTGGGCGTGGAGGTCCCGGCCGGTGTGGTCGAGGACTACGAGAAGGTCCTGGAGCAGGTCGACCCGGCCTCCATCGCCGAACGTGAGCGGATCACCCGCCACGACGTCAAGGCGCGCATCGAGGAGTTCAACGCCCTCGCCGGGCACGAGCACGTGCACAAGGGCATGACCTCGCGCGACCTGACCGAGAACGTCGAACAGCTCCAGGTCCGCGACAGCCTCCTTCTGGCGCGCGACCGCGTCGTGGCGCTGCTGGCCCGACTGGGCCGGCTGTCCGCCGAGTACGGCGAGACCGTGATGGCGGGCCGCTCCCACAACGTGGCCGCGCAGGCCACCACGCTGGGCAAGCGGTTCGCGTCGATCGCCGACGAGGTGCTGGTCGCCTACGGACGGCTGGAGGAGCTGATCGCCCGCTACCCGCTGCGCGGAATCAAGGGTCCGGTCGGCACCGCCCAGGACATGCTGGACCTGCTCGGCGGCGACCGCGAGGCGCTGACCACCCTGGAGAACGAGGTCGCCGCCCACCTGGGCTTCGAGCGGCGGTTCACCAGCGTGGGCCAGGTCTACCCGCGCTCGCTGGACTTCGAGGTGCTCACGACGCTGGTGCAGCTCGCCGCAGGCCCCTCCTCGCTGGCCAAGACGATCCGCCTGATGGCCGGACACGAGCTGGTCACCGAGGGCTTCGCCGAGGGCCAGGTGGGCTCCTCGGCCATGCCGCACAAGATGAACACGCGCTCCTGTGAGCGGGTCAACGGTCTCACCGTGATCCTGCGCGGCTACGCCTCCATGGCCGGCGAGCTGGCGGGCGACCAGTGGAACGAGGGCGACGTGTCGTGCTCGGTGGTGCGCCGGGTCGCGCTGCCGGACGCCTTCTTCGCCTTCGACGGTCTGATCGAGACCATGCTGACCGTCCTGGACGAGTTCGGCGCCTTCCCCGCGGTGATCTCCGCCGAGCTGGACCGCTACCTGCCGTTCCTGGCCACCACCAAGATGCTGATGGCGGCCGTGCGCGCCGGCGTGGGCCGCGAGACCGCGCACGAGCTCATCAAGGAGCACGCCGTGGCCTCCGCCCTGGCCATGCGACAGGAGGGCGCGGACAACCTCCTGCTGGACCGGCTGGCCGCCGACGAGCGCTTCCCCTTGGACCGCGCCGCCCTGGACGCCCTGCTCGCCGACCGGATCACCTTCACCGGTGCCGCCGCCGACCAGGTCGCCGAGGTCGTGGCCCGCGTGGACGCCGTCGTGGCCGCCCACCCCGAGGCCGCCGCCTACAAGCCGGGCTCCATCCTGTAGCACCGCGTTTCACGAGGGGCCCGTGGTCGAACACGACCACGGGCCCCTTCGTATGTACGGCCCCGTCCGTGTATGAGCCGGCTCACGGGGGTTAACACTAGGTTTGAAAGTTAACACCTATTACGATCGGGGTGCCGGACCGTCTTCCGACAGGAGCCCCCATGATCGACCCCTCCTCCTTCGACACCGCCCTCACCGCCCTCGGCGTGATCACGGCGATGGTCTTCGCCTTCGGAGTGGCCGCCCTGTCCGACATGGCCATGCGCCGCCGCGAGGACCGCGCCGCCCGCTCGGACCGGACCCCTTCCCCCGACGGCTCGCGCCCCTCCTGACCCCCTCCGACGAACAGCCCTCATAGGGCGGGCTCGGGAAGGTGGCGGGGGCGGGGGGTCGGTTGTAGGCTGGTCGGGACCGCCGTCGGGCGGTCGGAAAGGCGGGCACGAGGATCACGGCAACGACGCTCATCGCCATGAACCCTCTTACCGGGGTCTCCATCCGCGACCGAGCCTGCCCGGAACCTCCTCGCCTCGATCGACCCACCGCTCGTGTTCGGGTTCCTCGCGGCCATCGCCGCGGGGCTGTTCCTGTGCCGGGTCGCGCTGGGGATCGCTGACCTCCTCGTCCGGATCCTGGCCCACAAGGCCGACCGACGATGGCCGGGGCTCCACGCCCGGAACGTCTCGCCACGGGCGCCCATGAGCGTCGTGAACGAGATCCACGGAGACGGGCGCGGCACCATCGTCCAGGTCGGACGGATCGACCGGCTCCACCTCCACACCGCCTCCCCGGCGGACCCCGACCCGCCCTGAGCGCCGGGGTCCGCCGGCCGTGACCGGTCGCCCGACATCGCCGACCCACAGCCGAAGGAGAGCCGTATGCCCACCCCCGTCCTCGAACTCCGGGGCGTGACGTTCCGCCGGGAGGGTCGAGAGATCCTCCACGGCGTCGACATGACCGTCCACGCCGGTGAGCGCTGGGCGCTCCTGGGCCCCAACGGCGCGGGCAAGAGCACGATCCTCGGGTTCTGCGGGGCGCGGACCCACCCCACCTCCGGCACCGTCCACGTGCTGGGGCACCGTCTGGGCCGTGTCGACGTCCAGGAGTTGCGGCGCGAGATCGGCCATGTGAACCCGAGGCATCCGCTCGAATCGGCGCTCACGGTGCTGGAGCTGGTGCTCACCGGGATCACCGGCACCATCGAGACGCCGCCCCGGTGGAGCCCCGCCCCCGAACAACGGGAGAGGGCGGAGGAGCTGATCCGCGAGGTGGGTCTGTCCGAGCGTCTCCTCGCGCGGTGGCCGACGCTGTCCCAGGGTGAGCGGGGCCGGGCCCTGATCGCGCGCGCCCTCATCGCCGAGCCGCGTCTGCTGCTCCTCGATGAACCGACGACCGGTCTGGACCTGGCCGCCCGCGAGCGGCTCCTGGAGACCCTCGACGATCTTTCGGTCGGTCCCGCGGAGACGACGTCGGTCCTGGTCACCCACCATCTGGAGGAGCTTCCCGAGACGACGACCCACGCTCTGCTCGTCTCCGGCGGCGCGGTGGTGGCCTCCGGTCCTGTCGAGGAGTCGGTGACGACCGAGACGATCACGCGGGCCTTCGGGTATCCGATCGGCGTCGAGCGCGTGGGAGGCCGGTGGAACGCCCGTTCGCTGCGCGGTCGCCGTCTGGAGGGTGCGGGCGCGGCCTGAGCCGAGGGGCACCGCGTCTCGGGCCGGTTCAGGTGGACTTTTTCCGTTCCGGCCCGTTATGCCCTTTGTGTCGGCTAGCCTCGAGGAGATCGCCCTGTTCAGGGCGGTCTCTTACCCCTGGCGCCCGCTCCGCCTCCGTACGCTCGTGAAAGACGGAGCCCCATGTCCATCCCCCGACACCCCCCGCATACGCCCGGAGCGCCCGCACGGAAGATGTCCACGGCCGCCAAGGTCGGCGTGGGCTGCGGCGGCTGCGCCGTCCTGGCCCTGATCGGCCTCGTCGGGCTGATCCTGCTCGGCATGCTCGTCTCCACCCCGGAGGGATCGGCGGCCGAACCCTCCCCCGTGGAGGAGGTCGTGCCCGAGCTGGTCGGGCTGTCCCTGCCGGAGGCCGAGGAGCTTCTGGAGGAGGCCGACCTCGACCTGGGCGAGCCGGAGCTCGTCGCCTCCGCTGACGAGGTCGAGTGGACCCGTTCCGCCATGGTCGTCTGCGCGCAAGACGTCGCCGACGACACCGCCGTCCTGGGTCTGGCCCCGGAGGGGGTCGACTGCCCCGAGGAGGACACCGACCCTCAGGAGTGGCCCGCCCTCCCCTCCTCCGAGGGGCAGGATCTCTCCGATGCCCGTGAACGGTTCGAGTCCCTGGGCCTGACCGTCGTGGTCGAGAGCGCCTTCGGCGACGTCGACGCACCGGCGACCGACGCCGCCGATCTCTCCGTGTGCGCGCAACGTCCGGACGAGGGCGAGGAGAACGCCCCGTTCGACGACGGGCTCGAAGTGGAACTGTTCGTGGTCTCCTCCGGGCAGGAGTGCCCGGCGCGGGTCGGCGACCCGAGTCCCGAGCCGGAACCGGAGCCCGAGCCCACCCCCGAGTCCGTGCCCGAGCCCGCGCCGGCCCCCGAGAGCGCCCCCGCTCCGGCGCCCGCGCCGGATCCGGAACCCGCGCCCGAGCCCGCCCCGGTGGAGGGCGTCCACCCCGGGTCCTTCTGCTCGCAGCACTGGCAGTTCGGCCGGACGAACAACGGGACGCTCATGCAGTGCACCACCACCGCCGAGGACTCCCGGTTCCGCTGGCGTTCCGCCTGACCCGAGAGCCCTCGGGGCCGGCCCGGAGCAGCCTCACAGGACGGCGAGCAGTTCCCGGCAGGCCGTGGCGCACCGGCGGCACGCCTCCGCGCAGAGACGACAGTGCTCGTGCGCGGCGGCGTGCCGTTCGCATTCGTCGGCGCACCGGTCACAGGCCTGGGCGCAGGCCTCCAGGACCGCCGAGACGAAGCCGTCCTCCTCCGCGGTACGCCGGACCAGGATCCGTGTGGTGGCCTCGCACAGGTCGGCGCAGTCCAGATCGGATCGGGCGCAGGAGATCAGGTCGGCCGCGTCCTCCTCGCGCATGCAGGCGTCGGCGCACACCACGCAGACATGGGCGCAGTCGTCGGCGGCCTCCACCGCGGCGCTCACCTTCCCTCCCACGCCCTCGGGGTCGTCCGGGTGGGCGTACAGCATCCTTCCGATGACGCTCATGGGGCGATACCTCCTGTACGACGTCTCGTGAACGCGTGCGGTCGTGAGAAGCGCAGGGGGAGTGGTCGCGGGAGACGGTTCCCTCGGGCCGTCTCGTCCTCGAACTCGAAGCGGAGGGCCTTGACGCAGTGTTCGTACTTGGCCTGCATGTCCAGTTCGTCCTCGCCGCCGGTGACGATCCTGGCCAGTTCGTAGCCGGGGGCGTCCTGGGCGAACATCTCGGAGAGGCGTCGGCCCGTCTCCGGCACGATCCGGATCCGTACACCGGGCAGGGTCCTCTCCAACGCCCGCACCTCCCCCGTGGTGGGGACCCGGGCGACCACCCCGTCCCGGAACCGGCGGTGGTACCACTCGGCGGCCACCGGGTACCCCTTCTCCCCGACTTCGGAGAGGTCGGGGTCCTCCCCCAGCGCCAGGCGGAGCACGCGTTCGTGGTCGGCCACCCCGTCCACGAGTTCGAACAGGGCGGTGTGGCTCTGGAAGGGTCGAGGGTCGATCTCCACGATGTCGATCCGGTCCTCGATCGGGTCGTAGGAGAACTCGACGACGAACGTCGTGGAGTCCAGGCCGTGATGTTCGACGACCCGTTCGGCGATGTCGGCGAGGCGCCGTCGTATCTCCCCCGGCATCGCCGAGGGGTACTGATGCCGGAGGAATACGGGGGTTCCGGGGAAGTCGACGGAGTCCAGCACCGCGTACACGGTGGCCCTTCCCCGGTACACGTATCCCTCAACGGCGATCCGGACCCCGTGCGGCGCGCCCTCGGCCAGACAGTGGTGTCGATCGGCCTCGGCGACCTTCTCGGGTGGATCCATCCGCTCCATGACGCTCTCGAAGGGGCGGGAGCGCCGGTCGGCCCCCTCCCTCAGGAGTTCGACCGCTCGGGCCAGGCCCCGATCGTCCTCCACGCGGAAGGCCGGTTCGTGGGAGACCGAATCGATGGGTCTCATCCACAACGGATACTCCACGTCCGGTCGGGGGTCGTCGAGATCCAGGTCGACCAGGGCGAAGGGCGGGTGGGCGTCGGTCACCTCCGCCTGGAGGAGCCTGCTCCAGTATCTGTGCCCGCAACGGACGACCGCCTCCGGTCCCGGTCCGGGCAGACCGCGTTCCGCGCACAGGATCGCCACGAGCAGAGTGCCGCTGAGGTCGCGATGGCCGATGACGGCGTCCACCGACCCGTCGAAGTCGTCGAGCACCCTTCGAGCGGCGTCGAGGGACCGTTCGACGTCGATCTCGCCGCTCGGCAGACGATGGAATCGACAGTCCCGCCCGGTCGGGGTCCTTCTCCACAGGTCGTGGTCGCGTTCGTCCATGCCCATGACGAACACGTTCCTCATGGCCTCGCACCACCCTTCGCACGTGGTCGTGAACGTTCGGAAGGGGTCTGTCAACGCGACTACCCGGGTCACACGCGTCTCATACGTACCGACCACACCAATTCCGTCGGACCTCGTCACCTCTCCGACCGGCCGTTTCCACGACGTGGACGTCGGGTAGCCGTACTCCCACATCCACCGTCCGCCCACCCGACCGAACGGAGACGGCGATGCGCGGTCCGGCGACCTTGAACATCGACCACCCCTGAACCGGGAGGACGACATGACACGTTTCGGATACTTCCTCGCGAGCGAGGAGCACGGCCCGAAGGAGCTGGTCCGGCAGGCGCGGGCCGCCGAGGAGGCCGGGTTCGACGCGCTGTGGATCTCCGATCACTATCATCCCTGGCTGGACTCGCAGGGGCAGAGTTCGTTCGTGTGGTCGGTGGTCGGCGCGATCGGACAGGTCACCTCACTGCCGGTGACCACCGCCGTCACCTGCCCGACGACCCGGATCCACCCGGCCGTCGTGGCCCAGGCCGCGGCCACGGCCGCCGCCATGACGGACGCCGGCTTCGTTCTGGGCGTCGGTACGGGCGAGGCGCTCAACGAGCACATCCTCGGCGATCCCTGGCCGCACGCGGCCCGGCGGCTCGCCATGTTGGAGGAGTCCATCGAGGTGATGCGCCGTCTCTGGGAGGGCGGCACGGTCAGCCATCGGGGCGAGTTCTACACCGTGGACACCGCGCGCCTGTACACGCTCCCCGAGGAGCCGCCGAAGGTGTACATGTCCGCGTTCGGTCCCAAGGCCACCGCTCTGGCGGCCCGGGTCGCGGACGGCCTGGTGCAGGTGTCCCCGGCCCCGGACACGATCGCGGACTTTCGAGAGCGGGGCGGCAGGGGCCCGGTCCAGGGCGGGCTCAAGGTGTGCTGGGCCGCGGACGAGGGGGAGGCGGTGCGCACCGCGTACGAGCGCTGGCCCACCGAGGCCCTGGTCGGGGAGGCCTCACAACTGCTGCCCTCGCCCCGCCACTTCGAACAGCTCACCTCGGGCCTGGTCACCCCGGAGATGGTGGCCGAACAGGTTCCCTGCGGTCCCGATCCGGAAGAGCACGTCGCCGCGTTCGAGCCCTACCTGGAGGCGGGCGCGGACGAGGTCTACGTCTGCCAGGTGGGCGACGACCAGGACGGTTTCTTCGACTTCTACGCGAGGGAGGTCCTGCCCCGACTCCGCGCCTCCGGTTCCTAGAGAGCCGCGCCCCCTTACCGACGGGTGCCCACGTGCGACCCGCGACGGGGCCAATGTCGCAGCAAGAGTCACTCAAAACCGGACATCGGTGTTTTCCCGCCCCTGGAACCCGGGCATCGTCGCTCTCGACGCCTCCGTGCCGTCCTCATCCCCCGCCATCACCGGACGGCGGCGGGGGCGTACGGCCGGCGACGTCACGTCGCCCGACCCGTCGAGAGTCGACTCGTACACCGATGGACCGGGAGGCTCCAGATGCACTCGTCCGTGAGCACCACCGCACCCACGAGGGAAGAGCACGCCTCCGGTGGCGAAGCGCCCCGCGAACCCTCCTCGGAGGCCTCCGCCGAGGAACTCCTCTCGGTGTTGACGGAGCTGGATCAGGAGGATCCGCTGGCCGTGCGCCTGCGTGAACGCGTCATGGCGCACTACGGGCCGCTACTGAATCGCATCGCCCACCGTTATCGGGGCCGCGGCGAAGACGTCGAGGACCTGCGACAGACCGCCCATCTGGGGCTGGCCAAGGCCATTCGCGGCTACGTTCCCGGGCGGGGCGGGGCCTTCATCTCCTACCTTCTGCCCACGGTCACCGGGGAGATCAAACGCCACTTCCGCGACCACACGTGGGCGGTCCACACCCCCCGGGACCCCCAATCCCGCCGACCCCGTATGAGACGTGCGCGCGGAGAACTGGAACAGCGGCTGGCCCGCACCCCGTCCAACGCCGAGATCGCCCGGGAGATGGGGCTGGAGGTCGAGGACGTCGAAGAGATCCTCCTGGTCTCGGAGGCCTACAACACGCTCTCTCTGGACGGCCCCGAACCCCACGGGCAGGACACCTCCATCTCCTGGCACCGGTATCTGGGTGTAGAGGACCACGAACTCGGCCTCGTGGTCGATCGTGTGTCGGCGTGCTCCGCCCTCCGGAGACTCCCCTCTCGAGAACGGCACATCCTGAAGCGCCGTTTCTTCGACGAGTGGAAACAGGACCGTATCGCCGAGGAGGTGGGCTGTTCCCAGATGCACGTCTCCCGGCTCCTCTCGGGCGCGCTGAGCAGACTCCGTCGAGAGTTGACCGAGGAGGGCCCTCCGCCCGCCGGCCGTCCCGGGCGACCCCGCGTATGACCCCCTCCTCCATTCGGCCCAGGGGGTCGTCCATTCGGACGACCCGGCCCCACCTCCCGCGACCTGGAGCGTTCTCCCAGCTCAGCCGGAGGGCATCGACGAAAGTCGGCCCCTCCCCTCGACCATGGAGACGCACCCGGCCGTCCGGCCGCCTTCGAAGGAGTGCGCGCATGGGGTCCCGCAGGCGGATGTGGCGAAGGGTGACGCGAACCTAACGTGGTCCACGTACCCGGCGGCCGAGATACGGACCGCCGATCGAACGGAGAAGGACCCCGAACATGACGACGGTCGTGAACATGCTGAGCGGCGCCACCGACGAGACCCTGATCGCCATCGTGCTGGGCGCTCTGGTGGTCCTGGGCTTCCTCGCGGTGGTCGGACTGGTCGTCGCCGCGGTCTTCAGCATCCTCTTCTCTCAGCTGGACGGGGGCATGAAGATCGTCTGGCTGATCCTGGTCATCCTCGCACCGGTGATCGGCGCGCTCCTGTGGTTCCTCATCGGCCGCAGTCGGAGCCGCAGCCGCCCCGCCTACTACCGCTGACCTCCCCCTCCCCTGAGCGGGGGCACGGCACGCCGAACGAGCGGCGGTCGGGACGATCCACGAGGATCGGCCGACCGCCGCTCGGCGTTTTCCCGTGCAAACCTCCCCTTTCTGACGCACGGTGGAGATCCGTGCCCTGATCCGATCGGGGCGCGAACACATCGAGGGCCCGCGCGGGTCCGGGGGGTGTTCCATGAGCGTGTGGACGTGGCTCGCTTCGTGGCCGGTGTTGCGTCAGGCCACCGGTGAGGACAGAACGGGCCGGGGCGCGGCCGTCAGGTCGGAGGAGACCGAACGAAAACGCCCTCGTATCGCGGACGCCGACCGGGTGGTGAAGTCGGTCTGTCCCTACTGCGCGGTGGGCTGCGGGCAGAACGTCTACGTCCGCGACGAGAAGGTGATCCAGATCGAGGGGGACCCCGACTCCCCCATCAGTCGGGGTCGGCTGTGCCCCAAGGGGTCGGCGAGCCTCCAGCTGACCACGGGCCCGGCCCGCCGGGACCGGGTCCTGTACCGCCCGCCCCACGGCACCGACTGGGAGGAACTGGACCTGGAGACCGCCATGGACATGGTGGCCGACCGGGTCCTGCGCACCCGCGAGGAGACCTGGGAGGAGGAGTACGCCGGTCGGCGTGTGGCCCGCACCCTCGGGCTGGCCTCCCTGGGCGGCGCGACCCTCGACAACGAGGAGAACTACCTCATCAAGAAGCTCCTCACCGCTCTGGGCGTGGTCCAGGTGGAGAACCAGGCGCGGGTGTGCCACAGCTCCACGGTGGCGGGCCTGGGGACCTCCTTCGGTCGGGGCGGGGCGACCATGTTCCTCCAGGACCTCCAGAACTCCGACTGCATCGTAATCGAGGGCTCCAACTTCGCCGAGGCGCACCCGGTGGGGTTCCAGTGGGTGATGGAGGCCAAGGCGCGCGGGGCGGTGGTCATCCACGTCGACCCGCGCTTCAGCCGTACCAGCGCCCTGGCCGACCTGCACGTGCCCATCCGGGCCGGTACCGACATCGCCTTCCTCGGCGCGATCATCAACCACGTCCTCACCGAGGAGAGGTACTTCCACGACTACGTGCTGGAGTACACCAACGCGGCGACCATCATCGAGGAGGACTTCCGGGACACCGAGGACCTGGACGGGGTCTTCTCCGGATTCTCCGAGAAGGACCGCTCCTACGACGTCTCCTCCTGGGGGTACGAGAACGTGCGGGTGGCGGCCGCGGCCGGCGACCGCTCCCATCACGTCTGGGAGGGGGACGAGCCCGCCGTCGGTCACGCGGGCCGTCCCGAACAGCACGGATCCGGCGGGGCCGTCCTGCACGAGGGGGCCCGTCAGGACCGCACCCTCACCGACCCGCGCTGCGTCTTCCAGATCCTCAAACGCCACTACTCCCGCTACACCCCGGAGATGGTGGAGGAGGTGTGCGGCATCCCCCGGGAGGTGTTCCTGCGGGTGTGCGAGCACCTCACGGAGAACTCCGGCCCCGACCGCACCAGCGCCTTCTGCTACGCGGTGGGCTGGACCCAGCACACCGTCGGCTCCCAGTACATCCGCACCGCCTCCATCCTCCAACTGCTGCTGGGCAACATCGGCAGGCCCGGAGGCGGGATCCAGGCCCTGCGCGGCCACGCCAGCATCCAGGGCTCCAGCGACGTGCCGACCCTGTTCGACCTGCTGCCCGGCTATCTGCCCATGCCGCACGCCTACGAGGAGGAGACCCTCGACGACTACATCCGCGCGGCCGGCTACCCGCACAAGGGTTTCTGGGCGGGCATGAAGTCCTACACCGTCAGTCTGCTCAAGGCCTGGTGGGGCGAGCACGCCACCGCCGAGAACGACTTCTGTTTCGGCCATCTGCCCCGGCTGACCGGTTCCCACAGCACCTACGACACCGTCATGGCGCAGATCGAGGGCGCCTGCAAGGGGTACTTCCTCATGGGGGAGAACCCCGCCGTGGGTTCGGCCAACAGTCGGGCCCAGCGCTTCGGGATGGCCAACCTGGACTGGCTGGTGGTGCGCGACTTCTCCCTCATCGAGAGCGCCACCTGGTGGAAGGACGGCCCGGAGATCGAGTCCGGGGAGATGCGCACCGAGGACATCGGCACGGAGGTGTTCTTCTTCCCGGCCGCCGCGCACACCGAGAAGTCCGGCACCTTCACCAACACCAACCGCACGCTCCAGTGGCACGACCGCGCGGTGCTCCCCTCCGGGGACCGGCGCAGCGATCTGTGGTTCATGTACCACCTGGGGCTGCTGATCCGTGGCCGGCTGGCCGACTCCGAGGACCCCAAGGACCGGCCTGTCCTCGATCTGACCTGGGACTATCCCTTGGAGGAGGGCGACGAGCCCAGCGCCGAGGCGATCCTGCGCGAGATCAACGGCCACGACGCCGACGGGCGCCCGCTGAGCGGCTACACCCGGCTGAAGGACGACGGCTCCACGAGCTGCGGCTGCTGGATCTACTGCGGGGTCTTCCGGGACGGGGTCAACCAGGCCGCGCGCAAGAGACCCGGGAACGAACAGGACTGGATCGCCGCCGAGTGGGCCTGGTCCTGGCCGGACAACCGCCGGATCCTGTACAACCGGGCCTCCGCCGATCCCGAGGGACGACCCTGGAGCGACCGCAAGGCCCTGATCTGGTGGGACGAGGACAGCGGACGCTGGACCGGCTACGACGTGGCCGACTTCGAACCGGACAAGGCGCCCGGCCACCGGCCCTCCGAGGAGGCCCGGGGCGTGGAGGCGCTCAGCGGGGTGGACCCGTTCATCATGCAGGCCGACGGCAAGGGGTGGCTGTTCGCCCCGGCCGGGCTCAACGACGGTCCGATGCCCACGCACTACGAGCCGCAGGACACCCCGTTCGACAACCCGCTGTACGGGCGCAGGAGCAACCCCACCCGGCTGCTCTACCCGCACGAACTCAACCGCTACCACCCTGCGCCGAACACGCCCGGGGCGCTGGTGTACCCGTACGTGGTGACCACCTACCGGTTGACCGAGCACTTCACCGCGGGCGGTATGAGCCGTTGGACCCCGTACCTGGCCGAGCTCCAACCGGAGTTCTTCTGCGAGGTCGGCCCGGAGCTGGCGAAGGAGCGGGAGTTGGAGCACGGAGGGTGGGCCACCATCGTCACGGCGCGCAACGCCATCGAGGCCCGGGTCCTGGTGACCGACCGCATGCGGCCGCTGCGCGTCCAGGGCAGGACCGTGCACCAGATCGGCATGCCCTACCACTGGGGGCCCAACGGCTACTCGACCGGTGACGCCGCCAACGAGCTGATGTCCATCGCGCTGGACCCGAACGTGCACATCCAGGAGGTCAAGGCGCTGACCGCCGACATCCGGCCCGGACGACGGCCGAGGGGCCCGGATCGGGTCGCTCTGGTCGAGGAGTACCGGCGCAGGGCCGGGGTCACCGAGCGGACCGGAACGGAGGGCTGAGCGATGACGACGGACGAACGGCCGCCGCGCAAGGGGTTCTTCACCGACACCAGCGTGTGCATCGGCTGCAAGGCCTGCGAGGTGGCCTGCAAGGAGTGGAACTCCGTGCCCGAGGACGGGCTCGACTTCCTGGCCTCCTCCTTCGACAACAGTGGACGCCTGAGCGCCGACACCTGGCGCCACGTGGCCTTCATCGAGCAGCGCGCCCCGTTGGGACACCAGGACTCCGGGGTGGGGCGGCCCGAGGGCACGGCCGGCCCGGTGGACCTGGGCATGCCGGCCTTCGAGCCGCCGGGGGCGGGCGAGGGCGGCGGGCAGGGCGACTTCCGCTGGTTGATGTCCTCGGACGTGTGCAAGCACTGCACGCACGCCGCCTGTCTGGACGTGTGCCCCACCGGCGCGCTCTTTCGGACCGAGTTCGACACCGTGGTGGTGCAGGACGACATCTGCAACGGATGCGGCTACTGCGTTCCGGCCTGCCCCTACGGGGTGATCGACCGCCGCGAGGTCGACGGGCGGGCCTGGAAGTGCACCCTGTGCTACGACCGGATCGGCGACGGCCTCGAACCGGCCTGCGCCAAGGCCTGCCCCACCGACTCCATCCAGTTCGGCGACGTGGACGAGTTGCGCGAGCGGGCGAAGCGCCGTGTGGAGGACCTCCACGAGGCGGGAGTGTCCTCGGCCCGGCTGTACGGGGAGGATCCCGAGGACGGCGTGGGCGGCGCGGGGGCGTTCTTCCTGCTCCTGGACGAGCCCGAGGCGTACGGTCTGCCGCCGGACCCGGTGGTGACCACGAGGGACCTGCCGTCGATGTGGCGGCACGCCGGCGCGGCCGCGGCGGTGCTGTTGGCGGGCGCGGCCGTCGCGTTCGCGGGGAGGCGTTCATGAGCAATCCGGACCGTACCGGCGAGGGCCCGGGCGAGGCGGGACACGAGGCGATCACCGGATCCATCGACGCGCTCCCCGAAGGACGGCGCGGCGGCCGTCGGGGGCGACGGCGTCGGGGCGAGGAGACCCGCGTACCCGACGCGGAGTTCCGCTCCTATCACGGCCGTCCGGTGCTCAACCAGATCGTGTGGGAGGCCCGCGACATCGGCGGCTACCTGTTCCTGGGCGGTCTGGCCGGGGCCTCGTCCGTGCTGGCGGCGGGGGCGCAGCTCACGGGCCGTCCGGCCCTGGCGCGGCCGCTCAAGTACACCGCGCTGGTCGCGATCTCCGGGTCGACGGCGGCGCTCATCCACGACCTGGGGCGTCCCGAACGGTTCCTCAACATGCTGCGGGTGTTCAAACCGACCTCGCCGATGAGCATGGGCACGTGGATCCTGATGTGCTACGGCCCCCTGGCCGGGGCGGCGGCGGTGACCGAGGCCACCGGGTGGTTCCCCCGGCTGGGGCGGGCCGCCACGATCGGCGCCGGTCTGACCGGACCTCTGGTGGCCACCTACACGGCGCCGCTCATCTGCGACACCGCGGTGCCCGCCTGGCACGAGGGGTACCGGCAGATGCCCTTCGTGTTCGCCTCCTCGGCGGCGGCCGCCGCCGGCGGTATGGGGCTGGTGGCCGCCCCGATCGAACAGAGCGGCCCCGCCCGTCGGGCCGCGGTCTGCGGAGCCTTGGGCGAGGTCGCGACGTCCACGTACATGGAGCGCCGTATGGGGCTGGTGGGCGAACCCTACGAGCGCGGCCGCGCCGGGGCGCTGACCCGGGCCGCCAAGGCGCTCTCCCTGGCGGGGGCGGTCGGCGCGGTCCTGGGGCGTCGGAGCCGCGCGGTGTCGGCCCTGAGCGGTGCCGCGCTGGTGGCGGGCTCGGCCCTGACCAGGGCGGGGATCTTCCAGGCGGGGGTGCAGTCGGCGGCCGATCCCAAGTACACCGTGGTCCCGCAGCGGCTCCGGTCGGAGGAGCGAGCGGCCGAGGAGGCCCGCGAACCGGCCGGAGCGGGCGCCTCCGGATGAGGCCCGCCCCCGCGCCCCTTCGAGAAGGGCGCGGGGGCGGTGTCCGTTCGAGCCCCTAACGACCGTGGGGGAGGAACTCCTGGAGCTTGGTGGCCAGCCCGCGGGCGGCCACTCCCCTGGCCTCGGGGTCGCCCGACAGGAGCGCCCTCACGGTGTCGGAGACCTGTTCCCATTCGGCCTGGGGCGGGATCGGCGGCACGTTCCCGTCACAGTGCACGTCGATGACCACCGGCCCCTGTGCCTCCAACGCCCGATCCCAGGCGGGGCCGACCTCGTCGGGCCGCTCCACCGTGATCCCCACCAGCCCCACGGACTCGGCGAAGGCCGCGTACGACATGTCGGGCAGGTCCTGCGAGTAGGGCGTCTTGGGAGAGCCGCCCATCGCGCGCAACTCCCAGGTGACCTGGTTGAGGTCGTTGTTGTGCAGCACGCACACCACCAGCCTCGGGTCGTCCCACAGCTCCTGGTAGCGGCGGGCGGTCAACAGTTCCATGAGCCCGTTCATCTGCATCGCGCCGTCGCCCACGAGCGCGATCACCGGGCGGGTGGGCGCCGCGAACTTGGCGCCGATCGCGTACGGCACCGCGCACCCCATCGTGGCCAGGGTGCCCGAGAGCGAGCCCCGGTTGTCCTCCCCCATGTCCAGGAAGCGGGCGTACCAGTTGGTGACCGAACCCGAGTCCGCGGTGACCACGGCGTCCTCGGGCAACCGCCGTGAGAGCTCGCGGACGGCGAGCATCGGGTTGACGGGGTCGGCCGAGACCTCCGCCTGGGCGTCCAGGACCGATCTCCATCGCCGCACGTTCCGTTCGATCGTGGAACGCCACCGCTCCCGACGGCCGTGCCGGTCATCGGGCGGGTCCAGCCGTTCCAGGAGCGCGCGCAACGTGCTCTTGGCGTCTCCCACCAGGTTGACCTCGGTGGGATAGCGCATGCCGATGAGACGCGGATCGATGTCGATCTCCACCGCCCGACGCCCGAACGGAGGCAGGAACTGGGTGTAGGGCATGTTGGAGCCCACGATGAGGAGCGTGTCGCAGTCGCGCATGAGCTCCCACGAGGGCCGGGTCCCCAACAGGCCGACCGCGCCGGTCACCTGGGGCAGGGTGTCGGGGAGCACGTCCTTGCCCAGGAGCGCCTTGGCGATACCGGCCCCGGTGGCGTCCGCCAGGGCCAGCACCTCGGGGGCCGCGCCTCGGGCCCCCTGCCCCACCAGGATCGCCACCCGCTCCCCCGCGTCGATCACCACGGCCGCGCGGTCGAGCTCGCTCTCGGGCGGCAGCACGCTTCCGGGGCCGACCACCCGGTCCGGGGCGCTGGAGGGCACGTGCTTGAAGGCGTGCTCGGGCGGCTCGTAATCGAGTTCCTGCACGTCGGCGGGGATGATCACGGTGGCCGGCGCCCGTTCGGACAGGGCCGCGCGCATGGCTCGGTCCAGCACGTTGGGCAGCTGCTGCGGCACGTTGACCGTCTCCAGGAACGCCGACGAGACGTCCTTGAAGAGACTGTGCAGGTCGATCTCCTGCTGGTAGGCGCCGCCGACGGCGCTTCGGGAGGCCTGGCCGATGATCGCCACCACCGGCACGTGGTCGAGCTTGGCGTCGTAGAGGCCGTTGAGCAGATGGACCGCGCCCGGACCTCCGGTGGCCATGCACACCCCGGGCCGGTCGCCGAACACGGCCCTGCCGACCGCTTCGAAGGCGGCCATCTCCTCGTGCCTGCTCTGGACGAACCTCGGCCCGTCCTCGATCTCGGCCAGTTGAGCGACCAGCCCGTTGACGCTGTCCCCGGGGGTAGCCGAAGATCTCGGTGACGCCCCATCGGGACAGTCGGCGCAGTAGATGGTCGGCGACGTTCCGCGTCATGTTCCGTTCCTTCCGTATCGGCTCCTCCCGCCCGGTCGCTCAGGGCCGGAAGAGCACCTTGAAGGTCCCGTCCCGCTTCTCCTGGAAGTTCCGGTAGGCCTCCGGGGCCTCCTCCAGGGACAGGTGGTGGGTGGCGAAGTCCTCCACCCCCAGCACGTCCTGTTCGTCCAGTAGCGGAAGGATGTCCGGGGCCCAGTGCCGAACGTTGGCCTGCCCCATCCGCAACCGGATCTGTTTGTCGAAGAGCGTGAGCATGGGGAGCGGATCGGTCATGCCCCCGTAGACGCCGGACAGGGAGATGGTCCCGCCCCGACGGACCAGGTCGATGGCGATCTGGAAGGCCGCCAGACGGTCCACGCCGGCCGTCTCCATCAGCTTGGCCGCCGCTCCCTTGGGCATCCAGGAGACCGCGCGCTGGGCCAGCCGCGCCGTTCCGTGCCCCTGGGCCTCCATACCGACGGCGTCGATGACCGAGTCCGGACCCCGGCCGTCGGTGCGCTCCCGGATCTGCTCGACGAGCTCGTCGGTATCGCTCGGCAGGTCGAACACCTCGACGCCGCGCGCCGCCGCGCGCGCACGCCGTTCCGGGACCGGATCGACCCCGAAGACGCGATCCGCCCCACGGTGCAGCGCCACCCGGCACGCCATCTCCCCGATCGGCCCCAGCCCCAGGACCGCCACGGTGCCCCCGTCGGGGATCTCCGCGTACTCGACCCCCTGCCAGGCTGTGGGAAGTACATCCGACAGGTACACATAGCGGTCGTCCGGCCCCTGTGAGGGGACCGGGATCACGTTGTCCTTCGCTCGCGGCACCCGCAGGTACTCCGCCTGCGCCCCGGGCACCGAGCCGTAGAGGGCGCTGTAGCCGTAGATGCTCGCCCCCATGCCCCGGCTCTCCACCCGCGTGTTGTCGCACTGGGTCTGGAACCCGGTCTCGCACATCGGACAGTGGCCGCAGGAGATCTGGAAGGGGACGACGACCCGCTGTCCGGGCGCCAGGCCCGTGGCGTCGGGCCCCACCTCCTCGACCACGCCCATGGGCTCGTGTCCGAGGACGTCCCCGGCGTTCATGAACGGCCCGAGCACCTCGTACAGGTGCAGGTCGGAGCCGCACAGCCCGGAGGAGGTGACCCGGATGACGGCGTCGTCGGGCCGCTCGATCCGAGGGTCGGGGACCGTCTCGGTCCTGACGTCGCGTGTACCGTTCCACACCACCGCGCGCATGCTTCCCCCTGGTCTCGAAGGTCCCTGAACGAGGGGCGCCCCGCCCGGCCCCCGAACCGGGCGGAGCCCTCTCTCCCTCTTCCTCGATGGTCCGTGGGCGACGGCCCCCTCGCGTGAGAGACCGTCGCCGTGACGTGTCAGGCCGAGACGGCGCCCGTGGGCCGCTCCCAGTGACGGTGCAGCCCGATGAGTCGCGCGAACTCCTCGATGAACTCCGTGTCCACCGCGGGCGAGCGCACCACCCCTTCGTGGGTCACCGTCTCCAGCGGCGGGGTGGCCAGCTGACCGGACACCCCCGTGCCCGTGAGCAGCGCCGTCCCCTGGCCGAGGGCCGCGATCGTCTTGTTGTGCTTATAGGCCTCCAGGACGAAGTGCCGGGCCTCCCCGTCCTCCTCCAAGGCGTCGACCGAGTCCGCGCCGCCGGGGATCGCCACCGCGTCGTACAGGACCGAGGAGACGGTCGTGTAGGAACGGTCCAGCGCCAGGTCTCCTCCGTCCCGGGTCCGCACGGATCCGTCGGCGCGCGCGAGGAGTTCGACCACCGCGCCCTTCGCCACGAGGGCGTCCCTGATCGCCTCGACGGCGTCGCCGTCCACCCCGTCGCTCAAGAGCACCGCCACCTGGCGGCCGGTCAGGTCGCCGAAGGCCGTGTTCGCCTGGCTGAGCGCGGGCGAGGAGCTCTCGTGCCCTCGCGTCCCTGGGTCCTCGGGCGGTTCCACCCCGATCCCCTCGGCGACGGCGACGGCGAGCCCGTGGTCCACCTCCACCAGGTTGGCCACCACCCGCTGCCGGATCGAGAGCTCCTCGCACTTGCCCAGTTCGAAGCGGAAGGCCGCCACCAGGTGCTCCCTCTCCCAGTCGGCGAGGCTGTTGAGGAACAGCCGGGCCTGGGAGTAGTGGTCCTTGAAGCTCTCCGCCCGGCGGCGGATCTTGTTCCCCTCGACCTTCTCCGTGTAGTGGCGGTACACGTTCTCGTCGGCCAGGGCCGGGCAGCCGCCGCCCAGCGAGTTCGGGTAGTAGGAGGTCCCGCCCCGGTGCACGCGGTGCTGGGCGAAGCCGTCGCGCTGATTGTTGTCGACCCGGGCCACCGGTCGGTTGACGGGGATCTGCTGGAAGTTGGAGCCGCCCAGCCGCAGCAGCTGCGTGTCCAGGTAGGAGAAGTTGCGGGCCTGGAGCAGGGGATCGTTGGTGAAGTCGATCCCCGGGACCACGTTGGCGGTGTGGAAGGCGATCTGCTCGGTCTCGGCGAAGAAGTTGTCCGGGTTGCGGTTCAGGACCATCCGGCCGATGGGCCGTACGGGCACCTGCTCCTCGGGGATGATCTTCGTGGCGTCCAGCAGGTCGAACGAGAAGTCGTGCTCGTTCTCCTCGGGCACCAGCTGCACCCCCAGTTCCCATTCGGGGTACTGGCCGCGTTCGATGGCCTCCCACAGGTCGCGGCGGTTGTAGTCGGGGTCCTTGCCCTGGATGCGCTGGGCCTCGTCCCACACCAGAGAGTGGGTCCCCAGGATCGGCCTCCAGTGGAACTTGACGAAGGTGCCCCGCCCCCGCTCGTCGACGAATCGGAAGGTGTGCACGCCGAAGCCCTGCATGGTGCGGTAGCTGCGCGGGATCGCCCGGTCCGACATCAGCCACATGATCATGTGGGTGGTCTCCGGTTGCAGCCCCACGAAGTCCCACAGGGTGTCGTGGGCCGATTGCGCCTGGGGGATCTCGTTGTGCGGTTCGGGTTTGACCGCGTGCACGAAGTCGGGGAACTTGATCCCGTCCTGGATGAAGAAGACCGGCATGTTGTTGCCGACCAGGTCGTAGTTGCCCTCTTCGGTGTAGAACTTGACCGCGAAACCGCGTACGTCGCGCACCGTGTCGGCCGAGCCGCGTGAACCGGCCACCGTGGAGAAGCGGACGAAGACCGGGGTGGTGACGTCGGGGCCGCTCAGGAAGTGCGCGGCGGTGAGGTCGGACAGGTCCTCGTAGGGCGTGAAGTGTCCGTAGGCGCCCGCTCCCCTGGCGTGGACCACCCTCTCGGGGATGCGTTCGTGGTCGAAGTGGGTGATCTTCTCCCGGGCGTGGAAGTCCTCCAGCAGCGTCGGTCCGCGCTCGCCGACGCTCAGGGAGTTGTCGGTGTCCTCGACCCTGACCCCGGTCTCGGTGGTCAGCGGTCCTCGCGACTCCGTGCGCTCCGCGTCGAGCTGCCGGTCCTTGGCGTCACGTTCGGCGTCTGCCATGGTCGAACCCTCCTGTCGGACGATGCTCGGGACGATGGGGGCCTCATGGTCCGCCCTGACCGGAGGGAGCGATCCGCAAACGTCCCGGGCGGCGACTCCTCGCCCTCCGTCCACTTCTCCCCCATGGGGCGCCAATACCTGACAGACCGGGGTCAAGGTCGTGTTCCCGTGTTTTCCCAGCGTGCGGCCCTGGGCATCCCCAGGGGGATACCCGCGGGCGCGGAACCGCTCGACGCCCGCCGTTCCCGCCCCGTCCGGGGGCCACCTTCCGTCCGGGCCCACCCGGCCTCGGACCTCTCCACATCGAAGAACGCCCGTGTTCGCGGCGCTCCGACGTGACCGCGTCCCATGGACAGGAGGTTCACCATGCCGACTTCCCCCGCGACCACCACCCCCGTCGGGCGGGTGCCCGGCCCCCGTCGCGAGCCTCCGGAGGACACCTCCACCGAGGACCTGATCTCACTACTGAAGTCGCTGGAGCCGGAGGACCCTCTGGTCGGACGGCTGCGCGAGCGCATCACACGGCACTACCTGCCGCTCCTGAATCGCATCGCCCACCGTTACCGGGGGCGCGGCGAGCGGGTGGAGGACCTGCGACAGACCGCCCACGTCGGGCTGGCCAAGGCGATCCGCGGCTACTCGCCCGAACGCGGCCGGGAATTCGTCCGCTATCTCACGCCGACCGTGATCGGGGAGATCAAACGCCACTTCCGAGACCACACCTGGGCGGTGCACACCCCCAGGGACCCCCGCACCCGGCGGACCGAGATGAACCGGGTCCGTCGCGAGATGGAGCAGCGTCTGTCCCGTACCCCCACCCTCACCGAGGTCGCCCGCGAGATGGGGCTGACCGAGCGGGAGTTGGAAGAGGCCAGGCTGGTGTCGGAGGCCTACAACACCGTCTCGTTGAACGCCTCCGACCCCAGGGAGGAGGGGCCGACCACCGCGTTCGATCGGTACCTCGGGGTGGAGGATCCCGAACTCGACCTGGTCGTGGACCGCGCCGCCGTCCGTCCGGCGCTGCGGAGCCTGCCCCACCGGGAGCGGCTGATCCTCAAACGTCGGTACTTCGACGAGTGGACCCAGGCGCAGATCGCCGAGGAGATCGGCTGCTCCCAGATGCAGGTCTCCCGCCTGCTCGCGGGCGCCCTGCGCACACTTCGCGCGAGGCTGGGCGTGGGCCGCCGACCCGACTAGCGCCCGTGCCGGTGGGGGATCGCCCCCACCGGCACGACCGTTGACCGGGCTCCGGGTCAGTCCGGTTCCACCAGGCGGACGAACAGGTCCGGGTCGATGTTGCCGCCGGAGAGCACCGCGACCGTCGCCTCGGGCCGTCCCGGTATCGTCTCGACCTTCCCCGACAGCAGGGCGGCCGTCGACAGCGCGCCGCTGGGTTCGGCCACCAGCCGGGATCCGTGCGCCAGGGCCCGCACCCCCTCGGCGATCTCCTCCTCGGTCACGGTGACGATCGCGTCCAGCCGGTCCCGCAGATGGGCGAAGGTCAGGTCGGACAGGCACACGCGCACGCCGTCGGCCATGGTCCGGTAGGTGCGTTCGGGCTCCCAGGGGATCCGGCGCCCCTCCCGCAGGCTCTCGGCCGCGTCGGCGGCCAGCTCCGGTTCCACCCCCACGACACGGACCCGGCGCGGATGCACCGTCCACGCGGCCGTGACGACCCCCGAGGCCAGCCCGCCACCGCCGACCGGGACCACGATCGTGGTGACGTCGGGGGACTGTTCCAGGATCTCCAGTCCCACGGTCCCCTGCCCGGCGATCACCTGACGGTCGTCGAAGGGCGAGACGAAGGTCGCCCCCTCCTTCGCGACCAGATCCTCCACCGCCGATTCCCGCTCTGCCGGAGGCACCACGACCACGCGGGCGCCCAGGGCACGGATCCGGTACACCTTGGTCTCGGGCGCCCCCTCCGGGACCACCACGGTGCAGGCCACCCCCTCGCGTACCGCCGCCAGGGTGAGCGCCAGCCCATGATTGCCCGAAGAGTGGGTGACGACCCCGCGTTCACGTCGATCCCCGTCGAGCAGGGCCAACGCGTTGGTGGCGCCGCGCAGTTTGAACGCCCCGGTCGGTTGCAGACTCTCGGGTTTGACCAGGAAGGGGCGGTCGGTGTCGGGGCCGACCGTCAGGGGGGTGCGCACCACGTGCCCTTGGATCCTGGTGGCGGCGTCGTGTACATCCTGTGCTGTGACCGGTTCCATCCGGCGAGTATGCCCATGGCGGACCTCGGCACACGGGATAATCGGACCCGATGCGTACCGAATGGACACCCGCCGACCTCCCCGGCCGGGAATTCTACAAACTGCTGACGTCCGTGGTGGTCCCGCGCCCGATCGCGTGGGTCTCCACCACCTCCGAGGAGGGTGTGGACAACCTGGCTCCGCACTCCTTCTTCACGATCTCCTGTATCGAACCGCCGATCGTGCAGTTCACCTCGGTGGGCCGCAAGGACTCCCTGACCAACGTCGAGGCGACCCGCGAGTTCGTGGTCAACCTCGCCCCCGAACCCCTCCAGGACCGGGTGAACGCCACCGGCACCCGCTACCCGGCGGACGTGAGCGAGTTCGACGCGCTGGACATCGCCCGCGAACCGAGCGTCGAGGTCCGGCCTCCCCGGGTGGCCTCCTCCCCCGTGGCCCTGGAGTGCGCGCTGCACTCGACCCTGACCCTGGGCGACTCCACCGTGGTGTTCGGCCGTATCGTGCGGGCCGCCGTGGACAAGGGGTACCTCGACGGCGACCACCCCGACGTCGAACTGCTCCGGCCGCTGGCCCGACTGGGACGCAACGAATGGTCCACCCTGGGCGAGGTGCGTCGGATCGACCGCATCCCCTACACGCCCTGAGGGACCGAGGACATCGAACGCCCCCTCCTTCGCGACGGATCCGGAGGGAGTGGGGCGAACGGCATGTACTACGGTGTTCGCTGAATATCGACACAAGTTCATGTCGTCGACGTCGTAGTGCACGGGAAGCCGGTGAGATTCCGGCGCGGTCCTCGCCACTGTGACCGGAGGGCGCCTCCCATACGCCACTGGGCCGAACACGGCCCGGGAAGGGCGGAGAGCGCTGGACGAGAGTCCGACTCCGGGAGCCAGGAGACCGGCTGCGACCGTCCGCGTCATCAAACCACGAAGGATGGTTTGTTCGATGAAGCCCAGTGACGCGCGGGCTCTCCGCCGCCGTGTCCGTTCCGGTCTCGCCCTCGTTCTGGTGGCCACGCTCACCGCCTGCGGTGGGGCGATCTCCCCCGACGCCGAGGAGGCCGCCGGGGAGACCCTCCGCAACTGCGACGTCGACGTCCCCGCCGACGCTCCGCCGGAGCGGGTCTTCGCCGCCTACCAACCCGCCATCGAGATGGCGCACGCGCTCGGTATCGGCGACCGCCTGGTGGGCACGGCCTTCCTGGACGCCGTGGTCCTGGACGACTACGTCGAGGCCCAGGCCGAGCAGAAGTACTATCCGAACCTGCCGAGCCGTGAGGAGCTGCTCGACGCCAGGCCCGACTTCGTGCTGTCCGGCTTCACCGACGTGTTCACCGACGAGAGTCTGGGCACCCGGGCCTCCCTGCGCGAACTGGGCGTGGAGAGCTGGATCTTCTCGCCCCTGTGTCCCAGCGAGGACGGGCGCAGCGACGAGAGCATCGACCCGGCCGACGTGACCATGGACAACGTCTACGCCGACCTGCGGGACCTGGGGACGCTGTTCGACGTGAGCGAGCGCGCCGACGAGGTCATCGCCGAGATGCGGGCCACCGTCGACGGGGTCACCGAGACCCTGGAGGGTCGGGTCGACGAGGACGAGCGCCCCACGGTGATGATCGGCCGCCCCGGCGACCAGGGGTTCCACGTGGCGGGCGGCCCCGACTTCTCCACCGAGCTCATCGACCTGGCGGGAGGGGTCAACGCCTTCGCCGACCTCGACGGACGCCGTAACCACCAGGTCTCCGTCGAGGACGTCATCGAACGCGATCCGGACCACATCCTGATCGACGTGTGCTGCGACGCCGAGATGACCGCCGCCGACTCCGCCCCCGACATCGAGCGGATCATGGGCAACCCGGCCCTGGCCAACCTGACCGCGGTCACCGAGGACCAGGTGTGGGAGTTCACCTTCGCCGACCGTTCCGCCGGGGTGCGCAGCGCGCCCGCCGTGGCGACGATCGCGGAGATCCTCCACCCCGACCTGTTCGGGTAGGGCCCGGTGGCCGAACGTACGGCCGACGCGTCCCCCTCCCCCACCCGGGTCCTCCCGGTCCGGGGCCCTCGGAGCGACCCCGGCGGCCCCGGCCTGCTCCGGAGTCCCCGGGCCCGGGCCGTCGGGCTGGTGGTGGCCGTGGGGGCGCTCGCCGTGACCCTGCTGGCGTCGGTGCTGGTCGGTTACCGGTACCTGTCGCCGACCGAGGTGTACTCCGCCTACTGGAACTTCACCGGCAGCGACACCGACCTGGTCGTACTGCATCTCCGGGTGCCGCGCGCTCTCGCCGGGGTGGCCGTGGGCGCCGCCCTGGGCGTGTCCGGGGTACTGGTCCAGGGGATCACCCGCAACCCTCTGGGCGACCCGGGCATCCTCGGCATCAACTCGGGCGCCTCCCTGGCCACGGTCGTCGCCATCGGGGTGCTCGGGATCTCCGCCCTGCCGGTGTACGTCCTCTTCGCCTTCGGCGGCGCCGCCCTGGCCGCCGTCATGGTCCACCTGGTGGGTTCCCTGGGCTCCGGCGGGGCCGACCCGATCAAGCTGACCCTCGCCGGGGCGGCGCTCTCGGCGCTCCTGGGCTCGGTCACCTCGGCCCTGGTGCTGAGCGACCGGGCGAGCCTGGAGGAGTACCGCTTCTGGGTGGTGGGCTCGCTCTCCGGTTCGGAGGGCATGGGCGCCGTCCTGGGGCAGGCCGCTCCGTTCCTGCTCCTGGGGATGCTCCTGGCCTTCGGTTCGACCCGCGCCCTGAACGCGGTGGCGCTCGGCGACGACCTGGCCCGTTCCCTGGGCACCCGGGTGTGGGCGGTGCGCGCGGTGAGCGCCCTGGCTGTGGTGCTCCTCGCCGGGACGGCGACGGCGGTGGCCGGACCGATCGGGTTCGTCGGGATCGCGGTGCCGCACATCGCGCGTCTGCTCGTGGGCCCCGACCACCGGTGGGTCCTGCCCTGGTCGGCGGTGCTGGCGCCGATCCTGCTGTTGACCGCGGACATGGTCGGTCGGGTGGTGGCCCGACCGGAGGAGCTCCAGGTCGGCATCGTCACCGCGCTCATCGGCGCCCCCTTCTTCATCGTTCTGGTGCGTCGGCGAAGGGTGGCGGGCCTGTGAACGGATCACTCCTCTCGCGCGGCCCCTCCTCGGGGGTACTGCGCCGCGGTTCCCTGTCGGTACGTGTGTCCTGGCCGTCGATCCTGCTCGGCGGGGCCCTGACCGGCCTCGCCGCGGCGGTCACGGTGCTCTCGCTGACCGTCGGAGACTTCACCGTGGGCGCCGGGGAGGTCGTCGAGGCGCTCACCGGCCGGGCCGGGACGATGGTGACGCACGTGGTGGTGGAGATGCGCCTGCCCCGGGTGCTCACGGCCACGGGTGTGGGAGCGGCGTTGGCGCTCTCGGGTTCGCTACTGCAACGGCTCGCCCGCAACCCCTTGGTCAGCCCGGACATCATCGGGGTCAGCGCCGGGGCCACGACCGCGGCGGTCCTGGCCATCGTGGTCTTCGGCGGCACCACCCTGACGGTGACCGTCGGCTCCCTGGTCGGCGCGGTCTGCGCCGTGTCGCTGCTGTACCTGCTCTCCTACCGACGCGGGGTCGTCGGCAACCGGATGATCCTGGTGGGGATCGCGCTCTCGGCGATGGCGGGCTCGGTGACGTCGTACCTGTTGACCAGGACCGAGCTCTCCTCGGCCCAGCGCGCCATGGTCTGGATCACCGGCAGTCTGGCCAACCGGGAATGGCCGCACGCGATCACGATCTGGGCGGCCCTGGCTCTACTGGCCCCCGTCGCCTTCATGCTGTCCCGGTCGCTGGCCCTGCTCCAGCTCGGCGACGACATGGCGACCGCGTTGGGCTCCCGTGTCCAGGTCGCCCGCGCCGCCCTGGTGTTCACCTCCGCCGCGCTCGCGGCGATGGCCGCGTCCGTGGCCGGTCCGGTCTCGTTCGTCGCCCTGGTGGCGCCGCAGATCGTCCGTCGCCTGCTCGGCGCGGGTCCGGCGGGGCTCTTCCCCACCATGGTCTGCGGGGCCGTGCTGGTGGCCTGCTCGGACCTGATCGCGCGGACCGCCTTCGGCGGGGCCGAACTGCCCGTGGGGGTGATCACCGGGATCCTGGGCGCGCCCTACCTGCTGTACCTGCTGACCCGGAGGAACCGGGCCGGGCGGGGCGGGTGAACGTCGCCGGAGAGGGGCACGGTCCCCTCTCCGGCACGTCGTCCCCGGGTACCGGTCAGACCTCCAGGTCGATCTCGGGGGCGGGCAGGGAGGGCAGACGGCCCACCACGGCGGAGGGGTCGCCGCTCCAGTCCATCGCCCCGATCTGGGCGAGCGAACGTCGGCCGGTCACCGCGCGGGCCAGTTCGAAGACGGTCGCCTCCAGAGTGAGGTCGGCGCCCTCCCCCAGCGACCACGTGCGGTCCGTGTCGGTGGCCCGGACCCGCACCGAGGGCAGATCGGACGACCAGGCCAGGGCGAGGCCGCCCAGGACGAAGTCGGCGAGCTGATCGGCGTCCTCGGTCCGGGGCCCCATCCCCAGGGCGCCCCGGATGTCGTTCTCGTGGTGCCACACGTCCAGGGCCGGCAGGGCGTAGCGCCTCCGGCTCTGGGAACCGACCAGTTCGAGCAGGGCCGGGGTGTTCTCGGTCCACTCGGCGGCGATCTCGTCGAGACTCATGCCCGCTCGATCGGCGACCTGGCGGGCGGTCTCCTCGTCCCGGGTCGGAGGGGTCACGAGCCCCTGGACCACCTCGACGCAGAGCCCCGCCATGTGGGCGTAGGTCTGACGCACGTCCCAGGCCGGGCAGGCCGGGACGAGGGTGGTCCGCGCGCTCTCGTCGAGGGTTGCGGCCAGGGCGGCGAGGCGCTCCTGCCCGTTCCGATAGATGCGAAGGGTGTCCATCACATCAATTTACCTAACAGCGTTAGGGGAGGGGAGGCCGCCCCGTGGCTCGGATCGGCCTCCCCGGTCGTCACTCGAAGACGACGTCGGAGCAGTTGTAGAAGGCCTCGGGGCTGTCGGAGCGTTCCCAGACCGAGTAGACGACGTGGCGTCCCTCCCGGTCGGGGAGGTCCACGTCCCAGTAGTACTCGGCGCCCGCCACTCCCCCGCTGCGCAGCGGGGGGTCGACGACCTCGTCGATCAGCTCCAGGTCGTCCCAGTTCAACGGGGCGTTCGGGTCCCAGTCGTCCACCGTGACGTAGGTGTAGAAGGTCCCCGGGTGGGGCGCCCACGCGTTGTGGTGGAACTCCACCGTCGTGTTCGGCCGCAACGGGGTGGAGGGCCAGTCGGTACGGGCCGCGTTGAAGGCCGAGAACTGTTCGGTGGGACCGCACAGCTCTCCGTCGGCCACGAACTCCCGGTGCCGTCCGTCGGAATCGCCGATCAGGTTGCCGAACCAGTTCCAGAAGGCGTACTCGCCGCCCTCGTCGAGGGCGTCGGCGCAGGCGTCGTTGATGGGCTGGAGGGCGCCCCCGGACCCGCCCGCGATGGCGTCCTCATAGCAGGCGTAGGTCCGGGAGGCGGGGTAGGTGAAGGCCCCGTGGGCCTCGGCGGGGCTGGGCGCGGCGACGACGGCGTAGCCGACGACCAGGCCTCCGAGCGCCATGGTGGCGGTAAGGGTCTGACGTGATCGCACAGGTCTCTCCTCCTGTGTTCGTGGGGGGTGTGCCCGGCAGCGCACGGTACGCGGCCGGGGTTCTTACGTACGCGCGCGTGATCCGGGTCACCGCTCCGCGCCGTACACGGGGGCCCGCACCGAGGTCTCCACGATGCCGTCGGGCCCGTGGATGATCCGGTCGCCCCAGGGGGTCGGAGAGTCGACGTCGAAGTTCTCGACCATGTCCAGGTAGGCGACCTCGGCGCCGTTCCCGCTCCAGGACCAGCCGATGTACCCGAGACCGAGTCGTTCGGCGTGGCGCATGATGGCGTCCTCGTCCGGATCGCCGTCACTGTGGTCGAACCCGAACTCACCGATGACGAGGGGCAGACCGCGGTCGGTGAAGGACTCCAGGTAGTCGACGATCACCGACTCCTGTTCGTAGACGCCGTACATATGGATGGAGAACACGGTGTTGGCATGGGGGTCGGAGTCGAAGACCTCCTGGGCACCGTCGCGCATGGTGTGCGTCCAGTCCTGGCCCCAGTTCGGGGCGTCGACGACCAGGGTGTGGTCGAAACCGGCCGCGCGCAGGCGCCGGATCGCCTCCGAGGTCTCGGAGGCCCAGGAGGCGTTGGTCGCCTCGTCGTTGCCGAAGGGCTCGTTGGCGATGTTGACCAGGACGTGCTCCTCCTCTCCCTCGATCGCGTCCTGGATCCGCAGCCAGTGGTCGACGGCCTGCTCCAGCGTCGCGGCCTCGGGATCCTCCCCATAGCCGGTGGTGTCGTGCACCTCCAACATGCAGATGAGCAGGTTCTCCCTGCAGTCGGCGACGATCGCGGCGACCTCTTCGGCGCCGTTCTCCTGCCAGCGGTCGCCGCTGCTGAGGACCACTCGGACGGTGTTGGCTCCCAGAGAACCGATGTCGGCCAGGGCCCCGGTCTCGTGGGGGAACCAGGTGTGCGGGTGGCTGACCCCGCGGATGACGAAATCGTTCCCCGCCGCGTCGACGAGGCGCCCGTCGTCGACCCGGAACCCGCTGTCGGCGTGGGCGGGGACCGCGTGTGCGAACGGAGCGGTCGCGAGTGCGAGGGCCATGGCGAGGGCGGGTATCGGGCGTTGCTTCACGAGGGCTCCCTTCGGAAGGGGCGGCCCTGCCGGGCGCCCGCCGCCGGGGGACGGCGGGCGCCCGATCCGGGAGGGCCTCCTACTGGACGGGCGGGTGCGCGTTGGCCAGCAGCTCCTGGAACTGTGCGGAGAACCAGTGGCCGGAGACGGGCGCGTCGGGCAGGGCGCCGCTCATGTTGTGGTTGTTGCGGGGGTTCCCCTCATAGGTGGGGTCGCACATACGGTCGAACCCCTTGCCCTCGTCGTTGGGGATCTCGGTGCTGGAGCCGTCGGACTCGCCCGGGGGCTTCATCCACACGTAGGCGTCGATCCCCGGTTCGGGTGCGGTGGTCGGCCGCTCGCCGAGTCCGGCGCCGGCCTGGTTGCACCAGTTCCCGTACTGGATGCGGCGGTCGAAGCGGCCACCGTCGACGTAGGCGTCGACATCGGTGGTCGGTCCGGCCGAGACGGGCCTGTCGGGGCCGCCCCAACCGTTGCGGGAGGTGTCGATGAGCATTCCGATCCCCGGGTCGAACCCCTGGGAGACCAGCTCGACGCGCAGGGCCTGGGCGAAGGAGAGCTCGTCGACGTAGTTGTTCCAGTCCACCCAGGAGGACTGGCGCACCGGCGTTCCGTTGATGGTCTCGCCGATCGCGAAGTGCTCCTCCTTCAGGGCCGAGTAGTTGGCGGTGTTGGAGATGAACCCGTGCACGTCGTCGGGGGTGGCCCCGTTGGCGTTGGCGGCCTCGTGGAACAGCGCCGCGGAGGCGGCGAAGTTGTCCTCCCAGCCGATCCAGCCGTGGTGGCCGGCGTCCACGTAGTTGTAGACGTTGTCGATCGCGCCGAGCCGGGACAGCGCGTAGCCGACGCCGTTGACGTAGTTGCCGTTGGCCAGCATGACGTCGCACTCGGGGGTGGCGGTGTTGCGGGGGGACACATTGGTAATCAGATTGGGCAGCGAGTCGAGCTCGATCGTGGTGACGATCCGCAGGGAGGTGTCCTCGTAGTCGCTCAGGATGTCCGCGATCGGGTCGATGTACTCCGACTCGTAGCGGTCGATCTCCTCGGGGCCGAGCTCGCCGTTGGAGGCCAGAGCGGCGCAGTCGCGCCCCGGCAGGTTGTAGACGACCAGCTGGAAGACCAGCGGCTCTCCGGCGGCCTGGACGACCGCCTCGTCGAGGTGGTCGCGCAGACCCATGTCACCGGTGGTGGGGCTGTCGTTGCCCTCGATGGCGCTGATCCGGTCCAGCCAGACGCCGGTGGGCTGGTCCGCGACGGCCTCGCCACCGGGTTCGGCCGCGGCGTTGGCGGACCAGATCGGGTTCACGTAGACGTCGGCGCCCACGTACGGGTTGTCCACCCGCTCGTCGGCGGCGGTCGCCGGGGCGGAGGCGGTGAGTGCGGTGGTCACGCCCAGCAGGAGGGCGGAGGCCACGGCGAGCGCGCGCCGCGGCCGGGTCGGGTGTGCGTTGGTTCTGCTCATCTTCGTTTCCTCGCGTAGGGGGGTGCCAAGGAGGGTGAGCTTGCGAAGGGCGTCGCACGGGTCCTCGAGGGACCGGAAGGGGCGACGCGGTGTGCGGACTCGGCGGGGTGGGGACTCTCGCCGGTCCGTCGTGCACCGGTCGGTCGAGGTGCGGTCCGGTCTGCGAACCGGAGGGCGACCCACATTCGGGAGCGCTCCCATATTCGCTTCCCAGAAAGTTAACACCATTGAAATCCCGCTGCAACGGGTGATGAGAGGAAAACTCCACGAAGTCTCCGCCCGGCCCGGGGAGGCCCCTGCCCCCGTCACGTGACCGGGTACGATCGCCGCGCCGGACGGCCTACCGGGCCCCGCGTCCTCCGTCCGTGGGACCCGGTGCCCGCCCGCCCAACTCGGCCGACACCCGCGCCGCCACGGCCGCGACCTCCGGCCCGAGACGGCGCACCCTGGCCACCGGCAACCTGCCGGCCAGGGAGGAGACGCTGATCGCCGCCACGGGGTCACGGTTGTGGTCGAAGATCGGGGCGGCCACGCACCGTACCTCGGGCTCGTTCTCCCGGTCGTCGATGGCGTAGCCCCGCTCCCGCACCCGCCGCAGCTCCTCGGCGAGGACCCGGGGGTCGGTCACCGTCCTGGAGGTGACGGCCGGCAGACCGGCCGCCACCACGTCGGCCACCAGGTCCTCCGGACCGAACGCGAGGATCGCCCTCCCCACCGCCGTACGGTAGGCGGGCATCCGGGCCCCGATCCGCGAGGACATGCGCACGGTGGCGGTGTTCTCCACCTTGTCGATGTAGACGACGTCGTGACCGTCCAGCAGCACCAGATGGCAGGTGTGGCCGGTCGCGCGCATCAGACCCCGCAGATGCTCAGAGGCCACCGAACGCAGATCCAGATGGTCCAGGTAGGACTGCCACAACAACAGGGCCGCCGTCCCCACCCGGAACCGCCCGGTGCGCGGATCACGGGTGAGCAGGCCGTACTCCACCAGCGGCACGGAAAGACGCAGAACGGTGCTCTTGTGCACCCCCAGTTCCTCCGCCAGCTCGGTCAGACCGACACCGCCGCGTTCGGGCGGCGCGGAGCGGACCCGCTCCACCACGGCCAGCGCCCGGCGCAGCGACGCCGAGGAGTTGCGTCGGGGTTCGGGCACCGGGCTCACCCCTTGACCGCCCCGCCCAGGCCGTTGGCGAGCCTGCGCTGCACGAACAGGAAGAACACCAGGACGGGAAGGGTCATCAGGACCGAGCCCGCCATGATCCCGCCCCAGTCGTTCTCGTCCGGCTTGAACAGGGAGAGCAGGGCGATGGGCAGGGTCTGGTTCTCCTGCGCGGAGATGATGAAGGTGCGGGCGAACAGGAAGTCGTTCCACGTCATGATGAACGAGAAGATACTGCACGCCACCACGCCGGGGGCGACCAGTGGGAACAGCACCCTGGTGACGAAGGTGAGACTGCCGGCGCCGTCCAGCCAGGCCGCCTCCTCCAGCTCCTTGGGCACCGCCGCGACGAAGCTGCGCAGCATCCAGACCGCCAGGGGGATGGCGAACGCCGTGTGCACGAGCATGAGCGAGCCCAGCTGGTTGAGGCCGATCCCCGGAAGTCCGTACCCCAGGGTGCGCATGAGGAAGAACAGCGGGATGGTCAGCGCCTCGACCGGCACCATCTGCGCGGTCAGGATCATGATCAGCAGGGTCGTCCGCAGCCGGAACCGGTAGCGCGTGAGCGCCACCGCCGCCAGGAAGGCGCACAGGGTGGAGACGGTGACGACCACGACCGCCACCAGCAGACTGTTGAACAGGTACTGCCCGAATCCGTCGAGGAGCAGCACCCGACGGAACGACTCCAGGGTCGGTTCCAGGGTGTAGGGGGTGGGGTCTCCGGCCTCCAGGGCCGCGCGCGGTTTGAGCGCCGAGAGCACCATCCAGTAGAGCGGCAGGGCGACGACCAGGGCCACCAGCAGCCCGGCGGCGTCGCTCCCGAGCCTGCGGAGCGTCACAGTTCCTCCCCTTGACGGCGCAGAGCGCGCAGGTAGACGAGAGTGATCAGCAACAGGAGCAGGGTGGTGATCACTCCGATCGCCGAGCCCAGGCCGTACTGCCCGGAGGCGAACGCCTTCTGATACGCGTACACGTTGAGGACCAGGTTCTGGCCGGCGATACCGCCGCCCCCGGTCATGATGTAGATCTGGGTGAAGATCTTGAAGTCCCAGATGATGGACTGGATGGTGACGATGGCGACCGCCGGACGCAGCATCGGCAGCATCACCGACCAGGCGATCCGGGACGTGGAGGCGCCGTCCAGCCGGGCGGCCTCCAGCACCTCTTCGGGGATGGCCTTGATCCCCGCGTAGAGCGTGACCATCACGAACGGGAACGAGCACCACACCACCTGGGCCCCGACCAGCGCGAACGCCGACCACTTGTCGTAGGTCCAGGAATGTCCGGAGAAGTCGCCGAGGCCCAGCCAGGTCAGGGCCTGGTTCACCGGCCCCAGGGTGGGGTCGAACAGGTGCAGCCACACGGCGCTGCCGGTGACGGCGGGGGTCGCCCAGGCCCCCAGCGCGGCCAGGAAGAGCAGGGTGCGCACCCAGGGGGTGAGCCGGGTGGCCAGGACCGCCAGCGTGCCGCCCACGGCCAGGGTGCCGAGCACACAGGCCGCGGCGAAGCCGATCGTGTTGAGCAGCACCTCCCAGAACTGCGCGTCGGCCATCAGGGCGCGGTAGTTCGCCCAACCGACGAACTCCAGCGGCTCGGCGCCGGTGACCTGGGGCTGCCGGTAGTCGAAGAACGAGACCAGGATCAGCTGGTAGAGCGGATAGACCAGCATGACGCCCAGGACCAGCGCGGCCGGTACCAGGTACATCCAGGGTTCGATCCGGCGGCCGCGAGAACCCGGGGGCCGGCCGGTGGGGCGTCGTGTCGCTGGGGACGTGGGGGCGGGGGCGGGGGGTCTGACGTCCACGGGCCTCACCCTCTCCCGAACGCGTCGTCGAGGGCCCGGGCGGCCTCCTCGGCGGCCTGGTCGACCGTCGCGTTCCCGGCCGCCACCCGCTGCACCATGGTGGGCAGGACGCCCTCGGCGTCCACCGTCGCCCAGGCGCCGGTGACCGGCACGAAGCGGGTCCCGGCGTCGATGGTCTCGACGAACGGGGCGATCTCCTCGTCGGAGGCGGCCAGCTCCTCACGGACGTCGGTGTAGGCGGGGAGGTTCCCCATGGCCTCGTACATCTTCAGCTGGTACTCCTTGCCCGCCAGCAGTTTCACGAACTCCACCGCGAGGGTGCGGCGTTCGGTCCCGGCCAGGACACCGAGGTTGTTGCCTCCGGCGAAGGCCGGGGCGACGGTGCCGGGCTCGGTCCCTGGAAGGGGGACGACGGCGGCGTCCTCGGCGACGTCGCTGTCGTGCAGCGCGTTGAGGTTGAAGTTGCCGCCGATGGTCATGGCCGCGTTGCCCGCGAGGAAGTTCTGCACGGAGGCGTCCCCGGTCATCTGCGAACAGGTCTGTGGCGGACAGACGTCGTCGGAGAGGATGCTCCCGTACAGTTCCAGCCCCCGACGGGACTCGGCGGAGTCGATGGTGGCGGTGTAGGAGCCCTCGTGGAGCTCGGCGATGTCGCCGCCGTGCGCCCATACGAACGGCATCATCGCGTAGGTGTAGGCGCCGCCGGTGGAGATCCCGAGCATGGCCGGGTCGTGCTCGCGCACCGCGCGCGCGGTCTCCACGACCTCCTCCAGGGTCCCGGGCACCTCCAGGTCGAGCTCCTCCAGAACGTCGGTGCGGTAGAAGAGGGCGCGGGCCCCGAGGAACCAGGGCACCCCGTAGTCGACCCCTTCGACCCGGGCCGTTGCCGCGACGTCCTCGGAGACGTCCTCGTAGGGCTCCCAGCCGGCCAGGTCGTCGGTGATGTCCGCGAACCCCGCGGACTCGACGTAGCCGGCCAGGTCGGTGTTGCCGTACTCGGCGACGTCGGGGGCGGAGGCGGGGTCGAGGAAGGCGCCTTGGAAGCGCTCGGCCCGTGTCTCCACCGGGATGTACTGGACCTGGACGTCGACACCGTCGTGCGCGGCCTCGAACTCCGCGACGGCCTCGTCGACGACCCGTTCCTTCGGGGCCTGGTCGACCTCGGAGAACAACCAGACGCGGAGCGTTCCCTCCTTCTCGTCCACGCCGGAGGCGGCGCCGGGGGTCTGTAGTGGTGCGCAGGCGGTGATCAGGGCCGCGAGTCCGAGGAGCGCGCAGGCGCGCGCGGGGGCTGTGAGTCGCATCGGGACTCCCCAGGTCGGAGGCGGGCAGAGCGGTAACCGACTCATCGGTGGGATGACTCTAGGGAGACGCCCGAACGGGACATAAGGGAGTGCGCGCAAAGTTGTGCCCCGCACAACGCGGGGTGCGCAGTGCAGGGCACGGGGATACGGATCGGGGCCGGGTCAGGTCCCCAGACCGGACATCAGATCGGCGAAGGGCGTGGGCTCCTCGTAGGGGTCCTCGGTCTTCGCGGAGTGCTCGGTGGCCAGCAGCGCCAGCTGGCGGGCCGCCCGGGCGATGCGCTCGGACAGCTCACGACCGCCGCTCTCTCCCGCGCCCCAGTCCTCCGACGCGGCGTAGACGCCCGTGGGCACCACGACCGCGCGGCTGTAGGAGAACATGGGCCGCAGGGCGTGCTCCAGCACCAGGGAGTGGCGCGGGCTGCCGCCGGTGGCGGCGGCCAGGACCGGGGTGCCGTCCAAGGTCCCCGGCTCGACCACGTCGAAGAACGACTTGAACAGACCGCTGTAGGAGGCGTTGAAGACCGGGGTCACCGCGATGACCGCGTCGGCCTCGTCCATGTCCTTCAGGATCCCGGACAGGTCGCCGGTGGGCACCCGCGTGGTCATGGCGTTCATGATGTCGTGGGCGACCTCGCGCAGTTCCACGACACGGACGTCCACCGTCTCGCCCCGTTCGGCCAGGGCCTCCTCGGTGGCGTTGGTCAGTCGGTCGGCGAGCAGCCGGGTCGAGGAAGGGTTGCTCAGGCCGGCGGTGACGGTCACCAGCTTCCGGGTCATCGGTCGTCCTCCGTGTTCGTGGCGGCCCGCTCCTTGGCGGCCAGGAGCGAGGCGTGGGTGGGCGCGTCGGGAACGTGGTCGGGCTTCTTGGCGGCGAACTCCCGACGCAGGACCGGAACGACCTCCTCGCCCAGGATGTCGAGCTGCTCCAGCACGGTCTTGAGCGGCAGGCCCGCGTGGTCCATCAGGAAGAGCTGACGCTGGTAGTCGCCGAACGTCTCCCGGAAGCCCAGGGTACGGTCGATGACCTCCTGGGGGCTGCCCACGGTCAGCGGGGTCTCGCGGGTGAACTCCTCCAGGGAGGGGCCGCCGCCGTAGACCGGCGCGTTGTCGAAGTAGGGACGGAACTCCTTCACCGCGTCCTGGGAGTTCTTGCGCATGAACACCTGACCGCCCAGACCCACGATGGCCTGGTCCGCCCGACCGTGGCCGTAGTGCTCGAAACGGCGACGGTACAGGGAGATGAGCTTCCTGGTGTGGGTGGAGGGCCAGAAGATGTTGTTGTGGAAGAAGCCGTCACCGTAGTAGGCGGCCTGCTCCGCGATCTCCGGGCTGCGGATCGAACCGTGCCACACGAACGGGGGCACGTCGTCCATCGGGCGAGGCGTGGAGGTGAAGCCCTGCAACGGGGTACGGAACTTGCCCTCCCAGTCGACCACGTCCTCGCGCCAGAGCCGGTGCAGGAGGTTGTAGTTCTCCAGCGCCAGAGGGATGCCCTGACGGATGTCCTGACCGAACCAGGGGTAGACCGGGCCGGTGTTGCCGCGGCCCATCATCAGGTCCACCCGGCCGTCGGCCAGGTGCTGGAGCATCGCGTATTCCTCAGCCAAACGAACAGGGTCGTTGGTGGTGATCAGCGTGGTGGACGTGGACAGGATCAGCTTCTCGGTCCGGGCGGCGATGTAACCGAGCATGGTCGTGGGCGAGGAGGCCACGAACGGCGGGTTGTGGTGCTCGCCGGTGGCGAAGACGTCCAGGCCCACCTCCTCGGCCTTCAGCGCGATGGCGACCATCGCCTTGATGCGCTCACGCTCGGTGGGCGTACGCCCCGTGGTGGGGTCGGTCGTGACGTCACTGACCGTGAAGATTCCGAACTGCATGGCCGTTCCCCGATCGAAGTAGCTTCCCAGGAAAATGTTTTCTCCGAAACTATCATGCGGAACCCAGGACGCAAGCCGGTTATTCCTCCGCGCCCCGGAGAGCCCGTGTTCATCCACAGGCACGCTCCGTATCCACCGAATGTCACTCTGACGTGTTATCTCTGGTAGGGCAGGCACCGACACCGTCACGTGGGCCGGCAGAGGCCGAACGAGCGAGGAAAAGGAGGAGGGCGCGGCGTCCAGAGCCCGCCCGACACCCCCATGGCCACAACCCTCGAACCCCGACGGAAGCCCCACCACCCCACCCCTCACCCGCGCGAGGCCGAGCCGAGGCCGCTGATCCCGGCCCCGCGTCCCCCGACGAGCGCCGACCGCGCCCGCGAGGCCGCACGGCGCGAACCGGTCGTGCTCGCCGACGCGCTGGGAGAGGTCCTGGACACCCTTCTGGAACGTTCCCCGGAACCCGACAGACCATGACCCGCCGGTAGTCGAAGAGAGCACGGAAAGGGGCCGGTGTGCCTCGCGCACGCCGACCCCTCGACCGACCATGTCCCTCACGAGCGCGGACCGAGGCGGTCAGACCGATCGACGTCCCTTGTTCACCCCTTCACCCCGCGCGTACGCGCGCGAGGGCGGAGACGAACGACCCTCCGATCGGTCCCCGGGCAGGAAGGAGCGCACCGACTCGATCGGACCGCGCAGATGGGCGTTGAACTCCGGTGGTTCCTCCGCGGGCACCCACAACTCCAGGATGGTCCTTCCGCCCGCCCGCCTGACCGGATAACGGGAGACGAAGGAGGAGTCCACGTGGAAGCGGGTGACATGCCCCTCCCCGTCACGTGGCAGGTTCCACTCCCGCGCGATCCGAACGGCGCGGTCCCCGTTCAGGACGGGATAGAAGATCGGCTGCTCCGGAAGACGCGGCGGCCAGGCCCGCCGACCGGAATCCCCGACCAGCGCGAGTTCCTCGGGCCCGGTGGGGCGCCAGAGGGTGGTCGTGTCGGACATGGTCTCCTCCCGTCCTCATGGGTCGACCCATGAGCATGGGCGGCGCATGCCCCGTTCCACACCCGGTTTTTACCGGTGGACACGTGAATTCGTTCCAACGCGCGGGAACACCTGTCCCATACGAAGCGTTCTCACAGGTGAAGCACCCCGGACCGACCCCGACCCCGACCCACCCACCAAGGTCTGTGAGAGGCTTCGAACATCATCTTCGAGACCATGCGCGGGCGCGAGCGTTCGTGTCGGCAATGGGGGTTTCCGACACGATATCTTCGCCGCGCCCGCCTTCCCAGCGGCCAGACCGCACTCAGTGCGCAGGCCGCGCGGTCGGGTCCTACGTTGGGGGACGTGGGACCCGGCCAGACCTGGCGAATACGAGTGTCCGTGTCGTAAATGGGGGTTTCCGACACGGAGCCATCACCGTATTCGCTTCCCAGCGGCCCCACCGCACTCGGTGCGCGGGCCGCGTGGCCGGTTCCACGTTGGGGGACGTGGAATCCGGCCGGACCCGGCGGGGGTGCGCCTCAGGGCGCGCCCCCGCTTCGTCTTTCCCCGTCCCGAACCCTCTCCGCCCGGCGGTCCGAGGCCGCACGAGGTAGGCCGAAGAGCCCCCGATCGACCGCGCCCCGCCCGGACCGTTCACCGGCCGTGCGCGCACCGCTCCGATACCGGCCCTTCTCCGACCGTCACCACGGCGGAGAGAGGGACCTTCCCGGCCTTCGTACCGTCACGGTCAGGCCCGTTGGTGGAAGTCGATCAGGGTCACCGGACCGAACTCGACCTCGGACACCGTGTAGAACTCGCTCAGGTCCTCCCGGGACAGCACCTCGGACTCCTGGCAGGGGCCGTACGCGTAGGAGGGGATGGAGAAGCCGTCGTCATCGATCACCGATTCCCAGAAAAGGCCGCATGCCACCCTGCCGTCGTACTGCGTGATGCCGCCCATACCGCCTCTGGCCCCGTGCAGTCCTTCGAATCGTTCCGGGTCCCGGCTCGAGTCCTCCCTCAACGCCGCCACCTCCATCGCGTAATCGCAGTCCACGTCCCAACCGCTGGCCTGGACCTCCCACACCTTCTCCGCGTCCCGGTCCGCCGCCCAGCCCGGCAGACGCACGGTTCCACAGATCGGAGCCCGCACCACGGCCCAACCGAACCCGTCGTTCTCGGCCGCCCACACTTGAGGGTCCTCCAGCACCACCCCGCCACCGATCTCTTCGAAGTCGACCCGTGTCTCCCATCCGTCGCTCATGTACTCGGCCCAGATCGGTGCGCCTTCCTCGTCGAGCCCGACACGTCCGGTCGCCTCCCGCTCCACGAGTTCACCCGCCTCCAGAAGCTCCAGCACCGTGGAGCCCTCGTAGACCCTCTCCCGCCCTTCCACGGCCTCGACCTCCCCCGATCCGGCGAGAGTCCGCAGCGGCCCGGTGACCAGGGCGGGAGAAAGGATCTCCGCGCTCATCTCGACGTCGGATCCCAGGGGCCGGGACGAATTCCGCCACAGTCCGTGGTCCCCCTCCTCACCGAAGTCGAGGGAGATGGACTCACCATCCGTCCACAACTCCTGAGGCGAGTCCTGCCACAGTCCGAGGTCCTCCTCGTGTGACGCGTACACGTACAGTTCGCCCTGATGGGAGGCCACGGCCGTGGTGCCCGGGCCCATGGCCGCCCCCCGGATCAGGAAACTCTCCCCGTCCGCCGAGTACAGGTACTCCTCGGTCACCGTCTCGCCACCGTCCACCGGGGTGCGCTCCACCGTGGCGGTGAATCCGGCGCTCTCCTCCACCATCGTGGCGGCCGAGGCCACCAGGTCCGCGGGAGAGTCGCTCACCAGGTCGTAGACCACGAAACCGCCCGCCGCCACACCGGCCGCGGCGAGCGCGCCGGCACCGATCATCGCCGCCTTGGAGCCGGCCAGGCCGCCCAGGACACCGCCGGAGGAGGATCCCCCACCGAAAGCCCCGGCAGCGGCCCCCGACGACGCACCGGAGGCGACCGTGCCCCCGCTCCCGGCGGCCGTCGCGCCGGCGGCGGAGCCCGCGGCCCCTCCAGCCGTCGCGCCACCGGCCCCCACGACACCGCCCAGCGTTCCCACGGCCCCCAACCCGACGGCGGAGGCCCCGCCGAGCCAGGCCGCCCAGCGGGCCGGGTCGTGTCCGGCCGCGTCCACCCCGCGCCAGTAGTCGCGGAGCATGCGACGCAGGGTGTCGGCGGTCGACACCGGGCCCATGCCCCCCTCGTCGGATTCGGGCAGCAGAGCCTCGACCAGCTCCGCCGACGTCGGCCTCGACCCCGGATCCACCGACAACGAGGCCTCGACCAGTGCCCTCAGCTCTTCGGGCACCCCGGTGACGTCGTACTCCCCCGTGCTCACGCGGCGCGCCAGTTCATCGGCGTCGCCGGTGCCGAACGGAGCCCTCCGCGTGGCGGCCAACGTGACCAGCCCGCCCCAGGCGAACACGTCGGCGGCCGGATCGGCGGCGGCACCGGTGTAGCGTTCGGGCGCGGTCCACCCCGGCGTTCCATAGGAGGCCGAGGCATCCTCGGAACGTTCGGTGCCGATCTCGACCGCGATACCGAAGTCCACGAGTTTCGGCCCGTCCGGCGCCAGGATCACGTTGCCCGGTTTGACGTCGCGGTGGGCCACCCCCGCCGTGTGCAGGGCCGAGAGCCCCTCCGCCATACCCAGGGCGAACACGCGCAGCATCTCGCCCTCCAACGGACCGAACTCGCGCACATGGGCACGCAGGTCCCGACCGGGCACGTGGTCGAAGGCCAACCACGGCACCTCCGCCTCGGTGTCATGGGCGTGCAAACGAGCGGTACCGACCCCGTCGACCCGGGCCAACATCGCGACCTCGTGCGCGAAGGCCTCACGGAACTCGGGCCGTCGGGCGAAGCGGGCGTGCACGGTCTTGACCGCCACGCACCGGCCATAGGTGTCCAGGGCGCCGTAGACGGCGCCCATACCTCCGGCGCCGATCCTCCCCACCAATCGGTAGGGACCGATGTCGGTCGGGTCGTCCTCCTTCAACGGTGACAGCCCGACGGGCGGTTGGGCGAGCATAGGGGATGTGGACATCGGGGCCCTTCGAGGAGATGGGATGCGCGCGGTGAACGTCCGCTCGGAGCTTCTGACGCCCCGAGGGATCCGAAGGTTCTCGGGTCGGTCCACCGGCGGGGCGGGCGTCCGCGACGATACGATGCGCCTGCGTGAGAGGGGGCCACGATGACGAGCGACGGCGGGGACGGTGGGGCGTCCGGGGGGCGGCCGACGATGGCCGACGTGGCGGCGCGCCTGGGGGTCTCCCGCCAGTTGGTCTCCCTGGTCCTGGGCGACCGGCCCGGTCCGAGCGCGGCCACCCGCGAACGTGTACTGCGCGCCGCCGAGGAGCTCGGCTACCGCGCCGACACCGCCGCCCAGTTGCTGCGCCGTGCCCGTAGTCGTCAGGTGGGGGTGCTCTTCACCATGGAGCATCCGATGGACGCCGATCTGGTCGAGGCCCTGTATCCGGCGGCGGCGCGGCTCGGCTACGGCCTGGCCCTGAGCGCGATGCTCGCCAACCGCACCGAACGTCAGGCGATCGACGAGCTCGTGGGGTTGCGCTGCGAGGCGCTGGTGCTGATCGGGATGTCGGCCCAGGCCCCGGAGGATCTGGCCGAGGTGGCGCGTCGGGTGCCGGTGGTGGAGATCGGTCAGCGCACCGACTCGGCCGGAACCGACAGCGTCCGCACCGACGCCGTGTCCGGGGTCCGGCTGGCCGTCGACCACCTGGTCTCCTTGGGCCACCGGAGCATCGCCCACGTGGACGGTGGCGGGCTGCCCAGCGCGCCCGAGCGCCGGGCCGGATATCTGGAGGGCATGCGCGAGCACGGGCTGGACGCGTACGTGGACCTGGTCCCGGGCGCCTACACCGAGGAGGCCGGGGCCCGGGCCGCGCGCGTGTTCCTGGATCGGGACGTCCTGCCCACGGCCGTGGTGTGCTGCAACGACCAGTCCGCGCGGGGTCTTCTGGAGACGCTGGTCCGCGCGGGCCGTTCCGTGCCCGGCGAGGTCTCCGTGGTGGGGTACGACGACAGTCGCGCCGCCCGGCTCTCGTTTCTGAGTCTGACCTCGGTCCGTCAGGACGTGGAGCGGATCGCCGAGGCGACCCTCGAAGCGGTCGCGGAGCGTCTGGAGCGGGGAAGGATCGAGAGCACTCACGTGTTGCTACCGACCACGCTCACCGTGCGGGAGAGCACCGCTCCCCCGCGCACCTGAGTCGAGCGGGGCCTTCCGTGCCGCCGGCGCGGGGTGGTGGGGGCGACGCGAGCCAGATCACGCGGCCGATCGTTGGAAAACCTCGGGCACGGGTGTCATCCTTGATTTAGCACGTGCTAAATCACCCTGCCCGGATCCCGTACACGACGGCCGGCACGGTCCTCTCGGCACCACCGGACCTCCGGTGCCGCTCACACCTCCCCACCACCTCGAAGCACACCTCGCCTTCTCCTGCCGCCGTCCACCTCCTGGAAAGGGGCAATCGCCATGCCCTTGGCCCTCCTCGCCCTGGCCCTCGGGGCCTTCGCCATCGGGACCACGGAATTCGTGATCATGGGGCTGCTCCCCGAGGTCGCCGCCGACCTCGGGATCCCCATCCCCACCGCGGGGCATCTGATCTCCGCCTACGCCCTGGGCGTGGTGGTGGGCGCTCCCCTGCTCACCGCGCTGAGCACACGGCTGCCCCGCAAGACCGCCCTGCTGTTGTTCATGGGCGTCTTCCTGCTGGGCAACCTGCTCACCGTGATCGCCCCCTCGCACACCCTCGTCCTGGCCTCCCGCTTCCTGGCCGGGTTGCCGCACGGCGCCTACCTCGGGGTGGCCGCCCTGGTCGCCGCCCATCTGGCCGGCCCCGCCCGCCGGGCCACCGCCGTGGCGCGGGTGATGTTGGGCCTGACCATCGCCAACATCGTGGGGGTGCCCGCCGGAACCCTGCTGGGCCAGCTCACCGGTTGGCGCACCGCGTTCCTGGTGGTGGCCGGGATCGCGGCGCTGACCCTGCTCGGCGTGGCCCGTTGGGTACCGCACGTATCGATCGCCACCAGCGGCGGGCTGCGCGGGGAGTTCTCCGCCCTGGCCCGCTCCCAGGTCGTGCTGGGCCTGCTCACCGCGGTGTTCGGGTTCGCGGGGGTCTTCGCCGTCTACAGCTACATCTCGCCGATGATGACCGAACTGGCGGGCATGCCCACCACCGCCGTACCCGTGGTGCTGGCGCTGTTCGGGGTGGGGATGACCCTGGGGTCGCTCGTGGTGGGCCCGTTGGCCGACCGGTGGCTGCGACCCACCATCTACGGTTCGTTGGCGGCCCTGGCCGCCGTGCTGGCCCTGTTCACCCTCGCCGTGCACAACCCCTGGACGGCGGCGATCGGCGTGGTGGTGCTGGGCGCCGTCGGGTTCGGCGTGACGGCCCCGCTCCAGGTGCTGGTGATGAGCCGTGCGGGCGCGGCGCCGAGTCTGGCCTCGGCCTCCAACCACTCGGCCTTCAACCTGGCCAACGCCGGAGGCGCCTGGGTGGGCGGCGTGGGCATCGCGATGGGGCTGGGCTACGCCTCCCCCGCCGCGATCGGCGCGGTCCTGGCCGTGGTCGGTCTGGGGATCGCGGTGACGGCCGGTCTCATCGACCGCTCCCCCACGTCGGACGGCGCCCCGGCCGAGGAGCCCACCCGCGTGGGCTGAGTACGGCGACGCCGCGTTCGACGGAACGAGGGGCCGGGGCATGCCGCCCCGGCCCCTCTCACCTCCGCCTCATCGGGAGAGGGTACGGCTGCGTCCCCGGAACTCGGCGACGACCTCCTCGCCCCTCCTGACGGTGACGTCGTAGACGCCGCTGCGGCCGTACACGACCCGTTCCACGGCGGTGGCCACCAGGACGTCGCCCTCGCGGGCGGAGGTCACGAAGGTGATGTCGCCCCCCGCCGCGACGGTCACCCCGCCGCCCTCCACGTTGCAGGCGCAGGCGAAGGCGGTGTCGGCGAGGGTGAACACGAACCCTCCGTGGGCGATGGCGTGGCCGTTGACCATGAGCGGCCCCACGGTCATCTCCACGACGGCGGTGCCCTCTCCGGCCTCGAGCAGCCGCATGCCCAGGTTCCGGGAGGCCTTGTCGGCCTCGAACATCCGCCAGGCGGTCTCGTTGCGCGCCTCGGGCGCCCGTTCGTCGCTCATGAGTCGAAGTCCACGGTCAGGGTGTCGGTCTCGGGCAGGGACTGGCAGGCCAACGCGTACCCGGCCTCGACCTCGGCGGGGGTGAGCGCGTAGTTGCGGCGCATCGCGACCTCGCCGTCGCACACCTTCACCCGACAGGTACCGCAGACGCCGCCCTTGCAGGCGAAGGGCAGGTCGGGGCGGTAACGCTGGGCGGCGTCCAGGACCGGCACCCCCCGGGGCAGGGTCAGGGTGGTGGTGCGGCCGTCCAGGACGACGGTGACCTCGCTGGAGGGGCCCTCGACCTCGGGGTCCTCGTGCCGGGCCTGGGGCGGCGGCTCGGCGCCCTCCACGAAGAACAGCTCCTGGTGGACCCGTGCGCCGTCCACCCCGTGTTCGGCCAGGACCCTCCGCGCGTCGGTGACCATTCCATAGGGGCCGCACAGCCACCAGTGGTCGACCGCGTCGGGGGCCACGATGGTGGACAGCAGAGCCGCCAGCTTCTCGGCGTCCAACCGTCCGGTGAGCAGTTCGGACTCGCGCGGCTCCCGGGACAGGACGTGGACCAGCTCCAGGCGCGGCCCGAAGACGTCCTTGAGATCGGCCAGCTCGTCGGCGAACATCACGGTGTCGCTGCGGCGGTTGCCGTAGAGCAGGGTGACGTGGGATTCGGTTCGGCGCAGCAGCGAGGCGGCCATGGACAGCATCGGAGTGATGCCGGAGCCGGCGGCCACCAGCACGTGGCGCGCGGCCACGGTCAGGTCGGGGCTGAAGCGGCCGGTGGGCACGCCCACCTCGATCTCGTCGCCGGGGCGGACCTCGCGGACCAGCCAGGTGGAGAAGAGGCCGTCGGCGACCAGGCGGACCCCGACGCGGGGCGCCTCTCCGACCGGGGCGCAGATGGAGTAGCTGCGGCGCTCCTCCACCCCGTCGACCTCGCGGCGCAGGGTCAGGGACTGTCCCGGCGCGAAGTCGAACACCTCGGCCAGGTGATCGGGGACGTCGAAGGCGACCGCGACGGCGTCCTCGCACAGGCGCTCGACGGAGGCCACGCGCAGCCGGTGGAACGCGGCCCGGCCGCGCGCGGCGGCGGGGGCGGTCTCGGTGACGGGTGTGGTCACGGTCAGATCTCCTTGACGTGCTCGAACGGTTCGAGGCAGGACCGGCAGCGGTGCAGCGACTTGCAGGAGGTCGAACCGAAGCGGGACAGTTCCTCGGTGTCGGCCGTTCCGCAGCGCGGGCAGCGCGGCACGGTCCGGGTGGGCAGCAGGGTCAGGGGCACCGGCCCGGAAGGGCGGGCGGGGGCGCGGCCGGGCGCCGAGATCCCGTGTTCGGTGAGCTTGCGCCGACCCTCCTCGGTGATCCAGTCGGTGGTCCAGGCGGGCGAGAGGGCGGTGCGCACCTCGACGTCGTCGAACCCGGCCGCGCGCAGGGCGCGGTCCACGTCCACGCGCATCTCGGCCAACGCGGGACAGCCCGAGTAGGTGGGGGTGATCCACACCGCCACGGTGCCCTCCTCCGAGACCTCGACCTCGCGCAGGATGCCCAGGTCGGCGAGGGTGAGCATGGGCAGTTCGGGGTCGGTGACCGCGGCGGCCGCCTCCCAGGCCCGTCGCCGCGTCTCGTTCGGCGTGGTGGTCACCATGTCGCCTCCGGGTGTTCGCGCGCCACCCGCTGGAGTTCCTCCACCAGGGGCGCCAGCTCGTCGGTGTGCCGCCCCTCGCGTCCGGAGACCTCCCCGTCGGGGAAGGCTCCGGGGGCGTCCAGGGTGGCGGCGGTCAGGACCTGGTCGAGCACCTCGCGGACCTCCTCACGGACCGAGGCCGGGTCCACGCCCGCCCCGAGTCCGGCCAGGGAGGTCTCCACCGGGTGAGCGGCGAAGAGCTCGCCGGTCAGCGGCCACACGTCGGCGACCGCCGCGCGCATGCGCTCGTGGGAGTAGGGGGTGCCGTCGCCCAGGCGCAGCGCCCAGGAGACGGCGTACTCGCGGTGGTAGGCCAGTTCGTTGACGCCCTTGGCGGCGATGGCGGCCAGAACCGGGTCCACGCTGTGCGCCAGTCGGGTGAACAGGGCCAGACGCCAGGAGGAGAGCACGAGAAGCGTGACGATACAGCGGGCGAAGTCGCCGCGCGGGGCCTCGGTCAGGCGCACGTTGCGGAACTCCGAGGCGTCCCGACGGTAGGCGAAGGCGTCCTCGTCCCGTCCGGTGCCGTCGGCCTGACCGGCGCGGGCCAGCAGCAGGCGGGCCTGGCCCAACAGGTCGAGGGCGATGTTGGCCAGGGCCACCTCCTCCTCCAGTTCGGGGGCGTCGGTCACCCAGTGGACGAGCCGTTGCGCCTGGACGAGGGCGTCGTCGCCGAGCATCTGGCAGTACTCCGCCAGGGCCGGGCCGTCCACGCCCTCGGGCAGGGTGGTGTCCACACCCGCGAGCGCCTCGGTGAAGCCGGTGCCGAAGGCCCAGCGGGCGTCGCCGTCGTGCTCCTCGACCAGGCCGGTGAAGATGTTGTCGCCGCTCATGTGCTTCCTTTGCAGCCTTACCGCTAGATGTGCGGGACGTCCTCGGGGATGGGATAGAAGGTCGGGTGCCGGTAGACCTTGTCGCCGCTGGGCTCGAAGTAGGGGTCCTTCTCGTCCGGGCTGGAGGCGGTGACGGCGTCGGCCGGCACGACCCAGATGCTCACGCCCTCGTTGCGACGGGTGTAGAGGTTGCGGGCGTTGTGCAGGGCCATCTCGTCGTCCGGGGCGTGCAGGGAGCCCACGTGCACGTGGTTCAGGCCGCGCTTGCCGCGCACGAAGACCTCGTAGAGGGGCCATTCGGGGCGGGCCGGGCCCGTGGTCCGATCGCTCATACCGTGACCTCCTCGGTGTTACGTCGTTTGGCCGCGTAGGCGGTGGCGGCCTCGCGTACCCAGGCGCCCTTCTCGTGGGCGGCCCGGCGGCGCGCGACGCGTTCGGCGTTCTTGGGACCGTCTCCGGAGATGACCCGCTTGAGCTCGTCCCAGTCGGGGGTGCCGAAGTCGTAGTGTCCGCGTTCGTCGTTCCAGGACAGTTCGGGGTCGGGCAGGGTGACGCCCAGCTTCTCCGCCTGGGGGACGGTCATGTCGACGAACTTCTGCCGGAGCTCGTCGTTGGTGTCGATCTTGATGCCCCAGTCCATGGAGCGTCGGGTGTTGGGCGAGTCGGCGTCGGGCGGGCCGAACATCATCAGGGACGGCCACCACCAGCGGTCGACGGCGTCCTGGACCATGGCCCGCTGCCCCTCGGTGCCCTCCATCATGCGCATGAGCAGCTCGTAGCCCTGCCGCTGGTGGAAGGACTCCTCCTTGCAGATGCGCACCATGGCGCGGGCGTAGGGGCCGTAGGAGGTGCGGCAGAGCGGGACCTGGTTGCAGATCGCGGCGCCGTCGACCAGCCAGCCGATCACGCCGACGTCGGCGTAGCCGAGCGAGGGGTAGTTGAAGATCGAGGAGTACTTCTGGCGTCCCTCGATCAGCCTCTCGGTGAGGTCGGCGCGGTCCACGCCGAGGGTCTCGGCCGCCGCGTACAGGTACAGGCCGTGTCCGGCCTCGTCCTGCACCTTGGCCAGCAGGATCGCCTTGCGCCGCAGGCTGGGCGCGGACGCGATCCAGTCCCCTTCGGGCTGCATGCCGATGATCTCGGAGTGGGCGTGCTGGGAGACCTGGCGAACGAGGGTCCTGCGGTAGGCCTCGGGCATCCAGTCACGCGGTTCGATCCGCTGGTTGGCCGCGATCCTGGCGTCGAAGTGCGCTTGGAGAGCCTCGTCGGCGCCGGGTGGCGCCTCCTGGGCCGTGGTCGACATTGATCATTCCCCATTCATAACCGAACGTTCGGTCAGTAATTAGTATCTCCGGATCCGCCCGCCCGACGCAAGCCCCTTCCCCGGCGGTTTCACCCGTCACCCCCGGTGAGGACCTCCTCGGGCGGAGGCGGTGCGCGCCGTCCGTGCGGCGCGCACCGCGTGTTCCTACCGGCCGGTGAAGGTCGGCTTCTCCTTGTTCAGGAAGGAGCGCACCGCGCCGACGTGGTCCTCGGTGACGCCGAGCCGGTTCTGGAGGTCGGCCTCCTCCTCCAGGAGCTCGGGCAGGTCGCTCTGGCCCTCGGCCGCCGCCCGCACCTCGTGCTTGGCCGCGACGAACGCCGCCGTGGGGCCCGAGGCCAGACCGACCGCGACCTCACGGGCGCGTGTCTCCCAGTCCGCGTCGTCCACCACCTCGGTGACCAGACCCAGCTCCAAGGCGCGGTCCGCCGTGAGCATGGTGCCCAGCAGCATCAGCTCCATGGCGCGCGCCTGACCGAGCGCGCGCACCAGACGCAGCGCCAGCCCCGAGTCCGAGGCCAGGCCGATCCCGGTGAAGGCGGTCCCCAGCTTGGCCCTGCGCGCGGCCACCCGGACGTCACCGGCCAGGGCCAGCCCCAGCCCGGCGCCCACGCAGGCCCCGCCGATCCCGACCACGACCGGGACCTGGACGCTCTCCAGACCCAGCACGACCGGGTTGTAGTGCTCGCGCACCGTGGACAGCGCCTGTTCGGGGGTCTCCTCCAGGATCCGGGCGTGCTCGACCAGGTCCTGGCCCACGCAGAACGCCTTGTCCGACCCCAGGAACAGCACCGCCCGCGCGGTGGTGGACTCCGCGGCGCTTCGCACCGCGACCAGCAACTCCTCCTTGACCCGCCGGGTCAGAGCCGGCCGGTTCAGCCGGATCGTGGCCACCCCGTCGGCCTCGGTGAACTCCACCGCCTGCGCGTCACTCACGCCTTGTCTCCCTTGTCCCAGGTATGAAAGCCCTCGCCGCTCTTGCGGCCGAGCCTGCCCTCGGCGACCTTACGACGCAGGAGGTCCGGCGGCGAGAACCGGTCCCCCAGTTCGGCGGCCAGATGCTCGGCGATGGCCAGGCGTACGTCGAGTCCGACCAGGTCGGTGAGCTTGAGCGGCCCCATCGGGTGGCGGTAGCCCAACTCCATGGCGGTGTCGATGTCGGCGGGGGAGGCGACCCCCTCCTCCACCATGCGGATGGCCTCCAGGCCCAGCATGACGCCCAGCCGGCTGGTGGCGAAGCCCGGGGAGTCGCGCACCACGATCTCGGTCTTGCCCAGGGCCGTCACCCAACCGCGCACCGTCTCCAGGACCTCCGGATCGGTCTCGGGCGCGGTGACCAGCTCCACCAGCCGGGAGGCCGGGACCGGGTTGAAGAAGTGGGTGCCCAGGAAGCGGCCGGGTCGGCTCAGCGCGGCGGCCAGGTCGGTGACCGACAGCGAGCTGGTGTTGGAGGCCAGGACGGTGTCCGGCCCCACGGCCGCCTCGGCCGCGACCAGCACCGCGATCTTGAGGTCGGGCCGCTCGGGAACGGCCTCGACGACGAGTCCGACGTCGGAGGGCAGGTCGGCCACATCGGTGACGGTGTCCAGCCGGGCCAGGTAGGAGGCGGGTTCGGCGTCGATCCTGCCGCGCTCACGCGCCCGTTCCAACCCGGCCACGACACGTCCGCGTCCGGCCTCGGCCGCCTCGGCGGTGACCTCGGCCAACACCACCCGGGAACCGGTGGTGAGGAACTGCTGGACGATACCGGCGCCCATCGTGCCGCCGCCGACGACGGCCACGACCTCGGGCACGCCCTGAGGGGAGATCTCGGAGGTCAACGCTTCTTCCTCTCCAGGAAACGGGTCATCCGCTCGTGCTTGTCGGCGCTCTCGAAGAGCACCGCCTGTGTCAGGTCGTCGGCCAACGGGTGGGGACCGTCGGCGTCCAGGACCATCTTGGTCATCCGCAGGGCCGTCGCGGAGGAGGCGGCCATCCGGTCCAACAGGGCGTGGGCGCTCTCGCGCAGTTCCTCCGAGGGCACGATCCGGGCGACCAGGCCATGACGCAGCGCGGCCTCGGCGTCCAAACGCATGCCGCCCAACAGCACCTGTTTGGCCACCGAGACGCCCACCAACTCCTTGAGCCGCCAGCAGGCGCCGGCCCCCGCGATGATCCCCAGCCCCGGCTCGGGCTGGGCGAAGACCGCCTCGGGGGTGGCGATCCGGATGTCGCAGGCGTAGGAGAGCTCGGCCCCGCCGCCCAGCGCCCACCCGTCGATCGCGGCCACCGTGGGCGCGCGCAGACGGTGCAGGCGTTCGAACAGGCGGCTGTTGATCCCGGCCAGGGCCTCGTCACGGCCGCGTTCGCGCAGTTCCGCGATGTCGGCTCCCCCTGCGAAGACCGTTCCGTGCCCGGTCAGCAACAGCGGCCGGGGGGCCTCCTCCAGTTCGGCGCACACCCGGTGCAGCTCGGCGATCATCCGCGCGTTGATGGCGTTGCGGGCCTCGGGGCGGTACAGCTCGACCACCGTCCGGTCCTCGCGCCGCTCGACCCGGAGGGTCTCGAAGTCCTCGTCCACGCCGGCTCCGTTCTCCCTAGCGCCGTTCACACGCGCTCCACCGTCAGCGCCACGCCCTGGCCCACGCCCACGCACAGGGTGGCCAGACCACGACGGGCGTCCTCGCGCTCCATGCGGTTGATCAGGGTGACCAGGACACGGGAGCCCGAGGACCCCAGCGGGTGGCCCAGGGCGATGGCGCCGCCGTCGGCGTTGACCCGCTCCTCCTTCAGCCCCAGGCGACGCATCACCCCCAGGGACTGGGCGGCGAAGGCCTCGTTGAGCTCCACCGCGCCGATCTCGTCCAACGTCCAACCGGAGCGGTCCAGGACCTTCTCGACGGCGGGGACCGGGCCCAGCCCCATGATCTGGGGGGCGACCCCGGCCGAGGCCGAGGCGACCACCCGTGCCCGAGGGGTGAGACCGTACCGGCGTACGGCCTCGGCGCCGGCCAACAGCAGGGCCGAGGCTCCGTCGGAGAGCGAGGAGGAGTTGCCCGCGGTGACGATCCCGCCCTGGCGGAAGACCGGCCGCAGGCGGGCCAGCCCCTCCATGGTGGAGCCGGCTCGCGGCCCCTCGTCGGCGGTGACCTCGTGGGTGGCGCCCTTGCGTCCGTGCACGGTGACCGGGACGATCTCGCCGTCGAAGCGACCGGCCGCGGCGGCGGCCAGGGCCCTTTCGTGGCTGCGCAGGGCGAAGGCGTCGCACTCCTCGCGGGTCAGCCCCTCAAGGGTCGCGACCTCCTCCGCCGTCTCCCCCATCGACAGGGTGTAGCGCAGGTCCTCGGGGGAGGCGTCGTCCGGAATGCGGGCGTCGGCCTCGGCGAAGCGGGGGTTGGTGAAACGCCAGCCCAGGGAGGTGTCGGCGACCTCGCCGGGCTTGGCCCAGGGGGTTCCGGGCTTAGCCATGACCCAGGGGGCCCGGGTCATCGACTCCACACCGCCGGCGACCACGATGTCGGCGTCACCGGCGCGGACGGCCTGGGCGGCGGAGGCGACGGCGGTCAGGCCGCTGGCGCACAGACGGTTGACGGTGTAGCCGGGCACCGAGGGGTCGAGTCCACCGAGCAGGGCCGCCATGCGCGCCACGTTGCGGTTGTCCTCCCCCGCCTGGTTGGCGGCGCCGAGGATCACCTCGTCGACGGCCTCGCCCGGCACGCCGGTCCGGCGGACCACCTCGGAGACGACCCGGGCGGCGAGATCGTCGGGGCGGACGGACGCCAGGGCGCCCCCGTAACGGCCCTGAGGGGTGCGGACCCCGTCGACCACGTAGACGTCGCTCACGTACGGCCTCCTGTTTCGAGGGCGGTGGCGTGGGCCACCGCGGGGTGTGAACTCATCGACACTTCTCCTTGACACCGCGGGTCGGAGACTGAGTAAATGCATTAGTAACCGAACGTTCGGTCAGTAAGCAAGTCGACCCTCCCTCTCGAAGGCCGACCACGATCCGCCATCGCGCGACGACGCCGAAGACCCGCCCCCGCGCCCGGCCCGGCGACACACCGCGCACCGTACCCGGAGAGGCCCATGGCAAGCCAGGACACCACCACTCATTCGGCCGGTACCGAACTCCGGAGGCGTCTGGGGCCGACGCCCGAGCCCGGGACCCTGGACCCGGCCGAACGCATGAGCGTCGACGAACTCCGCGCCCTCCAGTTCGACCGTCTGCGTCGGACGTTGGAGCACGCCTACACCAACGTGCCCCTGTACCGGCGCAGGTTCGACGAGGCGGGTGTCCGCCCCGAGGACCTCCGGACGCTGGAGGACCTGGCCCTCTTCCCCCACACCACCAAGGACGATCTGCGGGACAACTACCCCTTCGGGATGTTCGCCGTCCCCCAGGAACGGGTCAGCCGGATCCACGCCTCCAGCGGCACCACCGGCAAGCCCACCGTGGTCGGCTACACCAAGGAGGACATCGACGTCTGGGCCGACGTCGTCGCCCGTTCCATCCGCGCCGCGGGCGGCCGGCCCGGGGACAAGGTCCACGTCTCCTACGGTTACGGCCTGTTCACCGGAGGCCTGGGCGCCCACTACGGCGCGGAGCGGCTCGGCTGCACGGTCATCCCCGCCTCCGGCGGCCAGACCGCCAAGCAGGTGCAGCTCATCCAGGACTTCCGTCCCGAGATCATCATGGTCACGCCCAGCTACATGCTGACGCTGCTGGACGAGTTCGAACGCCAGGGCATCGACCCGCGGAGCACCTCCCTGAGAATCGGGATCTTCGGCGCCGAACCGTGGACCGAGCGGATGCGTCTGGAGATCGAGGAGCGCTTCGACATCAACGCCGTGGACATCTACGGGTTGTCCGAGGTCATGGGCCCCGGCGTGGCCAACGAGTGCGTGGAGACCAAGGACGGACTGCACATCTGGGAGGACCACTTCTATCCCGAGGTGCTGGACCCGATCACCCGGGAGACGCTGCCGGACGGCGAGAACGGCGAGCTGGTCTTCACCTCCCTGACCAAGCAGGCCATGCCGGTCATCCGCTACCGCACCCGTGATCTGACCACCCTGCGTCCGGGCACCGCCCGCCCCATGCGCCGCATGGACAAGGTCACCGGCCGCAGCGACGACATGATCATCCTGCGCGGCGTGAACGTCTTCCCCACCCAGATCGAGGAGATCGTGCTCGGCCTGGACGGGCTCGCCCCCCACTTCCAACTGGTCCTGACCAAGGAGGGCCGTCTGGACCGGATGGAGGTACGCGTGGAGGCCGCCCCGGACTGCACGGCCGACCGGCGCGTGGCCCTGTGCCGGGAGATCACCGCGACCGTCAAGGACCGGGTCGGGGTCAGCGTGACCGTGGAGGTCGTCGACCCCGAACGGATCGAACGCTCCGTCGGCAAGTTCCGCCGCGTCATCGACCGACGCCCCCGCGACTGACCGGCCCCGTCGTCCGTTCCCGCGCCGCCCCGGCCATGGGCGCGGGAACGGACGGCCTCACCCCGCTCCCGAGGCCGCGGCGCGATACCCCCTGGGCGAGGTGCCCATCATCCGGGAGAAGGCCGCCGAGAAGGCGGCGGGACTGTCGTACCCCAGATCGGCCGCCACGCGGGTGACCCTCTCCCCTCGGGCCAGGGGCGGCAGGGAACGCAGAACGCAGGCCCGACGCCGCCACTGCGCGAACCCCATCCCGACCTCGGCCCGGAAGAGACGGTTCACCGTGCGCTCGCCGACGTGGAGCGCCCGCGCCCACCGCGCGAGCGGATCGTGCACGTCGGGCGCCTCCAGGAACTCCTCGCACAGCGCGCGCAACCCCTCGTGGCGCGGCAACGGCAGATCCAGCGGCAGGGGCACCAACCCCCTCAGCTCGTGCAGGACCAGCTCCATGAGGGTCGCGTCCCTGCCGTGCCGTTCGTGGCGCGGATCGACGTCGACCGCGGCCGAGACCAGGGCCCGCAGCAGCGGCGAGACCTCCACCACCCGGCAGTGTTCGGGGAACCAGGGGACCGCGGCCGGTTCGAGGTACAGGCTGCGGGTGCTCACACCCTCCATCGTGACCTGGTGGTCCACCCCCGCCGGGATCAGCACCGCGCGCTGCGGAGGGACCGTCCACGCGCCGTCCTCGGCGACCACCCGCATCACGCCGGTGACCCCGTACAGGAACTGGGCCCGCCGGTGTCGGTGGCGGGCCAGCACGAAACCGGGCGGGTAGTCGGTGCCGATCGCCAGGACCGGCCGGTCGATGTCGTCCACCTCGTCGACGTGGATGTTGCGCACGGGCAACGACGCTACCCGAGATGTCCGCTGCGCGATCGTTCCTGTCGTCCACCCGAATGCGCGCCGGCCCTGGCGCTCCTAGCGTGGTGCGGGTGCTCTCCTCGACCCTGACGCTCCTGGCCCTGGGCTGTCTGACCGGCGTCACCACGATCTTGTTCGGTTTCGGCGGCGGTTTCGTGACCGTGCCGGTCGTCTACGCCTTCACCCTGGCCCGCGCCGAACCCGGTGTGGACGCCATGGCCGTGGCCGTGGCCACCTCCACCGCCGTGATGGTGGTCAACTCCCTGAGCGCCACCCTGGCCCAGTACCGGGCCGGTCGGCTGCGCCGCGACCTCCTGTGGCCCTTGGGCGCCTACATCGGTCTGGGCACGGCCGGGGGCGCCCTGATCGCCACCGTGGTCGGCGGCGCCGTCCAGCACGTACTGTTCGTCGTCTACCTGGCCGCCACCATCGTCGACAGCCTGCTCCGCAAGGGGTTCCTCACCCGTTCCGCGGACGTGGACCCCACCCCCTTGAGACGGGGACCGACCCGGGTGATCGGGGTCGGGATCGGCGCGGTCACCGGTTTCCTGGGCGTGGGCGGCAGCGTCATGACCGTCCCCCTGCTCCGACGCCGCGGCCTGTCCATGGCCGAGGCCACGGCGGCCGCCAACCCGCTCACCGTGCCGGTGGCCCTGGTGGGGACCCTGGTCTACGCCCTGTGGGGCACCGCCGGGGCCGGGGCCGGTCAGGGCCATCTGGGCTCGGTCGACCTGGTGACCGGGGCGCTGCTGTTGGCCGGTTCCCTGCCCACCATCGCCCTGACCCGACGCCACCTGAGGCGTATCCCCGACCGGGCCCATGCGGTGGCCTACGTGGCTCTGCTGGGCGTCGTTCTGGTCGCGGTGCTGCTGATCTGATCCGTGCCCTCCCCGTCGACCTCGGGCACCGCGCGCCCGCCGAGGTGGAGGTGGCGCTCCCCCGTGGCCAGGGTGTGGAAGGTGACCGGGGTCCAGGTCCGCCGGTCCTTCGCCCGGAACACGTAGAGCCCGTCGTCGATCGGGGCCAGCGGGTGTTCCTCGACCGGGTCGGGGTCCACCCCGCCCAACGCTCCCAGGTCGATCACGCGCAGTCCCCGTCGAGCGCCGTCGCGCCCCAGGACCTCCAGACGCTGGGAGGTGTTCTCGTACACCTCGGAGACGGAGGCGCGATCCTCTTCGCTCAGGTCCTCGGGATCGTGGTCGGGGGCGGGCGGCGCCGGAACCCGCGTCCCGGCCACCCTCTCGAACACCTCTCCGTACAGCTCCTGGTACAGGTCCCTGGCCCGACCGCCGTTGGTCAGCAGGGCCACCGCGATCCCGGCGTCGGGCAACAGCCGCAGGAAGGCCGACTGGCCGATGGTGTTGCCGTCGTGCCCCACCAGACGCCGCCCGTCCCACCCGTAGCGGATCCAGCCCAGCCCCCAGGAGTCCCCCAGGGTGTAGGGGTCGGGCAGCGTCACCCGCGACCGGGTCATCATCTCGACCGTCTCCTCCGACAGGATCCGCTCCCCGGAGTCGGTACGGCCCCCGCGCAGGTGCGCCTCGGCGAAACGCAGGAGGTCTCCGGCGTTGGCGGTGACGCCGCCCGCCGGCCCCATGGACCGGGGCAGCCCCCACACCGGAGCGCGCTCCGGGTCGGGGTACCCGCGCACGTGCCCCATGGCCGCCCCGTGCGGGATCGCCTCCTCGGGAAGGGTGCCCGCGCGAGTCAGCCCCAGAGGGGCGAACAGCCGCTCCCGCATCGCCTCGTCCCAGGTCAGCCCGGTCGCCTTCTCGATGATCCGTCCCAGCAGGACGAACCCCGAGTTGCAGTAGGAGAACCCGACCCCCGGCGGGTGGATCGTGGCCGCCTCGGCCAGCGTGCCCACGTACCGTTCCAGGGCGTCGTCGCCCCTTCCCGTGTCGGTGAACAGGTCGCCGTCGATCCCGCTCGTGTGGTCGAGCAGTCTTCCCACGGTGATCGGGGCGGCGCGCCCGGGGTCTTCGGGGAAGGCCTCGGGGACCGCCTCGGCGACGGAGGTGTCGAGCGACAGCAGCCCCTCCTCCACCAGACCCATGACCACCGTGGCGGTCCAGACCTTGGTGATCGAACCGATCTGGAACACCGATCCGGTGTCGACCGCGTGACCGGTCGCGACGTCGAGCACCCCATGGGCCGCCTCCGCCCTCGCGGCCGGCCGATCCGGACCGGGGGTCCGCACGATCCCCAGCTGGGCCCCGGGAACCCCGTGCCGTCCCGCGAGAACGGCCAACCGCTCGCGCCAGTGCTCGATGTCGATGGGTGTGCTCGAACCGTCGGACAAGACGTCTCCCCTCGTTCGGACCCGGTCAGGGGCTCTCCTCGACCCCCTGACACGGGTTCCCACGATCCCACCCCGGCCCGGGTTCCGCACCCCCGTCCCCTTCGCCCTGTGGACACCGGTTGTGCATCTGCCCACCTCAAAGGCGTCAACTCGCGTTAAATCGTCATTGAGTCGGGGCTCACACCGGCTGCAACCTGGAAAGGTACGGAAAGACACACCCGCCCAGGAGCCCTGCCGCATGCTCGACCTCAAACTGACCCGTGCGCGCGTACGCACCCTCGACGACGACCGCCCCCACGCCACCACCGTGGGCATCGTCGGAGGCCGGATCCTCGGCTTCGACGACGACGTCGCCGACCTGCCCGCGCGCACCGTGGTCGACTGCCAGGGCGCCGCGGTCGTCCCCGGCTTCGGGGACGCGCACAACCACATGGCCTGGTTCGGTCAGTCCCTCTCCGAGCTGCCCTTGGAGGACGTCACCACCCTGGAGGGGATCTACGACGCGGTCGCCGCCAAGGCCCGCACCCTTCCCGAGGACGCCTGGATCGTCGGCTCCGGCTACGACGACACGGTCATGGGGGCCCACCCCGACCGGAACGGCCTCGACCGGGCGGGCGGCGGCCGCCCCGTCTGGCTCAAGCACCGTTCCGGACACATGTGCGCCGTCAGCGGCGCCGTCCTCCGTCTCTCCGGCGCAGAGAACGCCCCCGACCCCGAGGGCGGGGTCATCGTCCGCGACAGCCACGGGGACGCCACCGGCCTGCTCCAGGAACGCGCCCAAGAGCTGGTCACCGCCCTGGTCATGCCCTACCCCGTCGCCGAGCTCGCCGACGCCCTGGGCCGCGCCTCGCGCGTCTACGCCTCCGAGGGGCTCACCCATGTGGTCGAGGCCGGCATCGGTCACGGCCTGGTCGGCCGCTCCCCCGTGGAGGTCGCCGCCTACCAGCTCGCCCGCGACCGGGGAGAGCTCCTGCCCCGTGTGGAGCTCATGGTGGCCGCCGACAACATGCACCCCCTGGACGCCCACGCCGACGACGGCATCACCACCGGCATCGACCTGGGGCTGCGGTCCGGCTTCGGCGACGACCGCCTGCGTCTGGGCCCGATGAAGATCTGGCTGGACGGCTCCCTCATCGGCCGGACCGCCGCCGTCACCGAACCCCTCTGCGGACACGGGCACGGCGTCTACCAGAACCCGCCCGAGCAGATGCGCGCCCTGGTCGTGGCCGCCCACCGCGCCGGGTGGCGCGTGGCGGCCCACGCCATCGGCGACGACGCGATCGACCTGGCCCTGGACGCCATCGAAGAGGCCCAGCGCGCCCACCCCCGGCCCGACATGCGCCACCGCATCGAACACGCCGGGGTCGTGCGGCCCGATCAGCTTCCCCGCATCGCCGCGCTCGGGGCCGTCCCGGTCCCCCAGCCCCGTTTCCTGTACACCGTCGGCGACGCCATGGCCGCCTCCCTGGGCCCGGACCGGGTCCCGTGGCTCTACCGACACCGTTCCTTCCTCGACCACGGCATCCGCGTCCCGGGCAGTTCCGACCGCCCGGTCGCGCCCGGGGCACCGCTCCAGGGCATGGAGTCGATGGTCGAGCGCACCAGCTCCGGGGGCGCCGTCCTCGCCCCCGGCGAACGCGTCACAGCCGAACAGGCCCTGCGGGCCTACACCATCGACACCGCATGGGTCGGCCATGACGAACACCGGCGCGGCAGCCTCACACCGGGCAAGCTCGCCGACATCGTGGTCCTGGACCGCGACCCGGTGGACACCGCGGAGCAGGGCATCGGCTCGATCCGGGTCCTGGCGACCCTGGTCGGCGGTGTCCCCGTGCACGGCGCCGACACCCTCGGCATCGCGGACACGAGCACCGCGCTTCACCACACCTGACGGGCGCCCCCGTCAGCATCCCCACCCGCGCCCCAGGGCGCGGATCCCGGATTGGAGAAACCCGACCCATGCGTGACCTCGATTCAGGGGACGCCCAGGAGCAGCCGAACACGTCTGCGGTGGTCAAGGAACGTGAGGCCGGCAAGATCGCCTTCGCCGCCTTCGTCGGCACCGCGCTGGAGTGGTACGACTACTTCCTCTTCGGCACCGCCGCGGCCCTGGTGTTCAACCGGCTCTACTTCACGACGCTGAGCGCGACCGCCGCCACCCTGGCCGCCTTCGCGACCTTCGGTGTCGGCTTCGTCGCCCGCCCGGTGGGCGCCGTCCTGTTCGGCTGGATGGGCGACAGGATGGGCAGACGACCCGCTCTGCTGCTCACCGTCGTCTGTATCGGCGTGGCCACCGGCCTCATCGGTCTGCTGCCCGACTACGCCGCCATCGGGGTGGCCGCTCCGCTGCTGTTGGCGCTGCTGCGACTGCTCCAGGGCGTCGCCGTCGGCGGCGAGTGGGGCGGCGCGGTGACCATCGCCGTCGAGCACGCCCCGCCCGAGAAGCGCGGTCGTTACGCGGCGCTGCCGCAGATCGGTTCCCCGGTGGGCACCCTGCTCTCCTCCGGAGCCTTCTCCCTGGTCCTTCTTCTGCCTCCGGACCAGTTCGACTCCTGGGGATGGCGCCTGCCGTTCCTGGCCGCGTTCCCGCTGCTGCTGGTGGCGGTCTACATCCGCCGCAAGGTGGAGGAGTCCCCCGTCTTCGAGGAGATGGAGAAGCAGGAGAAGCGTTCCAAGGTCCCGGCCCTGGACGTGTTCCGCAAGGCCTGGGGACGTCTGCTCGTGGCCATCGCCTCGGCCCTGCTCGGCGTGGGCGGCTTCTACGTCATGACCACCTTCGCCATCAGCTACGGCACCGGAACCCTGGGGCTGTCGCGTGGGCTCATGGTCAACTCGACCCTGGTCGCGGCCGTGGCGCAGATCGCCGTCATCATCGTCTTCGGCCGGCTGGCCGAGCGTCTGGGCCCGGGCCGGGTCACCATGTGGGGCGGTCTGGCCACCGCGGTGATCGCCTTCCCGGTGTTCTGGCTGATCGACACCCGTTCGCCGATCCTGGTGGTCCTGGCCATCACCGCCGGTGTGGCCGTCCTGTCCACCGCCTACGCGGTCTCCGGAGCGCTGCTCGCCGAGCTGTTCCCGGCCGACCTCCGCTACAGCGGTGTGGCGCTGGCCTACAACCTCGCCGGCGCGCTCAGCGGCTTCCTGCCCTTCGTGGCGACCGCTCTGCTGGACAGCACGGGCGGCGGTTCGTGGGTGGCCTCGCTGCTGTTCATGGGCATCGCCCTGATCACCGCCGTCGGTGGTCTGTACGGTGAACGGCTGCGCGTGCGCGACGAGGTCGTCGTGCGCTGACCCGGCCCCGTCACACGAGCGGGCCCCGTAGGGAGACGTTCCCTACGGGGCCCGCACTCGTACGTGCCCTCGGGCTCAGCCCTGAGCGGCCGGGTCGTAGACGCCGGTGGAGGGGAGCTCCCCCGCGCCCAACCGGCGGACCACCTCGGTGAGCATCGCCAGTCCGGCCAGCATGTCGCCGTCCTCGGTGTACTCGCCCTCGTTGTGGGAGATCCCCTCCACCGAGGGGACGAAGAGCATCACCGTGGGCACGTGGCCCTTCATGTTGACCGAGTCGTGTCCGGCCACGGTCCTGATCCTCTGATGGCTCAGGCCCAGACGCTCGGCCCCGGACCTGGCCAGGCTCACCCCCTCGGGCTGATAGGGGTCGATCCCCCAGGCGTGGGAGAGGTGCAGGTCCACCGACACCTTCGCGGTCTCCTCGACCCGGATGACCTGTTCCCGCAGGATCCGGTCGGCCTCGGCCAGCACCTCCTCGTCGTCGGCCCGCAGGTCCAGCAGGAGCTCGACCTTGGAGGCCACCACGACGGGGGAGTTGGGGTAGACGTCCATGCTGCCCACGGCGGTGTGCAGCACGCCGGGGAAACGGTCGGCCAGCTCGCGCGCGGCGACCACGAGGAGGGAGGCTCCCAGCAGGGCGTCACGCCGGTCCTCCATCACCGTCGCCCCCGAGTGCGCCTGTTCGCCGTTGACGACGACCCGGTACTTGCGGGCCGCCCAGCAGGCCTCGACCAGACCGATCGTGGTACCGGAGCGCTCCAGGACGCGTCCCTGCTCGATGTGGATCTCCGCGCAGAAGGCGGCCTCGGGTCCGTCGGTCTCGCCCAGGAAGCCGGTGGGGGCCAACGCCTCGCCCACCGACACCCCGGCCCGGTCCCGTACGGCCAGGGCCGTCTCCAGCGGGAGCTTTCCGGTGTAGACGGCGCTGCCCATCATGGACGGGGCGAAGCGCGACCCCTCCTCGTTGAACCAGTTGACGACCGCGAGGTTGTACGCGGAGGAGGCCCCCTCGGCCTCGTCGCTCCGGGCGGCGCGATCCACCGCGTGGGCCGCGGCCAGCACACCGTAGGCACCGTCGAAGCGACCCGCCGTGGGCTGGGAGTCCATGTGGGAGCCGACCACCACGTACGGGGCGCCGGGGACCCGCTCCACCAGCCCGAACTGGTTGCCGATGCGGTCGTAGACCACCCGCATCCCCTTCTCCTCCAGCAGCTCCGCCAACCAGCGGCGCTGGGCGATGTCGGGTTCGGTGGCCGCCTGGCGGTCGACCCCTCCCGAAGGGGTGGCGCCGAAGGCGCTCATGGACCGGAAGTCCTCCAGGAAACGGGTGTCGGCGTCCGAACCTTCGGTCGACGACGGCACTTCCCGCGCGGACGAGGTCATGGGTATTCCTCTCAGAAGGGAACGGTGGTGTCCGGTGGTCGGCGACCGCCGGACGGGCCCGGGGCCTCTTTCCATGGTCTGCTCGTCCACCCGTACCGCTCAATCGACATCCACACACGTTTTCCAGCGGCCGCTGTGCACATGACCAGGTCCGGGGCCCGGGCCTTCCGGAACATGACACCATCGGAGGTGAAGGCCGGTCCGGCCCGCGTGGAAGACCGAGGAGGTGCGTCGTGACCGACCCCGGACAGGAGGGGCCGCGTTCCTGGCCCGGCATGCTCGAACTGCTGGCCCGTGACCGCGACGGACTGGTGGAGGACTTCCTGGAGCGGCTCCGCTCCATGGGCCGTTACGACGACGGCGTCATCCCCGCCGACGACCTGCGCCAGACCGCCGTCGACACGTTCGACCTGCTCACCCACCGGATCGCCGGTCTGCCCGTGCCCGAACGGCTGCGCGATCTGTCGACCCGGCTCGGGGTACGTCGGGCCCGCCAGGGCGTGGCCCGCGAGGATCTGCTGGAGGCGGTGCGGCTGGACTTCCGGGTCCTGTGGGCCGGCCTGGTACGCGCCGGCGGCGCCGACTCGGCCCCCACCCTCGTCCTGCACGTGGAGGAGGTCCTGGAGACGGTCGAGCAGTACATCAGCGACGTCCAGGCCGCCTTCCTCGAAGAACGCGCCTCCTTGGAGCACGACTCCCGGGCCGCGGCCACCCGGGCCTTCGCCCGTCTGCTCAGCGCCGGGGAGCGCGCGCCGCAGGTCGCGGTCGAGGTCGCCCCGGTGCTGGGGCTGCCCCTGGACGGGGTCTTCGAGGTGTCCTTCGTCCGGTTGCCGCCGGAGCGCGTCCATCGCACCGACGCCCTCGACCTCTCCCGCAACGGGTGCCTGGCCTGGGAGTTCGACGACGGGGTGGCCCTGGTCCTGGAACCGGGCCGTGTACGCCGTCCCGTCCTGCCGGCCGACACCACCGGAGCGACGATCACCGGTACGCGGGGGCTCGCCGAGGTTCCGGCGGCGGTCGAGGCGACGCGGATCATGGCCCGCTACGCCCGTCGGAACGAGGGGATGGTCCGGCAGGAGGACGTGTGGACCGCCCTGGCCCGCGATCAGGTGGGCGCCCTGCTGCCCGGGTTCGGGCGGGAGCCGGTCGAACGGATGGCGGCCCTCGAACCCGACGCGCGCGCACGGTTGTTGGAGACCCTCGCCCACTACACGGCCACGGGGTCGGTCAAGGCCGCCGCGGCCTCCCTGTACTGCCACCGCAACACCGTGGTCAACCGGCTCCAGACCTTCCGCGAGGTCACCGGGCTGGATCTGACCGTTCCGTCGCAGGCCGCGCGGGCCCTGGTCCTGTTCGCCGACCGCCGGGCCGCCCCGGAACGGTGACCCCGGGCGGGCGCCCCACGACCGAAAACCGGTCGTCTCCGGCGTCCCGACCCCGGTAGGTTGCGAGCACCGTGACACGCCCGTGGAGGAGGCCCATGAGACATTCGAGCGAGGAGTTCGCCCGTATCGCCGCCCAGGGGACCGTCCTGCGCTGTCAGGTCGGTTCGGCCGCCCACGGCCTGAACCTCGACGGGGTCTCGGACCGTGACGAGATGGGCATCTGCGTGGAACCGCCCGAGTACGTCATCGGTCTGCGCTCCTTCGAGCAGTACATCCACCACAGCCGTCCCGAGCACACCCGGTCCGGCGAGGGCGACCTGGACCTGACCGTCTACTCGCTGCGCAAGTGGACCCGTCTGGCGTTGGAGGGCAACCCGACCGTCCTGCTGCCGCTGTTCGTTCCCGAGGACGAGATCGTCACCATCACCTCCGTGGGGCGCGAACTGCGGGCCGAGGGCCACCGGCTGCTGTCCCGCAGGGCCGGGGAACGGTTCCTGGGCTACCTGCGGGCCCAGAGGGAACGCATGGAGGGGGTGCGGGGCGGCAGGCACACCAACCGTCCCGAACTCGTCGAGGTCCACGGGTTCGACACCAAGTACGCGTACCACATGGTGCGTCTCGGGCTCCAGGGCGTCGAGTTGATGGAGACCGGCTCCATCACCCTGCCCATGCCCGAGCCCGAGCGTTCCTGGTTGTTGGAGCTGCGACGCGGTGAGCGCACCCGTACCGAGGCCTTGGAGCGCACACGAGAGCTGGAGGAGCGTCTGGTCGACCTGTGCCGCACCTCCGACCTGCCCGCCTCGCCCGACACCGACCGTGTCGATCGTTGGCTCTGCGACACCTACCGGCGGTTCTGGGACGAGACCTGAACCACGCTGGTCAGGGCGGTACCCGACATGGTGTCCCGGTGACGGCGAGATAGGGTGAACCACCGAAGAGGTAACGCCGCGCCCGAGACCCCGGGTGGCCCGGTGTGCCGGGCGCCGTGGAACGGCCCACGGCGCGCGGGGACGACAAGTGAAGGAAACACCATGATCGGAACCATCGGGTTCGTGCTCATGATCATCAGCCTTTCGATGATGATCATCTCCGGCCTCATCGCGACCGTCGTCAAGACCCGCTAGACGACGCCGAGGGCCGTCGGCGGGTGCCGGCCCAGAACGCGCCCGCCGACGTCCCGCCCCGTTCCTCCGGGCGGTGCCGCGCGCCGCCCCGCCGTCCCCCACGGCCTCTCCCCGGTCCGACCACGTCGTGTCCCTCCGACGGTCCTCACCGGGCCCTCCCCCGCTCACGCGGATCCCCGCTCCCCCGTTCCGTACGCCCTCGCCCGTCTTCGGGCCGGGCTCTCCCATGCCCGGGCGTCGGGCCGGTGCGGGGCACCCGTCCACCGCGTCCCGCACCGGCGTTCGCGCGGATCCGCGCGGGGACCACCCTACGGAACTCCACGCCCTCGAAGCGTCGACTCCGGGGAATCCCAGACGTTTTCACCCCTCCTGCATGGTCTTTTCAAAGAAAGGGCGACCATGCGAAGTTACGCGTCTTTTGTGGTGTAGATTCCCTTCTTGTGACGTCCCGGTCGCCCCGTTCCCCGGGCCGAGCCGTCCACCCGGGAAGCCGGGCCGAATCGGGCCTGTATGGCCGGATCCGGCCATACACACATGAACATGCACGTGCAACTGCACCGCCGGTGATATCACTGGAAAACGCGGTCGCCACCTCGAATCCGGGTACGACGGACGAAGACGAAGCGGGAATTCCAGGTCGGGTTCGCTTTGTCATGGAACCGCCGACCGTTCACACCTCGTCCGGCCTCCCGACAAGGTCGGCTCCGCCTTCGGCCCCCACACCGTAGTTAGGGTGAACGTATGTCGATATGGGCGCGGGGAGACCGTACCGGGCGGGTCGGTGAGGCCCTCCTCATGCTGGAGGGCCAGGGCATCATCGACGGCCTGGAGATCCTTCCCCAGGAGGACAAGCCCTACCGGGTCCGGGTGCCCGCCGGCATCGTCCACATGGACGAGGAGGAGGCCTCCATGTTCGCCCTCGGCGCGGTGGTCGGCGCCTTCGGAGAGGTGGCCCGCACCCGCGGCTGAGCGACCCTCACCTACGACCCATGGTCCGCAGGATCGCGTCCAGGAGAAGGTCCCGGACCATCACTCGGCGCTCGTCGGTGTGCTCCACGGCCAGCTCGTTGTTGAAGGTCGACAGGCACAGGCCCACCGTCATCTCCGCCAGAGGCTCGGCCGGACGCCCGTCCTTGGGCAGCTCCTCCACGAAACGGGCGACCTCGATCGCCTCCCGGACCGCTTCGATCCACGGCCCGATCCGTTCACGCCACCAGTCGCGCTGGGGTCCGGGCTCGACCCCGAGCCCGGAGGCCGCGGCCAGCAGACCCCCCGAGTCCTCCCACAACGCGATCCAGGAGTCCACCAGACGCCCCATGTAGCCGTCGATCGATTCCATCCGCCCGAAGGTCAGGTCCACCTGGGAGGCGAAGGCCGTCAGACGTACGTCCACCGCGGCCCGCAACACCTGGTTCTTGTGGTTGTAGTAGCGGTAGACGGTGGAACGGTCGATGTCGACGCCCTCGGTGATCTCCTTGTAGGTGATCTGACCGAAGGGCTTGGTCCGCAGTAGCTCCACCAGACTGTTCTGCAACTGGAGCATCCTCTGCGTGGCACGCAGACTCCCGCTGGTTCCCGCGTTCGAACCGCCAGGCGCCGCCATACCCGTTCCGTCCGTCATGAGCCCTCACAGCCCTTGTGTGTCCGACTCCCCCAGCTTGCCGCAGAACGGCATGTATGCCAACACGACGTTGGCGTCGGAAGCAGACCTGTGGAGGCCGAAAGACCCTTTCGGCCCGCCCTCGAGGGCGCAAGGGCCCCGCCACCGGCCCGTTCTCCCCCACCACCGCCATGATCACGACTGGACGACGACCACGCCACCGGAGAACCTTCCCGACCCTCCCGTACGTCACAGTCACCGGCGCGCCCCCTCCCTCAGGCGCGCGAAGAAAGGCGATACCGGGCATGAGTTGGATCGATTACTCGCAGAACGTGCGGATCAGGGACCTGGAGGAGAGTCTGGGTTCCGCGTATTCGCAGATGACCCAGGACCGCAAACGCATGCGGTCGGAACTGAGTCATCTCAAGGGCGATCTGGGACAACGGCTGGACCGGGTCTCGGCCACCCTGGACGCCTTCATCGAACTCAGCGACCTGCGCGTCACCCTCTCCCTGTTCGACGGTATGGCCATCACCCGCCATCGCACCCTCCAGATGCTCGACGGCGCCTTCCTCGGAGAACTGCGTCTGGACGACGTCCCGGGCTACTGGCTGGTCCCGGCCGCCCGCGGGCTGCACCACCTGCTCAACGGCGACCTGCCCCGGGCACGGGCGCGTTTCGCCGAGGCCGCCGAGATCGACCGGGAACGGGCCCTGGGTTTCACCGCCCTGGCCACCGCGCTCACCAGTTCGGAGAACGCCCACCTGCTCGGTTCGGGCGCCGCGACCGAACTCCTGCCCCACCTGCCCCTCCCCGAGGTGCGCCCCACCCGGGTTCAGCGGGCCCTGTGGCTGTTGAGCGCGGACGGCTCCTTCGGTGACGACGCCCGCGAACACCTCCTGTTGTCGACCCTGCGCCACTGGTCCGCCGAGGACGCGCGGGTCGCGACCGTCGAGGCCTGGTCCGCCACCGCACCCTCCACCTCCGGGGGCCGGGGACGCACCCCCTCCAAGGACCCCTTCGCCGTACGTTCCCGTACGGCGAAGGCCCTGGGCCGGCTACGGGAACAGGTCTCCCACGTCACCGGACCGAACGGCGAGGACGAACCCGATCGGGTGCTCGCCCCCGATCAGGCCAGCGTCGACTTCCTCAAGGAGACCCTGCGGCTGCTGGTGGAGGAGGGCGGACCGGAGGAGGCCCCTCTGCTGGCCGAGGCACGCGCGCTCCGGGCCACCATCGAGAACGGCGGCGAGAAGGTGGAACCGCCCCATTGGAACGAGGGGACCCACGACGTCGCCACCCTGATCCAGCGCGACCTCACCTCGACGGACACGCCGCTGCGCCGCCGCACCTTCGCCCTGGTCGTCCAGCGGACCACGGTGTTGGAGGACGCCGAACGTCTGGCGGCCGACCTGAACGCCCCTCTCCCCGAGACGACGACGGTGTCCACGCAGGGCGTCGACGTCACCATCGACGCCGCCGGAGCCGACCAGGGGCAGATCGAGCGGGTGCGCGGGCTCATCTCCGAACGCCACACCGCGGGAGGCGACGCGCGGAGCATGGTGTGGGTGACCCTGGGCATCGCCGCCGTGCTGGGACTCCTGGCGCTGTTCACGATGAACGGGTTCCTGTGGTTCCTGACCCTGGTCTCGCTCGGCGGATCCGTCCTGGCCCACCACTCCTCGACCAAGGGACGGGGCGAGGGAGAGGCCGCGATCGCGGAGGCGCGCCGCAGGACGGACGAGCGGATCGCCGGCGCCGTCGAGGAGTGGCGGCGCCGACGTCTCCAGGCCGAGGAGGAGACCGACGCCGCCCGACGGGACCTTCGAGAGATCCGGCGGATGCTCTCCGTCTGATCCGGCTCAGAGCCAGTCGTTGCGCTTGAAGACCAGATACAGCGTGAGACTGGCCAACGCCATGCCCGCCAGGGTGAGCGGCCAACTGAACATCCAGTGGAAGCCGCTCTGGGGGGCGATGTTCATGCCGTAGATCGAGGAGATGAGGGTCGGTACCACCAGGATGCCTCCCCAGGAGGAGACCTTCTTCATCGCCTCGTTCTGCGCCCTGTCGACGAGGCTGCTCTCCACCGACATGATGTTCTGCAACAACTGGCGGAAGCCGTCCACGTGCTCACGGGCGACCGTCACGTGGTCGGCCACGTCGCGCAGGTGCTCGCGCAGCTCGTCGCGCATCCCGGCGTGCGGCCCCCGGATCACGGGAGCACCGTGTCCGGTCCGGTCCAGAGGGACCATGAGCTCGTCCAGGACCCGGCCGAGCGGATCGACCGCGCGTTGCAGGAGGATGAGCTCGCGGGCCAACCGGTACGTGCGCCGGGAGGCCCCCTTCTCCCCCGCGAAGACCTGGCTCTCCACCTCGTCGACGTCGTCCTGAAGCCCCGCGATGGTGGGGGCGTAGTCGTCCACCACCCGGTCCAGGACCGCGTAGACCACCCCGAGGACCCCGTGTCCGGCCATCCGGGGGTCGTCGCGCAGGCGGGTCCGGATCCCCTCGAAGTCGGTCCGGGTGTCGTGTCGGATGGTGATGACGAGGTCGTGGGTGGCGAAGACGTGGATCTCGCCGATCCGCACCGATTCCCGGTCCTCGTCGTACTCGGCCGGACGCAGGACCAGGAACAGCACCTCCCCGTAGGTCTCCGCCTTGGGCCGCTGGTGGGCGACGATCGCGTCCTCCACCGCCAGGAGCGGCAGGTCGAACAGCCGGGAGGCCTCCAACAGCTGGGACCGGTCGGGCTCGGTCATCTCGATCCAGACCATCGGACGGTCGTCGCCGTCCAGCGCCGCGCGGGCCTCGGCGAGGGTGGAGGCGCTCCGCACCGTCTCGCCCTCCCGGTAGAGCCCGATCCGGCACTCTCCGGGCGGAGCGTCCACGGGCAGGGCCGCCCCGTCACGGCCCAGGGCCATGGTGCGCTCGGGCGCGGACTCGTCCACGGTCGTCCTCCCTGCTCTCCCCTGCCCACGATCCTGGCCCGGACCGTGCCCGGGGGCGAGCGGACACGCCCTCAGCGGGAGAGTCCGGAGGCCCGGATCGTGATGTTGAGCCGCCCCTTGAGCCCCAGGGCGGGGTCGGCCGTGCCCGGACGGACACGGGGGACCCCGTGGTAGGCCGGCCGCGAGGGGCCGCCGAAGACGAACACGTCGCCGTCGCGCAGTTCGACGTCGGTGTAGGGACGACCCCGGTGCTCGGTGCCTCCGAAACGGAAGACGCAGGTGTCACCGAGACTGATGGAGACCACCGGGGCCGGGGAGCGTTCGTCCCGGTCCTGGTGCATGCCCATACGGGCGTCGGCGTCGTAGAAGTTGACCAGGGCGACGTCATGGGCGTCGCCCTCGTAGGGCTCACCGTAGGCGGCCTCCACGGAACGAACCGCCAACGCGCCGAGCAGGTCGGGGAAGGGCCGGACCGGGGTGCCGTCGGGCAGGGTCCGGCTATAGGCGTAGGGGCGCCAATGCCATCCGAGGGCGACCATGTCGACGCTCATGACCCCGCCGCTCGGCATGGTGTGCCTGCGCATCCCGGCGGGCCCGCGTGCCCATTCACGGCAGCGTCGCACCAGGTCGATCCGGGTCTCCAACGGCAGCCTGCCGGGCAGGTGGACCGCTCCCGGGGCCACGGTGACCGGTGGCGCGTCGAACAGGGCGTCGTCCATGTCCCCATTGTGCCCCGGAGCGACGACGCTCCGGGGCGAGAGGGAACCTCAGCGGCGCATCAGGTCGCGGATGTTGACCACCAGCAGCACCACGACGATGAGCACGATCGGCACCGTGACGGCGATACGCCAGTCCGCGATGAAGGCGACCACCACCCCCACGATCAACCCGATGGCCACCGCGGCGATCGCCAGTCCCGTGAGGTACTGGAGGAAACGGCGACGGGCCACGGAGTCGATCGCGGCGAACAGCAGGACCACACCGAGCATCGCCCACAGCGTCATCTGACCGCTGAGCAGGAACAGGGTGAGCGCGAGGGAGAGCAGGAGCAGGGGCGTGCTCAGCGCCACCCACAGGTGCAGGAACCGGGTGCTGCGCTGCTCGCCCGAGGCGTAGGGCATGTGCGGCGCCTTGAGGTGCCCGGTCGGCGAGGGCACCAGCGGAACGTCGCTGTCGAGGGCCCGCAGGTGGGCGTCGCGCTCATCGGCGGTCAACGCCCGCCTCTCGTAGATCTCGGCGAGCTCCCCCTCCAGGTTCTCGATCTCCTCGGAGTACTCGCGGGCGCGGGGCCGGGAGGAGGCCTCACGGGCCAGCACCAGGCGCGCGGACTCCAGCCTTCGGATCCGGTCCCGTCGCTCGACGATCTCGGATTCGTACTCGCCGATCCGTTCGTCGAGGGCCCCCACGTGGGAGCGCAGCTCGGCCCGCGCCGCGGCCTCGGTCGGCGCGACCTTCTGGAGACCGACCCAGGCCAGCGGGTCGGCCCAGGAACGACGGATGGTGCCGTCCCGCTCGTAGCGGGGGCCGCTGGGCGCGCGTTCGCCGTCGAAGAAGTCACGGGTGTCGCGCCCCCACAGTCCGCGGAAACCGTGGACCCAGGGGGTGTCGTCGTCGATGAGGACGGCGTTCCACTCCCGGTCGCCGCCCGGCCCCAGCCGTTCCCCGTCACCGCGCGCGTAGTCCACGAAGGGGACGCCGATACCGTGCATGGCGCTGTCCGCGCGGAAGAGCCGCCGGCCGAGGTTGCGCCAGGCGCTGACCAGGCCCCGCAGGAAGGAGGGGTCGACCTGGATGAGGTAGTCGCCGGGGAGCATCTGGTGGGAGTGCGAGCCCGCGCCGACGTAGATCATCGGGTGCTCGCCGTCCCGGTGCAGGTCCGGGTCCTCCCAGGAGCGGCGCAGGTCGTCGCCGTGGTATTCGTGCGAGGAGGCCCCCACCCAGACCGGCCGGGTGGTGCCGTCGGGGTTCTCCACCACGTAGACGGTGACGCGTTCCCAGTCGGCCTCGTGGTCGTTGACCCCGCCGTAGATGGTGCGCCAGTCGTTCATCGCGTAGAAGAACCAGTACTGGAGGACGATGTAGCCGCCCTCGCGGGTGACCCGCCCGTAGTAGGTGGCCCCGCCGTTGTCGACCCGCTCGCGGTAGCGGGTGACCGCCGCGAAGGTGACCCCGCCCGGAACCGCCCCTCGGACGAGCAGCGAGATCTTCATCAGGATGTCGAGGACACGGCCGAGGACGCCGACGGCGGCCAGACGGCCGCTCTTGGGGATGACCGAACGCGCCATGCCCTTGAAGCGACGGGCCTCCTCGCGCAGGGTCTCCTCCTGCACGAACCTCAGGTGCTTGTGACGGTGGGGCCACTCCTCCTCGGCCCGCGCCAGACGGTCCAGGGTGAGCTCCCCCGCGGGGACGATGACACTCTCACCTCCGCCGGGCTCCTCGATCCAGAGACTGCAATTGCGTACGTAGGCGTCCACGTCGGTGGGGAAGAAGAGCTCTCCCTTGGTGCACATGAGCACCGGCTCGTGGGCGCGCAGAAGTTCGAGGTTGGTTTTCGCCGCCATGATTGGCACCAAGCTAGTACATACACGGGCCCGAACGCGTTGCGCGGGGGTGTGTCCGGGGCGTGGGCCGGCTCATGTCCACGTGTTCTCCGCCCCTCGTCCCTTCCGCTCCACGGACCCTTCACGAGGGACGGGTCAGGCCGCCTCCACGGTCGGTTCCCGGAGCGTCCCCGGAGGGGGAACGGGGTCGGAGGCGCCGTCCTTCGCCCCCGAACCCGTTCCGGTGCGGTATTCGCGCACCACCTTCCTCTCTGGGACGGCGGGGCCGCGGGCCTGGTCCCCTCGGGCCGCGCCGATCCCGGCGACCACCACCAGCCCCATGCCCACGAGCTGGACCGCGACCGGGGCCTGGCCGATCACGATCATGCCCATCACCAGGGCGACCGCCGGTTCCAGACTGGAGAAGGTGCTGTAGGCGGTACGGCTCATCCGCTGGAGGGCGATCATCTCCAGCAGGAACGGCACCATCGGGAAGAGCAGCGCGATGAGCAGTGTGAAACCGATCAGACCGAGGTCGGGGTCGACCAGCGCCCCCGGAGCCCCCAGCGGCGCGGTCACCACCGCGCCCACGGTCATGGCCAGGGCCAGCCCGTGCACGGCGCCGAACCCGGCCCCCACCCGCTGGGTGAGGACGATGTAGCCGATCACGCAGACCGCTCCGGCCAGCGCGAACCCCAGACCCACCAGGTCCAGGTCGCCCTGCCAGGGACGGGTCAGGCAGATCACGCCCACGACGGCGGCGACGATCCACACCAGTTCCCTACGGCGGCGCATCGCGGCCACGGCGACCACGAGGGTGCCGAGGAATTCGATGGAGGTGGCGGTGCCGAGTTCGATCCGCGCCGTCGCCTCGGAGTAGAACAGCATCATCCCCGCGCTCGCTGTGCCCAGGATCACCACGGCGCCCAGCTCACGGCGGCTCGCGGCGCGTACGGCACGCCACAGGGAGCGGCCTCCGAAGGCCGTCAGGAGCAGCGCGGCCCACGTCAGACGCAGCCAGGTGACGGTGGCGGGGCTCGCGTGTTCGAAGGCGGTGACCGCCAGAGAGCTGCCCGTGTGCAGCGTGAACATGCCGATGAGCAGCATCATCGGCGCCGGGATCTGGAATCGGGCACGGCCGAGGGAGGGGAGGTATGAGCGGATCACCCGACCATTGGATTGCAGTCCTCCGTTTCTGTCCACGAACCGATGGTGGATGAACCGTGTAGTTTCGGTTGATGGACTTCACTCGGCTGCGTCTACTCGTGGAACTGGAACGACTCGGCACCATGGCGGCCGTGTCCGAGGTCACAGGCATGAGCACCTCGGCGGTCTCCAAACACTTCTCCGTCCTGGAGAAGGAGGCCGGGGTGCCCCTCCTGGCGCCCGACGGCCGCCGCGTCCGGCTCACCCCGGCGGGGCGGAGGCTGGCCGAGCACGCCGTGGACATCCTGGCCCGGGTGGAGGCGGCCCAGGCCGAGTTCGAGGGGGAGGGAGCCCCTGTCGGCCGCGTCGACCTGGTCATGTACACCTCGGCCGCGCCGATCGTTCTGCCCGCCCTGCGCCGTTTGAGGAACGACCACCCCGGGATCGACATCCATCTGACCGAGTACGAATCGGAACAGGCGCTGGATCTGTTGCAGGACGGGGAGGCCGATCTGGGGGTGGTGTACCAGTACAGTCTTCTCCCCCGACGTTTCCCGGGAATACTGACGGTATATCCGATGGGCACGGAGAGTCTCCTGCTCTCCCAGCCCTCACGAGGGGCGGACAGCCGCATCCTCACCCGGCGCCGCCTGCGCGAACTGTCCGACGCGGCGTGGATCGCCAGCCCCTTCCGAGGGGACGAGGAGGCATTGGTGCACCGGATGTGCGCCGACGCCGGCTTCACCCCGCGCATCGTGCACCGGATCGACACCCTGGAGCTGTTCGAGGAACTGGTGGCCACCGGCATGGGGGTGGGGGTGGTACCGAGGCTTTCCACCACCACCCGGCGCGGGATCGCCCACGCCCCGGTGGGGGAACTGGGCGGGGTCCGACAGGTGTACCTGGCCGGGCGCACCGGCGGCTGGGCCTGGCGTCCGATCCGGGTGGTGGCCTCCTACCTTCGAAGGGCGGCCGAGGACGTGCTCGACGACGTGCCTCCGCTGCCGTTCTGAGGCGCGGTCAGCCCGCTATCGCGAAGGGTCCCACCGAGGGGACCGGCACCTTGCTGGCGGCCTCTCGGACCGCGGTGAGCAGGGGTTCGGGCGTGGCGCCCGCGCGGGAGAGCACGAGGATGTGGCGTCGGGCGGTCTCGCGTACCCCGCGCACCACGATCTGGGGAAGGTTGAGCCCGGTCCAGGCCAACCGGGGCATCAGGGCCACGCCCAGCCCCGATTGGACCATCGCGAAGACGGCGCTGAAGTCGTCGACGGTGTGCACGACGCGCGGCTGGAAGCCGGCCTGGTTGGCCGCGGCGGTCACACAGGCGTTCCACGCGGTGCCCGGAGCGGACATGATCCAGTCCTCGTCCGCGAGGTCGTCGGCCAGGTGCAGGCTGGTCCGGGTCGCCAGGGGGTGCTGGTAGGGCAGGATCGCGTCGAAGAGCTCGACCATGACCGGGTCGCTGCGAAAATCCGGATCCCCGGCCGGGGGCAGGTGGCTGGTGGACATGGTGACGGCCACGTCCAGACGGCCCGAGCGCACCATCTCGGCGCTCTCCTCGGGCTCGGCCTGGACGACCTCGAAGCTCCAACCCGGGTGGCTGTCGCGCAGTCGGGCCAGGGCGGGTGCCACCAGGTCGCTGATGCCGGTGGAGAAGGAGCCCACCCGCACCACGCCCCGGTCGCCGTCGGCGTACTCGGCCAGGTCGGCGGTGGCGCGTTCCATCTCCGCGAAGATCACGTGGGCGCGTTTGAGCAGCACGCGCGCGGCACCGGTCAGCAGGAAGCGGCGTCCCTGGCGCTCGACGAGGGGGACGCCGGCCTCCTTGGCCAGGGCGGCGAGCTGTTGGGAGACCGCCGACGGCGTGACATTGAGCGCCTCCGCGGTGGCGGCCACCGTGCGATGGTGGTCGAGGGCCTGAAGAAGCTGCAAGCGCCGAACGTCGATCATGTGTCCCAATTTATGACAGAACGCCTGAATATCGACGTGGTTTCGGTCCGATGACGACTTCTTTGCGGGTGATTCCCTGCACATCGTCCGACCACCCCCGCCACCACGGGCCTTGGGGACACCAGGAAGAAAGATTGCACTTTCTTCTCCTTTAGTGATCACATGCCGGGTTTTCTCCGTGTCATGGCCCCCAGCGCCTTCCCCGACACGTACAGTCGGACGCACAGCTCAACCACGGATCCGCTTCGAGCGGCATCCTGGGAGACCAGTGCCCAAGTCGGTGGAACGGGTGAGAAGAACATGCAAAATTCGCTGATGACCAAACCTCGACCTGGCAGCGTCGACGTTCTCGGTTTCCGCTACCTCGGTGCTCACGAGGTGGAGGAGCTCGCCGACCTGTGGGGTGCCCTCCACCAGCAGCACACGATGACCAACCCCCACCTCGAGGACATCATCAGCTCCGTCGGCCTGGACGAGTCCTGGCGACGACGCCGCGCCCAGTACAAGGCGTGGCTGGCCGACCCCGAGACCATGGCGATCCTCGCCGAGCACGACGGCGACCTCGCCGGCTACGCGATGGTCACCATTCGAGAGAGCTCCCAGGGCAGCTGGGACCGGGGCGAACGCATCGCGGTGGTGCAGACCTTCGCGATCGACCCCGAGTACACCGGCACCGGGGTGGGCTCCAAGCTCCTGGAGGAGATCCGTAGGCAGCTCGCCTCCATGGGCGTCCGGGACATCGAGTTCTCCGCCCTGGCCACCGCCTCCGAGGACATCGACTTCCTGGAGCGGGAGGGCTTCCGTCCCTTCGTCACCACCATGGTCTGCCGCGTGGACGGTTTCGGCGCCCACGACTGACCCTCTCGGCACAGGCCCACAGAACCGGCCCCCGCGCGGTCTCACCCACGTCCCGCGCGGGGGCTTTCCCATGCCCCGGCGGCGCCCCGCGACACACCCCGGCACGTCGAGGCCGAAAACGCTACGCTCGCCCCGTGGCCTCCTCCGACTCCAGCACCTGTGTCTTTCCCGGCTGTACCCGACCGGTCCCCCGCGGTTCCTCCCCCGGGCGCCCGCCGCAATACTGCGACCTGCCAGAACACACGCGTTGGCGGGCCTGGAAGGAACGCCAGCGGCTCGCCCAAGAGGCCGAGAGCGCCGAGAACGACGCCCGCGCCGAACGCGAGGAGCGCTCCCCGGTCGCCGCGCCCCGCGACGCCGAACCGGTCACCACGGCACGTCTGCGCGCCGACGACCTGCTCACCCGCTTCGCCGTCCAGACCGAACAGCTGGAGACGACCCTGAAGGCCGCCACCGAGGCCTTCGCCACGATGTCCGACCCGGCCGCCGCCGAGGCACAGGTGGAGGCGGCCCGTCTGGAGGCCTCCCGCCGGATCTCGGAGGCCGACTCGGCCCGTCTGGAGGCGGAGAACCGCCGCCGCGAGGCCGAATCGGCCCGCAGATCGGCGGAGGAGGCCACCGAAGCGGCCGTCGCCGCCACCCAGGACGCCGAACGCATGACCGAGGAGGCCCTGCTCCGCCGGGACGCCGCCGAGGCCGAACGCGACCGTCACGAGGAGGCCGCCCGAACCGCGCTCCTGGAACGGGACGCCGCGACGGCCGAGGCCAACGCCGGTCTGGCCGCCGCCGAACGCCGGATCTCCGAGACCGTCGAACGGGCAAGGGCCGAGGCCGAACGCGAACGCGCCGAGGCCGCGCGGACCCTGGACCGGGCCCGGAAGGAGGCCGAGGTCCTGCGCGAGGAGCTCGCCGAACGGTCCCGCCTGCTCGACCGGGCCGAACGGTCCGCCCGTGACGCCCTGGCCCGCGCCGAACGGGCCGAGGATCTGGCCCACCGGGCCGCCCGGGAGCTGGAGACCGAACGCGAACGTCTGGGCGCCGAACTGGACCGGGCCCGACGGAGTCTCGAATCGGACCGCGCCGCCGCCGAGGCCGAACGCGAACGCCTCACCGCCGAACTGGACCGCTCCGCCGCGGACCGGGAACGGCTGTCCTCCGAACTGGAGGGGCAACGCCGCCAGGCCGAGATCACCCTGGCCGAGGCCCGAGAGGCGGGGGCCGCGCGGCTCTCCACCGCCGAGGAGGCCCGTGACCTGGCCTTGGAGCGGGCGGAACGGGCCGAGGCCGAACTCCGGGCCCTACGTGAGAAGGAGCACGAAGAGGCCGCTCCCCGGTCCGGCTGACCCGGCCTCCCACCCGAGAAGTCCCGTTCGTACCGATATCTCGGCTTAGGATGGGGGCCGTGCGAGATCTGGGAACCACTGGTGAGACCGGCCCGATGCCTCTGGGCGAGGGCGGGTCCGACCGGGGACCCGAACGCGCGACCGTGGGGGAACGCCCCCGCCCGCGCGTGGACCTCAAGGCGCTCTTCGGGCTGGAGACCGGCCACTGGGCCTGGACCACCGCCGTCCAGGCCGCCATCGCGATGACCGTCTCCTTCGCCCTGGCCTCGCTCCTCTTCGGAGCCCAGGTCGGCACCCTGGCCGCGCTGGGCTCCATGACCGTCCTGTACGAGAAGAAGACGCCCTACGCCTACCGCGCCGCCGCCCTGGCCCTGGTCGGGCTCGGCTTCGTCGCCGCGGTGGCCGTCAACTCCCTGGCCGCCTCGCTGTCGCCCTGGGCCGCCGTGGCCTCCATCGGCCTGACCGCCGGACTCGCCACCTGGGTGTGCGCCGCCTGGCGGGTCGACAAGCCCGGCCCGATGTTCTTCGTCCTGGTCGCCACCATCTCCACCATCGCGCCCAGCGGCGTCGCCGACGTGCCCCTGCACGCGCTGATCGCCGCCCTGGGCGCCGCGGTCGGCTGGACGGTGTCGATGTCCGGCGCCCCCTTCCGCGCCCGCCACCCCGAGTACCAGGCGGTCGCCGGGGCCTACCGGGCGCTGGCCACCCTGCTCCGCGCCGTGGGCACCCCCGAACTCGACCACGCCCAACACCAGGCGTCGGTGGCCGTGGCCGACTCCTGGCGGATCGTGCTGCTGGGCCAGACCCGCGGCTACCGCACCACCGCCGAGGCGGCCCGACTCCGCGCCCTGCTGCGCTGGGTCTCCGACATCCACCTGTCCGCCACCCAGGTGTGCATGGCCCGCCCCACGCCCCTTCCCGACCAGGCCGCCGAGTTCGCCGACCGGATGGCCGTCGCCGTCGCCGACCCCTCCCGCGCCCCCGACCCGGAGTCCCTGGACGAACTGCGCCGCGGCATGCGCCCCCGATCCCTGGAGGCGCGTCTGTACAACCTGCTCTCCCGCGCCGCCCAAGCGGCCCGGCGCAGCGCCCAGGAGGAGGACGAACGCCGCACCGCCACCCTGCACGACGAGCGCTACCCGGCCCTGTGGTCGGCACTGCGCTCCAGCCTGAGCCGCGACTCCCTCATCCGCCCCACCGCCATGCGCATGTGGCTGACCGTCACCGCCGCGGGGGCGTTCGGCCTGTGGCTCGGCCTGGACCACTACTACTGGGTCGCGCTGACCACCACGTCGGTGCTCCAGGCCGGAAACGTGGTCCTCACCCTGAACCGGTCCGTGCAACGCTCGCTCGGCACCCTGCTGGGGGTCCTCGCCGGAGCCGCGCTGATCATGTCGCACCCGCCGCTGTTCGTGGTGATCGTGCTGGCCGGACTGTTGCAGGGAGCCACCCAGCTGGTGGTCGCCCGCAACTTCTTCTACGCCTCCGTGCTGCTGACCCCGATGGCGCTGATGCTGTCCTACACCGCCAACCCCTACCCGGTGAGCGACCTCGTGGTGTCCAGGATCATCGACACCCTCGTCGGGTCCGCCTTCGGTCTGGCCGGGTCACTGCTCCTGTGGCGCAAGGCCTCCGCGACCCGGCTCCCCCAGGCCATCGCGAACGTCCTGGAGAAGACCCGCCAGTGCATGCAGGCGGTACTGGACCCGGACGTGGAGATCACCGAGGAGCGTCGCTACCGGCTGCGCCGCGACATGCGGGCCGCCGCCGTCAGCCTCCGCGGAGTGTACGAGAGCGCCATCGGCGACGCCCCCAAGGCCGCCTCCACCCGCCCCCTGTGGCCCGTGGTGGTGGCCACCCAGCGCATCGGCTACCTGGCACTGGCCGCGCTCTCCCAGGACCGCAACCCCGAACCTGCGGGCGCCATCACCCTCCAACGGGTGGACCTGGCCTTCCAGGAACTCATCGTGGCCATGGAGGAACGCCGGACCCCGCGTCTGGGCGCCCTCCCCCGCCTGCCCGCCTACCCCAGGATCAACATGGAGCTGCGGGCGCTGGCCAACTCGATGACCAGCGCCGTCGCCCAGGACGAGCGCGCCGCCCAACAAGAGGCCGAACGTCGCGCCCGCCGCGAACGCCGCCGCGCCCAGGACGACACCGACGCCGACCTGTAGACGGGGTGTGACGGGCCGCCCGGTCTTCTACCCCGCCACGGGGGGGTGGGACCGGTAGCCGGTCTCTCACACCAACCCCCAGGGGTGCGACCGGTACGTGCCCTCCTATATCAACCCCGGGGGGTTGCCCGTTCGGGCGCCGGCGGGGTTCTGGAGGTGCCGCAGGTGGGGTCGCGAGGAACGAGTGACCACACCGGAGGTGCCGAAGGTTCCCGCCTCCCCTGGCGCCCGAACACGGCCCGAAGCGCCAGCGGAGGGCCAAAGCAAACACTTTCGGGCCTCAACCCCGGCAGGGTGTAACCGGTACGCGATCTCCTACCTCAGACACGGGGGGTGCGAGCGGTACGTGTCCTCCTACACCAACTCCAGGGAGTGCCCGAAGCGCCGGCGGAGGCGCAAAGCAAACACTCTCGGACCCCAACCCCAGCAGGGTGTAAGGGTCACACGACCTCCCACCTCACCCCCTGGGGTGAAGGCAGGAGACCGCGTGCACCGGCCCCGGGTGGTGAGCCCCCTCCCCTACTCCACGAGGGCGAAGGCCCGGACGGGGAAGGCGGCCATGCCGCGGACCTTGGCGGGGACCGCGTAGAAGGTGAACCCTTCGGCGGGCAGCCGGTCGAGGAGGCACAGGTGGGTGACCACGGGGATCCCGCCCGCGAGGAGGACCGCCTGGACGGGGCGTGAGCCCTCGGTGATCGGCGAGGTGTCGTCGACGCTGGTGGAGTCGATGCCGACCAGGGTGACACCGGCCTCGACGAGGGCCTTGGCGGCGGTCTCGGTCAGGTGGGGGTGCTCGTAGGTCCCGTAGGTCTCGGTGCGCCAGTGTCGGTCCCAGCCGGTGCGGAACAGGACGGCGCGGCCTTCGAGGTCGCGTCCGGCGAAGGCCTCCGGGCCGATCTGTCGACCGTCGGTGGCGTCGACCACGATGCCGGGCAGGTCGGCGACGCGTTCCAGGTCCAGGTCGGCCGGGTCGGCGGCGTCCCGGTAGGGGTGGGCGGGGATCTGGATGTGGGTGCCGGTGGCTCCGGGCAGGGTGACGTGGCCGCCACCGTCTCCGTGGCCGGGGGTCTGGCCCGCGAAGGCCGAGCTCTCGCGGATCTCCGGTCGGGGGATGCCGGGGACCGTGACCATTCCGTCGGTGATCTGGTGGCTGACGTCGACCGGTTTCGGCATGGCTGTGTTTCCTCACTCGCATCAGGAAGAGGCCCTCTGACCCTGGCCAGAGGTCTAGACCATCAGCCTAGCGCGGGTGGCCTGGATCACGACAGTGCCACGAGGCGGTCTTCGACCACCACGTTCCCGCTCCGACCACCGCTAAGCTCGATGGAGTCGTCGCGGGCCACCGCTCCTCCCGGCCCCGCCACCTCCACAGCACACCCTCACCCACCGAGAAGGGGCGACTCCATCGTGTCACTTTACGGAGCGGCCAAGGCCGTCGTCACACCCGCCACGCGCGTGATGTGGCCTCAGCGTGTGGAGGGGCGTGAACACATCCCCGCGAGCGGACCGGTGATCCTGGCCGCCAACCACCTCTCGGTGATCGATCCTCTCTTCATCGGTGTGGCCTGCCCCCGCCAGGTGCGCTTCATCGCCAAGCGCGAACTGTTCGACGAGAGCACCTGGGCGAAGAGGCTTCTGGCTCGGGGCCTGCGCGCCCTGGGCCCCCTGTCCGTGGACCGGCGCCCCGGCCAGAGCGCCCAGGAGGCCATGGACAACAGCCTGGGCGTCCTGGAGAGCGGTGAGGTGTTCGGCATCTTCCCCGAGGGCACCCGCTCCCCCGACGGCCGCCTCTACCGGGGCCAGACCGGGCTGGCCTGGCTGGCCTTGACCACCGGCGCCCCGGTGGTCCCGGTCGCGCTGGCGGGGACCGGGCGCATCCTGCCGCCCGGGCGCAAGATGCCCTCGTTCAATCGGGTGGGCGTGCGCTTCGGCGAGCCGGTGGACCTGTCCCCCTGGAAGGGCCAGGCGGGTCGGGCCCGTCCGCGCCGCGAGGCGACCGACGCCATCATGGACGCGATCGCCAAGCTGTCCGGGCAGGAGCGGGTGCCCAGGTTCGCCGCCTCGGTCAAGGCGGAACTGGAGCAGCGGTGACTTTCCCCACACCGAGCTCGGGGCTCATTCGCCCTTGAAGGAACGTTGACCACAGACCGAAGGGCCTTTAACCCGGCCCCCATCCGGCCTCTGGCCTGCGATCCCGCCCCGGGAGAGCACACGGGGCGTCACCGACGCCCCCGTGGGAGTGAGCAGAATTCCCCACCTTTATAGTGGGGTATGCCGGTGAAGGCACCGGATAGATTAGGCAAGCCTTACCTTGAGATGGCGTCCGACCCTGGCGCGAAGACTTGGAGTTGTGCGATGACGCGACCACTGCGAGTGGGAATCGTGGGTGCGGGCCCGGCGGGAATCTACGCCGCGGACCTGCTCACCAAGGACGAGTCCCTATCCGCGAGCGGCACGTCCGTCAGCATCGACATCCTCGACAAGCTGCCCTCCCCCTACGGACTGGTCCGCTACGGCGTGGCCCCCGACCACCCCCGGATCAAACAGATCCAGGGAGCCCTGCACAAGATCCTCGACAAGCCGGAGATCACCTTCTACGGCAACGTCGAGTACGGCGTCGACCTCAAACTGGAGGATCTGCGCCACCACTACGACGCCGTCGTCTTCGCCACCGGCAGCGACCGGGACCGTCCTCTGGACATCCCCGGCGTCGACCTGCCCGGTAGCCACGGCGCCGCCGACTTCGTCTTCTGGTACGACTCCCACCCCGACGTCGACCCGTCCTGGCACGTCGACGGCACGAGCGTCGCCGTGATCGGCGCCGGCAACGTCGCCGTGGACGTCGCCCGCATCCTGGCCAAGGACGCCGACGACCTGCTGTCGACCGACATCACCGACAACGTCTACGAGGGCCTGCGCGCCAAGAAGATCACCGACGTGCACGTGTTCGCCCGTCGCGGTATCGCCCAGTGCAAGGCCACCCCGATGGAGCTGCGCGAGCTGGACAAGCAGCCCGGCGTCGAGGTCCTGGTCTACGCCGAGGACTTCGACATGGACGAGGGCAGCCTCGCCGCCTGCGAGGAGTCCAACCAGGTCAAGACCAACGTCAAGGTCCTCCAGAACTGGGCCATCCGAGACCCGCGCGGGGCCGAGCGCCGCCTGCACCTGCACTTCCTGCACTCCCCGGTCGAGATCCTGGGCGAGGACAAGGTCACCGGCCTGCGCACCGAGCGCATGGAACTGGCCGGCGACGGAAGCGTCAAGGGCACCGGCGAGTACGTCGACACCGAGGTCCAGGCCGTCTATCGCGCCATCGGCTACCTGGGCTCGCCCCTGGTGGACCTGCCCTTCGACGAGGACCGCGGTGTGGTCCCCAACGACGGCGGCCGGGTCCTGGACCTGGACGAGAAGCCCGTCGACGGGGTCTACGCCACCGGCTGGATCAAGCGCGGTCCCGTGGGCCTCATCGGCCACACCAAGGGCGACGCCCTGGAGACCGTCACCAACCTGGTCTCCGACCGCGACTCCTTCACCCCCGCGGTGGAGCCCGACCCGGCGGCCTTCCGGGCCCTGCTGACCGAACGCGGCGTCGAATACACCACCTGGGAAGGGTGGCAGCGTATCGAGGCCCGTGAGGAGGAGCTGGGCGCCGAGCGCGGGCGCAAGCGCCTGAAGCTGCTCACCCGTGAGGAACAGACCAACGTCGCACGTCAGGCCTAGCCACGTGTGAGTTCCCGGCCGGCCCCGCGCCCCTCTGCGGGGCCGGCCCTCTTCTTCCCACCCGTTCCGCGTCCGCCCGGCACCGTGAGATAGCGCATGCGTCTCTCCCGAAGTTCGTGGAACAAGACCCCGCGTCGATGGGTTAGAGTCACTGTTGGTCGGTGTGGTAGCAAGTGTCCCCCGGGCCTCAACTATTGCCTTCGCGGAATACCGCGTTCGGCTCCCGCCCTTCGGGGCGGGCCGACCGAACGGCCAGGAGCCCCGTTGTGCCCCGCGCCGAGAGGCGACCGCCATGCCGACCATCAACCTCGTGCCCCGCTCCCACCGAGGTGGGAGTGGGGCATCGTGTTGTCTCCAGGAAACGTAACGAAGGACGGTCACAGGCGTGGACGAACGGTCCCCCCGGCAGCCGGATTCCTCCGGACCACCCGACTACACGGGTGGTTCCGAAGCAGGTCGGCCGCGCCCGGAGAACCCTTACCGCATCCCCCAGCGGCCACCGGGGGCTCGCCCCACGGACACCGGCGACTTCGGCCTCGAGCATCCGCGTCCCGCGGACCCCGTCGTCCCGCCCTCGTCCGAGCCGAGCCTCCCCGCCGCCGAGTCGTGGGACCCCCGCCCCGGTCGACACGACCCCATCACCGAGCCCTGGGAGCTGCCCAGGGAACCGGACGGCCCCGACCAGCGCCCCGAGCGGATCGATCTGGACGACGTCGCGCCCGAGCGCGAGGAGCGTCGTTGGGACCCTCCGCTTCCACCGGAGCCCGCCCGCTGGGAGCCGCCCTCGTTCCAGGGCGAGTCCTCGATGGGCGAACGGCCCGCGCCGGCCGGGGGCGACGGCCCCTCCGAGCCTCCTCTCTGGGAGGCGTCCTCTCACCGGGACGCTGTCTCGACCGACGCGCGGCCCACGTCCACCGAGGAGAGCGCCTCCTCCGAGACCACCGGATGGGAACCGGACCCCTACCGGAGCGAGGCCCCGACCGGCGAATGGGGCACCACCCCGACCGAGGAGAACGCCTCCTCCGAGCCCTCTCTCTGGGAGACACCCTCCTACCGGAGCGAGCCCTCGACCGGCGAATGGGACACCACCCCGACCGAGGAGAGCCACTCCCCGGAGCCCCTCCGTTGGGAGACACCCTCGTTCCAGAGCGAGCCCCCGACCGGTGAACGGCCCGCGCAGGCCGAGGAGCCCACCGGATGGGAACCGGACCCCTACCGGAGCGAGCCCTCGACCGGCGAATGGGGCACCGCCCCGACCGAGGAGAACGCCTCCTCCCCGTCCGCCTTCGACGACCGTCCCTACCCGGACGCGGTGTCCAACGAGCATCAGGCCGCTCACGAGACGGCGTACTCCCCTTCGGCCTCCCACTACTCCGAGCCCGGGGAGCCCTCCTTCTATGAGGAGCGTTCCGACGGGCACGACCCGGTGCCCGTACCGGTCCCGGTCGGCCACGGAGAGACGCCCTACGGCGGACAGCCCGCCTACAACGGCGACACCCCCTATCCCGGATCGGTCCCTCCACCCGCCGAGGACGACGGGGCCGCCGCGGCCGAGCCGCCGCGGAGAGAGGGCTATGAGTTCCTCTACAGCGGCCAGGGGCCGGGCGGGGCGCAGGGCCCCGGCCCGGGAGGTCCCCAGGGGCACGACGGGCCTCAGGGGCCGTACGGACCGCAGGGCCCCGGCGGCCCCCAGGGTCCGGGCGGCCCCGGAGGACCGTACGGGCCGGACGAGGACCCCTACGACGGTGACGCCTACGACCCGGGGCCGCCTCCGGCGAAGAGGAAGTCCCGCCGTGGCCTGCTCATCGGCGTGATCTCGGCCGTGGTCGTGCTGGCGCTGATCGGCGGCGGCGTGTCCTGGTACATCTACACCATGCCGCAGCCCGAGGAGGCGGTCGCCGCCTACGAGTCCGCCTGGGAGGAACGCGACTACGCGGCCCTGGCCCAGGTGACCACCGGCGCCGACGCCGAGGAGATCCTCGGCGGGATCGACGCCGGTCTCGGTGTGGACGGCGTCGACGTGGAGATCGGCTCCCCGGTCGTCGACGGTGGCGCCGGTACCGCCTCCTACGAGGTGACCCTCTCGCTCACCAACGCCGACGACTGGGGTTGGGAGGGCGAGCTGCCGCTCGTGCGCGAGGACGGCGAGTGGCTGATCGACTTCTCGCCCGAGGTCGCCTATCCGGGGCTGGGCGAGGACCAGGTGCTGGTCCGCACCACGGTGTGGGGCGAGCGCGGTCAGATCCTGGCCGCCGACGGCACCCGTCTGGACGCCCCCGACGTGTCCGGTTCGCTCCAGATGATCGCGGGTTCGGTCGGCGAGGCCGACGAGGACGACGTGGAGCGTCTGGGCCCGGCCTACAGCGTGGGCGACATCGTGGGCAAGAGCGGGCTCCAGCGCACCTACGAGGAGCGGCTGGCCGGCGAGGCGGCGACCACCATCCTGATGGTCGGTTCCGCCGAGGCCGAGGACCCCGACTCGTTGGAGGCGACCGAGGACAACACCGTGGCGACGCTGGACGGCTCCGACGGCGAGTCCATCACCACCAGCATCGACATGGGGGTCCAGAGCGCGGCCGCGAGCGCCATCATCGGTGCCGACGATCCGGCCGGTCTGGTGGCGGTGCGTCCGTCGACCGGGGAGATCCTGGCCGCGGTGAACGTCCCCGGCGGGTTCAACCGGGCGTTCGAGGGTCAGTACCCGCCCGGTTCCTCGTTCAAGATCATCACCTACAGCGCGCTGTTGGAGAACGGTCTGTCCATGGACACGACCATGGACTGTCCCGAGGAGTACGACCTGGGCGGCTGGCCGTTCCGTAACGCGGGCGGCGCCGAATACGGCGACCAGACGGTGACGGAGGCGTTCGCGACCTCCTGCAACACCTCCCTCGTTCAGGAGGTGGAGCGCTACCTGTCGTCCGACTCGTTGCAGGCGGCCGCCGAGCGGTTCGGGATGAACGCCCCGTTGGACATCGGCGTGCCCGTCCAGGAGCCGAGCTTCCCGCCCGTGGACAGCGCCACCATGCTGGGCGCGCAGAGCATCGGCCAGGGCCAGATCCTCACCTCGCCGCTGCACATGGCCACGGTGCCTGCGGCGATCGCGGACGGTTCCTGGCGGCACCCGGTGCTGGTCACCGAACCGGCCCGGGAGGACCTGCCGGAGCCGAACGCCATCGGTAACGCGGAAACGCTGCGTCCGATGATGCGCGCGGTGATCACCGAGGGAAGCGCCAAGAGCGTCGACTTCCAGGGTGAGGTGTACGGCAAGACCGGTACCGCCGAGTTCGGTACCGCCGACGACGCCGACGAGGACGACGAGCTGCCCAGCCACGCGTGGATGGTGGGTTACAAGGGCGACGTCGCCTTCGCCCTGGTGGTCGAGGGCGGCGGTGGCGGTTCGGCCGTGGCCGGCCCGCTGGCCGCCAAGTTCACCAACGCGCTGTAGTCGAGCGCGCGATGGGCCCCGGCGATCTCCGGATCGTCGGGGCCTTCGTCATCCCCGGTGGGCGGCCGCGAGGGCGCGCGCGGCCGCCCGACGCCCGGAAGGGGCTTCGGTGTTCGTGCCCCGTCCGGTCAGTCGGCCGGGTGGACCGGCGCGGAGGAGCCGCCGGTGGCGACGGCCTCCGCGGCGAGATCCCCGCCCGTATCGGTGCTCTCCGTGGCGTTCCCCGCCCGCGGGGTGTCCGGTCCGGGAACACTCGGTGTGAGGACGAACAGAGCGATCAGGAGCCCCACGGTGACCGCCGCGATCAGACCGCAGGCCACCCAGGGCTTCCAACTCCGCAGCCCGGGATCGACCGGGGCGTCGGGATCATCGCTCCCGAAGGACGACAACCGGTCGGCGAGCCTGGGAGCCTCCTCACTGAGCTGTCGCTCGATCTCGGCGAGAATTCTCCGCTCGTGCTCTCTCAGGGACATGGCACCCTCCTCGGCCGCCGGGGGAAGGACTGTCGTCACCGGGTGTCCTACAGTCTCCCCCGAGTGAGATCCGCTTATCCGAACACCCCCAGGTTCTGCATGCCCGTTTTCAGCGCTCTGACCTCGTATGAGATGTATTTTCGCAATTCGAGAGGTTTGTATCGCCCAGCGAGAGGAAGGGCTCCTCAGTCCGGGTAGCACTCGACCTCGGAGGCCTTCACCACGGCCCACACCTCGCTCCCCCTGGTCGGCGCCAACTCGGCCAGGGCCGCCGGGGTGATGTCGGCGGCCAGGGAGAGCCCGCCCTCCAGAAGCACCCGGACCTGATCCCCGAAGCGTTCGACCCCGGTCACCGTCAGCCGCCACGCGTTGCGCGGGCTTCCCCCCGGACTCTCCCGGTACAGGGCCACCGCCCGGGGTGGGAAGGCGACCAGGGCCGGCCCCCGGTGTCCGTCACCCGCCTCGACGCGCACGGGCCCCCTCCCGTCCTCGCCCTCCAGGGTCACGGTGGTCCCGGAGGCCTCGCCCCGGAAGAGGTTGAGCCCCACCAGCCTGGCGACGTAGGAGGTACGGGGGCGGCGGGCGACCTCCGCGGGGTTCCCCTCCTGCACCAGACGACCGTCCTCGATGACGGCGATCCGGTCGGCCATCACCATGGCGTCGAGAGGGTCGTGGGTCACCAGGACGGTCGCCCCCTCGAACCCCTCCACCAGATGTCGCAGCCGTGAACGCACCGTCGCCCGGGTGCCGATGTCCAGGGCGGCCATGGGTTCGTCCAGCAACAGCAGCCCGGGACGGACCGCCAGGGCACGGGCCAGGGCCACCCGCTGCGCCTGCCCTCCGGAGAGACGTCGAGGTCTGGCCGACGCGTACTCGGCCAACCCCATCTGCTCCAGGAGCTCCATCGCCAGCCTTCGCGCCTCGGTCCTCCCCGCCCCCTGGCAGCGAGGACCGAAGGCGACGTTGTCCAACGCGCTCAGGTGCGGCAGGAGCAGGTAGTCCTGGAAGACGACGCCGACGGGGCGATGCTCGACGGCGGTGGTGGTCAGATCCTCCCCGGCCAGGAACACGTGCCCGTCGGAGAGCGGGGTCAGCCCCGCCAGGGCCCGCAGGACCGAGGTCTTACCGGCCCCGTTGGGCCCGAGCAGGGCCAGGACCTCCCCCGGCGGACAGGTGAGACGGACATCGAGGGTGAACGTCCCCCTGCTCAGCCTGAGGTCGGCGTCGAGTCCTCCGACGGACGTCGGGGCGGGGTCGAGTGGGGTTCGGGGTTCCCGTGCGGCCATCAGACGCTCATCCACCTCTCTCGCAGGGTGGCCAGGACGGCCAGGGAGACCAGGAGCAGGACCAGGCTGAGGACGATGGCGGCCTCGGGGTCGCGCTGCATGGCCATGTAGACCGCCAGCGGCATGGTCTGTGTGGTGCCGGGAAAGTTCCCGGCGAAGGTGATGGTGGCGCCGAACTCGCCCAGGGCCCGGGCCCAGCACAGCACCGCCCCCGCGCCGATCCCCGGCAGGATCATGGGCAGGGTGACGCGGGTGAAGACGGTGACGCGCCCCGCCCCCAGGGTGGCGGCGGCCTCCTCGTAACGGCGGTCGGCGCCGCGCAGGGCCCCCTCGACACCGATCACCAGGAAGGGCATGGCCACGAACACCTGGGCCACGACGACGGCCACGGGGGTGAAGGGCAGGGTGAGCCCGAACCAGGAGTACAGGTACTGGCCGACGATGCCGTTGCGCCCCAGCACCAGCAGCAGCGCCACGCCGCCCACCACCGGCGGGATCACCAAGGGGACGGTGACCAGGGCCCGGACCAGTCGGCGTCCGGGGAACTCCGTGCGGGCCAGCGACCAGGCCAGGGGCACCCCCAGGACCAGGGAGACGAGGGTGGCCGCGGTGGAGGTGGACAGCGACAGCCACAGTGCGGTCAGCACGTCGGGGTCGACGATCCTGCGCCCCATGGTGGCCCAGGGCGCGCGGACCAGCAGGCCGACGAGGGGCAGGAGCAGGAAGAGGAGCCCTATCAGGGCGGGCAGGACGAGGACCCAGGGGACCCGTGCGGTCCCGTTGCCGGAGGGGCCGCGACCGACTCGGGACGTTGGAGCGGTCACGGTGTGCCGAACCCCGCTTCCCGCATGATCGGAGCCCCCTGTCCGGTGACGAAGTCGACCCAGGCCGCGGCCCGCTCGGGCGCCTCGGAGTTCGCGAGCACGCCGATGGGGTACTCGTTGACGGCCTCCTCCGCCTCGGGGAACCCGATCCCCTCGACCCGGTCCCCGGCGGAGATGACGTCGGTCTCGTAGACGAGTCCGGCGTCGACCTCGCCGAGTTCGACCTTGGTCAGGACCGCGCGCACGTCCTCCTCCAGGGTGACGGGGGCGACCTCCAGCCCGGCGGCCTCCAGAGCGATCCCGGTGGCGGTCCCACAGGGCACCTCGTCGGCGCAGAAGGCCGTCGAGACGTCCTCGGACGTCAGATCGTGGAGGGAGGAGACCCCGGCCGGGTTGCCCGGCGGCACGGCGATCATGAGGGTGTTGGTGGCGAACACCAGCCCCTCCTCTCCGTGTTCGGCGGCCCAGTCCGCGTCCAGGTCGCCGGCCTCGACGACCCTTTCCATCGTGGTGGTGTCGGCCGAGGCGAAGACGTCGGCGGGGGCTCCGGAGGCGATCTGCTGGGCCAGTTCACCGCTGCCCGCGAAGTTGAGGACGACCGTCACCTCGGGGTGCTCCTCCTCGAAGGACTCCGCGATCTCGGTGAAGACGTCGGTGAGGGAGGCGGCGGCCATGACGGTGAGCTCGACGTTCTCCGTCCTCTCCCCGCCTCCGTCGCCGGAGCAGGCGGTGAGTCCCAGGGCCAGGGCGGCCGCGACGGCGCACGCCCGATACACGCCCGTTCCGGCGCGGCGGGTTCTCGGGGGGATCTCAGGCATGCCGTCCTCCGGTGGACTCGACGATGACGTTGGTGGACTTGACGACCGCGGTGGCCGCGGCCCCGACCTCCAGTCCGAGTTCGTCGGCGGCCTCGCGGCTCATCAGCGAGACCACCCGGTGCGGCCCGGCCTGGATCTCGACCGAGGCCATCACCCGGTCCCGGACGATGCCGGTGACCAGACCCTTGAAACGGTTGCGGGCGGAGGAGACCCGGAGCGCGGGGTCCTCGTCGGTTCCGGAGCGCATGAAGTCGGCGAGTACGGCGCCGTCGAGGGTGCGGCGCCCGGAGGCGTCGCGCTCGGCGGCCAGTCGACCGGAGTCGACCCAACGGCGCACCGTGTCGGCGCTGACGCCGAGCAGTTCGGCGGCCTCACTGATCTGGAAGGTCGGCATGGAGGAGACCCTACTAGTCGCAGATGCAAGGATTTCAGGGATTTTCCCCTAGCGGATCCTAGCTTTCAGCGCCGATATCTGTCGCTTATGCCAAGAGGGAACATGACAGGAGGGCCCGCCCCCCCTTGGGAACGGGCCCTCCTGTTCTCGCTCGTGGTCTCAGCCGCGAACGTCGACGATCTCGCCGACCGGCCCCTCCGCCCGGAAGTCGTCCAGGGCGGTGACCACGTAACCGGCCCCCTCCTCCAGGGGCTCGGTGTCGGTCAACGTGGGTTCACCGGTCATGCCGACCAGGTTCGCCGTGTCCAGGGCCGCGCAGTAGGCGTCGTCGTCGCCGTCCTCCAGCGCCCGGACCGCGTCGGCCGGCAGACGGTAGAGCGCGTAGAAGCGGGCCCCCTCGATCTCGTCCCACTCCACCTCGACGTTCCCGTCGACGAGTCGGGCGTCGACGTCGTCGACCGAGCCGACCCGGGGCCCCTCGCCCTCGGGGTCGGTCATCGTCGGAGGCAGCGCGGGGTCGGCGTAGTGGGTCTCCAGCAGGTGATCCACCGCGCCGGGGTTGTCGCGCATGCTCTTGATGGAGAAGTAGATGTCGCCGGCGACCTGGTCGAGTTCGCCCGAGTAGTCGAGCTGCGTGCTCAGCGCGTCGTCACCGGTCCATCCGCTCTCACCGAGCCGGTAGGCGCCCTGGCCGACGTAGAGGTCGACGTCGGTGCCCTCGACCTCGTTCGCCCACCAGTCGGTCAGCGCCTCGTAGTCGGCGGTGGCGAAACCTCGCTCCCAGTAGAGCTGCGGGGCCACGTAGTCGACGGTCCCCTCCTGGATCCAGGTGCGGGTGTCGGCGTACTGGGCGTCATAGGACTGTAGGCCCGAGCCGGGCGAACCGGACGGGTCGGTGGAGTCGTTGCGCCAGATGCCGAACGGGGAGACGCCGAAGCTCACCCACGGTTTGCTCTCCTGGATCCCACCGTGGACGTCGCGCATGAGCTGATCGACGTTGTCGCGCCGCCAGTCGCCCCGATCGTCGAAGTCGCCTCCGTACTCCTCCCAGGTGGCGTCGTCGTCGAAGGTCGCGCCCTCCTGCGGGTACGGGTAGAAGAAGTCGTCGAAGTGGATCCCGTCGACGTCGTAGCGGTCGACCACGTCCATGATCACGGAGGTCACCCACTCGCGGACCTCGGGGTTCCCGGGGTCGACGTAGGCCTCGGTGCCGAAGTCGACCAGCCAGTCGGGGTTGCGCTTGACGGGGTGGTCGTCGGAGAGGTTCTCCACGTCGGGGTCCTGAAGACCCACACGGTAGGGGTTGAACCAGGCGTGCAGTTCGAGGCCGCGCTTGTGGGCCTCCTCCACCGCGTACTCCAGCGGGTCGTAGCCGGGGTCGCCGCCCTGCTCGCCGGTGAGGTAGCGGGCCCAGGGCTCCAGCTCGGAGTCGTAGACGGCGTCGGCGGTGGGCCTGGTGTGCAGGAAGACCGCGTTCAGTCCCATATCGACGGAGTCGTCGAGCCACTCGTCGAGTTCGGCCTTCTGCTCGTCCGCGGACAGGCCGGGCTCCGAGGGCCAGTCGATGTTGCGCACGGTGGTGAGCCATGCTCCGCGCATCTGACGCTTGTCGTCGTCCGCCGGGCAGACCGCGGGGGCGGCGATGCCCTCTCCGCCCGGTGCGCGCGGGTCGTCGGAGGCCGGGTCATCGCCGGCGGAGCAGCCCGCCAGCAGTACCGTCGCCGTGGCGGCGGCCGCGGCCCACCGGCCTCCGGCGCGCGGCTTGGTCAGGGCCCGTGCCATGGAACGCATCGACCATCTCCTCAAAGGTGTTCGCGCGCCGCCGTCCCATGACGCCACGCCGCGAACCAGATTAGGACAAGATGTCAATTTTCAGACACGATTCGGCCAAGGTGTGGACAACGTCGCACCTTGGAGGGAACGGGAATGTCACCGAGGGTCAACGGGACACCCCGGTCCGGGCACGAGTCCTCGACCACGTGCCCTCACCGGTGATGCCTCGTTCCCGGCTCTCACCCCGCCCCTCCCCACCTGCGAGGAGCCGTGATCCGGACACGATGGCGACGTCCTAGACTCGATCCCTGTGAACGCCGCGTTGACCCCACCGAAACTGTTCGTCCGCACCGTCCCCCTGCGCGATCGCGCGGACGGCCTCGTCCGGCGGTTGCCGGAGGGGGCTCCCCTGGCCTGGCTGACCGGGGACGAAGGCATCGTCGGCTGGGGTGAGGCGGCGCGGTTCGACCCCGAACCCTCCCCCGAGGGGACCCCGCCCACCGACATCACCCGTTTCACCACGGCCGCGCGCCGGTTCGCCGAACTCCTCGAACACGCCGAGGTGGAGGACGAGGTCGGCCTGCCCGGCACCGGCCCGGTCGCCTTCGGCACCTTCGCCTTCGCCCCCACCTCCGGCGGCTCCGCGCTGATCGTGCCCCGCGTGATCGTGGGACGGCGCGAAGGACGGTCCTGGCTGACCACCATCACCGACGCCCCCGGGGACCATCCGCGCGAACTGCTGTGGCCGGTCACCGAGCCCCGCCCCGTCGGTCCGGTCGACTGGAGACCCGGCTCCCTGACCGACACCGCGTGGATGGACACGGTCGCCTCGACCGTCGCCCGCATCCGGTCCGGCGAACTCGACAAGGCCGTCCTGGCGCGCGACGCCCACGCCGAGGCCCACTCCCCCATCGACGTACGCGTCCTCCTGGAGCGGCTGCGCACCCGCTTCCCCGGCTGCTTCACCTTCTCCGTCGCCGGCATGGTCGGCGCCACGCCCGAACTCCTCCTGCGGCTGGAGGGGGACGAGTTCACCTCTCTGGTCCTGGCCGGGACCCGTCCCCGAGGCGTGGACGAGGAGGACGACCACCGTCTGGGGCGGGAGATGATGTCCTCCGCCAAGGACGTGGAGGAGCACGGCCTGGCCGTGGACTCCCTGCGCGCCGCCATGGAGCCCCTCACCGAGGAGCTCACCGTTCCGGCCTGGCCGCACCTGCTCAAACTCGCCAACGTCCAGCACCTGGCCACTCGGGCCCACGCGCGTATGTCCCCCGGGGTCGGAGCCCTGGAGGCGGTGGCCGCCCTGCACCCCACCGCCGCCGTGGGAGGGACCCCCACCGAGACCGCCATGCGATTGATCGCCGAGGTCGAGGGCATGGACCGGGGCGGCTACGCGGGCCCCGTCGGATGGGTCGACGGCGCGGGCAACGCCGAATGGGGCATCGCCCTGCGCGGTGCCCACGTGGAGGGCTCCCGGGCACGTCTGTACGCGGGCTGCGGGATCGTGGCCGGTTCGGACCCCGCCTCCGAGCTCGCCGAGACCGAGTCCAAGTTCCGGGTGATGCGCGAGGCCCTCACCGACCCCGAGACCTGAGACCCGCGCTCGGGCACGCGGTTCACACGCGTGAAACACGAGCACGACAGAATTCGGACATGAACGTCGAAAGCATCCCCTGGGACCATCCCGAGGCGTCCGCGCTGCGCGAAGGGCAGCGTCGGGAGATCGCCGTCCGCTACGGCACCCCCGACTCCGAAGCGGGCACCCCTCCCTCCGCCGCCGACATCGCCGTGTTCGTGGTGGTGCGGGACGAGGACGGCACCGCCGTGGGTTGCGGAGGCCTGCGCGACCTGGGCGACGGTTCGGGTGAGCTCAAACGGATGTTCGTGCTGCCGGAGCGTCGAGGGAGCGGGGCCGCCCCCGCCCTCCTGCGCGACCTGGAGGGCCGGGCCCGCGAGTTCGGCTGGAGACGGCTGCTCCTGGAGACCGGAGACCGGCAGCCGGACGCGGTGCGCTTCTACACCCGGGAGGGCTACTCTCCCGTCCCCGCCTTCGGCTCCTACGCGGACGCGCCCGGCTGCCTGTGCTTCGGGCGGGACCTCTGACACGAACCGGCCCCGGTCCTCCCCCACGACGGAGGGACCGGGGCCGGTGGTCTCGGCTCGGGAACGGATCCCGAGGCGAAGGATCAGGTGCCGACGTCGCGGCCGCCCTTGTGCCAGGCGCACACCACCGAAGGGCGCGGGAAGTCCCCGTCGGGCCAGAGGCTGGTCGGCTCCTCGGCCGTACCGTTCTCGCCCGGGTGCTGCGGCGCGAGGAAGACCGTCTTCTGGTCCTTCGTGACCAGCGGGCCGCAGGTCTCCGCCTCGACCGGGACGGTCGCGAAGGTCCGCAGCTCACCGCGGAAACGACCCTCCACCGGGACCACGTGCAGGGAGTCGTTCATCCCCAGGCTGCCCGGCTGACCGTCGGTGGAGATCCACAGGTTGCCGTGCTTGTCGAAGGTCAGGTTGTCGGGCGCCGAGATCGGCATGACCTTCGACTTGTCGAAGCCCGCGTAGTAGGTGCTGTCGTCCTCGGGGTCGCCGCACACGATCGGGACGATCCAGGAGAACGTGGTGGCCGCCGAGTCGGCGCCGTCCTCGATGATCTCCAGGATGTGGCCGTACTTGTTGGGGCCCCGCGGGTTCGGCTCGTCGGCCTGGCCCGGCTCGCGCGCGCTGTTGTTGGTCAGGGCGCAGTAGACCTTGCCGGTGACCGGGCTCGGCTCGAAGTCCTCGGGACGGTCCATCTTGGTGGCGCCGACCTTGTCGGCCGCCAGACGGGTGTGGATCAGCACCTCGGCGACGGAGAAGCCCTCGACGAAGCTCTCGGTGTCGGAGCACAGCGGCAGCCACTCGCCGGTGCCGTCGAACTCGCCGTCGGAGGGCAGGGCGCCGGTGCCGTCGATCTCCTCCGCGGGGCTGTTGCCCTCCAGGCGGGCCACGTAGAGCGTGCCGGTGTCCAGCAGCGTCATGTTGTGCTTGTGGGAGCCCTCGACGTACTTCTTGTCGCTGACGAACTTGTAGATGTAGTCGAAGCGCTCGTCATCGCCCATGTAGGCGGCCACCCGGCCGTCCTCGGTGAGGTTGACGTTGGCGCCCTCGTGCTTGAAACGGCCCAGCATCGTGCGCTTGACCGGGGTGGAGTCCGGGTCGTGCGGGTCGATCTCCACGATGTAGCCGAAGCGGTTCACCTCGTTGGGGTGTCTGGCCAGGTCGAAACGCTCGTCGACCCGATCCCAGCGGCGACCCGAGTACCCGGTGGACAGCCCGTAACGGGAGGTCGCCTCGTTGTCGGGGGCGCCCACGAAGTACTGGTGGAAGTTCTCCTCACCGCTGAGGACGGTGCCCCAGGGCGTCATACCGCCGGCGCAGTTGTTGATCGTGCCCCGGGCCAGGACGCCCTCGGGGTCGGCCTCGGTGCGCAGCAGTTCGTGGCCTGCCGCCGGGCCGGCGATCCGGAAGGGGGTGTCGGCGGTGATGCGGCGGTTGAAGGGTCGCTCGCCCTCGGTCACGAGCCTCCACTGCCCGGTGCCGTCGACGCGCTCCAACTCGACGATCGAACCGCCGTGGGCGGCCATGGCCACCCGGATCCATTCGAGGTCGGCCTCGGCGCCGCCGGAGTATCCGGCGAACATCAGCTCCTCGTTGGTGTACTCGTGGTTGACCCACAGCAGGCCGCGCTCGTCGTCGAGCGTGAAGAAGCCGACGTAGTCGCAGTTGTAGCCGAACTGCTTCGCCTGCGCCTCGGCCGTCTGGTTCTCGAAGTCGAACTCGGGGGCGTCGGGCAGGACGGGGTCGCCCCAACGGACGATGACGTGGTGGTCGTAGCCCTCGGGGACGCTCACCTCGTCCCGGTTGTTGGGCAGGACGTTCTTGAAGGTGGGGCGAGGTGAGGGGTGGGGGCGTCCGGGACCTCTGTCCGCCGCCGCCGGGCTCAGCGCCGCCAACCCCAGGGCTCCGGCACCACCGCCGACCAGGGCGCCCTTGAGGGCGCTACGGCGGGAGAGCACCCCCTGGAAGATGTCGCCGAAGTAGGCGTTGTCACTCTTGTTCGGCTCGGGGTGGAAGCAGGCGTTGCCGCAGCGGTACAGGCAGGTCTTCGCGGATCGACCACCGCCGACGCCGCCGATCAAGGGCAGCATCCGACGACGGGGCGCGGATTCGGGCACGCGTTCTCCTCGGGAATCGTGTCTGCTCCGCACCTTCCCGAGGGGGCTGCGGGGCTCCGCTCGGGGGGCACGGAGTAGTGCGGGCAGTGGGGTCCTGCCGGTCGATCTCGACCTTGGCCGAGATTCCACACGCTCGGGTGAAACCGGGGTGAACTCACCCTCAACTCCCGCGCACGACTGTGGTGATCGCACGCTGAGCGGTCACACGAACACGTACCGTCGGACCTCTTGGTGATCCTCGCCTACCCCACCGCGCACTTCCACAAGCCTCGCCCAGGTGAGGCCGGGTGTTTTCGAGGAGAGGGTCGGAGCCCCCGCGCCGTAGGGCCCCGAACGCCTCCGGAGACCGATGTCCCGAAAGACGTCACCGACCTCGCGCTCGTCCGTCACGATCTCGAGGAGGGTCGTACAGCCGCCCCAGCAGAGCCCCCTGTCCGGACTGCAACACGTGCCCGGCGGACAGGGGGATCCAGAGGCATTCGAAGCGTGTCGGCTCCCCCACCCCGTCGTGCTCCTCGAACGAGGTCCACCGCTCGGGGACCGGGCCGTCCACCTCCATGTGGAAGACGTGACGCCGCTGGACCTCGAATCGATAGGGGGTGATGTCGTACTCGACCACCCCGAGCGGGCGTACGACGCGTAGCCCGGTCAGCCCGGTCTCCTCCCGTCCCTCGCGCAGCGCTGCGGCCTCGGGTGTCTCTCCGGGACGCACGCTCCCCGCCGGAACCTGGAGCCCCACCTCCTCGGGGGAGGCGTCCACGTGCCGGAACACCAGCAGCCGTCCGTCGCGCACCACGTAGCACAACGCCTTGTCCCGTACCTCGCGCACATCGCTCATCCCGCCGTCCCGCCCTTCCGGCGCAGGAGGAGGGCCGTGGGGACGATCACCACCGCGGCGACCACCATCGCGCCGCCGAACGTCGTCAACGCCACGTGATCCCCTCCGGTGAAGGCCAACGCCAGGTTCGCGCCGGTGTGGATGATCGTGCAGATCGTCATGCGCTGCCAGAACGATCCGACCATCACGGCCGCCATGGTCAGGGTCAACGCCACGGCGCCGAGCACGAACACGAGGAACTCCAACGGAGGGAGCCCGTAGTACTGCACGTGCCAGAAACCGAACAGGAGACCGGTGACGACGGCCGAGATCGGCCACGTGGTCCAACGGTTCAGGCCGTGCAGCAGCAACCCTCGGAAGCCGATCTCCTCCCCCAGGGCGCCGAGCGCCTGCGCGAGGATCATCAACGCGACGGGGACTCCGGCGACCGCGCCGGGGATCTCGGGAGCGGCTCCACGCACGAGGGAGACCCAGAGGAAGTAGATCGCGGAGGCCGCGAGGGACAGGAGGACCGCGATGGCGAACGGCCCGCCCGACACGGCCGTCCCGAACCTCGGTACACCGCCCCGAACGAAGACCCACGCGGCCAGGGCCCCGATCGCCGGAGCGAACATCACCGGCGACAGCACCTCCATGTCGAGGCCGATCAGCGGTTGTACCGCGAGCAGACCGACCGCGCCGACCGAGGAGACGAGGAGCCAGACCACCAACGCGACGATCCCACGCCGCGACGCACCGGTGTCGGGGGTCTCCTCCGGTGCCGTACCTGCCGTCATCGCGCTTCTCCTGAGGGGGTGGGGAACGGACTTCGAGCACGAATCCGATGATGTCACCCCCCTCCGCGGCCGAAGGACGGAAGCGATGGAAGAGCCGCGGCCCGGCCACTCGGGGCGCGGGGCCGTGGGGACGGCCCCGCGGGAGAGCCTCAGGCGAGGGAGGCGACGGCCTCGTCGACGGCGTCCTGGAGGCGCCTGCGCCACGAGGCGCTGCCCGACCTGGTCGTGCGCACCTCGACGATCCGCAGGCCCTCGCCCAGGAGGGCCTTGGGCAGATCGGTGGCCCATTCCACCCGGGTGTAGGGCAGATCGGCCACGGCGGCGACCCGCTCCATCGACACCCCGTGCGGGGTGCCGAAGACGCGTTCGAAGTCCGGGTGGCCGGCCTGTTCCAGACCGGAGAAGATCCCGCCGCCGTCGTTGTTGACCACCACGATCGCCAGATCGGGTCGGGGCTCGCCCGGGCCGATGATCAGCCCGTTCTGGTCGTGCAGCATCGCCAGGTCGCCGAGCAGGGCGTAGGCGCGGCCCTCGCTCTCGCTCCGGTGGGCCATGGCCGCGCCGATCGCCGTGGAGACGGTCCCGTCGATCCCGCTCACACCCCGGTTGCCCACCAGACGCACGCCGCAGCGGGCCCGCATGGTGGCGTCCAGGTCTCGGATGGGCATGCTCGACCCGGCGAACAGCAGGGAACCGGTCGGCAGTTGAGCGGCCAGGTCCCGCGCCAGTCGCGGTTCGGAGAGCCCGTCCTCGGAGTCGAGCACCCCGTCCACGGCCCGGCGCGCCGCGGCCTCGGCGCGCTCCCAGGAGCGCGACCAGTCGGTGCGGACCGGGTTCTCCCAGTCCGCCTCCGTGGGCGGGGCCACCGCGGACACCACGTCGGTGGCGGTGCGGGCGGGGTCGGAGAAGGCGTTGGCCAGGCTCGCATCGGGGTCGCCGACGGAACCGGCCGTGACCACCACGTGGCGTTCGGCGCCGCGCAGGAAGGCCAGGATCTGCCGGGAGAGGTTAGGGCGGCCCACGCTCACCACGAGCTCGGGGACGTGCTCCTCGGCGAAGCCCGGCGCGGCCAGAAGCTGCCGGTAGGTGGAGATCGCTCCCCCGCGTCGCGCGTTGGAGGTGGGCTCGGCCAGCAGGGGCCATCCGGTCAGCTCGGACAGGGCGAGGAAGGGCGCCGGGTCGTAGTCGCCGTCACCGCAGACGATGACCCCGCGCTCCACGAGGGGAAGACGGTAGGGGGCGGGTTCGGAACGGGGTCCGGGGCGTCCGATCCACGGGCCGCCGTCGGACCGCCCGTCCAGGGGCGCCGTCCATTCGGGGCCGTCGCCGGAGGACTGGTCGGGGGTGAGGGGGTCGCGGAAGGCCACGTTGAGATGGACCGGTCCGGGGCGCCCGCCCAGCGCCGAACCCCAGGCGCGGCAGACCAGGGAGCGCCAGTAGGCGACCATCCCCGGAGCGGGGTCGGGGGTGCCGACCTCGGCGAACATGCGCACGGCCCCGCCGTAGAGACCGATCTGGTCGACGGTCTGATTGGCGCCGGTACGGCGCAGTTCCGGGGGCCGGTCCGCGGTCAGGACCAGCAGGGGCACCCCGCTCTCGTCGGCCTCCATCACGGCCGGATGGAAATTGGCGGCGGCGGTGCCGGAGGTGCACACGATCGCCACCGGGCGGCGGGAGACCCGGGCCATGCCCAGGGCGAGGAAGGAGGCGGATCGCTCGTCCACCCGCACATGGACCCGGATCCCGGGGTGTGCGACCAAGGCCAGCGCCAGGGGGGTCGAGCGCGACCCGGGCGCGATGACGGCCTCGGCCAGCCCGCAGCGGGCCAGTTCGTCGACGAGGACCCGCGCCAGGGCGGTAGACGGATTCATCCAGAGTCTTTCGTTCGTCACGGTGTTCACCAAGTATCGCCGTGCGGCCCCACCGCATCGCACGACGCCTCCTCGCTCCGGCGGCCGCGCTCCAGAACGCGCGCGAGACACCGAAGCCCCCCTCCAGTGAACCCCGTTCGGTCGTCATCGGCGACCGAACGGGGTTGTGATCTCTTGCCCATCCCGTCTCATCCCGCCACGGGCCATGATCGTCGTCACGGTTCGGGCGGGCCGCCCCGAGCGCCGTCTCAGGCGTTCGCGGCCTCCGCCGCGGCCGCGGCGCGCGCGAGCCAGGGGGCGGCGTCGATCTCGACCGCCTCCAGGGAACGCTCGTCGACCTCGACCCGTCGGACCGGCAGATATCCGTCGACCGGGGTCAGCGGTTCCGCCGCCACGTCGGCGGTCAGCATCTGCATGGTCGCGAGCCCGCAGGCGTAGGGGAGCTCCGGCAGCGCGGCGGCCAGGGCCACGCCCGCCGCCAGGCCCACGGAGCTCTCCACGGCGCTGGAGACCACGACCGGGAGTCCGCAGGCCTCGGCCACCCGGAGGGCGGCGCGTACGCCGCCCAGAGGCTGCACCTTGAGCACGACGACGTCGGCGGCCTCGGCCGCGCGCACCCTCAGCGGATCCTCGGCGCGCCGGATCGACTCGTCGGCGGCCACCGGGACGTCCACGCGTCGGCGGACCTCGCCCAGTTCCTCCAGGGTCGCGGAGGGCTGCTCGACGTACTCCAGGTCGAACCGGTCGAGTTCGCGGATCATCCGCACCGCGGTGTCCACGTCCCAGGCGCCGTTGGCGTCGACCCGGATCCGACCCTCGGGACCGATCACGGCACGCACGGCCTCGACCCGGTCGACGTCCTCACGCCAGTCCCGGCCCTTCTCGGCGACCTTGACCTTGGCCGTGGCGCATCCCCCGGAGGCCACGATCTCGGTGGCCCGTTCGGGGCCGACGGCGGGCACGGTGACGTTGACCGGGATCCGCTCGCGCAGCGGTTCCGGCCACCCCTGGTGGGCCGCCTCAAGACAGGCGGCCCACCAGCGGGAGGACTCGCGCGGACCGTACTCGGCGAAGGGCGAGAACTCGCCCCACCCGGCGGGACCGCGCACCAGCAGCCCCTCGCGCACGGTGATGCCGCGGAAGCGGTTGCGCAGGCCGATCGCGAAGGCCCGCCCCTCGGCGGACCCCCGCTCCGGGTCGAGGCGTTCCTCGGCGGTCACGGGCGACGCGGGAACTTGTCGAACTCCGGACGACGCTTCTCCTTGAAGGCGTCCCGCCCCTCCTGGGCCTCCTCGCTCATGTAGTAGAGCATGGTGGCGTCACCGGCGAACTGCTGCATGCCGGCGGCCCCGTCGCTGACGGAGTTGATCGCGCCCTTGAGCATGCGCAGCGCCAGCGGCGACTTCTCCAGGAGCTCACGCGCCCACTGGACGGTCTCCTTCTCCAGGTCGGCCAGGGGCACCACGGTGTTGATCATGCCCATGTCCAGCGCCTCCTGAGCGCTGTACTGGCGGCACAGGTACCAGATCTCGCGGGCCTTCTTCAGGCCGACGGTCTCGGCCAGCAGCCAGGAGCCGTAGCCGCCGTCGAAGGAGCCGACCTTGGGGCCGGTCTGGCCGAACTTGGCGTTGTCGGCCGCGATCGTCAGGTCGCAGCAGACCTGGAGGACGTTGCCGCCGCCGATGGACCAGCCGGCGACCATGCAGATCACGGGCTTGGGCAGGCGACGGATCTGCACCTGGAGGTCGAGGACGTTGAGGCGGCCGATGCCCTGACGGGCCACGGCGTCGTCGCCGATGTAGCCGTCGTCGCCACGGATCTTCTGGTCGCCACCGGAGCAGAACGCCTGGTCACCGGCGCCGGTGAAGATGATCACACCGACCTCGGAGTCATCGCGCGCGATGTTGAACGCCTGCTGGAGTTCGAACAGGGTCTGCGGCCGGAAGGCGTTGTGCCGCTCAGGGCGATTGATCGTGATCTTGGCGATGCCCTCCGCGGTCTCGTAGATGATGTCGGAATACTCGCCCGACCGCTGCCAGTCGATCACGCTGCTCACGGCTACTACTTCTCCTCACGCGGACTTCAGGGGACGACCCGGACACGAAACGGCCCGAAGACCTCCGCGTCCAAGTGTCGACCCTACGCATTCTGCCAGGCGGGCCGGGACCAACGGCACGCGCCCGACCCTCGGACGTCGCGCGGCCCGACCCGAAGGGTCTCGGTCACGCGCGACGCGTCGTCACGCGGCGGATCCGTCATCCTTCCACCGGGCGTACCCTGGGGCACCGTGGCAGCAGCAGCGAGTGAACACCGGTCCCCTTCCTCTTCCTCCCTCGAAGGAGCGCGTCCCCTTCAGGCGGTACGCGGTATGTCCCCGAAGGCTCTGAACCGCCTGCTCGCCGAGGCCCTGGAGGGCACGGGGCCGGCTCTGCTGCCGATCCCCGACGGCACCCCCGACGCCCGGGTCCGAGGGCTCCTGGAGGCGATGCGTCCCTCCTCCCTGCGCACTCCGGACGGTGTGGTCCCGCTCGCCGACGCCCTTCCCGTGGGCGACGACGCCGCGCTGGTCGTCACCACCTCCGGGTCCACCGGCACGCCCAAGGGGGTGGAGCTGTCGGCCGGGGCCCTCACCGCCTCGGCGCGCGCCTCCCTGGACCGGATCGGCGCGAAGGACGGGGACACCTGGTTGTGCGTCCTTCCGGCCGGTCACATCTCCGGGATCCAGGTCATGGTCCGGGCCCTGGTCGGGGGGACGGAGGCGGTGCACGCGCGTTTCGACACCGACACCTTCCCCGGCCTCGTCGAGGCCTCCCCCACCCATGTCTCCCTGGTCCCCACCCAGTTGCGCAGGCTTCTGTCCGCCGGTGTCGACCTGTCCGGTCTCGGGGCGATCCTGCTGGGCGGAGCGGCGGCCGAACCGGAGCTGTTGGAGCGGGCCCGTTCGGCGGGCGGGCGTGTGTTCACCACCTACGGCATGAGCGAGACCTGTGGTGGTTGCGTCTACGACGGCGTCCCCTTGGACGGTGTACGGATCCAGGTCGACTCCGAGACACCCGGTGAGCCCGGCCGTGTCCTGATCGGCGGCCCCACCCTGCTCACCGACTACCGCCTGCCTCCGGGCGTGGCCCCGGATCCCGGCGCTCTGAGCGACGGTTCCTCCGGTCCGCGTCTTCTGCGCACCAACGACCTGGGGCGGCTCGACGAGGAGGGGCGGCTGCGGATCCTGGGCCGGATGGACGAGGTGATCAACACCGGCGGCCACAAGGTCGTGCCGGGGCCGGTCTCCGAGATCCTGTCGGGGCATCCGAAGGTGGCCGAGGTCGTGGTCGTGGGTCGCCCCGACCCGGAGTGGGGCGAGCGGGTCAGCGCCGTCGTGGTCCCCGTGGACCCCGCCGACCCGCCGGTGTTGACCGAGCTGCGGGACATGGTGCGCGCGCACCTGCCCTCCTACGCGGCGCCGCGGGAGTTGGACCTGCGTCCGGAGCTTCCGATGCTCGCCTCCGGAAAACCGGATCTGCTCTCTCTTCGCGCCTCCTCCTGAGAGGTCCGTCCCTCCACCACCTCGTGTTCGTCCTCGGGGAAGGGCCTGCCGTCCCCCTCTCCCGGGCTCTCGATAACGGCCCGGACGAAGCGGGGTTACCGGTGTGGACCGAACCCATGGGACCCTGGCCGCGGCGGGTGTCGTTCCCGATGGCGCGAACACCCGCCGACACGGGACCGTCCGGGGGCCGAACACGCCCCCGGCCTCCTTTCGACCACGGTCGCTCCCGGACCGGTCCGAAAAGGCGGGGAACTTCCCAAAGCTCCCTGACGTCTACCCGAGTACCCGGTTCCTTCGGCCCCCGCCCAGAGGAGGTCCGCAGTTGGCGACAGTCATGGTTCCACCCGTCCACGTACGCGCGGCCTCTCGAACGCCCGGGCGGCCTCGGGTCGAACGTTCGGAACACCGGCGCGGAGTCGTCTCCTCTACCCGCACGACCCCGCTCACCGCCACTCACGGAGCAGTGATCTATGCCACCCTCTCCGATATCCAATCGAGACAGGGAACATTTGACTCGCCGACACGTTGGACATATTGGCGCGTCCAGCCGGCGGTGACCCTCCGCCACGTGCCACACGTCTTGGAAGGGAGGGAGGTGCCCCGATGACGAGCACTACCCTGGCGGCCTCCGGCCGAACGGTCGAGGCCGACGACGGAACCGCTCAGAACCCGGCCCCCGAGGCCCACGCGGCCCTGTCCGACCTGCTCGCCCAGGGACGTGCTCAGGGACATCTGTCCCTCCCCGAACTACGTACCGCTCTCACCGCGGCCGGAGTCACCTCCAGTGACGGCCGCTCCATCCTGCGTGAACTCACCGAGAACGGGGTCCGACTCGCCGACGGGGGCGAGGATTCCGCGAAGGTGGCCGACCCTGACGCCGAGGACGACGTGCTGGAAAACACTCTCATCGCGACGGTGCCCGACACCGACGAGGCACCCAAGGCCGCATCCGGCAAGGTCGCGACGCGCAAGAAAACCGCCTCCCCACGGAGGAAGGCCCGCTCCACGCGCCGCACCAAAAAGACCGAGACCACCCAGGCCACCACCGACCCGGAGACCGGTGAGGCCGACCTCGACGACCAGTCACCCGCCATGGGCGACTCGGTCCACACCTACCTCAAGGCGATCGGACGTCGCCAGCTGCTCACCGCCGAGCAGGAGGTCGACCTGGCCAAGCGTGTGGAGGCCGGACTCTACGCCGAGTACCGCCTGGGTCTGCACGGCGAGATCGACGAGTCCGTCCCCATGGCCGACGTCGAGCGCGAGGAGCTCGAGTGGGTGGCCGAGGACGGTCGCAAGGCCAAGTCCCACATGCTGGAGGCCAACCTCCGCCTGGTCGTGTCCGTGGCCAAGAAGTACAGCGACCGGGGGATGTCCCTGCTGGACGTGGTCCAGGAGGGCAACCTGGGGCTGATCCGCGCGGTCGAGAAGTTCGACTACACCAAGGGCTTCAAGTTCTCCACATACGCCATGTGGTGGATCCGTCAGGCCATCCAGCGAGGGTTCGCCGACTCCGCGCGCACCATCCGTCTCCCCGTGCACGTGCTGGAGCTGCTCAGCAAGGTGAGCAGGCTGGAGCGCGACATGCACCAGGCGCTGGGCCGTGAGCCCACGCCGGAGGAGCTGGCGCTGGAGCTGGACAAGACCCCGGCCCAGATCGAGGAGCTGCTGCGGGTCACCCGTCAGCCCATCAGCCTCGACTCGACGATCGGCGAGGACGGCGAGACCCGTATCGGCGACCTGATCGAGGACGTGGACGCCTCGGAGGCCTCCGAGGTGGTCGACCGTCAGCTCATGGCGGACCAGCTCCGTAACGCGCTGTCCGACCTGGAGCCGCGCGAGGCGACCATCATGTCGCTGCGGTTCGGACTGATGGACGGGCGTCCGCGCACCCTGGACGAGATCGGCAAGCACCTGGGGCTGACCCGCGAGCGGATCCGGCAGCTGGAGAAGCAGTCGCTGTCCAAGCTGCGTCACCCGAGCCGGGCCCAGCAGCTGCTGGACTTCGCCAGCTAGAAGAGTACGACGCGTTCGGAGCCGCTCTCCCTCGGGAGGGCGGCTCCGTCGTCTTCGGAGCGCCCTCGTGCGCCCTCCCGTATCGGGGTTCCCCCCGATCTTCCCCCGGGTTCCGCCGAAGGCCTCCCCCTTGCCCGGATTCCGGTGGAATGATGGTCCGATGACCAAAGATCCCGGTACCAACAGGGACGAGATCGCCGCCGCCCTGCGCGCGGGCCGTGAGCTGGGCCCCGAGTACGACGACGCGATCGCCGCCTCCCTCGTCGAACGTGTCGACGATTCCATCGACGAGCGCGTCCGACACCATGTGGAACGCCGTATGGGCGAGGATCGGGGCCGTCGAGGGCTGCCCTCCAACAACGTGCGGATGGTCCTGTCACTGGTGTGCCTGGGCGTCAGCATCCCCCTGACCGCCATGTCCGCCGCGATGATCGGGGTGGGCGGCGTGTTCGTCACCTGGCTGGGGCTGATCGTCTTCTACCTGGTCTCGATCACGGGGCTGCGTCGCTGAGAGCCCCTCCCCCGGCCACACGCGAGAAGGCGGGGCGGGACCGATGTCGGTCCCGCCCCGCCTTCTCGTCGTCCTCAGAAGCCGCAGGCCGCCAGGATCGTGTCGTGGGTGTCGGCGGTCCAGGTCAGGGCGTCGGCCAGACCGGCCTCGTCGCCTTGGTCCAGCTCGTCGAGGATCGCGTAGACGGCGTCCGCGCGCTCGGCGGCGTCGGCCTCCAGACTCCCCCTGGCCGCCTCCTCCAGACGTTCCACGTCCGCCAGGTGGGCCTCCAGTTCCTCGGCGTGCTGGTCCTGGTAGGGCACGCCGTCCACCAGCAGGTCCTGCTCGATGCTGGAGGCCGCCATGTCGACGGCGCTGATGTTGCTCTGGATGTCGGCGCAGGCCGCCTCGATCTCGGCCTTGTTCCCGGAACAGGCGGTCAGCAGCAGGGGAAGCGCCAGCGCGCCCGCGGTGAGGGCGAGGGCACGGGCGGGGGTTCGAGGGTGGGACACGGGTGAAGCTCGTTCCTTCTCGTGGTTCTACAGGGGGACGGCCCTGGGGCCGGAGAGGGGAAGGGGAAGAAAGATGGGGACGGGGGATCAGAGGAGGAAGAGGGCGAAGAGCCCGAACACTCCCGCGATGACGACGATCGCCGCGACGAAGACACAGCCCAGGACCGCGCCCACTCCCCCGGTGCGCGGGGAGAAGCGGGGACCGTCGTGGTAGTGATGCCGGTGTTCCTGGTGGTGGTAACGGTTCCGGCGTCCCGACGAGGACGGGGGAACGTACGAGCGCCCCGTCCCCCTCGACCTTCCGGAGGACCGCGCGGGGCGTCCGCTCCGCGAGTTGAAACCGCCACCGGGGCGGGACGCGCCGCCCCCGGAGGAGAAGCCGCCCGACCGGGAGGAACCACCACGCCCACCACCGCGCGAGGAGAAACCTCCACCCTTCCGGGAGGCGCCGCCACCCGATCGCCCGCCACCCGATCGTCCTCCGCCGGAACGTCCGCCCGACGAACGTCCTCCGCCGGATCTCCTGCTCATCGGAGCCTCCTTGGGGTTGTCGTTCGAAGCCGCCGAGGAGACGGCCCTCCGACCATAACGGGACGGATCGACCTCTCGGATCACCGGAGTCACAGCCGGCCACTTGAGGCCGACTTCGACGTGGGAGGGAACCGACGAGGCCCCTCCCGCGTCCGGGGGTCCGTCCGCGGAAGGGGCCCGTGGCCGGCGGGGTCATCCCTCCAGCGCGGCCCGCAGGATCTCGACGGCCTCCTCGTGGTCCAACCCCACCCGGTTGATGACCTCGGCGTACTCTCTGGCCGAGGCCAGGGCCTCGGCGCGTTGGTCGTCGCCCGCCGCGGCGATGAAGGTCCCCGAGCGCCCTCGGGTCTCCACCACCCCGGCCTGTTCGAGCTCACGGTAGGCGCGGGCGACGGTGTTCACCGCCACCGAGAGCCGGCCCGCCAGGGCCCGGACGGTCGGCAGCCGGTAGCCGACCGGCAGCTCGCCGTTGGCCGCCGCGATCGCGACCAGAGCCCTGATCTGTTCGTAGGGCGGTACCTTCGACGTTGGATCGATGCGGATGAACTCCGCCATGCCCTTCTTCGCTCCCTACGTGGCTCGCCTGTCTACGCTCCGGAATCGATCCGGACGCCTCACCAACCTATCGTCCGCCGTTCGCCCCTAGGGCGTGTCCACGACGGACGAGCCCCACGACCGCGGGTCGTGGGGCTCGTGTCACCGGTGATCAGGCCACGGGACGGGGCACTCCCTGGATGCCGTGCAGGCGGTGGGTCTCCCGCGCGGTCAGCAGACGCTCGGCGACACCGGTCGCCTGCTTGACCCGGGGGTGGGCCAGGCGCTTACGGCGCTGGATCCGGTCCATGTAGCCCTTCGGGCCGACCAGGACCCGCTCGTGGGCGTAGGCGGCGCGCATGGCCTCGGTGAGCAGCGTGTCCAGAGCCACCCCGAGTTCGTGGAGTTCCTCCGCCGGGGCGCCTCCGTCCCGGGCGGCGTCCAGGGCGTCCTCGGCGGCCGCCACCTCCGCGAGGAGCCCGGGAAGACGGTCGGCCGCCTCCCGGTCGTGCGCGAGCCTCTCCTCGGCCCGGGCCCTGGTCTCCTTGGCGACTCCCATCGCGTTCTCCTTCGGTCGTCACATCAGCCGTGTGGGGCCACTCTAGACATGACGGGGATCACTTTCCTCCCTCCGCCGAGATCGACACCTTAGGGAGATCCGAGCCTTGGTGGGGCGGGTCGATGGTGGTGTTCTCCGCGTGGAACTGTCACCTTACTTAGTAGATCCAGCCCCTCCCCTTGGAAGGACCCATGCGAAGCAGGAACAACGCGGGACTCAACCGTGAACGCATCATCGTGGAGGCCCTGCACATCATCGAAGGGCGTGGGCTGGGCGGCCTGTCCATGCGGCGGCTGGGCGACGCCCTGGAGGTGGAGGCCATGGCCGTCTACCACCACTTCCCGAAGGGGAAGGAGCAGCTCTTCAACGCCATCGCCGCCTATGTCACCACCGCGCGCGTGGTCAACGGCCTCTCCGAGGACGAGGGCCCCGAGGACGAGGAGCTCCCGGCCGCGGGCACCTCGGAGGAGGACGTCGAGAGGATCGAGGAACTCCCCTGGGAACAGAGGATCACCCTGTGGGCCGAGGGGTACCGCGCCCGACTGCTGACCTATTCGGGCGCGCTGTCCCTGCTCATGCACCGCGCCCCGCGCACCCTCGCCGAACGCAGGACCGTCGCCCTCCTGGACGGCGCCCTTCTCGACGCGGGCCTGACCGGAGGGGACGTGGCCGCGACCCGGGACGCGCTCTTGGGATATTGCCTGGGGTCCGTGGGACATCAGGTGCGTCACGCGGGCCGTGAGGACGCCCCGAGCGAGGACGAGGCCCTGTCCCGTTTCCGTTTCGGGCTGCGCGCGCTCCTTCGCGGGGCGACCTCCTGACGTCCCCCTTCAGCCCTCGGTCCCGGCCCGGGCCCGTTCCGCGCGCAGGCGGCGGGCCTCGTCCGGGTCCAGGACCGGGGCCGCGGTGAGGAGTCGACGGGTGTAGTCGCTCCGCGGGTTCTCGTAGATGCCGTCGCTGTCGCCCATCTCGACGACCTCGCCCTTGCGCATCACCGCGACCCGGTCGCTGACCTGGCGCACCACCGCCAGGTCGTGGGCCACGAAGATGTAGGTCAGACCGAAGTCGTCCTGCAACTCCGACAGCAGCCGCAGCACCTGGTCCTGCGTGGACACGTCCAGCGCCGAGACCGGCTCGTCGCAGATGATCAGCTTCGGCTTGAGGATCAACGCCCGGGCGATCGCGATCCGCTGCCGCTGACCACCCGAGAACGCGTGCGGGAACCGGTTGTAGTGATCGGGTTCGAGCCCGACCCGCTCCAACAGTTCCTGGACCCGGACCCGGTTGCGCCTGCCATCGCGCTCGCCCTGGACCTTCAGGGCGGTGCCGATGCTCTGGCCGATGGTCAGACGCGGGTTGAGCGAGGAGTAGGGGTTCTGGAACACCATCTGCACCTCGTTGCGCAGAGGACGCATGCGGCGGTCGGACAGGTGGGTGATGTCCTGGCCCTCGAACTCCACGGTGCCCTCGGTGGGCTCCAGCAGCCGCATGATCATGCGCGAGAGCGTGCTCTTGCCCGACCCGGACTCGCCGACCACGCCCAGGGTCTCACCCTTGTACAGATCGAAACTGACCCCCTTGACCGCCCAGAAGTCCGTCGAACGACCCCACAGACCACCCCGGACCTTGAAACTCTGCGAGACGTCGCGCACCCGCAGCAGGGGTTCCTCGTCACGGCTCCGCGAGGGCGGCGTGAACGCGTCGAACCCCTCCTCCGAACCCGCACGCGCCTCCGTCGCCGCCGTGGCCTCTCCCTTCTCCTCACGGGCCTTACGGGCACGGTCGGCGCGGTCCTGGGCGCGGCGCTGGGCCCGGGAGACCTCCACGCGCGGGACCGCGTCCAGCAGCGCCTGCGTGTAGGGGTGCTCGGGGTGGGAGAGGACTCGGCGCACGTCGCCGCGTTCGACGGCCTGGCCGTGGCGCATGACGACGACCTCGTCCACGGAACCGGCCACCACGGCCAGGTCGTGGGAGACCAGGATCAACGCC